>NZ_JBITMW010000007.1:0-370838 GCF_044466585.1 Micromonospora sp. NPDC049359 | reverse complement strand
CCGGTCACATTCCGAACCCGGAAGCTAAGCCCTCCAGCGCCGATGGTACTGCACTCGTGAGGGTGTGGGAGAGTAGGACACCGCCGGACAATCTTCCAGTCGAGGGCCGCCCCATCAGGGTCGGCCCTCGACTGCGTGGCGCCATTGGTGGCGCAATCAGGAAGGATGTACCTGTGAGTTCAGGACCGCAGGGCGGAGATCGTCCCCGTCGTTACGAGGACCGCACCGACGGCCCCGGTGGACGCGACCGTGGAGCGCGCCGCGATGACCGGCCCCCGTACCGGGGAGACCGTGACAACGCCGGCGGCGCCCGTGGCGGCAACACCGGCGGCCGCGATGGCGGTGCCCGCAGTGGCGAGCGTCGTGAGGGTGGTTTCCGTGGTGGGGACCGTCGTGAGGGCGGTTACCAGGGTGGCGGTGACCGTGGTCGTTCCGGTCCGTCCCGTGAGGGTGGCTTCCGGGGCGGTGACCGCGAGGGTGGCGGCCGCGAGGGTGGTTTCCGTGGTGGGGACCGTCGTGAGGGTGGCTACCAGGGTGGCGGTGACCGTGGTCGTTCCGGTCCGTCCCGTGAGGGTGGCTTCCGCGGTGGTGACCGCGAGGGTGGCGGCCGCGAGGGTGGTTTCCGTGGTGGCGACCGTCGTGAGGGTGGCTACCAGGGCGGCGGTGACCGTGGTCGTTCCGGTCCGCCCCGTGAGGGTGGCTTCCGCGGTGGTGACCGCGAGGGTGGCGGCCGCGAGGGTGGTTTCCGTGGTGGGGACCGTCGCGAGGGTGGCTACCAGGGCGGCGGTGACCGTGGTCGTTCCGGTCCGCCCCGCGAGGGTGGCTTCCGCGGCGGTGACCGTGACGGTGGTTTCCGTGGTGGCGACCGTCGTGAAGGTGGCTTCCGGGGTGGCGACCGCGAGGGTGGCTACCAGGGCGGCGGTGACCGTGGTCGCTCCGGTCCGTCCCGTGAGGGTGGCTTCCGCGGCGGCGACCGCGAGGGCGGCTTCCGTGGTGGAGAGCGCCGTGAAGGTGGCTTCCGCGGTGGTGACCGCGAGGGCGGCTTCCGTGGTGGGGACCGTCGTGAGGGTGGCTACCAGGGCGGCGGTGACCGTGGTCGCTCCGGTCCGCCCCGCGAGGGTGGCTTCCGCGGCGGCGACCGCGACGGTGGTTCCCGTGGTGGAGAGCGCCGTGAGGGTGGCTTCCGGGGCGGTGACCGCGAGGGCGGCTTCCGTGGTGGCGAGCGCCGTGAGGGCGGCTTCCGTGGTGGAGAGCGCCGTGAGGGTGGTTTCCGCGACGCGACGCGCTCCGGCGGGCCGCGCGAAGGTGGCTTCCGCAGCGGTGACCGCGAGGGTGGTTTCCGTGGTGGCGACCGTCGTGAGGGTGGCTACCAGGGTGGCGGTGACCGTGGTCGCTCCGGTCCGCCCCGCGAGGGTGGCTTCCGGGGCGGGGACCGTGACTCCGGTGGCTTCCGGGGCGGTGAGCGTGGCGCCCCGCGTCCGGGCGCGTCGCGCGAGGGTGGTTTCCGGGGTGGCGACCGTGATGGCGGTTTCCGAGGTGGCGACCGCCGGCAGGGTGGTGCTCCCCGTGAGGGTGGATACCGCGGTGGCGACCGTGACGGCGGCTTCCGGGCCGACGACCGGCCGCGTCGCGAGGACGACCACCGCCGCGACGAGCGTGGGGCCGGCCCGGAGGCGTCCGAGGGTGGGCGCGGCGCGGCCCCGGTCCTACCGGACGACATCGTCGCGACCGACCTCGACAAGGATGTCCGTGCCGAGCTGCTCTCGCTGAACAAGCCGGTCGCCGAGACCGTGGCCCGACACCTGGTCGCCACCGGTCAGCTGATCGACGAGGACCCGGCCGAGGCGTTGGCCCACGCGCTGGCCGCCCGGCGGCTGGCGTCGCGGATCTCCGCTGTCCGCGAGGCGGTCGGCTTGGCCGCGTACCACGCGGGGGAGTGGCAGACCGCGATCGCCGAGCTTCGGACGTACCACCGGATGACCGGTTTGCAGAGTCACCTCGCCGTGCTCGCCGACTGCGAGCGCGCGCTCGGCCGGCCGGAGCGGGCGATCGACCTGTACCGGGGCGCCGACCAGGAGAAGCTGGACCAGGCCGTCGCGATCGAGCTGCTGATCGTCGCCGCCGGGGCGCGGGGTGATCTCGGCCAGAAGGACGCCGCGGTCGCCATGCTCCAGGTGCCCGACCTGACCAGCGAGACGGCAGCGCCGTGGACGGCGCGACTGCGGTACGCGTATGCCGACGCGCTGCTCGCGGTGGGCCGGCGTGAGGAGGCTCGCGAGTGGTTCTCCCGTGCCGCCGACGTGGACACCGAGGGCGAGACCGACGCCGCGGAGCGGCTGCTCGAACTCGACGGCGTCGTCATCGAGGGCGACGAGGAGGACGAGACCGAGGAGATCGCCGCCGGACCGGGCACGCCGGGCGCCGTACCGGCTCAGCCGGACACGGACCTGACCGCAGGTGACGACGACGAGGACGACCCCGACGACGACGAGGACTTCGAGGACGAGGACTTCGACGACGACGAGGAGGACGGCGTCACCGGTCGCTTGGCGACGGACGCCGACCGGGTGGATGTCGAGGACGTCGACGGTGACGACGAGGACGTCGACGGTGACGACGACCTGCTCGCTCCGGAGAAGGACAACGCCTCCCCGGCTCTGACCACGCCCGCCGACGACGGTGGCCGGGTCGTGAGCGGCGACGAGACCGCCCCCATCCGGGGCGACGAGCCGGAGTCGACGCAGCGGTGAACGCGGACGCCGGGAAGCGGCTGATCGACGGGTACAGCCTGGTCGTCTTCGACCTGGACGGTGTGATCTACCTGATCGACCGGCCGATTCCCGGCGCCGTCGAGGCGGTGGCCCAACTGCACGCCGAGGGGCGGGCGGTGGCGTACGCCACCAACAACGCCTCACGTCGCTCCAGCGACGTCGCCGACCTGCTGACCGGGATGGGCGTGCCGGCGCGGCCGGAGGAGGTCCTCACCTCCGCGGCGGCGGCGGCCGAGCTGCTCCGCGACCGGCTGCCGGCCGGCGCTCGGGTGCTGGTGGTCGGCGCGGAGGCGCTGCGCGCCGAGCTACGGGCGGTCGGACTGACCCCGGTCGCTCGCGCCGACGAGAAGCCGGCCGCGGTGGTGCAGGGCTACGGCCCGCAGGTCGGCTGGGCCGAGTTGGCCGAGGCGTCGCTCGCGGTCCGGGCCGGCGCGATCTGGGTCGCCACCAACACCGACCGTACGCTGCCGAGCGCCCGAGGCCCGCTGCCGGGCAACGGGTCACTGGTCGCGGTGCTGCGGACCGCGTTGGAGCGGGATCCGGACCTGGTGGTCGGTAAGCCGGAGTCGGCCCTGTTCGAGACCGCCGCCCGGCGCGGCGACGGCGGGAAGGCACTTGTCGTCGGAGACCGGCTGGACACCGACATCGAGGGCGCCCGCCGCGCGGGGCTGGACAGTCTGCTCGTCCTCACCGGTGTCAGTGACGTACCCGAGCTGCTCGCGGCCGAGCCACGACGGCGGCCCACGTACGTCGCGCGGGACCTGGCGGGGCTCTTCGACCCGGCGGCGGCGGTGCGGGTCCCGGGCCCGACGGACGCCGGCGGCTGGTCCGTCACGGACCGCGACGGGACGCTGGAGCTGGCGGGTAACGGCCGGGCGCTGGACGCGCTGGCCGCCCTGTGCGCGGCGGCCTGGGCGGCCCCGACGACGCCGGCGATCCGCCCGGCGGGCCCGGACGCGGCTGCCGCCCTGAAAAGTTTCGGGCTGCCCACCGACGCGTGAGGCCGACCACCGCGTGAGGCCAGCCGCCGCGTCAGGCGGTCCATGCGGCGTGGAACCGGCTGACGGCGCTGACGGCTGAGGCCAGCCACCGCCACCCCGGGCCGGGGGAGCGCGAACCTCTAGAGGAGCTTGCGCAGCTTCATCAGGTCGAACGGGTTGGCCTTGATCGACACCCGGCGGGAGGTGACCGCCTTGGTGACGTCCAGATCGCCCCGGACGAGGGCGAGCAGGTCGTCGCTGGACGTGCTCAGCGCGATCTTGGCCTTCGGGTCGTCGCCGTCGGCCAGCTCGACGAGCCGGCCACCGCTGATCCGCCCGTGAAAGGCCGTGTCCAGGTCGGTGATGCGGCAGGCCAGAGTGCGCTCCAGGTCGATACGCTCACGGACCGTCTCGGCGTTGCGATCCAGCCGGGCGGCCAGCTCCTGCAACGCCTGCCGGCACTCGTCCACGCTGGCCACATGTCCCCCTCGCCGATCGCCACGCCGTCCCCGGCACCGTACCGCACGGGACAGTCCGGGGTGCCCGGTAGCGTGACACCTGCAGACCCCGCCTGATGGAAGGACCAAGGCATGCAGGACGCGTGGCGCGCCTACCTCGAACTGGCCCTGGGCCTGGCGGAGGCGCCCCGGAAGAAGGCGCAGGACGCGGTGCGTCGTGTCGTCGGCACGGGCGGGGCGACCGCCGCCCAGCTGCAGGCGCTCGGCGAGGAGTTGGTCAGCACCAGCGCCGCCAACCGGGAGTCGTTGACCAAGCTGGTCCGCTTCGAGGTCGACCGGGCCCTCGGCGCGGTCGGTCTGGCGACGGCCGACGAGGTGGCCGAGCTGACCCGACGGGTACGGGATCTGGAGCGGCAACTGCGCGAGGCGCGGGCCACCGAGTCCCCCGCGGCGACGACGGCCAGCGGTCCGTCCGCCGCCGAGCCCGCGCCGAAGTCCACGTCGCAGCCCGATCCGACCCGAGCGGCGCAGCCCGGCGACGGCCTGGTGCCGTCGGACGGCCCCGCCGGAGCGCCCGTCGCCCAGCAGGCCGCCGCGCCCGTCGGGAAGAAGGCGATCGCGAAGAAGGCCGTCGCGAAGAAGGCCATTGCCCGCAAGCCTCCCGCGACGATCAGCCGGACCGGCGACGATCAGTCAGCCGACCAGGACGACACGCCGACTCCGGCGGACATGCCGGCGAAGAAGGCCGTCCGTAAGCGCCGCCCGGATGGTGGGTCGTGACCGACGGCGTTCGTCCGGGCCCACCCGGGGGCTTCCGGCCCGGCCCGCCGCCGGCCGGCCCGTTCGCGGCCCGGCCGGGTCCGCCAGTCGGCGCCCGCCCCGGCCCGCCGCCCGACCTGGCGACCGGTGCCGACGACGCCGCGAGCCACCCGGCGGTCGGGGCGGCCGTGCGGGCCATGGACAACGCGGCGGCGCTCGCCCCGGCCGACCAGATCGCCCAGTACGAGGCGGCCTACGAGACGCTACGCGAGACCCTCGCCACGATCGATCAGACCTGACCAGGGCGACTCCGCCCGACAGACCGGAGAAACACCCATGGCACGTCGCAACCGGCTGGACGCCGAACTCGTCCGTCGCGGGCTGGCCCGCTCACGTGAGCAGGCCGCCGCGCTGGTCGAGGCCGGCCGGGTCCACCTGCGCGGAGTGACCGCGCGCAAGGCCGCCGCGATGGTCGACCCCGCCGACCCGCTGCTGGTCACCGGCGAGGACCCGACCGAGGAGTACGTCTCCCGGGGCGGGCACAAGCTCGCCGGTGCGTTGGCCGCGTTCGGCGGGCTGCGCGTCGCCGGACGGCGCTGCCTGGACGCGGGTGCCTCGACCGGGGGCTTCACCGACGTGCTGCTGCGCGCCGACGCCGCCGAGGTGGTGGCCGTGGACGTCGGCTACGGGCAGCTCGCCTGGTCCCTGCGGACCGACGAGCGCGTCCGGGTGCTGGAACGCACAAACGTCCGTACCCTCGTCGCCGACGCGATCGGTGGGCCGGTCGACCTGACGGTGGCCGACCTGTCGTTCATCTCGTTGCGGCTGGTGCTGCCCGCGTTGGCCGGCTGCACCCGCGACGACGGCGACCTGGCCCTGATGGTGAAGCCGCAGTTCGAGGTGGGCAAGGAACGGGTCGGGGCCGGTGGCGTGGTCCGCGACCCGGCGTTGCGCGCCGAGGCGGTGCTCGACGTGGCCGCGGCGGCGGCCCAGCTCGGCCTCGGCCTGGCGGACGTGGCGGCCAGCCCGCTGCCGGGGCCCAGCGGCAACGTCGAGTTCTTCGTATGGTTGCGCCGGGGCGCGCCGGCGGCCGACCCGCAGCGGGTACGGGCCGTGGTGGACGCCGGGCCGGACGGCACGACGACGGCCGGCGACGTGCCGGGCGTGGCGGCGGAGGAGGTCGCGGGGTGAAGGCGTACAGCGAGCGGCACACGACGGCACGTGGGCGTGCCGGGGCATGGCTGTCGGGCCGTGCGGTCGCGGACGGGCGGCCGGTCCGATGAGCCGCACGGCGCTGCTGGTGACCCACACCGGTCGTCGGCGCAGCACCGAGCACGCCCGGTCGGTCGCCGCCGACCTCATCGCCGCGGGCTTCGAGGTGCGGGTGGTCGCCGAGGAGGCCGAGGACCTCGACCTGCCCGGAACGGTTCCGGTCACCGGTCCGGAGGCCGCCGAGGGCGCCGAGATCGTCTTCGCGCTGGGCGGGGACGGCACCTTCCTGCGCGCGGCCGAGTTGGCCCGCCCGGCGAAGGCGCCACTGCTCGGCATCAACCTCGGCAAGGTGGGCTTCCTCGCCGAGGCGGAGATCAACGATCTGGACCACGCGGTCCGGGACGTCGTCGAGCGCAACTACACCGTGCACGAGCGGCTCACGCTCGACGTCACGGCCGAGTTCGACGGTGGCCCGACCATCGAGTCGTGGGCGCTCAACGAGATCAGCGTCGAGAAGGGCGAACGGGCGCAGATGCTCGAACTCCTCGTCGACGTGGACGGCCGCCCGTTGTCCCGCTACGGCTGCGACGGCGTGGTCTGCGCCACCCCCACCGGCTCCACCGCGTACGCGTTCTCCGGCGGCGGTCCGGTGGTCTGGCCGGAGGTGGAGGCCCTGCTGCTGGTGCCGATCAGCGCGCACGCGTTGTTCAGCCGGCCCCTGGTCACCGCCCCCACCTCGACGTTCGTCATCACCGTCGACCCGTTCACGACCCTCGCCGTGCTCGCCTGCGACGGCCGGCGGGTCTACGACCTGCCGCCCGGTGCCCGGGTGACGGTGCGTCGAGGAGCCCTGCCGGTGCGCATCGTGCGGCTGCGTGCCCGTCCGTTCACCGACCGGCTGGTCGCCAAGTTCGGCCTGCCGGTGCACGGGTGGCGGGGCAGCCGCCGGTGACGGTGGCACACACCGTCGGTGTCCGGCGGTTGTCCACCTGACGACATGTCGCCGCTGCGGCGGCGAGAGGCTAGTGACCTGGTTGTGCGCTGCGTCGCAGACTCCCATCGGTCCTCATCCACGGATGTCGGGCCCGAAGGAGTGAAGGAGCGCATCGCATGCACTGGTCCCCCCGCTGGCTCAGCGCCGGCGCGGTCGGCGCGTTGGTGGTCGGCCTCGCCGCGCCGGCTTCCGCCGAGCCGCCCGTCCGGCCCACCGGCCCGAGCCTGGGCGCGTCCGCCCCGGCCGTCGCGCCCGTCCGCATCACCCTCATCACCGGCGACCAGGTCGAACTGTCGCCGGCCGCGCCGGGTCGGGTCGCCGCCACGGTACGCCCGGGACCCGGGCGGGAGCGGATCATCTTCCAGACCCTCGAGGTCGACGGCGGGCTGCGGGTCCTGCCCAGCGACGTCGCTCCCTTCATCTCCAGCGGTGTCCTCGACGCCAACCTGTTCGACGTGCAGGAGTTGGCCGCCGACGGCTACGGCGACGCCGCGCAGGGCGCGCTGCCGCTGATCGTGCGCTACCAGGAGCCGTCCGCCGGCCGGGTCCGGCCGCTCGGCGGCGTCACCGACGCCCGGCCCCTGCCGAGCATCAACGGGGCCGCGCTGCGGGTCGACAAGGCTGACCTGGGTGGCCTGTGGACCACGCTCGCCGGCACGCCGACGACCCGGACCACGACCGCCGCGCCCCGGCTGGGCGGCGGCGTCGCCCACGTCTGGTTGGACGGTCGGGTGCGCCCGACGTTGGAGCACAGCGTCCCGCAGATCGGCGCTCCGGCGGCCTGGGCGGCCGGCCGCGACGGCAGCGGCGTGACGGTGGCCGTGCTCGACACCGGTGTCGACGCCACCCACCCCGACCTGGCCGGCCGGATCGCCGAGGAGCGGGACTTCTCCGGCAGCGGCAGCGCCCGTGACGGCCACGGCCACGGCACCCACGTCGCCGCCACCATCGCGGGCAGCGGAGCGGCGTCGGCGGGGCTGCGCAAGGGCGTCGCCCCGGGCGCGCGGCTGCTGGTCGGCAAGGTGCTCGACGACGGCGGCGCCGGCTACGACTCGGCCATCATCGCCGGCATGGAGTGGGCCGCCCACTCCGGCGCGAAGGTCGTCAGCATGAGCCTCGGCGGCGGTCCGACCGACGGCACCGACCCGATGAGCCAGGCGGTGAACGACCTGACCGCCGAGACGGGCGCGCTGTTCGTGATCGCGGCCGGCAACTCGGGCGAGGCGCGGAGCGTCAACGCGCCGGGCGCGGCCGCGGCGGCGCTCACCGTCGGCGCGGTCGACCGCGACGACAATCTGGCGGACTTCTCCAGCCGGGGACCGCGCGTGGGCGACAACGGCATCAAGCCCGAGATCACCGCGCCGGGCGTGGGCATCGTCGCCGCGCGGGCCGCCGGCACCACCATGGGTACGCCGGTCGACGACGCCTACACGGCGGCGTCCGGGACGTCCATGGCCACCCCGCACGTGGCGGGCGCGGCGGCGATCCTCGCCCAGGACCACCCGGACTGGAAGGCCGGCGCGCTCAAGGACGCACTGGTCAGCACCACGAAGGCGAATCCGGAGCTGACCGTCTTCGAGCAGGGCGGTGGTCGGGTCGACGTGGCGCGGGCGCTCACCCAACGGGTGTACGCGTCGGCCACCGCCGACTTCGGCCGGGTCACCACCGGCGGACCGGTGGCCGAGCGCAGTGTGACGTACACCAATGGCACCTCCGTCGCGCGGACCCTGCGCCTGGCCCTGGAGCTGCGCAACCTGGACAGCGGCGCGGCCGAGACCGACGGCGTCGCCGTCGGCGCGGGCGAGGTGACCGTGCCGGCGGGCGGCAGCGTGGCCGTGCCGCTGCGGGCGGACCCGGCGAAGCTGGCCCGGGGCCCGCACGGGGGCGCTCTCGTGGCGACCGGCGCGGACGGCGTCGCCGTGCGCACGCCGGTGGGCCTCACCGTCAGCGGACCGCAGCACGACGTCACGATCAAGGTGCTGGGCCGGCAGGGTCAGCTGACCCTCTCGCCCGCCCTGACCCTCTTCGGTGAGCAGCCCGAATCGGACTACTGGGGCTGGTGGCCGGGCGAGGGCACCCTGCGGGTCGAGGAGGGCAGCTATCTGCTGACCGCGCTGGTGGAGCACGGCGTTCCCCTGGACGAGCAGTTGACCCAGGCCATCGAACCCGAGCTGAACGTCGACCGGGACCTGACGGTCGTGCTCGACGCCCGCACGGGTACGCCGGTACGCGTCGAGACGCCGAAGCCCAGCGAGCAGCGGGCCACCCTCAGCTTCTACGTGCACCGGGTGTTGGGCAACGGCCGGCAGATCGACCACGGCGTTATGGCGTACAGCACCGTCCAGCAGGTCAATGTCACGCCGACCCGCCCGGTGCGCCAGGGTGAGTTCGAGTTCGCCTCCCGCTGGCAGCTCGTCGCGCCCATGGTGGACGCCACGGTCACCGGTGTGTCCGCGCCGTCGGACATCAACCTGCTGGGCTCGTCCCCGGCGCCGACCGGGCGACGGAAGCTGCCGCTGGTCTGGGCGGGCACCGGCACGCCCGCCGAGCTGACCCGGGCGCGGGGCGCGGCGGCGTTGCTCACCACCGATGAGAACCGCAGCGAGGAGGAGCAGGTGGCCGCGGCGGCGGCGGCCGGCGCGGCGGCGGTCCTGATCGTCCGCCCCGAGGATCAGAGCGCGTGGACGGTCTGGCGTCCCGAGGGGGAGCGGCTCGGTGTCCCGGCGATGGTCGTGGCGTACGACGACGGGCAGCGACTCATCGCGGCGGCGCGTCGGGGTCGCGCGACGCTGGACCTCACGCTGACCGTGGACAGCCCCTACCTGTACGACGTGTGGCAGGTGTCGAAGGGGCGGGTGCCGGAGCGCATCGTGCACACGGTCACCGCGGGAAACACCGCCGAGGTGACCGCGCGGTACGGCGACACCGGCGCGGGCTGGGCCACCGAGGAGCGGTTCGGTTGGCGTCCGTGGCAGGAGTACGCCTGGAACGACGACCAGCGCCTGGTCCACAACGGGACCACCCGGCAGGAGTTCGTCAGCGCCGGCGACAACTGGTGGCAGCACCGGGTGCTGCACAAGCAGATGTTCATGCAGTGGGGGCAGTTGACCGGCGGGCTCACCCAGGAGCCCCGGCGGTACGCCGCCGACGACCGCGAGACCGAGTCCTGGCACGCTCCGGTGGTCCGTCCGGCCGTGCCGGCGACCGGCGCGCCGGTGCCGACGCGCAAGGGCGACGTCCTCGACGTGCGGGTGCCCGAGTTCGTCGACGCCGACGGGCACTACAGCGTGGCGGGCAACAGCGAGGAGTCGGACAGCGTCGAGGCCCGCCTCAGCCGGGACGGGCGGCAGATCGCCGACCTGTCCGACGGCTGGACGCCGGTGCCGACCACGGCCGCGGCGGCCCGTTACCGCCTCGACATGACGACGCGGCGGGCCTCGGACGGGTGGCGTTACGGCACCCGGACGGACACGGCGTGGCAGTTCACCTCGGCCCGCCCGGCGGGTGCGGCGGCGACGCCGCTGTCGCTGCTGCAGGTGGACTACCGGGTGCCGGCCGACCTGTCCGGCACCGTGCCCGGCAACCGCCCGCACCAGGTGGGGCTGAGCCTGCGCCAGCCCGCCGGGGTGTCCGCCGCGAAGGGCGCCAGTGTGACCGTGCAGGTCTCCTTCGACGAGGGCGTCACCTGGCGGTCCGTACCGACCCACGGGTCGGGCGTCCGCTACACGGCGACGGTGCCGGCCGGACGCGGAACGGTGTCGCTGCGGGTGCACGCCGCCGACCGGGCCGGTAACACCGTCGACCAGACGGTGCTGCGGGCGTACGGGCTGCGCTGATCGCCGAACCCGGCCGGGCCCACCGTCGTGTCGATGGTGGGCCCGGCCGCGTCGTCAGAGCCAGCCGCGCCGGGCGACCTGGAACGCCAGCCCGGGACGGGTGTCGACACCGGCGGCGTCCATCAGGTCGGCGAGGCGGCGCTGCACCGTCCGGCGACTCACCCCGAGTTGGGAGGCGATGGACTTGTCCGGTACGCCGGCCACGAACAGCGACAGCAGTCGCGCCTCGTCGGCGTCGGGCCGGTAGCCGTCGGCCGGACGGTCGTCGCCGGTGTCGCGGCGGTGCTCGGACGTCGCGCCGGACAGCGGATCGTCGAGCCGCAGCCGGGTGGCGACCCGCCAGTGACTCTCGAAGAGGGCGAGCAGCGCGTCGAGCAGTTGACTGCGACCGATCACCGCGGCGCTCGGCTCGCCGCCGTACCGGTCGGGCACCAGCGGGCAGATGGCGGTGCGCCCGTCCACGATGGCCAGTCGGACCGGCAGGCGGTCCAGCACCCGGGCCTGCTCACCGGCGGCGACCCCCTTGGCCAGGTCGGCCAGCGCGCCCGGTTCCAGCAGCAGGTCCCGCTCGTAGATGGCGCGGTAGCTCACCCCACGGGCGAGGGCGTCGAACTCCTCGACGTTCTCCGGGCCGGCCATCGCGAGGGGGTTGGCGCGGCAGAACCACAGCACCTCCTCGCGGGCCGAGTTCTGCAGGTCACGCAGTCGGTCGCGGAGCGTCCGTCCGCCACGGATCACCTCGACCAGGTGGTCGACGTGATGGCGGCGCAGGCCGGCGCGGTACTCCTCGGCCAGTTGGGTGACCCGGCGGCGGGCGGCCTCCAGGTCCTCCTGGCGGCGCAGCAACGTGGCGCCGAGGGCGACGTCCGGCGCGGTCGGGCGCAGCGGGCCGTCCGGGTCGTTCTCGGTGGGCTGCACGAGACCCTTGGCCCGTAACGCCTCGATCTGCTCGACGACCTGCGCCCGGGGCCGTCCCAGCCGGCCGGCCAGCTCGTCGACGCGAGCCGTGGTGAGCTGGAGCAGGCAGCGGTACAGCTCCTCCTCGGCGGGGGTCAGGCCGATCACGTCCAACACGGGGCAAGACTGTACGTCGGCGAGGTCACGGCCGCAGCGCGGCCCGGTCGTGGGGCCCGTCGGCTGGTCAACTGTCGGCCCACGCGTCTACTGTCGGGTGCTGTGCTGGAAGAGCTGCGCATCACCGGACTCGGCGTCATCGAGGACACCACACTGCCGTTGACCGGCGGCATGAACGTCATCACCGGCGAGACCGGTGCCGGCAAGACGATGGTGGTCACCGGCCTCGGCCTGCTCTTCGGCGGCCGGGCCGACGCCGGGCGGGTGCGTGCCCAGCCGGGCCGGGCCGTGGTCGAGGGGCGGCTGCGCCTCACCGGTCGCGTCGCCGACACGGTGCACGCCCGGATCGGCGACGCCGGTGGCGAGCCCGACGAGGACGGCTCGCTGCTGCTGAGTCGTACGGTGACCGTGGAGGGCCGCTCGCGGGCCCACCTGGGTGGCCGGAGCATGCCCGTGTCGATGCTCGGCGAGGTCGGCGAGCAGGCGGTGGCCGTGCACGGTCAGTCCGACCAGCTGCGCCTGCTGCGTCCGGCCGAGCAGCGGGCCGCGTTGGACCGGTTCGCCGGGCCGGCGCACGAGAAGCTGCTCGACGCGCTGCGCGAGGCGTACACCGGTTGGCGGCGGATCGTCGACGACCTGGCCGACCGGCGGCGCAACGCCCGCGAGCGCAGCCAGGAGGCCGACCTGTTGCGGCTCGGCCTCGACGAGATCACCCGCGTCGACCCGCAGCCCGGCGAGGACGACGAGCTCAAGACCGAGGCGCAGCGGCTGGAGCACGCCGAGGGTCTGCGGACGGCCGCGCAGCTGGCCCAGCAGTGCGTGGCGGGCGGCGCGGACGCGGCCGACGAGACGCCCGACGCGGCGGCGCTGCTCGGCACGGCCCGGCGCACTCTGGAGGCGCAGGCCGGCACCGATCCCGCGCTGGGCGAGCTGGCGGCCCGCCTGGAGGAGGCGGCCACCCTGGTCACCGACGTGTCGGCGGAGCTGTCGGCGTACCTGGCGACGCTGGATGCCGACCCGGCCCGGTTGCAGCACGTCTACGAGCGGCGGGCCGCGTTGCGCGCGTTGACCCGCAAGTACGCCGACGACGTCGACGGGGTCGTCGCGTGGGCCGAGCGGGCCCGCACCCGACTGTCCGACCTGGACACCTCCGACGACCTGCTCGACGAGCTGGACCGGGAGGGGCAGCGGCTGGCCGCGGAGGTGGCCGACCTGGCTGCCCGGGTGTCGGTGTCCCGGCAGGAGGCGGCGGTCCGCTTCGCCGACCAGGTCACCGTCGAGTTGGCCGGTCTGGCGATGCCGCACGCGCGGATCGAGGTGGCGGTGCTGCCCCGACCGGCGGGCCGGGCCGAGCCGTCGTTGACGGTCAACGGCGTCGAGGTGGGTGTCGCGGCCGACGGCGGCGACGAGGTGGAGTTGCGGCTGTTGGCCCACCCGGGCGCGCCGTCGTTGCCGTTGCAGCGCGGCGCCTCCGGCGGTGAGCTGTCCCGGGTGATGCTCGCCATCGAGGTGGTCTTCGCCGGCTCCGGCGGGCCGCCCACGCTCGTCTTCGACGAGGTCGACGCGGGTGTCGGCGGTCAGGCCGCGGTGGAGATCGGCCGGCGGCTGGCCCGGCTGGCCCGCAGTCACCAGGTGTTGGTCGTCACACACCTGCCGCAGGTGGCCGCGTTCGCCGACCGGCATCTCGTGGTCGCGAAGGACACCGGCGGCGCGGTGACGACCAGCGGTGTACGGGTCGTGGAGGACACCGAACGCGCCCGGGAACTGGCCCGCATGCTGGCCGGTTTGCCCGATTCGGATCTGGGTATCGCCCACGCCGAGGAGCTTCTGGCCGTCGCGGCGAAGGAAAGGCGGTTGTGACGCCGCGTATTGTGGGCGCAAGCACACCGGCTCGCGTCGGCGTGTGCTTCCCTGGGTAGGCGGCCCTGCTCAGGCATGTCGCGACAGAAAAGCCTGCCTCACATGCCAGGATGGTCACGATGCGTCTACCCACGTTGCGCCGGAACCGGAATGCCGAACCGGGCAGAGTCCTCGGCACCGCGCGCCTTGATCGCCGGACGAAACGCCTGGTCGGCCGGCTTCGCCCCGGTGACATCGCGGTCATCGACCACGTCGACCTGGACCGGGTGGCGGCCGACTCGTTGGTCGCTGTCGGTGTCGCCGCGGTCCTCAACGCCAAGCCGTCGGTCTCCGGCCGCTATCCCAACCTCGGGCCGGAGGTGTTGATCGCCGCCGGGATCCCGCTGCTGGACGACCTCGGCGAGGGCGTCTTCGAGCGCATCCGCGAGGGTGACCAGGTACGCGTCGAGGGCAACACCGTGTTCGCGGGCGAGGAGCCGGTGGCGCACGGCACCCTGCAGGACGCCGAGTCGGTCGCCAAGGCGATGTCCGACGCCCGGGAGGGGCTGTCGGTGCAGTTGGAGGCGTTCGCCGCCAACACGATGGACTACCTGCGCCAGGAACGCGACCTGCTGCTCGACGGCGTGGGCGTACCGGACATCCAGACCCAGATCCAGGGCCGACACTGCCTGATCGTGGTGCGCGGCTACGACTACAAGGCCGACCTGGACGTGCTGCGCCCGTACATCCGGGAGTTCAAGCCGGTGTTGATCGGCGTGGACGGCGGCGCGGACGCGCTGGTCGAGGCCGGGTACACCCCTGACATGATCATCGGGGACATGGATTCGGTCACCGACGACGTGCTGCGCTGCGGCGCCGAGGTGATCGTGCACGCCTACCCGGACGGTCGGGCGCCCGGTCTGCCCCGGGTCAACGGGCTCGGCGTCCCCGCCATCACGTTCCCGGCGGCGGCGACCAGCGAGGACCTGGCGATGCTGCTGGCCGACGAGAAGGGCGCCTCCCTGCTGGTCGCGGTCGGCACCCACGCCACCCTCGTCGAGTTCCTCGACAAGGGGCGCGGCGGGATGGCCTCGACGTTCCTGACCCGGCTGAAGGTCGGCGGCAAGCTGGTCGACGCCAAGGGTGTGAGCCGGCTCTACCGGCAGAGCATCTCCGGCTCGTCGTTGCTGCTGCTGGTGCTCTCGGCGATCGCGGCGATGGCCTCCGCGGTGGCGGTCTCCACCGTCGGGAAGGCGTACCTGGGCGTGGTCGCCGAGTGGTGGGACAATTTCGTGTTCCAGCTGTACCGGCTCTTCTAGTTCCCGAGCGATCAAGAGGCTGCAAGCGTGATCAACTTCCGCTACCACGTGGTGTCCCTCACCGCGGTCTTCCTGGCTCTGGCGATCGGCCTGGTGGTCGGCACCGCCGCCCTCAACGGCCCGGTCGCCGACTCGCTCAAGCAGCAGGTCACCGGGTTGCGCAAGGACAACCAGCAGTGGCGTCAGCAGGTCGCCAACATGGAGAAGCAGCTCGGTCTGGAAGAGGAGTTCGCCGAGGAGATGTCCCAGGTGGTCCTGCCGGGCACCCTCACCGGACGCCGGGTGGTGGTGCTCAGCCTGCCGAACGGGCGTGACCACACCGAGGGTGTGCTCAAGAAGCTGCAGCAGGCCGGCGCCACCATCACCGGTCGGGTCGACCTGCAGGACAAGTTCATCAACCCGGACAACAACTCCAACCTGCTGGAGTTGGCCGTCACCGCCGCCCGGCCCACCGCGCAGACCACCGGCCTGCCCGGCAACGGGCACGGCGTGGAGACCTCCAGCGCGCTGCTGGCCAGCGTCCTGCTGGACCGCGCCCAGGGCACCGCGCCGGTCAGCGACGCCGACCGGCGGGCGGTGCTCGCCGCGTACAACAACGCCGGCTACCTGACCACCGACAACAACAAGGTGACCGGCCCGGCGGAGGCGGTCGTCGTGGTGAGCGGCCAGCCGTATGTCGACAAGGACTCCGAGAAGCGGGACGAGTCGGTCGTCAAGATCGCCGAGCAGTTCGACCGGACCGGGGCGATCGTGGTGGGCGGCAACGGCTCCGCCGGCGGCAACGTGGTGTCCGTGGTCCGTGGCGACCCGGTGCTGTCGCAGACCATCTCGACCGTCGACAACGCCAACACCGTCCAGGGGCAACTGGTCACCAGTCTGGCGCTGGTACAGCAGCTCACCGAGAAGAAGGCCGGCCAGTACGGCGTCGGCGACAACGCCGCGTCCCTGCTGCCTAGACTGCCCCAGTGAGCGAACGACGTACCGCCGTGTCCGTAATCGACGAGGTGCCGGCATGAACACGCTGGGACGGCTGCTGGTCGCCGCCGCCGGAGCGGCCGCCGCCCGGTACGCGTTGCGCGAGGTGCGGACCGCCCCGGTGGGGCCGGCGCTGGAGCGCACCAACTTCCGCGGCCGTACGGTGACCCTCGCCGCCGGTCCGGCGCTCGCGGCCGGCGCGACCGCCGCGGGCGCGTTCGGCGCGACGAGTGCCGCCTCCGGTGGCGCCGCCCTGGTCGCCGGCCTCGGCGCCGGTGGTGTCGGGCTCTACGACGACGTGGTCGGGGCACGACCGGAGCAGAAGGCGGCCAAGGGCTTCGCCGGGCACCTCGCCGCGTTGCGTGCGGGGCGGGTCACCGCCGGGCTCGTCAAGGTGGTCGGGGTGGGCGCGGCCGGGCTGGGCGCCGCCGCACTGCTCGCCGCCGACCCCCGCGTCGCCGCGCACCCGCGCCGGCAGCGCCACGGCGCGTTCGGCCGGGGAGTGGACGTGCTGCTCGGCGCTGGCGTGATCGCCGGCACCGCCAACCTGCTCAACCTGCTCGACCTGCGACCCGGCCGGGCCATCAAGTCCGGGCTGCTGCTGGGCGCGCCGCTGACCGGCGGCCCGCACGGCGGGATCGCCGCCGGCGCGGCCGGCGCCGCCGCCGGACTGCTCGGCGACGACCTGTCCGAGAACGTCATGGTCGGCGACAGCGGCGCGAACGCGCTCGGCGCGCTGCTCGGTGTGGCGCTCGCCGCCCGCACCGGTCCGCTCGGTCGGGCCGGCCTGCTCGCCGTGCTGGCCGGGCTCACCGCCGCCAGCGAGAAGGTCAGCTTCACGGCGGTGATCCAGCGGACCCCGGGCCTGCGGGAGCTCGACGCCCTGGGCCGGCGCACCGACTGACGTGACCAGACCGGCCCCCCTCGCCGGCGCCGGCCGGCTGGCCGGGGCAGCCGCGCTCATCGCCGTGCTCACCGTGCTCAGCCGGCTCGCCGGCTTCGGCCGCACCGCCCTGTTCACCTGGAGCCTCGGGAACACCGACCTCGGCGGCACCTACGTGGTGGCCAACGCGGTGCCGAACTTCATCTTCGAGATCGTCGCCGGTGGCGCGCTGGCGAGCCTCGTCGTACCGCTGCTGGCCGGCGCCGTCGGGGCCGGCGACCGGACGACGGTCGCCCGGACCACCGGCGCGCTGCTGACCTGGACGGTGGCGCTGCTGGTGCCGCTCGCGCTGCTCGTGGCGCTGTTCGCCGGCCCGGTAGTCGGGTCGCTGGGGCACCACCTCACCGACGCCCAGCAGCACAGCGGCGTACGGATGCTGCGGGTCTTCGCGCCGCAGCTACCGCTGTACGGGGTCGGCATCGTGCTCACCGGGGTGCTCCAGGCGCACCGCCGCTTCGCCTGGCCGGTGCTCGCCCCGCTGCTGTCCAGCCTCACCGTGATCGTGGTCTACCTGGGGTTCACGGCCACCCAGGGCCGCTATGCCACGGTCGCCGGGGTGAGTCCCGGCGGCGAGGTGCTGCTCTCCGCCGGCACGACCCTCGGCGTGGTGGTGCTGTCGCTGTCGCTGCTCATCCCGATCCGTCGGTTGCGGCTGGGGGTACGGCCCGGGTTCGGGTTCCCCGTCGACGCGCGGGCCCGGGTCGGCGCGCTGGCGGTGGCGGGCGCGGTCACCGTCACGACGCAGCAGATCGCCCTGATCGTCAGCCTGAACCAGGTGACGGCGGGCGCGCGCAGCAACCCCGGCGTCTACAACCTGGCGCAGACGGTCTACCTGCTGCCGTGGGCGGTGCTGGCGGTGCCCCTGGCCGTGGCGGCCTACCCGACCCTCGCGGCGGCGCGGTCGGCCGGCGACGAGGACGCCTACCGGGCGACCCTCGCTCCGGCCGTGCGCGGGGTGCTGCTGTTCAGTTGCCTCGGCGCGGCCGCGCTGGTCGGAACCGCGGGGCCGATCGGGCACTTCTTCTTCCCCGCGTCCACCGCGCCCGCCGCCGCCGCCGCGATCATCGGTTACGCCCCGGGCCTGGTCGGCTACGGCCTGTTCGCGATCCTCACCCGGGCGCTCTACGCGCGGGGGCAGACCCGGGCGGCGACGGTGGCGACCGCCGTCGGCTTCCTCGTGGTGCCGGTCGCGGTGCTGGCGCTCGGCCGGATCCTGCCGTTGACCGACCGGGTGCTCGCCGTGACGTCCGCGAACTCGGTGGGCATGGTGGTGCTGGGCGCGCTGCTGGTCGTCGCGGTGGCGCGGGCCGCCGGCACACCGGCGCTGGCCGGCGCGGCGCGCGCCGGGGCGGCCGGCCTCCTCGCCGGCCTCCTCGCCGCGTTCGCCGGGCTGGGCCTGAGCCGTTGGCTCGACAGGCTGGACGGCGGCACCCCGACGACGGCCGTGGCGCTCGGTCAGGGCATGCTGTCCGGGGTTCTGGTCGGTGTCGTGTTCCTCGTCGTGGTCTGGTTCGTCGACCGGCGGGACGTACGGCCGCTACTGACCGGGGTGGCTCGCCGCCTCCGGCGGGGCCAGCGGGGCCGGGCCGGCACGCCCACGCCGGGCGCGGTGCCCCCGGAGCGGGGCGACGGGAAGGAGACGGCGGTTCGGTGAGCGTTGTCAACACCAACCGGCGGTGGCCGGCATGACGGAGACCAACGGCTGGTCGGGCACCGTGGCGCTGGTGCTGGCGTCCAGCACCGGTGGGGTCGGCCAGCACGTCCGTTCGGTGGCACGGGGGCTCGTCGCGTCCGGCGCGACGGTGCTGGTCTGCGGGCCGGCGGCGACGCAGGAGCAGTTCGACTTCACCGGCGTCGGCGCGCGTTTCGAACCGGTGGAGATCCCGGCCAGCCCGACCCCGGCCGACGCGCGGGCGGTGCTCGCCCTGCGGCGGGTGCTCGCCACGGCCCGGGTCGACGTGCTGCACGCGCACGGTCTGCGCGCCGGTCTCGTCGCCGTACTGGCCCGGCCGACCGCCCCGCTCGTGGTGACCTGGCACAACGCCGTCCTCGCGGGCGGATTGCGCGGCGGGGTGTCCCGGCTCGTCGAGCGGGTGGTCGCCCGGGGGGCCCGGGTGGCGCTGGGGGCGTCGTCCGACCTGGTCGGGCGGGCCACCGCGCTGGGCGCCGCCGACGCGCGGCTCGCCCCGGTCGCCGCCCCGACGCTGGCCGCGCCGCGTCGGCGTCGCGCCGCCGTCCGCGCCGAGTTCGGCGTGGGACCGGAGCAGCCGCTCATCCTCTCGGTGGGGCGGCTGCACCCGCAGAAGCGCTACGACGTGCTGGTCGACGCGGCGGCCCGCTGGCGGACGCGTACCCCACCGCCGGTCGTGGTGATCGCCGGAAGCGGCCCGGCGTACCTGTCGTTGGCCGCGCGGATCTCGGCGGCCCGCGCTCCGGTGACCCTGCTGGGGCACCGTACCGATGTGGCCGACCTGCTCGCCGGCGCCGACCTCGCGGTGGTCACCAGCGACTGGGAGGCGCGGCAGTTGTTCGCCCAGGAGGCGATGCGGGCCGGCGTGCCGTTGGTGACGACGGCGGTGGGCGGCCTGCCGGAGCTGGTCGGTGACGCCGCCGCGCTGGTCCCCTCGGTCGACGTGGACGCGGTCGACGCGGCGGTGCGCGCGCTGCTGGACGACCCGACGGCCCGGACCGATCTGGGTCGGCGCGGCGCCGAACGGGCGGCGACGTGGCCCACCGAGGCGGACACGGTCGCCGTGCTGGCGGCGGTCTACGCCGAACTGGCCGCCCACCCGGCGGCGCCCGGCTCCGACGCGCCCCTGACGGGACACCGCTGATGGTGCGTCGACTGGCCCCGGCCCTGTTGACCGTGCTCGTGGTGGCGTTGGGCGTCGCCGCGCTGGCCGTCCGGCCACCGCAGGGCACGCCGCAGCGCACCGCCGACTTCGTGGTGCTCGCCGGTGTCGCGGGGCTGCGCTGGGAGGACGTCGACCAGCAGCGCACGCCGACACTGTGGCGGATGGCCCAGGAAGGTTCGATCGGCTCGCTGTCGGTGCGGTCCGCGCACCGGCCCACCTGCCCGGTGGACGGCTGGTTGACGCTCGGCGCGGGCAGTTTCGCCGGCTGGAACGGCGCCCGCCCGGACGGCGGCTGCCCGCCGGCCTCGGTGGCCGTGGAGCAGCCGGACGGGATCGGCGCGAACCTGCCCGACCAGGAGAGCGTGGTCCAGTACAACCAGCAGCGGCTGCCGTGGGGCACGATGCCCGGGTCGCTGTCGGAGTCGGTGCGCTGCTCGGTCGCCGTGGGGCCGGGCGCCGCCGTGGCCGCCGCGCGGCCGTTCGGCCGGGTCGACAGGTACGCCGCGGGGCTGCCGGCCGACCCGCGTCGGCTGCTCGGCTCGTGTGTCCTGAGCATCGTCGACCTCGGCACGATCGAGGGGAGCGATCCGGCGGCGCGCGCCGAGGAGGCACGGGTCGCCGACGCCCTACTGGCCCGGGTCCTGGCCGCCCGCCCGCCGCGGTCGCTGGTGCTGGTCGCCGGCATCTCCGACACCGAGCGGCCGTCGCGGCTGCACGTGGCGATCGCCGACGGGCCGGGTTGGGAGCGGGGCTGGCTGACCTCGGCCAGCACCGGCCGTGACGGTTACCTCCAGCTCGTCGACCTCGCGCCGACGGCGTTGGCCGCGCTGGGCCGGCCGATGCCGGAGCGGCTGTTCCTCGGCCGGCCGGCGGTCAGCACCGGTGGTCGGCCGGCGGACCTGACGGAGGCGATCAACGCCCCGGCGGACGCCGACCGGGAGGCGGCCGCCCAGCGGACCGTCTCCGGCGGGTTCTTCGCCCTGCTCGCCGGGGCGCAGGTGCTGCTGGCCCTGGCCGTGCTGCCGTTGCTGCGCCGCGCGCGGCCACACGCGGGCCCGACCGGCCCGACCCCGATCCCGGCCCGGGTCCTGGCGGTGGTCGAGCTGCTGCTGGTCGCGGCGGCGTTGACCGTCCCGGCCGCGTTGCTGGCCGACGCCGTCCCCTGGTGGCGCGGCGGGCACCCCGGGTGGATCTTCGCCGGGGTCACCGCGCTGCTGGTCGCGGGGGGCACGGCCGCGGTCCGCTTCGCCCCCGGGTACGCGAGGACCCTCGGCCCGGTCGGCGCGGTGGCCGGCCTGACGACCCTGGTCGTCGGCGTGGACGTGCTGACCGGGGCCCGCCTCCAGCTCAACGGCGTGGTCGGCTACTCGGCGTTGCAGGGTGGCCGGTACGCCGGGCTGAGCACGGTCGCGCTGGGGGTGTTCCTCGCCGGCGCGCTGGTGACCGGCGGGTGGCTCGCCCAGCGGGTGCACCGGCGCTGGCGGCCCGCCGTGATGGTCGCCGTGGGTGGCCTCGCCGTGGTGGTGGCCGGCAGCCCCTACCTCGGCGCCGACCCGGTCGGCGCGATCGCGCTGACCGCCGGCCTGAGCGTGGCGGCGGCGATCAGCGCCGGTGGCTGGCTGACCATCAGTCGACTGGCGTGGGCCACCATGGCCGCCCTGGCGGTCGGTATCGGCTTCGCCGTCGTGGACCTGCGCCGGCTGCCGGCCGAGCGGGGGAGCCTCGGCCGGTTCCTGTCCGCGGTCGGCGACGGCACCGGCGGTTTCACCGTGCACCGGTCCAGCACGGCGAACTTCGAGACGTTGGTGAACAGCCCGTTGACGGTGCTGGCGCTCGCCGGCGGGCTGCTGGTGTGGTTCGCCCTGCTGCAGCCGTGGGGTGGACTGATGCGGCTGTTCGGCATCTACCCGGCGGTGCGGGCGGCGTTCGCCGGCACGGCGGTCGCGGCGGTGCTGGGCGGTGTGCTCGACGGTGCCGCACTGGACGTGGCCGGCGCGGCGGCCGCCCTGGTGGTGCCGCTGGCGGCGCTGGCGTCGCTGCGGGTCCTCGGGCACGCCGCCGACCGGACCCGCCCCGCCACCGGCCGCGAGCGGGAGAACGATGCCGACGACGATCCGGGTTCCGGGGGCGACGGGCCAGCCGGTGGGGGGAACGGTCCGACCGGCGGCGGTGGTCCGCTCGGAGCGGGTCACCCCCGGCCGGTCGGCGGTTCGCCCGCCGCGCCACCCCGTACCGTCGTCCTGGGGCCGGACCTGGGCTCGCCGGCGGCCGACGGCCCCGGCCGGTCGGACGGTCCGACGGCGGGCGCTGCGGCCACCGCTCCGGCGCAGCGGCGTCCGACGGACACGCCAGCGCCATCGAGCGAGGTTGCCACCTCCTGACCGCCGGACGCCGCCCGGGTGGCCCGTTCCGGTCCCACCCGGGGTGCGGCCTGCGAGTACCCGTCGTGAAGGTGTTACCGTGGAATCCCGTGGATCGCGTGATCACTTTGCTGATCGAGCACGGCGGTCTGCATGACCGCGACAGACGACACGGGAGCAGGCCTTGGCCCCATCAGCACGGACGACCAGGCACATTTTCGTCACCGGGGGCGTCGCCTCCTCGCTGGGTAAGGGCCTCACCGCCTCCAGCCTCGGCAACCTGTTGACCGCGCGCGGGCTCCGCGTCGTGATGCAGAAGCTCGACCCCTACCTGAACGTTGACCCGGGGACGATGAACCCGTTCCAGCACGGCGAGGTCTTCGTCACCGAGGACGGCGCCGAGACCGACCTCGACGTCGGGCACTACGAGCGTTTCCTCGACCGGGCGCTGTCCGGCAAGGCGAACGTCACCACCGGGCAGATCTACTCCGACGTGATCGCCAAGGAGCGGCGCGGCGAGTACCTGGGCGACACCGTCCAGGTCATCCCGCACATCACCAACGAGATCAAGTCGCGGATCCTGGCGATGGCCGACCCGGACGAGGACGGCGTCCTGCCCGACGTGGTCATCACCGAGGTCGGTGGCACGGTGGGCGACATCGAGTCGCTGCCGTTCCTGGAGGCGATCCGTCAGGTCCGCCACGACCTGGGCCGGGACAACTGTTTCTACCTGCACGTCTCGCTGGTGCCGTACCTGGCGCCGTCGGGCGAGCTGAAGACCAAGCCGACCCAGCACTCCGTGGCCCAGCTGCGCAACATCGGTATCCAGCCGGACGCCATCGTGCTGCGCTGCGACCGGGAGATCCCGGTGAAGCTCAAGGAGAAGCTGTCGCTCTACTGCGACGTCGACGCCGAGGCGGTCGTCGCCGCCCCGGACGCCCCGAGCATCTACGACATCCCGAAGGTGCTGCACCGCGAGGGGCTCGACGCGTACGTGGTGCGCCGGCTCGGGCTCTCGTTCCGGGACGTGGACTGGGCGAGCTGGGACGACCTGCTGGAGCGGGTGCACCGCCCGCGGCACACGGTGACCGTCGCGGTGGTCGGCAAGTACGTGGACCTGCCCGACGCGTACCTGTCGGTGAGCGAGGCGATCCGGGCGGCCGGTTTCGGTAACCGGTCCCGGGTGCAGCTCAAGTGGGTGCCCAGCGACGAGTGCGTCACCCCGGCCGGCGCGGCGGCGGCCCTGGCCGGCGTGGACGGCATCCTCATCCCGGGCGGGTTCGGCGTCCGGGGCATCGAGGGCAAGATCGGTACGGCCCGGTACGCGCGGGAGAACGGCATCCCCCTGCTCGGCCTCTGCCTCGGACTGCAGTGCATGACGATCGACGTGGCCCGGCACCTGGCCGGCCTGGACGGCGCCAACTCGTTGGAGTTCGACGAGCAGGCCGCGCACCCGGTCATCGCCACCATGGCCGACCAGGAGGACATCGTCGCCGGCAAGGGCGACCTGGGCGGCACCATGCGGCTCGGGGCGTACCCGGCGACGTTGACCGAGGGCTCGATCGTCGCCGAGGCGTACGGCAGCACCGACATCAGCGAGCGGCACCGGCACCGCTACGAGGTCAACAACGCCTACCGGGACGCGTTGACCAAGGCGGGCCTGCACATCTCCGGCACCTCGCCGGACGGCCGGCTGGTCGAGTTCATCGAGCTGGACCGCGAGCTGCACCCGTTCTTCGTGGCCACGCAGGCGCACCCGGAGCTCAAGAGCCGCCCGACCCGTCCGCACCCGCTGTTCGCGTCGTTCGTCAAGGCCGCGGTGGCGTACTCGCAGGCCGACCAGTTGCCGGTCGACCTCGATCCCGCCGCGGAGGCCCCGTCGGCCCGCAAGGCGGCCCGCAACGGCGCCGCCACGAAGGCGTCGGCGTGAGCGAGCATCGCTACGAGGTCCGTTCCCGCGAGGAGCGGTACCGCGGGCGGATCTTCGACGTGGTCACCGAGGAGGTGACCATGCCCGGCGGCGGGACCGCGCTGCGCGACCTGGTCCGGCACGTCGGGGCGGTGGCCGTGGTGGCCCTGGACGACGCCGGTCAGGTGGTGCTGATCCGCCAGTATCGGCACCCGGTGGGCCGGCACCTCTGGGAGCTGCCGGCCGGGCTGATGGACGTCTCCGGCGAGGAGTTGCCGGCCGCCGCGCTGCGGGAGCTGGCCGAGGAGGCCGACCTGACCGCCGGGCGGATCGACGTGCTGGTCGACCTGCACAGCTCGCCCGGGTTCACCAACGAGATCGTCCGGGTCTTCCTGGCTCGGGACCTCGCCGACGTGCCGGCCGACGAGCGGCACGAGCGCCACGACGAGGAGGCCGACCTCCAGGTCGTCCGCGTCGACCTCGACGAGGCGGTCGGCATGGTCCTGGCCGGCGAGATCACCAACGCGTCCGCGGTGGCCGGGCTGCTCGCGGCGGCGCGTGGCCGGGACACCGGCTTCGCGGCGCTGCGCCGGGCGGAGGCGCCGCTGCCGCGCTGAGCGCCGCAGTTCGGTCCAGCCGATCATCGAGTACGCGCCAGAGGGGGCCCCGCGGTCAACCGCGGGGCCCCTCTGGGTGTCCAAGCGGAAGGTCAGTCCCGCAGCGGGCGACCCTGCGCGTCCGTGCCGCCGTTGACGAGGATCAGGATGCCGTCGATGAGGCCCCAGAGGCCGCCGGCCCCACAGGTCACCAGGCTCACGACGAGCTGGAGCACGGCGATCTTGGTGTGTCCGGTGTAGAACCGACCGGCACCGAAGGTGCCGAGCAGGATGCCGAGGATGCCCGCGACGACCTTGCTCTTGTCGGAGTAACCCGGGGCGTACCCGGGCTGGTATTCAGGAGTGGTCATGGGCGGACACAATAGTGATCCACTCGCCCGCTGTCCGTACCGCCGCCCGGCAGATGGGACGATAATGGGCGAACACTGTCCTGACGGCTGAGGTGACGTCCACCGCCGGCCCGGTCCGTGCCCTGACACTCCGTCAGGTCGTCCGGGCACCGGATGCCACTGTGCTGGCTCGTCGCGGGGTTGGACGCGCCTAGACTGCCGCCGGCGGGACCGGTGGACCGTGGCGGCAATGGGGCCGTCGTGGCGCCGAGCGGTCGGGGGAACTCAGCCCCGAAGAGAGGTGTCTGCATCGTGAAGGTCGGAATCCCACGCGAGGTCAAGAACCACGAGTACCGCGTGGCGATCACGCCGGCGGGCGTCAACGAGTTCACCCGCAGCGGCCACCAGGTCTTCGTCGAGTCCGGCGCGGGCGTCGGCTCCAGCATCACCGACGAGGAGTTCGCCGCCGCCGGCGCGAAGATCCTGGCCACCGCCGACGAGGTGTGGGACACCGCAGAGCTGGTGCTCAAGGTCAAGGAGCCGATCGCCGAGGAGTACCACCGGATGCGCGAGGGGCAGGTCCTCTTCACCTACCTGCACCTGGCCGCCTCGAAGGAGTGCACGGACGCGCTGGTCGACCGGAAGGTCACCGGCATCGCGTACGAGACCGTCGAGCTGCCCGACAAGTCGCTGCCGCTGCTCGCGCCGATGTCCGAGGTGGCGGGCCGGCTCGCCCCGCAGGTGGGCGCGTTCTACATGATGCGGACCGGCGGTGGTCGGGGCGTGCTGCCCGGCGGCGTCTCCGGCGTGTACGCGGCGAAGACCGTCGTCATCGGCGCCGGCGTCTCCGGCATGAACGCCGCCGCCATCGCCCTGGGCCTGCAGTCCGAGGTGCTGCTGCTGGACAAGAACGTGGCCCGCCTGCGCCAGGCCGACGCCATCTACCGGGGGCACCTGCAGACCGTCGCCTCCAACGCGTACGAGATCGAGCGGGCCGTCCTCGACGCCGACCTGGTCATCGGCGCGGTGCTGGTGCCCGGCGCGAAGGCCCCGACGCTCATCTCCAACGAGCTGGTCTCCCGGATGAAGCCGGGCAGCGTGCTCGTCGACATCGCCATCGACCAGGGTGGCTGCTTCGAGGACTCGCGGCCCACCACGCACGCCGACCCGGTCTACAAGGTGCACGAGTCGATCTTCTACTGCGTGGCGAACATGCCCGGCGCGGTGCCGAACACCAGCACCTACGCGTTGACCAACGTCACCCTGCCGTACGCCCTCGAACTGGCCAACCAGGGCTGGCGCGACGCCCTGCGCACCGACCCGGCGCTGGCGCTGGGCCTGAACACCCACGACGGCCAGGTCACCTACGGCCCGGTCGCCGAGGCGCACGGCATGCCCGTGCTCCCGCTGGCCGAGGTGCTGGGCTGACCGACTCCACTGTCGAACGGGCCGGTGCGGGCGTCGAACCCGCGCCGGCCCTGCGCCGTGCCGTCCGCGGGTACCTCGACCACCTCACCGTCGAGCGCGGCCTGTCCGCGAACACCCTCGCCTCGTACCGCCGGGATCTGGACCGTTATCTCACGACCCTGGCCGAGGTCGGCGTCGCCGACCTCGCGTCGGTCGCCCCCGGCGTCGTCGAGTCGCACCTGGCCCGACTACGCGCGGGCGACGACGACCACCCGCCCCTGGCCGTGTCGTCGGCCGCCCGCGCGGCCAGCGCGGTTCGTGGCCTGCACCGGTTCGCCGTGCGGGAGGGGCTGGCCGGCGCCGACCCGAGCCGCGACGTCCGCCCGCCCACCCCGCCGCGCCGGCTGCCCCGCGCGCTGGGAGTCGACGACGTTTCCCGCCTGCTGGAGACCACCGGGCCGGTCACCGCGACCGGTGACGGCGCGTCGCTCGCGCTGCGCGACCGGGCGCTGCTGGAGTTCCTGTACGGCACCGGCGCGCGGATCTCCGAGGCGGTCGGCGCGGCGATCGACGACCTGGACGTCGACGAGGGCGCCGTGCTGCTGCGCGGCAAGGGCGGCCGGATGCGACTCGTCCCGATCGGCGGGTACGCCGTCGACGCGGTCCGCGCCTACCTGGTCCGGGCCCGCCCGACGCTGGCCGCCGCCGGCCGGGGCACCCCGGCGGTGTTCCTCAACGCCCGGGGCGGCGCGCTGTCCCGCCAGGGCGCCTGGATGATCCTGCGGCACGCCGCCGCCCGCGCCGGCCTGCCGGTCGAGGGACCGTCGGCGGTGTCCCCGCACACGCTGCGCCACTCGTACGCGACCCACCTGCTCGACGGTGGCGCCGACGTGCGGGTCGTCCAGGAACTGCTCGGTCACGCCTCGGTGACCACCACCCAGGTCTACACCCTCGTCACCGTCGAACGGCTGCGCGAGGTGTACGCCACCGCCCACCCGCGCGCCCGGGACTGACGCCCCGGTCGGGGTCGGTCCCGACACGCCGGGCCGGTGCCGAACGCCCTGCTGGTCGGTGGCGTACAGTCGGCATCGGCGCGGACCTCCTGGGGCGACACGACCGGGGTGCGCAGCGGCGCCGCGAAGGACGTCGGACGGCTCCGACGCCGGGTGGGTCGTCGGGAGGGGGCAACGAGCACATGGCTGGCAACGGTGACCGTGCCGAGACGTGGACGTCGGAGCTCCGCGAGCAGCAGGCCGCGCTCGGCAACGATCTGGGTCCGGCCGACCCGGCCGCCTACACGATGCGCAAGCCCATCCCCGAGCCGATGCCCACTGATCGGCACGGTCCGGCGCGCATCATCGCGATGGCCAACCAGAAGGGTGGCGTCGGCAAGACGACCACCACCATCAACCTGGGCGCGGCCCTCGCGGAGTACGGCCGCAAGGTGCTGCTCGTCGACTTCGACCCGCAGGGCGCGCTCTCGGTGGGCCTGGGTGTCAACCCGCACAACCTCGACCTGTCCGTCTACAACCTGCTCATGCAGGACGACGTGACCGCCGAGGACGTCCTCATCAAGACCGACGTCGCGGGCCTGCACCTGCTACCGGCCAACATCGACCTCTCCGCCGCCGAGATCCAGCTCGTCAACGAGGTCGCCCGCGAGATGGCCCTGGCCCGGGTCCTGCGCTCGGTCCGCAAGGAGTACGACTACATCCTGATCGACTGCCAGCCGTCCCTCGGCCTGCTGGCGATCAACGCGCTGACCGTCGCGCACGGCGTGCTCATCCCGCTCGAGTGCGAGTTCTTCAGCCTGCGCGGTGTGGCCCTGCTGCTGGACACCATCGACAAGGTGCGCGAACGGCTCAACTTCGACCTGGAGCTCGAAGGCATTCTCGCCACCATGTACGACAGCCGCACCACCCACTGCCGTCAGGTGCTCCAGCGGGTGGTCGAGGCGTTCGGCGACAAGGTCTACCAGACGGTCATCACCAAGACGGTGAAGTTCCCGGAGTCCACCGTGGCCGGTGCCCCCATCACGACGATGGACCCGGCCTCCTCCGGGGCGCGTAACTACCGTCAGCTGGCCCGCGAGGTGATCGCCGCCCAGTCGGAGCGGTAGCCGGAAGTCCCGGTGCCCGTCTCGTGGACTACGGTCGTGCGGTGACCGCGCCACCCCTGCACCCGCCCGACACCGCCGATCCGGCCGTGGTCGACGGTGCGCAGCCCGCCGGGTTCACGGTGCGACTGGCCAACTTCACCGGCCCCTTCGACCTGCTGCTGCAACTCATCGGCAAACACAAGCTCGACGTCACCGAGGTGGCCCTGCACACGGTCACCGACGAGTTCATCGCCTACATCCGCGCCATGGGCGACGACTGGGACCTGGACGAGGCCAGCGAGTTCCTGCTCATCGCCGCGACCCTGCTCGACCTGAAGGCCGCCCGGCTGCTGCCCGCCGCCGACGTCGAGGACGAGGAGGACCTCGCCCTGCTGGAGGCCCGGGACCTGCTCTTCGCCCGGCTGCTGCAGTACAAGGCGTACAAGGAGGCGGCGGCACACATCGCCGAGCTGGAAGCGGTCGGCGGCCGGCGCTATCCCCGGGCGGTGAGTCTGGAGCCCCGCTACGCCGAGGCGCTGCCCGACCTGGTGCTCGGCATCGGCCCGCAGCGGCTGCTGAAACTGGCCGTGAAGGCGATGACCCCGAAGGTGACGCCGGAGGTGTCCATCGCCCACGTGCACATGGTGCGGGTCAGTGTGCGGGAACACGCGGCGATCCTCACCGCCCGGCTGCGCCGGGCCGGCACGGCGACGTTCTCGCTGCTCTGCGCCGACTGCGAGGCCACCCTGGAGGTGGTGGCGAGGTTCCTGGCGCTGCTGGAGCTGTACCGGGAGGGTCTGGTGGCCTTCGTGCAGGAGCAGGCCCTGGAGGAGCTGACCGTGCGCTGGACCGGGCCCACCGACGGCGAGACCGAACTGCACGTCGACGAGTACGCCGGCACACCCGCCGACGCCGACCCGCCTCCCGGCCCGGAGCCGGTGGCGGCGGGGGAGGAGGCCGGCGGACCGGCCGAAACGGAAGCGACGGAGGGTGCGCGGGATGAGTGACGAGGAGCGCCGGGACTCCCTGGCCGACCAGGCCGCCGCCTGGGTTCCCCCGTGGGAACGCCCCCGCCCACCGGCCCCCACCGCACCTGCCGAGGCCGAAGCCGAAGCTGAATCCACCGACGCAGCCGTCGGTGAACCGGCCGAGCCGGTCGCACCCCACGAGCCAGTGGTGGTCGCCGAGCCGGTCGTGCCCGCCGAGCCGCTCATGCCCCCCGAGCCGCTCATGCCCCCCGAGCCGGTCGGGGCCGCTGAGCGAATCGAGTCCACCGAGCCGGTCGAGTCCACCGAGCCGGTCGAGACCACCGAGCCGGTCGAGGCCGCTGAGCCGGTCGAGGCCGCTGAGCCGGTCGAGACCGCTGAGCCGGTCGTGCCCGCCGAGCCGGTCGTGCCGGAGGCCGACGCGCCCGCTGAGGCTGCGGAGCCCGCTGCGGCGGGCGCGGCTCGGGGCGTACCCCGGCGGGAGCCCGTCGGGCGACGGCGGCCGGCGGTCGTGCCGGAGCCCGCGCCCGAGCTGCCCGACGCCGAGCTGCGCGGCGCGTTGGAGGCGATCCTCCTGGTGGTGGACGAACCGGTCAGCGAGCTGGTTCTGGCCCAGGTGCTGGAGCAGCCGGCCGAGCGGATCGGGCCGGTGCTCGACGAGATCGCCGCCGGTTACACCGCCGCCGGGAACGGGTTCGAGCTGCGCCGGGCCGCCGGCGGTTGGCGGTTGTACACCCGGCCGGAATACGCTACGTACGTCGAGCGGTTCGTCCTGGACGGGCAGTCCGTGCGGCTGACCCAGGCGGCTCTGGAGACCCTGGCCGTGGTCGCGTACAAGCAGCCGGTGACCCGGTCGCGGATCTCGGCCATCCGGGGTGTCAACTGCGACGGCGTCATCCGTACGCTGGTCACTCGCGGCCTCGTCGAGGAGTGCGGCACCGAATCGGACAGCGGGGCGTTCCTGTACCGGACCACCACGCTGTTCCTGGAGAAGCTCGGGCTGAACACCGTCGACGAATTGCCACCTCTCGCACCCTTCCTGCCCGACGACGTAGAAGAGCTTGCCGATGCGACCCGATAACCGTTCCCCGAAGTCCGACGCCCCCGTCTACGAGGGCGCGGAACGCCTGCAGAAGGTGCTCGCCGCCGCCGGCGTGGGTTCCCGGCGTGCCTGCGAGGACCTGATCTTCCGGCGCCGGGTCACCGTGGACGGGCGGGTCGCCAAGCTCGGCGACAAGGTCGACCCCGCCACGTCCGTGATCCACGTGGACGGCGAGCGCCTTCAGGTCGACGTCCGCCTGGTCTACGTGGCGATGAACAAGCCGCGCGGTGTGGTGACCACCATGTCGGACGACAAGGGGCGCACCGAACTGGCCGAGTTCATCGGCCGGCGGTTGGACCAGCGGGTCTACCACGTCGGGCGGCTCGACGCGGACAGCGAGGGCCTGCTGCTGCTCACCAACGACGGCAACCTCGCGCACAAGCTCATGCACCCCTCGTACGAGGTGCTGAAGACCTACCTGGCCGAGGTGGTCGGGCCGATCCCGCGCAACCTGAGCAAGCGGCTCCTCGCGGGCGTCGAGCTGGAGGACGGGCCGGTGAAGGTCGACTCGTTCAAGGTGGTGGGCACCCTGGGCAAGAGCGCCCAGGTGGAGCTGAGCCTGCACGAAGGGCGCAAGCACATCGTCCGGCGGTTGATGGACGAGGTCGGGCACCCGGTCACCCGTCTGGTGCGTACCTCCATCGGTCCGATCCGGTTGGGCGACCTGCGCACCGGGCGTCTGCGGCGCCTGACCAACGCGGAGGTCGCCGCCCTGTTCCGCGCGGTGGGTGACTGACCCCCGGGCTTCGGGGTACGGCTGCCGGTAGGCTCCGCAGCGGCCGGGAAGCGGCCGCCGGAGGGTGGCGTGGGTCGCCTCGGGCGGCGGCGCGCGTGGGTGCGCCAGGGGCCCCGGGCATGATGGATGACGATGGACAACCGCTTGCGGCGCCAGCACCGGGCGATCCGCGAGGTACGGGCTGAGGAGGACACGGTGGAGGAAAACGTACGGGCCGAGCGATGTGTGGTCGCTGTGGACGGGCCGTCCGGTTCGGGTAAGTCCACCGTGTCGCGGCGGCTCGCCGCCGGCATCGGTGCGCGCTACCTGGACACCGGGGCGATGTACCGGGCGATCACGTGGGCCGTGCTGCGCTCCGGCGTGGATCTCACGGACGCCGCGTCGGTGGCCAAGGTCGCCGGCGAGGCCGACCTGCGCATCGGCACCGACCCCCAGGGGTACGGCGTGACCGTCGACGGCGTGAGCGTGGACGCGGAGATCCGCGGGCCCGAGGTGACTCAGGCGGTCTCCGCCGTCGCCGCCGTGCCAGCCGTCCGTGAGCTGCTGGTCGCCCGGCAGCGCGAGATGATCGTCAACGCGGGCCGAATGGTGGTCGAGGGCCGGGACATCGGTTCGGTCGTGGCGCCGGACGCCGACCTGAAGGTCTTCCTGACCGCCTCCGAGGCGGCCCGCGCGGCCCGGCGCAGCGCCGAGGACGCCTCCGACGTGGCGGCCACCGCCGCCGACCTGGCCCGCCGCGACAAACTCGACTCGACCCGCAAGGTCAACCCGTTGGCCCAGGCCTCGGACGCCGTCGTGCTGGACACCACCGAGCTGGGCATCGACGAGGTCGTGGCCCGGCTGCGTGACCTGCTCACCGAGCGGGGAGTGGCATGAGCGAGGGTGGTTCCTGGGTCGAGCTGCGCGAGCCGGACCTCGTCGTCGAGGAGCCGACCGGCCCGCAGCCGGTGGTCGCGGTCGTCGGCCGTCCCAACGTGGGCAAGTCGACGCTCGTCAACCGGATCATCGGCCGCCGGCAGGCGGTCGTCGAGGACATTCCCGGCGTGACCCGGGACCGCGTGCCGTACGACGCGCAGTGGAACGGCCGGTCGTTCACCGTGGTGGACACCGGCGGTTGGGAGCCGGACGCGAAGGACCGCGCGGCGGCCATCGCCGCGCAGGCCGAGACGGCGGTGGTCACCGCCGACGTGGTCCTCTTCGTGGTCGACGCGATGGTCGGCTCCACCGACGTGGACGAGGCCGCGGTGAAGATGCTGCGCCGCAGCGCCAAGCCGGTCATCCTGGTGGCCAACAAGGCCGACAACAACTCCATCGAGATGGAGGCCGTGTCGCTGTGGTCGCTCGGCCTCGGCGAGCCGTTCCCGGTGTCCGCGCTGCACGGGCGCGGCTCCGGTGACCTGCTGGACGCCATCCTCGCCGCGCTGCCGGAAGCCCCCGCGATCGTCGAGAACCGGCCGCGCGGGCCGCGCCGGGTGGCGCTGGTCGGCCGGCCGAACGTGGGCAAGTCCAGTCTGCTCAACCGGTTCTCCGGCGAAGATCGGGCGGTTGTCGACTCGGTCGCCGGCACCACAGTGGACCCGGTCGACAGCCTGGTCGAGATCGGCGGCCAGACCTGGCAGCTCGTGGACACCGCCGGTCTGCGCAAGCGGGTCGGCAAGGCCAGCGGAACCGAGTACTACGCCAGCCTGCGCACCGCCGGCGCGATCGAGGCCGCCGAGGTGGCCGTCGTGCTCCTGGACGCCAGCGAGCCGATCAGCGAGCAGGACCAGCGGATCCTCACGATGGTGACCGAGGCCGGCCGAGCGCTGGTCATCGCGTTCAACAAGTGGGACCTGGTCGACGCCGACCGCCGGTACTACCTGGACAAGGAGATCGACCGCGAGCTGCGCCGCATCCCCTGGGCGATCCGGCTGAACCTGTCGGCCATGACCGGCCGCGCAGTCGACAAGCTGGCCCCGGCCCTCAACAAGGCCCTGGCGAGCTGGGAACTGCGCGTACCGACCGCGCACCTCAACCAGTGGCTCACCGCGCTCGTGCAGGCCACCCCGCACCCGGTGCGCGGTGGACGGGCGCCCCGCATCCTGTTCGCCACGCAGGCCGGGGTGGCGCCGCCGCGGTTCGTGCTCTTCACCACGGGCCCGCTCGACGCCGGATACCAGCGGTTCGTCGAGCGCAAACTCCGCGAGGAGTTCGGGTACGAGGGCAGCCCCATCGAGATCTCCGTACGCCCCCGCAAGAAGCTCGGCCCCGGTGGCCGGGGCAAGGCGCACGGGTAACTCGCTTCTCTTCGAGGGTGGGTCAGGCGTTCTCGCCTGACCCACCCTCCTAGGACGCTTTAGGGGTTGTGGGGTGGTTCTCCGCTCCGACAACGCGGGTGGGGCCTGTGCGGACGGGGCAGGAGTGCTGCGCTAAGCTGTACCGGCTGTCGCAGGGGGAACTCTGCGGGGGCGGGACGTGGCGCAGCTTGGTAGCGCACTTGACTGGGGGTCAAGGGGTCGTCGGTTCGAATCCGGCCGTCCCGACGCAGGTAAGGGGCCATCTCGGAAGATCGAGACGGCCCCTTTGTCGTACCTGGGTGACCAACTGAGTGACGACGAGCGCGAGCAAGGCACGGACGTCTGTGGACTCCTACGTACTGCTCGACTGCTCCCGTCTGCTGTTGGCGCAGATCACCAACGGCTAATGGTTCCTTCGGGACGAAGCGGTAGAAGGTGAAGTGGGGATCGCTGTCGTGGCAGCATGCGGCGGTGACCTTCGATGATGACCGGTACCTGGATGCCTTCGTCGACTACAGCAGGGGGCATCATTTCGTTCGGTTAGACGTCGAAGTGCCAGCGGAGACTCTGACCGAAGGGTTGGCCGGTCCCGATGACGACGTGCCGCACGGCTCGCTGTGGTTGTCGGCGGACCGGGCCGAGTCGCTGGCTAGGTCGTTGCTCAGTTGCGCGGCAGAGGTGAGGGAGCAGAGCCGCAGGCGCGAGGCGTGAGTGACTAACCGGGTGACGATCGGGTTAGACGCCGACGGACGAGCATGGACACCGTGGGACCCATCCGACAGCTCAGCGCAGTTGAAACAGCAGGTCACCGATCCGTGTTGGTTGCCTGGGGGTCTCACAAACACCGGTTTGAGGGTGTCAGCGCACCACGGCGCGGCGCGGAGCCGACACCACTTTAGTGAGCACACGCCGCAGCACCAGCCCATGGTGTTGAGCCAAGCCCAGCAGGGCGGGCGCGAGGGCGGTGGTCGCCGTGGCTAAGCACCGCGCAGACAGTGTCGGCAACCCCGACGAGCAGAGCACGACGACTGCCTCCACGAGCGCCAGCCCGATCGGACGTCGTCGGGCTGCTGCCGGCCCCCAAGGCCTGTCGGTGTGGGCGACCGCCCAGTCCACCGGCCCGGTCCAGCGCCGCGGCCGGTACGTCCGCGAGTCCGTGCGGCGCTCGGCGCGGATGCTCCCGGCGATCGCCGCGCACGCCGTCACCGCCTACACGCGACCAGCGGACTTGGTGCTCGACCCGATGTGCGCTATCGGCACCACTGTGGTCGAGGCGATCCACATCGACGTGCCGGCGAAGCGTACCGACACCCTCCGACAGCATCGGGCCGGCCGGGGAAATATCGATACTCGTCTAATTGGTCGTTCCTCGCTCCATCTGACGGTGACGGGTCCCGCCGGGCGTATCAACCGCGCCGCGCCGCGCTCCTGAACAACGTCATCGCGTCGGCCCGGTAGGAGACAACGCGGGTCGGCGGTCCCTCGACGATGGGAGAAGCCTGTCATGGGCAACGTAGGAAGATACGTCCGCCGCTCGGCGCTGGCCGTGCTTACCGGCACGGCGCTGGCCGCGCTGCTGGCGGTCACCACGGCCGCCGCCGCGCCGGTCGACGCGCGGCAGGACAAGGCCGCGGCGGCCCGCACCGACGTCTACATCCGGGACGTCACCGCCGACGTCGGCGTCCAACCCCACTCGCTCAACCCGCTGTGGGCCAGCCCCGACATCAAGGTCTGCCCGACCGCCGTCGAGTGTGCCGTCAGCCAGAACCCGATCGTCGGCGTCACCAACTACATCTTCATCAAGCTGCGTAACCCCGGCCCGTACGGTTCCGGCACCGGCAGCGGCGTGCTGCGGATTTACCGGACGACGCCGGGTGGCGGTGCCGTCTGGCCGACGCACTGGACCCAGATCGGCGCGATGAACGTGACCGTCTTCGCCGGCACCACGACCGTGACGATCCCGTGGACCGGGGTGCCCGGACCGGGCCACTTCTGCCTGCTGGCCAGGTGGGTGTCGTCCACCGATCCGATGACCTTCGAGGGTCCGGACATCAGCACCAACACCCGCAACAACAACAACATCGCCTGGCGCAACGTCGACTCGGTGCGGCTCGTCGCGGGCGGGACGCCGGTCGTGCGGCCGTTCGCCATCGGCAACTCGCTCCGGGTGGCGACCAAGAACGACCTGGTCTTCACGCAGCCGGGGGAGCCGATTCAGGGCGTGGGCGGCCGGGTCGTCGTCGACCTCGGGCCGACCCTGTTCGAGCGGTGGCAGGCCGGTGGCAAGGTCGGCACCGGCATACGCGAGGTCGGCAGGAACCAGCTGGAGGTCGTCGAACCGGCGAAGGCCCGCCTCGGCAACCTGCTGCTGGAACCGGGTGAGCGGGTCGAGTTCTCCCTCACCTTCGCGGCCGCGGTCGCCTCGGACAAGGAGTTCGCGCTCGATGTGACCCAGTTCGGTCCGGACACGAGCGGCGCGGAGCGGACCGACCTCGGTGGTGTGGAGTACCTGATGAGCGTCGGGAAGCAGTAGCCCCGGCCACCAGCGGGGGTCGTGGGCCTGGGCAGCCCGCGACCCCCGTCGCCGCGCGCTCGCCGGGACGCTCTGGGCGTCCCGGGTGCGCGCCGCTGTCCCGGGTGGACGGTGGGTCAGCGCAGCGAAACCCAGGTGGTGGCCACCGAGTAGCCGTCGGTGTGGGCGCGCAGCCGGACCGGGCCGGGCGGGGGAGCGCCCAGCGAGAAGAAGCCCACCGCGTCGACCGGTGCCTCCGCGTACGTGCCCGAGGCGGTCTGCGCGGACACCCGCCCCCCTCGGGGCGGGGCGAGTTGACCGACGATGCCGGCATCGGTCACCTCGATCTCCAGCGTCACCACGGCACTGCGGAACGACAGCGTCCGCGTTGACTCGGCCGACCGGGTCAGCGCGGGCGCCGCGTCGCACGCCGAGTCGAACGTCAGCTCGGCGAGCGCCACCTCCGCGTCAACGTTTCGCCAGGCGAACGCCGCCCGCGCGGCGGTCAGGAACTCCTCCGGGACCGACCCGACCTCCCGCAGCGCCGCACCCAGCTCGGCGGTCAGGGCCGCGTCATCGGCCGGCGGCAACGGCTCCATCGCGTTCACCTCCGTTCGTCCGGGTTGCGGCCGTTCCGAGAAACGGGGCGAGCGCCGGGCAGTCCCGTAGCCGACGCAGGCATCTGGCCTGGGTCGGCCCGATGCTGCCGACCGGCACGCTCAGCCGTTCGGCGATCTCCCGGTAGCTGGCCGGCGGGTCGGCGGTCAACAGGGCCAGGAGCTTCTGGCAGCGCGGTGGCAGCTGCGCGAAGCCCTCCCGCAGTGCCTGCCGCCGCTCCGCGCGCAGCAGCTCCTCGTCGGGGGCCGCCACGTCCGCCGTGCGGGAGAAGCCATGGTACGCGTCCAGCGCGTCATCGTACGGGTCGAAGAGCTGGGTGCGACGGCCGAGGCGGGACATCCGATAGCACTCGCGCCGGGCCGTGGTCGCCAGCCAGGAGGCGAGCGCCTGCGGGTCGCGTACCCGGCTCAGCTGCTCGACGAGACGCAGCCAGACGGTCTGGTTGACGTCGGCGGCGTCGGCGCGGCTCAGGTCGTAGGACCGGATCACCGAGTAGACGAGCGGGGTGTACCGGTGGACCAGCTCCACCCACGCCGACTCGTCCCCGCCCGCCGCGGCGGTCACCAGGTCGGTTGCGCTCGGGTCGGTCACGGCGACGCCGTCCGCCGGCTGGTGCGGCACTGCTCCGTCGCTCGCGGCCGCTCGTTCCCGCCGCGGCAACGCTGCACCCGGCACCGGCCGGGGCCACCGCACGGTGCTGCTGATCGGCTCGCGGCCCGGTCGCTCATTCGACGAGCACGCCGTAGTCGGGGTGCCAGCGCGGCGCCGCGAGCAGCGCCAGCCGGGCCGCGTCGGCGCTCAGGCCGCCGGCGGTCATCAGGGCGGCGAGCCGACCGGAGACGTGCGCCGTGGCGAACGAGGTACCGGCCCAGGTGGCGAAGCCATGGAACACCCGGGTCGGGCGGCCCGGCAGCGGCATCTGCCCCTCGACGTACGTGCTGTGGCGCTCGCCGACCGCGCAGACGTCGACCCACGGCCCGTACCCGCTGTAGGTGGCCGGCACCACGCCACCGGAGCCCTGGCTGACCGCCGCCACCGCAACGACCTGGCCCAGCGCGGCGGGCCAGATCGGCCGGCTGGTGCCGGCGTTGCCCGCCGCTGCGACCACGGCGTTCGTCGCGGGTAGCGCGGCCACGGCGTTGGCCAGGGGCAGCGACGGCCTGTCGTCCTGGGTGAATCCGCCCAGCGACAGGTTGACCACGGACACCGCCGGCGCGAGCCGGGCCATCGCGGCCACCACCGACGCCTCGTCGCCAATGCCGGTGGCGGTCAACGCCTGCTCCGGGTCGACCCGGACTCCCGGCGCGGCCTGCCGAACCACGCCGGCGATGAAGGTGCCGTGCCCGCCCTGCGGGGCGAGTACGTCGGTGTGCACGTAGAGCGGGTCCTCGTCGTCGACCTCCGGCAGGTACGCCCCGCCGAGCCACTGTGGGTGGTAGCCGCCGGCCTGCCGCCAAATGCCGGTGTCGCAGATCCCGACGGTCACCCTGGCGCCCTCACCCAGCCGGGCCGGGTCCGGCGGCGGCAGCGCGGCGACCGTCGTGGGCGGGCTGCCCGGGTTGCCCATGATGTTGCCGCAGCCCAGCAGCACGTGGTGCGGCTGCACATTCGGCACCGGCCGCCCCGGCCACTGTTGGGGGTCGCGCAGCTTGGTCACGAGCGCGGGAACGTCGGTCTCCCGGTCGAAGAGCAGCCGGGTGACCCCGGCGAAGCCGTCGCCCACGGCCACCACGTGTCCGCGGGCACGCAGCCAGGCGGTGACCCGCTGGGCGTCGGCGTCGGCGGCGAGCAGCTGCCGTGGCCGGTAGAGGAACTCCCGGCCCGGTGTGGTGTGCCGGCGGACGTTCTTGTCGGCAGCCAGCGCCTCGTCGAAGGCGCGCTGGTAGGCGTCGTCGTCCCCGCTGCCGGCGCGGGCCGGGGCCGCACGGGACCCGACGGCGAACGACGCTGCGGCGGCCAGCGCGGACGCGGCCAGCAGTCGCCGTCGGGACAGTTGGCCGGCCGGGCGCGGCGCGGCGGGATGGTCAGGCGACACGGGTCCTCCATGCGGTCGGCAGAAGCGCCCGCCACTGGCCGGTGTGGCCACGTTTCCCGGGTGTCGTCGATTCTTCCAAAGCATAGGTGCGTGTCAATGGCGTTAATGGTGGGTGCAGATTCCCGACAGGCCCGCAGAGACATTGACGGCTGGGCATCAGTTCGGGGACTCTGTGGGGCATGCCCGACAGCACCGGTTCCGGTGCCGGCACGGCTCAGGCGGCGCTTGACGCCGTCCAGCGCTACCCGCGCGAGGCGATCGCGATCGCCCAGCGGGTGCTGGCCGCCGCGCCCACGGCCGGGGCCGACGAGCGCTCCACCGCTGAGCGGGCCGTCGGTCTGGCCCTGCGAGAGCTCAACGACCTGTCCGGCGCCCTGCGCCACCTGCGCCGCGCGGTCCGGGCCGCCGGCACGCCCCGGAACCGGGCGTTGGCCCGGATGAGCCTGGGCTACGTGTTGGCCAACGCCGGCCACACCGCTGCGGCGCTGCGCGCGGTGACCGCCGCGCTGCCGCAGCTCGTCGGTGCCGACGCGGGGCGGGCCCGGATGCAGCGGGGCGTAGTGCTGCACTACCGAGGTCGCTACGACGAGGCGGTACGCGACTACGGCCTGGCCGTCGACATCGCCCTGCGCGAGGGTGATCTGTTGCTGGAGGCGCGGGCGCGCAACAACCGGGGGCTGCTCAACGCCCACCGGGGCGCCGCCGGCGGCACCGACGACGACCTGTCCCGCGCGGCAGCCGCCTTCCAACGGCTGGGCCTGGACCTCGCGGCGGCCGACGCCCGTTGGAACTGCGGCATCGCGGCCGGCCAGCGCGGCGACATCGCCGGCGCGCTGCGCTGCTTCGCCACGGTCGACGAGGAGTACCGGCGGCTCGCCGTACCCCGGCCGGCGCTGCTGCTGGACCGCGTTGAGCTGCTGCTGTCGGTGCCGCTGGTCGACGAGGCGGTGGTGGTCGCGACGGCGGCCGTCCGGGAACTGCGGCGCCGGGGCATGGCCTCCGACCTCGCCGAGGCGCTGCTGGCCCGGGCCCGCGCGGCGCTGCTCGCCGCGGACCTGGATACCGCGACCGAGGCCGCCGCCGCGGCCCGGGCCCGGTTCCGTCGCCAGGGCCGGCGCACCTGGGCCGTCTTCGCCCGGCACGTCGAGCTGCGCGCCGAGTACCGCCGGGGCACCCGCTCGGCACCCCTGTTCACCGCCATGGTGCGTACCGCCGATCAGCTCGACGCCACCGGGTGGCCGGGTCCGGCGCTGACCACCCGGATCGAGGCCGGCCTGGTGGCCGCCGCGCTGGGACGGCCAGGCCGGGCCCGGAACCTGCTGGCGGTGGCCGCCCGGGCCCGCCGTCGCGGCACCGCCGACCGGCGAGCACAGGGCTGGTACGCCCTGGCCCTGTCGCGCCGGCTCGACGGGGACGAACCCGGGGCCGCCCAGGCGCTGCGCCGCGGGCTGGTCGTGCTCGACCGGCACCGCATGTCGCTCGGCGCCACGGAGCTGCGTGCCCACAGTGGAGCGTACGGTCAGGAATTGGCGGCCGAGGGCCTCGACATCGCGGTCCGGGCGGGCGCGCCGGGGCGGGTCCTGGCGTGGGCGGAGCGGTGGCGGGCCAATGCGCTGCGGGCCCGGCCGGCCCGGCCTCCGGCCGACCCCGACCTGGTGGCGGCGCTCGCTGAGCTCCGACTGGTCAGCGGCCTGCTCGAAGACGAGGTGCTGGCCGGCCGCCCGGCAACCGCCCTGCGCGGCCGGCAGGCCCGGCTGGAGCAGCGCATCCGGGACCTGGCCCGGCGGGTGCCCGGTGGGGGCCCCGTGCTGGCCCCGCCCGGGGTGGGCGCGCTGGCCGCGCGGCTCGGCTCCCGGGTGCTGGTCGAGCTGGTGGCCCATGGCGACCGGATCCGGGCGGTGCTGGTCCGCGACGGCCGGGCCAGCCTGCACGACCTGGGCCCGCTCGCTGCCGCGGCGGACCTGGCCCGCCGGCACCGGTTCGCCCTGCGCCGGCTGGTCACCACCGGCGACGCGGCCGCCGCGCGGGCGGGGGCCGGCGACGCGGCGGCGGCCCTGGACCGGCTGCTATTCGCCCCGCTGCGGCGGTGGCTGGCCGACCGGGCCCTGGTGATCGTCCCGGTCGGGGCGCTGCACGCGGTGCCCTGGTCGGCGCTGCCCACCTGCGCGGGGCGTCCGGTGACCGTCGCCCCCTCGGCCACCGCCTGGCTCGGGGCGGATCGGCGGGAGCTGCCGGCCGGGCCGCCGGTCCTGGCCGCCGGCCCGCGCCTGCCGGCCGGGCACACCGAGGTATGCCGGCTCGCCCAGGTCCTGCCCGGGGCGCGGCGGCTCACCGGGCCCGACGCCACCGCCGCGGCGTTGACCGCCGCGCTGGACGGGGCGGGGCTGGTGCACATCGCCGCCCACGGCACGTTCCGCGCGGACAACCCACAGTTCTCCACCCTGGAACTGGCCGACGGGCCGCTGTTCGCTTACGAGTGGGAGGCGGTCGCCCGGCCGCCCGGCTGCGTGGTGCTCTCCGCCTGTGACTCCGGCCTGACCGGGCTACGCCCCGGCGACGAGGTCATGGGGTTCACCGCGGTGCTCCTGGCGCTCGGCACCCGGTGCCTGATCGCGACCGTGTTGCCCGTGCCGGCCGAGCCCACCACGGCACTGATGCTGGACCTGCACGCGCGGATGCGGGCGGGTGCCGGCCCGGCGCGAGCCCTCGCCGACGCGCAGTGGGCGTTCGGTGCGGCGGGCGACGGTCCGGCCCGGGCCACCGCGGCGGCGTTCGTCTGCTTCGGGGCTGGCTGACCGGAGCGGGAGCGGTCGCTCAGCCGGCCATGACCAGCCGCAGCGCGGCGGTGCGCGGTGCGGGCAGGCGCAGTGGGCCGGCGCCGGGCACGATGGCGCCGAGCACCCGGACCCCGACCTGTACTGTGCCGGAACTCGTTCAACGCAACACTTAATGGCAGACCGCGCGCCAGGCGGGAGAGCGCAGGGTGCGCCGTTCACCGCGATACTCGCCGTCGACGGCCGGGACATTGGAGCGTCGCCGAGGCTGACCTGGTCCCCCTCGGAGGAGGGATCGCAACTGGCGACCGTTCCGGGCGCCCGGCGGGAGAGACGATGACAACACCACCAACGCCCCCGAAATCTGGCCGGCAACGTCGCTTGTGGCGGGCTCTGGCCGTGCTCATCACCGTCGTGGTGGTGGTTTGCGCCGGTGCCGTTGGCTGGGTACGACAGTTCGGCGTTCCGATGATGGATACCGACAGTAGTGCGGAAACGTTCGTAGTGGAGAACCATCTGGCGAGCAAGCTGACGGTTGAGGAGACGGGTGGCGTCCCCATCACCCATAGCGTGTCTGCCACGAGCTCGGCATTGATTCCGCTGCGAAGCAGTTGCGCGCGTTCGATGCGGCTGGTGGCCCGAGATCCAGCCGGTCGAGAGATCGCCAGTCTGGATGACCCGCTGTGTGAGCCGCGTACCTGGGTGATCGAGGCCGACGGTTCGACGCAACTGCTGCCTGAACGCCGCTGGCCCTACCCTGGATAGTGCGCGCTCAACCCGGCCGCGCTGGCCGCGAGTTCCGTCTGGAGCGATTGATGATGTGCCGTGGGCTCGCAGGGCTTCACGGGTTGTCGCCGACGAAACCTGGCTGTAGATCTCCGTCGTGATCAAGGCGGCCCGCTTCGCAGGCCGCCCGCGCCGCCGACCAGGGGCCGACCGACCGGTCGCCGATCGGGGACCCCGCGCCTCTTAGCGCAATCGCACGAGGCGCACCCCGAACGGTTGCAGCCCCGCTGGCGACGCGACATACGAAGAAGCCCCGGGCCGCCATGGTGAGTGGCAGATCCGGGGCTCCGATGTTGAAGGCGACGACCAGGGCGAGCCTCCGGCGGGGCCCTCAGGCACTCCAGGATGGTTGGCGCCATCCCGACACCGTCCGTCCGGGCAGGCCCCACCCACTCCACCAAGGTGCGGCCGAAGGCCGACGGGCTGGCTAGCAGGCGGAACTTGCCTCGGTGTGCCAACATCGGGGTCCGTCGGAGCAGTGTTGCAGGACTTAACCGCCGGGGTTTTGGGGCTAATGACGTCGTCTTGGTGGGCGGTGCCGGCGTTATCCGGTGCTATGGCTCTTGCCGGTGTCCTCGTCGGCCAGGTTGTGGTCACGGCCAACGAACGGTGGAAGGCGAAACGCGAGGATCTGCATCGCTGGCACGCCGAACGCCTCAAGCTCTACTTAGAGTTCACAGACGCATTCGAGACGTTCCGGAATGAGCTTTCCGACTTCCTGAAGTACGGGCCTAAACAGGTGGATCTAGGTTTCGAGCATGGCAGGCCCATGTATGACATGACCAACAGGACAAGGCTGATCTCGACCACGCTCGTGCATGATGCCGCCGTGGGCGCATGGGCGGCCGCATTTTGTTGTCTTGGTGATGTCCTCAAAGAGTTTAGTGCACATGTCGAGTCACTTGACGCGGAGGACCGCGAAGCCTTTGTTGCATCACTGGAGGACGAACCCGAAGAGGCGCTGGCTTTTTTGAGAGAGGTCGTTTCTGCTCACAGCGATGCCTTGAGCAAGGCCAGTGTGATCTTCAACGACGCGGTGCGGGCTGAGCTCGGTGTGCCCGGGCGCACGGCACCGTGCGAGTGGAAACAGCGCAAGAGGCCTGCACTGAAACGCATCCTCCCTAGGAGTGCGAGAGGTGTTTGAGCGCGCGCCGGGGCGTAGCCCCTACGGCGCCACGTCCAGCAGGAGGGTCCGGCTGACCCAAGCGGCATATTCGTCCGAACTCATCACGATCGGCACGGCCGCGATCACGAGTTTCTGCCAAGGGTGATGGTCTTGGAGGAAGGCTCGTAGATCCTCGAAGCGCTGGGCGTGCGTCTTCAGGAGGAGCTGCCACTCTTCGCCGGTGAAGGGACTGTCCAGGGCTGCCCGCTGCCAACGTCAGCGGCGCGACTTCCGAGCCGGGGCCGACCCTCATGCCAGGACGTAATCGTTCGCGGACGCCACAGATGGGTCCGGCCGAGGGTCTTGTCAGGCTCCGGCATCTGGCGCGGTTCCGGTAGGAACTCACGGTGCCGACTTGGACGCCGAGGTACTCAGCGACCTCCGACGTCGTCCACCACTCCGCGTCTGGATCAGGGTTCGTCACGTAAGCCATTCTGCCTGCGTTGAACGAGCGCACCTCACCATCCCTCAGCCTCAGGACGTCGATGGCATGCCAGACGATCGCCGGAGGATGCACATCGCCAGCACCCGTGCACGGGTTGGCACGGGCTATCCAGCCGAGAAGATTTGGCTACGATGCCGTCGTGGATGACGATTCGATTGGCACCGTAGCGAACAAGCGCCGAAAAGAGCTTGCCAAGTTCGGCCGTGATGTTTTGGTCAATGTCCTAGGCGGCATTATTGCAGCGCCTGCGATTTACCTTGCTGGCGCGGCTGTGGGTCTCTTTCGCCGAACGCCAGCCGCCCTAACTCTATCGGCATCGATACTCGCGGCGGTGCTCACGGCGACGTCCTTTGTGGCAATGTTCTTTGCTTCCCGGACGTCGGGTTTTGCCAGGAAGGTTCCTAGAGTCTTCTTTGCTGCGGGCATGTCCGCGCTCGCTCCAGGCATCCTATTCTTGACGCTCGGCTTGGATAGAATTCATCGCACGCCTGTTGGTGCAACAATCTTTATAATCCCCGGCGTTTCCTTTGTGGTGATTGCGGCCGGGCTGCTGCATTCTGGTTTAAGAAATCGCCAAAACCCCGTTGAGTAGAGTGAATGCCGCAGATCACCTGGCGGACGCGTGCCGCACATCAGCCGACGGAGGACGCGCTGCTGCGTTTTGCCTGGTCTCCCATGATGGTTGACGAAGCGGCGTCGCAGGACCCTTCGCGCAGGGCCTTGATCGAATAGGTCTGGTGCCTGCTGTCGACGGTAAGGCTGGTAGCGCCGGGAGGCAGAAAGGCTAGGTTTTGCGTGTGCCTGAGGAACCTGACGGAGACCTACTGATGCACGAGGAGTCGGTGTTGGCCGGTTTGGTCGAGCTGTCCGGCGTCGAGATTCTGTGGTGCGACGACTTCTACGACGGAGCGATCGACGGGCTGGCCCGGTGGGATGGGCGGGAGTTCTGGTTCGCGGGGGTCTATCCACTCGACCGTCGTCCCCGGCGGTATGTCCTGCACGAGATCAGCGCAATGGACGTCGAGGCGGCGTCGGCGCTGCACCGCTTGCTGGGCGAAAACGCTGACGCCGCCCGGCACGGACGTCTCGACTCGACGCAGGAGCGAGCGTGGAGCCAGGCGTGGGCGAGCCGGCCGGATTACCGCCGCGCCTCGGCCGTGGGGTGGTTCTCCGCCTAACCTCAGGCTCATGTCTCAGCCAGTCGGGTGATGTGGTGGTGCGCCTTGGTGCGGTTCAGGTTGGTGGTGCTGCGGCGGGGGACGGCCGCGACCGGAGTGTTGGCGTCGTAGACGGTGATGGTGTGCCCGTCGAGGGCGACGGATACCAACTTGCGGGCGTGGACCTTGCCGACCTAGATGCGTTGCCCCGCGACCTGGATGCTGCCGTTGCTGGACACGACCCGTTCCACCTCAGGGATGGCCGCTGGCGGCGGGACTGCGGACGCTGGGCGGGCGTCGCGGATGCGGCCGAGCGCGGTGGGCGGTAGTGGACAGCGCAAGGTGCCGCGCAGCTGCCCGGCGTCGTCGATGACGTGCAGGAGTATGCCGTCGAGGCGGATCCGGACCCGTTGACCGGCGAGTGGCATGCCGACGCTGATCTGCCGGCCGGCGATGCTGATGCCGCCGCAGGCGTTGACGATCCGGTCGACCTCGACGGCGGTGGTCCGTGGTTCGGGCTGCGGCAACGGAGGCGGTCCGGCCGGTGCACCGCCCTCGGCCAGGAGCCGGGCGAGATCGCGTTGGGACAGCCTTGATGGGCTGGACTTGATGCGGGCGCCGTCGGCGGTCAGGACGTGCAGCCGGTCGGTGTCGACCCAGATTGTGACCGGGGTGCCGGCGAGGGTGGGACCGAGCCACACCTGCTGCTGGGCCACGGTCAGGTTGCCCGACGGTGGCACAACCCGGACCAGCTGCACCGGCCGGGAGTCACAGGCCGGCGAGGAACAGTGCGCCGGCGGCGAGTAGCCCGATTTCTACCAATAGGACGAACAGCCGATCGCTGATGCGGCCGACGACCTTCTTGCCGACCCAGGCGCCGGCGAGGGTGGCGGGGATGAGGGCGGCACCGTAGAGCAGCACGGTGCGGGTGAGCAGGTCGCTGGCGCCATAGGCGGCGATTTTGGAGAGGTGCATGGTGAGTGCGCTGGCGGCTTCGGTGCCGATGTAAGTGGCGCGGGTGAGGCCGTAGGCGAGAAAGAACGGGGCGGTCAGCGGGCCGACTGAGCCGAGGAGGGCGGATCCCAGGCCGGAGGCCGCGCCCACGGCGGCGAATGTCCGGTCGCGGGGTTTGCGGGGGTGTGGGGTGAGGCCCCGCCAGATGACCACGCCGATGAGGAACACGCCGAGCAGGCGCTTGAGGGGGCCGAGGGGGGCGTGGGCCAGCAGCAGCCCGCCGGCGATGGACAAGGGGACGGTGCCGACGGCGAACCAGCCGATCAAGGGCCAGCGCAGGTGGTGGCGGTTGAGCCAGACCCGGGAGGCGTTGCTGGACAGTTGGGTGAGGGTCAGCATCGGCACGGCCACGCGCAGCCCGAACAGGGCGGTGAACACCGGTAACAGCAGCACCCCACCGCCGAAACCGGCCACCGCGGACAGCACGGCCAGGATGAACGCGGCGGCGGACGCGGTGGTCAGGACCAACAGCTCGTGCACCAGCTGAGCCTGCCATCCTCATCGTCGTCGGCTATGGCTCCTGCATCTGGGCTTGGAGTCTGGCCATCGCGAGGGATCGGCCCGGTGCCCGCCTGTACCGCGCCAAAACCCGCACTGGCCCGGGCGGCCCGGTCGCCGGCCGGCGGGAATAGGCGTTGCCGGGGTCGGCGGGGCGCGTCACGGTGCCGAGGCCGGCGCACGCTTCGCCCGCTGGATCTGCGCGTAGACGTGGGTCCGCAGCTCGGTGAAGCGGGGCAGCGCCCGGGTGGTGAGCTGATCGCGCTCTGGCGGGAGGTCGATCACGAGGTCTTCCTGCACCCGGGTCGGCGAGTGGGACAGGACGAGCACGCGCTGGCCCAGATACACGGACTCGTCGATGTCGTGCGTCACGAAGACAGTGGAGATGCGGCGGTTCAGGTGCAGGTCGCGTACGAGGTCCTCCAGGTCCGCGCGGGTCTGTGCGTCCACCGCCGCGAACGGCTCGTCCATGATCAGCACTTCGGGTCGGTACGCGATGGCGCGCGCGATGGCCACCCGTTGCTGCATCCCGCCGGAGAGCTGCCACGGATGGCTGCGTGCCGACTGCGGCAGTCCGACCGCGTCAAGGGCGTCGGCGACCCTCCGGTCGCGTTCGGCGCGGGAGAGCTTCTGGTGTCGAAGGGGAAGCTCCACATTGCCCCGGACCGTGAGCCAGGGATAGAGGCTGCGGCCGTACTCCTGGAACACCACTGCCATCGCCGGGCTCGGGCCCGTCACCGGAGATCCCTCCATCGTGACGAGGCCGCTGGTGGGCCGGAGCAGTCCGGCGAGGCATTTCAGGAGGGTGGTCTTTCCGCAGCCCGACGGGCCGACGACGCACAGCAGTTCGCCGGGCATCATGGTGAAACTGAGATCCCCGATCGCCTCGACCTCGCCCCGGCCGGAGGCGTAGACCTTGCGCAGGTGCTCGACCCGCAGCAGCGGACTCGCGTCAGGCACGGGTGACCTCCCTCATTCCGTGGTACCAGCGCAGGACGCGGCGTTCGACGACGCCGAAGGCCACGGCGAGGAGGACGCCGATGAGGCCGAGCAGGAGGATGCCGCTCCACATCTCGGCGATGAGGTAGTTCCGCTGGAAGTAGGCGATCCGGTAGCCGAGGCCGGCCGAGGACGCGAACATCTCCGAGATGACCATGAGGATCAGGGCCACCGAGAGCGCCTGCCGTACGCCGGTCATGATGCGCGGACTCGCCGCCGGGAGGATCAGCAGCCACACCCGTTCCCACCGGGAGATCCGGTACGAGTCGGCGGTCTCCAGCAGCACGCTGTCGGTCGCCCGGACGCCCTCGATCGTGTTCAGCAGGATCGGCCAGATCGCGCCGGAGGAGATGACGACGACCTTCATGGTGTCGGTGATGCCGAGCAGGAGCATCGCGACCGGAATCAGCACCGGTGGCGGAATCGCGCGGAAGAACTCCAGCAGCGGTTCGAGGATCTCGCGTAGCGGGCGGAACCGGCCGATGAGGACACCCCCGGCGACGCCGAGCACGATCGACGCGAGCAGGCCGGCCAGCAGCCGGTACACGCTGGGCAGCACGTCGTCGACGAACGCCGGGCCGATCCAGGTCTGCCGGAACGCGTCGAGGAGCGGGCGGGGGCCGACGAGGAACCGGTTGGCCGACCGGGTGGACCAGACGGCCCAGAGCCCCACGGCCAGGACGGGAAGCCCGACCGCGTACAGGACGTCCTCGGCGACCCGGACGCCGAGGCCGCGCCGGGCGGCCCTGCCCGCCCCGAGGGCGGTCATCGGGTTGCCTCGTCCGCGAGCACCGACTGGTGCCAGGCCAACGAGCGGCGTTCGGCGAAGCGGAACACGACGTTCACCACCACGCCGAGAAGCCCGGTGACCACGACGAGGCCGTAGAGGCCGACGGCGTCCCCGGCGGAGCGCGACAGCTCGATCATGCGTCCGAGGCCGGGGTTACCGATCACCATCTCCGCGGTGACGGCCAGGATGAGCGCGACCGTCGCGGCGAGGCGCAGGCCGGTCATCAGGTACGGCAGAGCGGTCGGAAGGACGAGATACCGCAGCCGCTCGTAGCGGGTGAGGCCGAAGCTCCGCGCGGTGTCCCGGGCGACCGTGTCGACGTCGGCGACGCCGTAGATCACCTGCACGAACACCTGCCAGAACGCCGCGTAGACGATGATGACGAGTGCGGCGCGCATCTGCAGGCCGAACATCAGCACGGCGAGGGGGATCAGCGCGACCGACGGCACCGGCCGCAGGAACTCGACTGTCGTGTGCGTGGCGCGACGCAGGAACGGCACCATCCCGACCACGGTCCCCAGCGCGACGGCGGCGAGCGTCGCCACCGTCAGGCCGATCGCCCAGGACGTCATGGTGAGCCGGAGCCGCCGCCAGAACGCCAGGTCGCGGACCTCCTGGAACAGCCACCCGAACACGTCCGTCGCGTACGGCAGGTCGTGCGGGTCGGCCAGTCCCAGTGTCGGGATCAGTTGCCAGACGACGAGGAACCCCAGCAGACCCACGGCGCCCAGCAGGATCTTGCGCATCGGTCGGCTACTGCTGCTGAATGAGGCGGTCGAAGTCGGGTCGCCGGTCGAGGACGCGGTACTTCTGGGCCAGCGTCGCCAGTTGCTCCAGGCCGGCCCGGTCGAGCTCCCACCCGAATGCCGGGAGCCGTACCGAGTCCGCCACCGGCTCCGGCAGTTCGAGGTTGTCCTTGATGGCCTGGCGGAGGTCCTTCTCGTTCGCCGGATCCTTGGCCCAGGTGAGCGTCTTTTTCATCGCCGCCGAGAAGTCCGCGATCAGCTCGGCGTCGGAGTCCTTCAGTTTGTTCGACGTGATCGTGGTCAGGGTGGTGAGCCCGGGAACGGTGGCCTGGTACGGAGCGACCACGAGGACGTCACCGCGCTTGCGCATCTGGGTGATGAACGGTTCGGTCACCCAGGCGGCGTCGATGGTGCCGGCGGCGAGCTGGGCCGGTGCGTCCGGGAAAGCCACCTCGACGAACTTGACCTTGGTGGGATCGCCGCCGTCCTTCTCGACCGCTGCCATGATCGTGACATCGCCGGCGGCGCCCAGGCTGTTCACCGACACCTTGCGTCCGGCGAGCTGGGCCGGCCGGGTGATACCGGACTTCGCGGACGCCACCACGGCGTTGATGTCGTCGCCGTCGGCGTAGGACGACGCGTAGTTCCCGATGATCACCACGCCGAGGTTCTGCAGATCGGCGCGGAACGGGCCGAACGGCTGGCCGATGGCGAAGTCGATGTCGCCGTTGATCAGGGCCGGGATGGCCTGGGCGCCGCCCTGTGCCGGCACCACCTCCACGTCGAGGCCCTGCTCCCGGAAGATGCCCGCCTTGATGCCGCCCCACAGCGCGGCGGTCTCGCTGATCGGCAGCGCCGCCACGCGGACCTTCCGCAGGTCGCCGCTCGCCCCGGGGGACGGATCGGTGGCATCGGAATCCGTGCAGCCGGTCAGGGCGATCACGACGCCGGCGAGAACAGCGAGGGCGGTGACCTTCTTCATGGACGGGCCCTTCCGTGCGCAGCGCTTGTGCAGCCTGACAAGTGGGGTCGACGGAGTGCCGGAAGCATCCGACCGCGTCGATCAGCGTCATGCAGCAGCGATTGATTGTCAAGAATTCTTAAAGGCCGAATCGCAGAGCGGTGCGAGTGGTCCGATGGCGATGTGAACACGTCTTGACGGCCGACGATTTTGTCACCAAACTGTGCGGTTGGTGGCGTGGGGCGGAGAGGGCGACGACGTGGCAATCGTGATCGTGGGAGCTGGCATCGGAGGCCTCGCCACCGCGCTCAGCCTGCACCGGGCCGGCTTCCGTGAGATCACCGTCTACGAGCGCGCCGCCGCGCTGCGCCCACTCGGCGTCGGAATCAATCTGCTCCCGCACGCCGTCCGCGAGCTGGCCGAATTGGGTCTCGGGGAACGCATGGAAAGGCTGGGCACCGCACCCGGCACGCTTGCCTACTACAACCGCTACGGTCAGCAGATCTGGAGCGAGCCACGCGGACTGGACGCCGGATATCGCTGGCCGCAGCTTTCCGTGCACCGCGGCCGGTTCCAGATGGAACTGCTCGCCGTGGTACGGGAACGGCTGGGCGCCGACGCGGTGCGCACCGGGCACCGGCTCGTCGGCGTCCGCGACGGCGTCGCGCACTTCGAGACGGCGGCGGGGGAGGTGAGCGTCGCTGGTGACCTGATCGTCGGAGCGGACGGCATCCACTCCGCGCTGCGCCGCCTCCATCGGCCCGGCGAGGGGGCGCCACTGTGGAACGGGCTGACCCTGTGGCGGGGGACGGCACGGGCACCCGGATTCCTGGACGGGCGAACCATGATCATGGCCGGGGACGCAGAGCAGAAGTTCGTGGCGTACCCGATCGGCTCCGGTCTTATCAACGTCGTCGCCGAGCGGCGCGGGCCCGGTTTCGCCGGGCCCAACGCGGACTGGAACCGGACGGTCGACCCCGCGCCGGTCGTCTCGCTCTTCGCGGACTGGCGTTTCGCGTGGCTCAACGTGCCGGAACTGCTGGCCGCCGCCGACGAGATCCTCGAATACCCCATGGTGGACCGCAATCCGATCGACACGTGGACCCACGGCAACACCACGCTGCTCGGCGACGCGGCCCACCCGATGTATCCGAACGGTTCCAACGGGGCGTCGCAGGCGATCCTGGACGCACGTACCCTCGCCTTCCACCTCGCCACCGCGCCGACGGTCCGGGCGGCGCTCGACGCCTACGAGGCGGCCCGGCGGCCCGCGACCACCGCGCTGGTGCTGAGCAACCGGCGGCAGGGCCCGGAACAGGTGATGGTGCTCGCCCACGAGCGCGCGCCGGACGGGTTCACGCACATCCACGACGTCATCCCGCCGGAGGAGCTCACCGCCATCGCCACCGGCTACAAGAAGGCGGCCGGTTTCCTCCCCGCCGACCTCAACGAACGAGCCTCCCTGACGCCGACGGCCGTCCCGGGCGTCCTGTCGTGACCGGCCCGGAGCCGACCGAACTGGACGCGGCGCGACTGGCGTCGGTGATCTCGCCGCTGCGCCGCACGCTGCTGGCCGCAGCCCGGGCCGCCGAGCACCTGCCGGAGATCCCGGACGCGCAGATCGAGATCGTGCGGGCCCTGCCCCGAGGCACCGTGGCCGGCCCCGGTGAACTGGCCGAGCGGCTGCGCCTGAGCCGATCCACGGTCAGCAACCTGCTCACCGCGATGGAGGGCAACGGTCTCGTCGAGCGTCGCCCCCGTCCCGGCAACCACCGCCACGTCGACGTCCTCGCCACCGCGAAGGCCCGCGACCTGTTCGACCGCTTCGACCTCGCGAGCGGAGACCTGGTCGCCCGCGCCGCGGCGACCCTGCCGGCGGCGGACCGCGCGGCCCTCGCCGCGGCGGTGCCCGCGCTGGAACGCCTCCGCGACGCCCTCGCGCACGTCAAGGACACTCCATGAGTACGCGCCGATCCGCCGGTCGGGACCCCGTGACCGCCCCGCCGGTTCCCGGGCTCGAGTCCGCGTTCGAGGTGGAGGTGCGCCTCGGCGCGCTGGAGGACCACGGGATGACCCGTGCCGGTCACCGTCGCGTGGTGCCTGTTGTCGGCGGCCGGGTCACCGGTCTCTTCGAGGCCGACATCCTGCCCGGCGGCGCCGACTGGCAGGTCGTTCGCCCCGACGGCGCGATCGAGATCGACACGCGCTACTCGGCGCGTACCGCCGACGGCGGTCACGTCTACCTGCGGACGTTCGGCGTCCGCAGCGGCCGCGCGGAGGTCCTCGAGGCGTTGCTGCGCGGCGACGCCGTCGAGGTGTCCGAGTACTACTTCCGCCTGGGCGTACGACTGGAGACGTCCGTGCCCGCGCTGGCCGTCCTGGAGCAGTCCGTCTTCGTGGCATCGGCGATCCGCGAGGCCGACCAGGTCCGCTACACCGCCTACCGCGTCACGTAGCTGTTCCCGCCCGGCCGTGCCCGAGTACTGACGCTGCACCCGGCGGACTTGATCCCCTTCTTCAGCAAGCCGGTCTCGTCGACGATGAGCACCCCGTCGTCGTCGCCGAGGTGCTCGGCCACGTAGACGAACAGGTCATCGCGGACCGCGTCCATTTCCCACGCGGACCGGTTGAGCAGCCGCTGCATCCGATCCGGGGTGGTGTCGCCGGCGCTTCGGCCAGGGTCCAGCCATTCTTGCTCGCCAGCGGCGCTGCCGCAGCCCGCCTCCGAACCGTGAGAGAACGGCGGGGCCCCGTGGCACCCGCCGTTCTCACCGTGATCGTCCTCGTGTTGGGGCTAGTTACCCGCGACCGGGTAGCCGTGCCAAGCGCCGTAGTAGTTGGTGCTGCTGGCGGGGTTGTCCTCGACGACCCTGAGGTTCGTCAGCACGCTGTCGAAGTAGTACTGGCCGCACTGGTTGAAGCCATTGACCGATTCCGTCGAGCGCATGCTGGTCGACGCGTCGGTGTAGTAGTTGACCCACACCGAGTGGCCGTCGGACTCGTAGTCGCAGTACTCCAAGAAGGTTCCGTCGTAGGAGTGCGTCGCCTCGTCGCTCCCCTGATTGACCGGATGCGCGCTCGCCGGCGCGGCCCACAGCCCCGTGAAGACTGCGCTGATGGCCAGGGCTCCAAGCCCGGCCTTGAGGATACGTCGCATGTCAGGTCCTCTCTTCCCTCGCGGATGGTGCTGTCTTGTTCTGTTGCTCTCACGCGGAGCTATCCCGCTGGCCTTCCGCCTGGTGAAGGGTCCATCGGTTCCGCGGAGAGCGCTTCGGCGACGTTCCGTGCCCGGGTGTCCTCCGAGTGCTTCAGTCGGCCGAGTTCGGTGGCGTGGCGGCTGATCAGCTCGCGCTGGTGCTCAGCCGTCACGTCGATGAGAGTGGGCAGGTAGCCGGTCTTGTTCTGGCATCGGACGTCTGCCAGCGCCACGGCGCGCTCCGCCTCGGTGGGGTTGCCGGTGCCTGTCCACCGGGGGTCGTTGGCGGCAGTCCTGGGCGAGGCGTAGCGGTGGCCGGCGAGCTCCATACACGACGCCCAGGCAGCTATGGCCGGAGCAAGCCGGGGATCCCGGGTGCTCGCCGCCGCTGCTTGCTGCTCCAACTGGACCGGAAGGTTCCGGTCTGCCCTGGGCGCTCCCGTCATCAGCCGGGCGGCCGCCTCGGCTCGGCACCCGCCCGTAGGGACGCGCTTACCGCCGTACTGGGACGCGAGGCCGTAGAGCACCTCGTTCAGCTCGCTTGGCGTGTCGTGGTGGTGCTCGGTCAGGGCCGCGCGTACCTCGGGGTCGTGGGTGCTCCAGGGCGGCGCCTCGTATCCGCGCTGCGCGGCCTGGTCCTCGTCGACCACCCCGAACCGCGCGGCACGCTCCGACGCGATCGACCGTTGGCCGAAGTCCAACTCGGACTCGTCTGGTCCTTCCCAACGCAGCCCGAACTGGATCAGACAGGTGCGCTCCAGCGCCGCTTGGGCGCGGTCCGACCGAGCCTGCTCGTCGGGCGATGGCAGGTACTCGTCCAGGGGCAGTGCGGTCCCCGGCCTGGGCGGCGGTATGGCGGGCAGGGAACGCGGTGCGGCCGCTGGCTTCTGCTGGGTACCGCACCCCGCGACCAGACACAGCAGGATCACCGCCGTCCCCGCCACGCCGACACTGATTCGTCGCATGACGTCCCCTCTCTTGTCCGTCGGAATCCGTGGCGCCGGCCCTACCGCACGAGCGTCGGCCCTACCGCACGAGCGATGGCCGTGTCGCCGATCCCGCCGTCGGACCGCTGCTCGCCACCGACCGGGTCCGACACCGCGACCCGGAGGGCCGGTCTGCAATCGATGGTGAGGGCCGGGTTGTCCGGTGCGGTCCAGACTGGATGGAGTTGCAAACTGGACGGAGCTGGAAATCGGACATACGAATCATGGTTGGGTGGTTTCGGTACACGTTGTTCTTGTGGTCCTGTGAAGGACGTGACAAGCGACGATGGTGTTGGCGGTGGCCCGGTCGAAGCGTTCCGGGCAGATCTTCAACAGCTGTTCTTCCTGGTCCGCCGGCCCACGTACCGGGCGCTGGTCGCTCACGCAGACCGGGCGGGTCTGGTGTTGCGGACCTCGACGGTCGGCAATCTGTTGAATGGGCCGGGTGTCCCGCGGTGGGCAACTGTCGAGGCGTTCGTGAGCGCCTGTGCCCGCCAGGCTCAGGTGCATCGGATCGACGTACCCGCTGAGTCGTTCGATCTCGACAGGTGGCACGCCCGCTACCAGCGCCTGGAGCGGCCGGTCGTCGTGCGGCGCGCCGATGCCGAGCACGACGATGAGGCGGACCCGGAGGAGGCGTCCGCTCGTCAGGGCCGGGGTGGGCGGGCGGTCGTGCCTGCGCAGCTACCCGCCGACGTCACCGTCTTCGCCGGCCGCCGCCACGACCTCGACCAGTTGGACAGGCTTCTCTCCGTGCCCTCGTCTGCTGCGCCCGCCGGCTCTGTGCCCGTGGACCACGCCAACGCGCTCCCTGACGGCCTGAGCAGGGGCGCGGGCGCAGAGCCGTCCGCGGTGGTGATCGCCGCGGTGTCCGGCACCGCCGGGGTCGGGAAGACCGCCCTCGCGGTGCACTGGGCGCATACCGTCGCGCATCGCTTCCCCGACGGGCAGCTCTACGTCAACCTGCGCGGCTTCGATCCGAGCGGGCAGGTGATGGACCCGGCCGAGGCGATCCGCGGGATCGTCGACGCCCTTGGCGTGCCCGGCGAACGCATCCCACAGGGGTTGGACGCCCAGGCCGGGCTGTACCGCAGCCTGATCGCCGACAAGAACCTGTTGATCGTGCTCGACAATGCCCGCGACGTCGAGCAGGTCCGCCTGCTGCTGCCAGCCGCCGGCAGTTGCCTGGCCCTCGTGACGAGCCGTAACCCGCTGACCGGCCTGATCGCCGCCCATGGCGCACACCCGCTGATGCTCGATGTGCTGACCTACGACGAAGCCCGTGAGATCCTCGTCCGCCGCATCGGCGCCGACCGGGTCAACGCCGACCCGACCGCCACCGACCACATCATCACCGCGTGCGCCCGGCTACCGCTGGCATTGGCGATCGCCGCGGCCCGCGCCCAACAGACCCGCTTCCCACTCGCCGCGTTGGCCGCCGAGCTACGCGACGCCGAACAACGCCTCGACACCCTCGACACCGGAGACCCCACCCACCAGGTCCGGGCGGTGTTCTCCTGGTCCTACGCCACCCTCACCCCGGACGCCGCCCGACTCTTCCGCCTGCTCGGCCTGCACCCCGGCCCCGACACCGACGCCACCGCGGCGGCCAACCTCGCCGGGCACACCACCGCGCAGACCCGCCGGCTGCTGGCCGAGCTGATCCGGGCGAGCCTGCTCACCGAACACGCCCCCGGCCGATACACCTTCCACGACCTGCTACGCGCCTACGCCACCGAACAGACCCACACCCTCGACACCGACCAGCATCGCCGCAGTGCCACCGCCCGACTCCTGGACCACTATCTGCATACCGCGCACGCCGGTGACCGGCTGCTGTATTCGACCCGGCACCCGATCGACCTCATCCCGGCGGATCCGCAGGTCTCCCCGCATCTGCTCACCGACGACCGGCAGGCGATGCACTGGTTCAGCGTCGAACGCCTGGTGCTGCTCGCCGCCATCGAACACGCCGCGACCACCGGCTTCGACGCCCACGCCTGGCAACTCACGTGGACCCTGCGCACCTTCCTCCTCCGCCGGGGCCACTGGCACGACCTGGCTGCCGCCGGACGCACCGCGGTCGCCGCCGCCCGCCGACTCGGCGATCCGGTCGCACGGCTGAACACCCACAGCCTGCTCGCCGACACCTATATCGCTCTGCGACGTTTCGACGACGCTCATTCCCAGCTACGACACGCGCTCGAGATGGGCGTCCAGACCGGCGACCGTGCCGGGCAGGGGCACACCCACCTCAGCCTGGGGCGGATGTGGGATCGGCAGGGAGATGCCCGCCAAGCCCTCCACCACGCCAGCCTCGCCCTCGCCCTGTTCCAGGCAGCCGGGGACCTGGTCGGAGAGGGCAGGGCACTTAACGGAATCGGTTGGTGCCACACCCTGCTCGGCGAGAATGAGCAGGCCCTCACCGCCGCCCGCCAAGCCCTCACCCTGAACCAGAAGCTGGACAACCAGACCGGACAGGCCAACACCTGGGACACCCTCGGCCACGCCCACCACCAACTGGGGCACCACACCGAGGCCATCACCTGCTACCACAACGCCCGCACCCTGTTCCACGACCTCGGCAACCGTCTCCACGAGGCCCAGACCCTCACCCGCCTCGGCGACACCCACCACACCATCGGCGACACCGCTGCCGCCCACGAAGCCTGGCAACACGCCCTGGCCATCCTCGACGAACTCCAGCACCCCGACGCCGCCGCCATCCGCACCAGACTCGGCCCTCAAGCCGAACCCCGCGCCTCGACGAGGTGAGGAGCGCCGTCCGGATCTCATCGCAGGGACATCCTCAACGCTTCCTGACGGGTTCCTGACACTCGATCCGTAGGTTGTCGCGCATGACGACACCAGAACGCCGCCGGCTGGGCGCGGGCCGACGCGCCCCGATCATGCTCACGTCGGCCATGCTTGTCCTCGGCACCGCCATCTCCGTACCGAGCGCGGCCGCCGCCGCGCCTGTCTCATCGACGGTTGCCAAGGCGACGAGCGTGGCGACCCACGAGCAGGCGATGACCGTCGCCGAGCGACAGGCGGTCCTCGACTACTGGACGTCGGAGCGGCTCGCGGCGCTGAACGAGCCGCTGTCGGGCAGTCCTTCGACGAGTGGACCGGACGGTGCTCCCTGGACCCGGTCCAACGCCGTGGTGCCGACGGTGGGCCGGCTCTTCTTCACCAGCCAGGGCGAAGACTCCAGTTGCACGGCGACCGTTGTCGACAGCGCCAACCGGAGCGCCGTCGTGACGGCGGGGCACTGCGTCCACAGCACCGACCTCCTCGGCGAGAACGGCGAGTGGGCGACGCATGTGATGTTCGTACCCGGCTATCGGGAGGGCCGGGCACCGTACGGCAGGTTCGTCGGGCGCGTCGGGGTCGTCGACTCAGCCTGGACGCAGAACGATGGCCAGGACCCGAGATTCGACTCGTACGACCAGGCCTTCGTGGTCCTCAACAAGGACGAGCGTGGCCGGCGCGTGCAGGACGTGGTCGGGGTCGCGCAGAGCGTCGGCTTCGACCTGCCCGGCGGGCAGGTCGTTTACCAGTTCGGCTACCCACGCTCCGCCTCGGACCCGGCCAGGAAGGGTCTTGCGGAGTACACCGGTCGGCGGCTCGCCTACTGCACGGGTCCGGCGTGGGAGCATCCCGGTACCGCCGACTGGCCCACTCCGAAGGGCCAGTGGGGTGCTGCCTGCGTGATGGGCGGCGGCTCCAGTGGCGGTCCTCGCCTGGCGAGATTCGATCCCCTGTCCGGCCTGGGGGCCGTCGTGGGCGTCAACACCTGGGCCGACTACTTCGACGCCGCACACCAGGCGTGCGAGTTCGATGACGAGGGATGCACCCGCCATCTGATCGGCCCCCAGTTCACCTCGGCGATCACCAAGCCGCTCTACGACCGTGCCCAGCGGGCCCAGGTCAACGCCTGAATCTCCCGGTTGTGCCGACTCCGGGCAGGTCGATCGTCGAGACGGATCGACCTGCCCGGAGTCGGCACGTACGGCCGAGCCTTCCGGCATATCGCCCCGGGGACCCTCCACATACGGAGATGCTCGTGGCGCACGACAAGTTCGGTGCTGACGCGATGATCCGGATCACCTTCGGTGTCGCACCCGCCGATGCCCCGTGACGACCGCCCAGCGCCGGCTCCGGCCGTCGACGATCCTCGTACTCTTAAGGTTCTTTGAAGTTCTTCCGCTCCGCTTGATGCTCGGCAAACCGGCTCACTAACCTCATCTCGTCCGGATCACCCTCAGCTCCACGATCCGGGCGAAACGTCCCCTGAGGAAAGTGGCCACTGTCATGAGGCTGTCCCGCCGTACCCTGCTCGGCTCCGCGATGGCCGGCACCGCGGCCACCGTCGCCGGCGTCTCGCTCGACGCCCTGACGGCCGGTCCCGCCGCCGCCGCGGTCAGCCCGCCCGGCGACGTGGTCGGAAAGATCACCGTCGGCTACCAGGGGTGGTTCACCGGGGCCGGCGACGGAAGCCCGCTGTCGGGCTGGTGGCACTACGGCCAGGACTGGCAGAAGACCCCCTCGCCCGTCAACGAGGCGCTCAAGTCGTGGCCGGACGTGCGCGACTACGACCGGGTGTACAAGACCGGATACCAGAACCTGGGCAACGGGCAGCCCGCCTCGCTGTTCTCGTCCTACGACCAGCAGACCGTGGACACCCACTTCCGCTGGATGCGGGAGAACGGGCTGGACACCGCCGCGCTGCAGCGCTTCAACCCGGTCGGCGGAGAGGGCCCGATCCGCGACGCCGTCACGATCAAGGTCCGCAACGCGGCCGAGGAGTTCGGCCGCAAGTTCTACATCATGTACGACGTCAGCGGCTGGACGGACATGCAGCAGCAGATCAAGGACGACTGGACGAGCAAGATGAAGGCGTACACGGTCTCCCCGGCGTACGCCAGGCAGAACGGCAAGCCCGTCGTCGGCATCTGGGGATTCGGCTTCAACGACAGCAACCATCCGTGGAGCGCCCCGGTCTGCCTGGACGTCATCAACTGGTTCAAGGCGCAGGGCGTGTACGTCATGGGTGGTACGCCGACGCACTGGCGCAGCGGCGACAGCAACGGCGACTCGCGGTCCGGCTTCTCCGACGTCTACCACGCGTACGACATGATCTCGCCGTGGATGGTGGGCCGGATCGGCGACGTGGCCGGGTCGGACTGGTTCTACACGAACGTCACGCTGCCCGACGTGCAGGACTGCGTGGCGCACGGCATCGACTACCAGCCCTGCGTGCTCCCCGGTGACCTGCAGGAGCGTCAGCGTGCGCACGGCGACTTCATGTGGCGGCAGTTCTACAACGTGATCAGGGCCGGCGCGCCGGCGATCTACATCTCGATGTTCGACGAGTACAACGAGGGCAACCAGATCGCCAAGACGGCCGAGACCGCCGCGTTCGTCCCGGTCGGCTCGAAGTTCCTGCCGTTGGACGAGGACGGCACGAAGTGCTCGGCGGACTACTACCTGCGGCTCAGCGGTGACGGTGGTCGGATGCTCAAGGGCGCGATCGCGCTGACCCCCACCCGGCCGACCGCACCGGTGCTCGGCTCCACTCCGACCGCGCCCGCCGCCGTCGGCATCCGGTCCCGGGCCAACGGCCGCTTCGTCGGGGGCTCGCCGTTGGTCGCCTCGCTGACCTCGGCGTCGGAGACGTTCACCGTCGTCGACGCCGGTGGCGGACTGGTGGCCCTTCGATCCAGCAGGACCGGCAGGTACGTCTGCGCGGAGCAGGCCGGCGCGGCGGCGTTGGTGGCCGACCGCGACGCGATCGGCGGCTGGGAGACGTTCACGAAGGTGACGAACCCGGACGGCAGCGTCAGTTTCCGCAGCGCCGCGAACGGCAGGTACGTCTGCGCGGAGGACGCCGGCGCCGGGGCGCTGATCGCGAATCGCACGGCGATCGGCCCGTGGGAGTCCTTCGACCTCGTCTAGGGGCGCGGTCCTGGCCTGTGGCAGAGCGGGTGTCGCGGGCCAGGACCGTCGTTACGGCTGCCTCGTCAGGCTGGCACGTGTCCGGCCGTCCAGCACGCCGAGTGTGCAGGCCTTCGGCGAACGCCGTGGATCTGTCGGGGCATGGATGGTCCGGGAGCCCGGGGTGGGCGGCACCCGGCCCGCCGTCCGGGAGGACTGTTCCGGAACACCAAAGTGCCACGGCTCGGGCCCGGTTGTCGCGGACGGTAACGCTCAGGTTCGTATCAGTTGACATCCGGATTCATGATGACCCGGATGCGACGAGTAGCGAAAGCGATGATCAACCGTCATTGGGGCCTGACGGAGATGGTCGGCGCCGTGCTCGGGTCGATGGTTGGTGGCGTGGCCGGTTGGGTGTTCGGCAGCGGCGCGGGCTATGCCGGCTGGGTCGGCGTCACGCTCGCCGCGTACTTTCTGGGACTGGGGCCCGTCGTCGTCGCGATCGAGCACGAGCGGGGCGTTCTACGTGGCCTGGGGGTCGCTGTCTCGCGCGTCGCCTGGTCTGTCGCCGGCGCGGCGGTGGTGGCGGTGCTCATGACAATCGTCGCCATGCCGCTGGCCGCGATCCTGGTCGCCCCGGTGGGCGGTTGGCTACTGGAGCGCTTTCCCAACGCAACGGACGCTCTGGTCCAGGGGGTGCTCGTGGCGGTCAGCGTCGCCATCGTCGGACTGCTGGTCAAGACGAAGATCGGGTCTGTGGTCCTGGGCTTCGCGTTCCGCGGAATGGGCAACGGCGCTTTCATGATCGTTCCAGTGGTGTGGCTGGTGTTCATGGCGCTGCCGACCTACCCGATCGTCCTGTTGATCGTCTGGCTGCACGGGTGGATCGGAGGGCTCTTCGGTCTGACGCTGGGCGCCGCAGTCGGTGGCTTCCACGGATATCGGTCCGCGGGCGACATATCCATCGAGGCGGGGCAGGACTGGTGACGGCGTCGCGATGCCAGGGGCGGCGATCCCGCGCAACCGGGCCGTGATCACCGTTCGCGAAACGCCATCTGTGCTTCTCACTGCTTGATACTCCGGGCGCGCAGTGTCTGCTCATCCCCCCGGGCGACCAAGGTCGGGCTCGAACCACCTACTTCCGTCCACGATGGACCGGCCCGGTCGAATCCGCTGGGTGGTTGAACCTCCCGGACGCCGCTGCGTAGAAGGGGGCCGGGACGGAAGGATGGCGATGATGCGAGGGCGTGGAGGGCAGCGGTGTTGATGCGGAAAGCGCTGGCGACGGTGCTGCTGATGGTCGGTCTGGTGCTGACCGCGCCGACGGTACCGGCGGTTGCGGCACCGGACGAGACAGGAAGGTACTACGTGGTCGGACCGCCGGTGAACGGCCAGCGGGAGTACCTGTACGACATCGCCCTGCGTACCCTTGGTAACGGCAACCGGTTCCGGGAGATCACGCAGCTCAACATCGGCAGAAAGCAGCCCGACGGCGGCACCTTCACCGACGGCGTCGAGTTGCGACCCGGCTGGCTTCTCGTGCTGCCGCGCGACGCCAGGGGATCCGGGGTGCGCAGTGGAGCGCTGCCGACGATCGGGGTGAAGTCCTCGCCACCCGGCGGGAGCGCTGCGGCGCCCAAGCCGAGCACCACTGCGGTGAAACCCAGTTCTACGGCGTCCAGCGCCGTCGCCCGGTCCCCGACGCCGGCCCCGGCGGTGACGGAGAGCGCCGCCGCCCCACGGGCCTCCGGCAACCCCGACGCTGGTCGGTTCGCGCCCCTCCTGGTCAGGGGTGGTGCCGGCATCCTCGCGATAGTGCTCGCCATGTTCGCCGTGCTGACGCTGCGTCGGGGCGGGTACCGGTTGCGCACGGCTGCGCTCGACGACACCGGCCCGTGGCCGCCGGAGCGACACCACACCCCGGCCCCCGCCGAGGTCGCTACCGACACCGTTGACGGCGCGACTGCCGCAGCCCCGCTACCGCAGGAAACGCCCGCGCCGCCTCGTGCGTCCCCGCCGTCCAGCCCGTCGTGGCCCCTGCCGCCATCGCGAACCGTGCCGCCGCCACGTACTCCGACGCCAACCGCCTTGCCGTCAGAGCCGCAGGCACTGGAGCCGCTGCCGGCAGAGTCGCTGCCGGCAGAGTCGCGGGCAGCAGAGCCGCTACGAGCAGAGTCGCGGGCAGCAGAGCCGCTACGAGCAGAGCCGCTGCCAGCAGAGCCGCTACGAGCAGAGCCGCTGCCGGCAGAGCCGCGGGCAGTGGGGTCGCGGCCGGCGGCTCTGGCCCCGGGCGAGGTGCCCTATCTGCGGGCCGATCTGCTCAGCGAGGAAGGTCCCGTGCACGTCCGACTGGTCGGAGCAGCGAAGCGTCGGGAGACACCCGCCTACGCCTGGCTCGGCGAAACGGAACCGGCGCCCCCGGCAACCGTGCCGCTGGTGCTGGGCAGGCAGGGCCCGTGGCGGCTCCACGTCGATCTCGGCCAGGTACCCGACGTCCTCACGGTTGTCGGGGCCCTCGACGTTTGCCAGCGGCTGGCCACCGCACTCGCCCGACGACTCCACTCCGAGGGCGTCCGGGTCGCCGTGGTCGGTGAAGCGCTCGGCGCGGTGGACCTGAACGGCTACGAGACGCTGCCCGGCCTGCCGTCACCGCCACCTCCGGGCGAGGGGCCGCCGGATCCGTGCGTGATCTTCGTCGCTGGCCTGCCGGCAGGCGCGGCGGACGACATGCGCGGGCTCGCCGCAGCGACAGGCGGTCGCTACGTGCCGGTCGTGGTCGGTCCGATCCCCGGCGGCCGGTGGTCGGTTCGGGTGGGGGACGGAGGCTGAACCTGGCTGAGTACGGCCGGGAGCGGCCCGGTCACGGTCCCCGGCACGCGCCGCCAGGCGTGCTCCTCTGCGCGGTACACGCGGCGGACCTGGACACGCTCGTACGAGCGGCTGCCCACGATCAGCTCCACCCCGGCGGCCCGGAGCCGCTCGGCCTGGCTCCGCAGCCGGGTGAGCGGGGCGAGCATCTCGGCCGTCGACGTGACGTCGATCGTGCGGCCCCGGGGCACCCGGACCTCCAGCAGGAGCCGGCCCGGCCGGGCCGGCGGGGCCTTGCGGTGCAGACGCAGCCAGCCGCGTGGCAGGCGGCTGCCCGACGCCGGTACGAGGGCGTACGCCCGCCGGCTGCCGACACCGGGCCAGCGGCGGACATCGTTGGGCAGGCCGGCGATCGTCCGGTACCGGGAAGAGCAGTGGATTCGCAGCGGTCCGTCTGCGCAGTCGGTCGTTGGAAGGAGCCGGCCGAACCGGTAGGTGCGGAATCCGCTGAGCGGGGACACCCGGTCCAGCCGTCCCGCCGGCAGCAGATAGGCGTCGTTGACTCCGCGCAGATGCTGCAGACGCGCGGGTATGTGCGAGCGGAGCGTCGTCATGGGGATCGCGCCTCCGGGCGCGACGCGTACCCGCAGCAGGTAGGTGTCGTTCGGCACGGCACCCGGGTCCAGGAGGGCGGTCAGGAAGAGCTCGGCGCTCTGCACGCCCTCGGCGACCGCGCGGGCGGGGTCCACGGGGCAGACGACGAACGCCTCGAACTCTTCGGCGTTGACCTGCTGCCCGGGTGGAAGCCACGCGGGGCCGTACACCGGGGCCCGACGACTCTCGGTGATCAGGGCGGGGCGATCAAGGGCCGTGGCCGGTACGGTGACCGGATCGTGCGCCGAATCCGGCTGATCCGCCGGCGTGGAGGCGGGCAGCGCGAGCCGCGGGGACACCGTGATGCGGACGCGGGCCAGCGCCGGCACGAGGAGACCGTCCGGCGTCGCACGCAGTGCCAACGGGCCGGCGGCGGATCCGGGCCGGTACGCGTGCCACTCACCGGCGTTTCCGGCGGGGTCGAGCGCGCGGAGGTCGCGGCCACCGTCGACCAGCTCGGCGCTGCCGCCCGGCGCCGGTGTCCAGACCGTGGCGCCGGTCTGCTCGGCGAGGTCCCGTGCCTGCTCGGCGAGGCCCCGCTGCTCCTGCGGATCTGACGGCCAGGTGACCCAGAGCCGCAGGTCACTGCCGTACAGCGGAAGGTCGCCGAGGAGGGCGGCGAGTTGCTCACCACCGTGCACCGTCTGGGTCCCGCCGTAATCCCCGACGAGGAATCCCTCTGCCCGCGCCGTGACGGCGACGGTGACCAGTCCGTCCGATGTGGCAGTGAGCTGGTGTGCGATGGCGCGACGGGTCACGAAGTCGGCCCGGGTGGCGAGGGCGAGTCCGGCCGGCAGCGGGAGGCCGACCAGACCGGTACGGGGACGGACCACACCCCGGTCGACTGCGAACCAGCCGGGCAGCGGGGTGGCGAGGTCCGGCGGTTGGATCACGACCCAGTCCATGCTGCGGCGGGTGACCCGGTCCAGCGGTACCGCGTGCAGCGGGCCACCCTCCGCGTTCTCCTGGCGCCGGTACCGGTGTCGGACGTCGGCGCCGTCGGGGCTCACGAGCACGTCATGTCCGAGCAGGCCGGCGACCTCGCTGAACAGGTCCCTGTTGCGGGTGCCGTCGCTGGTCAGGATCCGGACGTCGTGCGCGGCCTCACCGGATCGTCGGACCAGGTCGGTGATGCCTCGCGCATTGAGCGGCACGCTGGGCTCGGTCGGCACCACCAGCCCGCCTTCGGGCCCCGGCTCCAGCCAGAGGTCGAACAGGCCGGCGATCCGCAGGTGTCTGCGCGGGTCAAACCGTCGGGTGGCCGGCAGCTCGTCGATGCCCGCGTCGATCGTCGGTGTCACCGGGTTCATGCGCTCACCACCATCCATCCACTCTGCCTTCGTGCCCGCCGGGATCGGGGCGGCCAGCCGCGATCCACCGCACACCGCGCTCTCGGTACCCTCGGTCCGCCGACACCAGATCTGCCCACACCACGAAGTTGATGAAACTTCGGTTCAGATTGATTTGAACCAACCGGCCGCTGATCCGCAATAGACGGTGACAGCCGAGGCGATCGGGCTCGGCGATTGAAGGAGGACATCAGTGCTAGCGAAGCGTCCAACCCTTGCACGCCTGATGGCGGTCGTTGCGACTGCCTGCTGCGTGCTCGTGGCGGCGGCGGGAGCGGCTGCGGCTCAGGCGCCCACCCCGGACCCGCAGGCATATGTCAAGTTCTACGTGGTCGCGGCGGAGCACCAGGGGCAGCCGGAGAACCTGACCGAGATCTCGGTGCGCTTCCTCGGTAGCGGCGAACGGTCGGCGGAGATCTACAACCTGAACGCGGGGCGTGTCCAGGCCGACGGCGCGGGGCTGACCGATCCGGCCAAGCTCAACCCCGGCTGGCGCCTGGTGCTTCCGTGGGACGCAGCAGGTGAGGGCGTGCAGTATGGCCAGCTCCCGCCCGGCCCGAAGCCCTCCCGGCCCGGCCCGAAGCCGTCCCGGACCGCCCCGAAGCCGCCGGTCACCACGTCGCCCTCGGCCGGACCCGGCCCGGGCGCTTCGCCGAGCGGGCCACCGAACGGCAGCGGCGCGCCTTCCGGGTGCACCGCCACCGCCGGGTCGAGCAGCCGATCCAACTGGGCCCAGCTGCGGCTGGCGGCCGACGGCGCCTGGGATATGAGCCGGGGCAACGGTGTCATGGTTGCCGTGGTCGACTCCGGTGTGGACGGCAAGCTCCCGCAGCTCAATGGTCGGGTTGCCGTCGGCGCGGACGTCACCGCCGGGAACGGCCGGGGTGATACCGACTGCCTCGGTACCGGCACCGCGATGGCGTCCATCATCGCCGCGAGCGCTTCCACCAGCGCCGACAAGACTCCCGTCGGCATCGCGCCCGACGCCACGATCCTGCCCATCCGGATGCTGGGGCCCTCCGCGAGCAGTCGGGCCATGGACGCCTCGAACGCCATCGAGGTGGCGGTCAGCGCCGGCGCCTCGGTCGTCGCGCTGGGCGCCGACGTCGACCTCGGAGCCCCCACGGTGGCGGCGTCCATCACCACGGCGTTGAACCACGACGTGGTCGTGGTGGCGGGGGCGCCGACGAAACCGGTCACCGCCCCATCGGGCTCTGAGCGGTCCGCGACCGGTGCGCTGCTCCTGGCCGGTGGTGTCGGCGCCGATGGGCAGCTCGCCGAGGAGTACCAGCAGGGGACAGTGGAGGTCGTCGCTCCGGGGGTCGAGGTGGCGAGTCTCGGGATCAGTGGCACCGGGGTGATGAGCAACACGGGTACCCGGTTCGCGGTGGCGTTCGTGGCCGGTCAAGCGGCGCTCGTCCGGGCGGCCTACCCCGACCTGACTGCCGTTCAGGTGAAGGAACGCATTCGGAGTACGGCCGACGCGATGGAGAACGGGGACGCCCGATATGGCGCCGGAATGATCAATCCGGCTGCCTCCGTGGCCAAGAAGCTCGACGAGGAGCGGCAGGTGTCCGGCGAGCAGAACGCGGGGGGCGGCGGTGGGACCGCGCTCGCCGTCCTCCTCGGCCTCGGGCTGGTCGCCGCGATCGGTCTTGTCTTCGCGATCCGCTTCCGGCGCCGCGCGATCGGATAGCGGAGCAGGCACGGCCCGGGTACGCGGACGAGCCGCGTACCCGGGCCGTTCGTCAGCGCCAGGCCCACTGCTGCTCGCGGTTCTCCACGAAGGTCCAGACGAGCAGCGGCTTGTTCGGCACGTTCACGTTCGCATCCAGCGCCTTGAGGATGTGCAGGTTGAGAACGCCGCCCTTGCTGTTCATCCGCCACACCTGGGTGGGGCTTCCGTTGCAGGTGGCGGCCATGACGGCCGCCCCGTCCTTGTTGGCGCCCTCCTGCACGTCCATGCAGAGGCCCGAGGCGCGGAACGTTCCGTCGGCGAGTACCACCCACCACTGGGTCGGGTCGTCGTTGTCGCACGTCTTCAAGGTCAGCCGGGTCCCCCCGACGGTCCCGCCGGTGCTGACGCAGAGCTTGCTCATCGGGTGGTAGAGCTGCTTTGCGCCGACGGGACGGACGGGCCGCTTGGAGGGCGTCGGCGGGGCCGGCGGATCGCCGGCCGTCGGGGTCGGCGTGCCCGGACCGGCCGGCGTCGGCGCGGCAGGGGTCACCGACGGTGGCGCGGGCGTGGACGGGGCCGGCTTGACGCCGACCACCAGCCGCCCGTCGAGCGCGTAGAAGTCGGTGAGTGACTTGACCGACTTCAGGAAGGCCTTGGTGTCGCCGTCGAGGACGCCGCCGCTCTGCCGCACCGCGGTCGGGCCGCTGCGGTAGGCGGCGAGCGCGAGCAGGTAGGGGTCGCCCTCAAGGGGGGACAGTTCGCCGGCCATCGCGCACATGGCGGTGCCGACGGCCGGGATCGCGACGGCGGGCTCCCAGGCGGAGGCGTCGCTTGGCCCGTACGCCTGCCACACCTCGGGAAGGAACTGTGCGATTCCCCGCTGGCCGGCGGGCCCGAGCAGGTTCGGGTCGAACCTGGAGAGCGCCATCAGCTGCGCCGCGACCGCCGGGGGAGTCACGGCCGGGCAGACCGAGCCGGCCCGCAGGAGCAGATCGACGTACTCGTTCGGGACTCCCTTGGCGTCCACCTCCGGCCCGGTCGGCGCGACGCCACCGGGCCCGCCGAGATGGGTCCGCTTCCCGTAGTACGCGGCGTAGCCGCTGACCTGGTCGACGTAGTCGACCGCGTCCGGCGGCACCGCGCCGGCCGTGGTCACCGACTCCAGGCCGCTGTGGAAGGCGGCGACCGACAGCCGCCACGAGTCACCGGAGACGTTGGCGAGGCGCAGCTTGCCGCTGTAGTCGCACACCTGGTGAGCCAGTGCGACGATGTTCGCGGCCCCGTCGGAGCGTTCCGCGTCCGGCCACGGCTTCCAGAGTTTCCAGTCCTGGTTGTCGAGTCCGGCGATGCCCGTGCCTCCGGAGGCGGTCTCCGTCGCGCTCCAGGCCAGTTTCGACTCGGCCATGAGCTGGCCGGCGAGCCGGGCCGGGCTCAGCATCGGGCAGGAACGGGCGGCGGCCACGATGACCGCGGCCTGTTCGTCGGAGACCGGTCCGCCGATCAGCTGGTCGCGGGCCGAGGCGACGCCCCAGCCGATCGCGGCGATCGCCGCGCAGACGACGGCCAGGGCAGCTGCGGCGACGGCCACGATTCGGCGCGGTGTCCGGCCGAACCAGGGCCGGATGGTGCGGGGGTCGGTTGTCACGGGGCCATCCCTTTCGGCGGGGCGACATCACTGTCGTGACGGATCAGCTGCCGCATATGTTCACCGCACGACCACGAATCCATCAAATTTTGTCTCCTCGGCGATTGAACCGGAGGGGGGTCGGGACCGTGGACGTGGCTGTCTTCGACGGTTCGCGCCTCGCTGCGCCCCACCGTCCAGCATGCCGATCGATGGAGGTGTGTCCGTTGCTGACCAGACGAAAGATGCTCGGACTGGGGGTCGCCGGTGCGGCGGTGGTGGGTGTGCCGCTGGTGGCGACACCGTTACTGGCGCGAGCCAGGGCCGAAGGTGGACTGCCGCTGACCGTGGTCAACAGTACCGGTCGCTACGCGAACTCCTCGATCCACATGTACATCACCGGGTACGACCCCGTCACCAGGGAGATGGGCTACGTCAGGAGCCCGGGAAGGTTCACCCCCGCCTCGTTCGCGGACAACGGCACGGACGGGTTCCTGGACATCGCCGTCCCCCTCGCCGAGGAGGGCGCCACTCCGTTCGTCCTGCCGATGCTCGACGGTGGACGGATCTACTTTTCGATCGACGGGCGGCTGCGATTCAAGGTGGTCGACGGCGGCGGAAGGCCGATGTTGCAGGAGCCGGCGGGGTCCGTCGAGAGCGATCCGAACTTCGGGGTGCTCTGGGATTTCTGGGAGTTCACCTACAACCCGAACGGCATGCACTGCAACACCACGATGGTCGACATGTTCAGCATCCCGATCGCGACGCGGCTGGTCGGCGCGGGAGAACACACCGCCGGGAAGCTCACCGACGGCGGCCGAGACGCGATCTTCGCGGAGGTGGCACGGCAACCCGGGTATGAGCGGCTGATCATCGGAGACGGGCTTCGCGTCATCGCGCCGGGTCACGGCATCGTCGCGGGTCGCTTCTCGCCCACCTACTTCGACGGCTACATCGCCGAGGTGTGGGATCGGTACCGTGGCACCGACCTGCGTGTCTCCAACGAGTTCGGCGCCTTCACCGGTCGGGTGGGCGACGACGGGAGGATGCACTTCGACGGCGGGATCGGCGCCTTCGACCGGCCGACCACGATGGACGTGCTCATGTGCAACGGCACGTTCAGCAGGCCCAATGACGCGAGCGGAAAGGTGGCCGCGGCGCTGGCCGCCGGGTTCAACCGGTCGGTGCTGGACCGGCCGTTCCAACCCGTCGACGACCGAGCGGCCTTCTACCAGCACTCGGTGACCAACCACTACTCCCGGATCCTGCACAACCACTCCGCGAACGGTCGGGTGTACGGCTTCCCGTACGACGACATCGTCGGGGACGCCTCGTACATCCAGGATTCGACGCCCCGGGAGGTGACCGTCACCCTCACCCCGTTCGCCGGCGGCGAGGCGTCGTACCCGATCGCGCAGCCCCCGCCCGCGGCGGTGCCGGCCCCGGCCCCGACGGCCGCGGCGGGAGTGGCCGTCGCGGCCGGGACCGCCGGTGGTCAGGTCCGCGTCGCCGATCAGGAGATCGCCGCGTCCGGTTTCGACCGCGAGCAGGGTGTACGCCGAGAGCCCTGCGGCGAGGGCGGCGAGAACCTCTGTTCCATCGCCAACGGTGACTGGGTCGCCTACCACGGGGTCGAGTTCGGCGACCGGCCGATGACGCAGTTCGTCGTCCGGGTCGCCTCTGGCGCCGACCTGGGGCTCTCCGGGCTGATCCAGGTACGCCTGGACAGCGAGACGAGTCCGCCGATCGGAACCATCGCGGTGGCCAGCACCGGTGGTTGGCAGCGGTGGTTGACCATCCCGGGGAACATGGCGGCGGTCACCGGCCGGCACGACGTGTTCCTCACCTTCGCCAGCGGGCAGCCCCAGGAGTACCTGAACATCAGGTGGTTGCGCTTCGGACGGTGACACGGACAATCCTCTGTGGATCCCCACCGGCGGCCGGTCGCTCTCAATCGTCTCGTAGCCGAAACACGCCGACTGGCGGGTACGGCTATCCTCCCCGGAGAGCGTCCGGTCGAAAGCGGGCGAGGCGCCGGTGTGGTCGTGCGGGTCCTACCCGTGCGTCAGGGGAGGCGGTCTGTGTCGGCGGTGCACAACGAAGCGCTCGGTCCGTGGGCTGGGGACTCCGCCGCCAGTGGCCCTTCCGCCGCCGAAGCCCTGATGCGGCAGATCTTCGAGGAGCACCGGGTCCCGCTGTTGCGGTTCCTCACCCGGCTCGTCCTCGGCCAGCGGGAACTGGCCGAGGATCTGGTGCAGGAGACGTTTCTGCGTACCTGGCGGAACCTGGACATGCTCGCCACCGACCCGCAGAGGATCGCCCCGTGGTTGTACACGGTCGCCCGGCACGTGGCCATCGACGCGATCCGGTCGCGGCAGTCACGTCCGCAGGAGATCAACCTGCCGGACCTCAACCGGGTCTCCTCGGCCGAGGACGTGATGGATCGCGTGGTGAGCAACCACACCGTGCAGGTGGCCCTGAAGCAGATCAGTCCGGAGCATCGGCAGGTGCTGATCGAGATGTACTACAAGGGGGCTTCCATCGCCGAGGCGGCGGAGCGCCTCGGGATACCCGAGGGTACGGTAAAATCCCGGACGTACTATGCGGTTCGCGCGCTGCACGCGGCGATCGGCTCGACGGAGTCGTCGTGATCCCGGCCCGGCCGTTCCGAGCCTGGCCTGTCGACCAGCACGCAAGCGGTCCCGGGATGCCACCACCTGGTGCGGTGTCGACGCGTTGAGGAGAAGCGGGATGGGTCCAGGCGGTGAGCATGCCACCGACGAGCAGTCGAGGCTGGCGCTCTACCTGCTCGGCGCCCTCGACGAGGCCGACCGTGTCGCGTTCGAGGAGCATCTGGCTGGGTGTTGGCGCTGCCTGAACGAGGCGACTGAGGTCGGGGCCTCGACCAGCGGCCTGGCCGGTCTGGCGGACGTCGACTGGGAGCTGCCGGTGGCGGCGGACCCGCCGCCGAACCCCGCCGCGCGATCGGGCGGTGACCCGGCCGGGTCGGCTCGACCCACCGGCGCGCGGCCCGGCGGGGATCGGCCGGCGGGTGCCCGCCCGGATCGCGGCCCGACCAACGATCGCGGCGGCGCACGTCGTCGTCGCATCCGGATCTGGGGCGGTGCGGCCGCCGCGGTTCTGGCCCTGGCCCTGGCCGGTGGGGTCGTCGTGGTCAACGGGCGGGGCGACCCCGAGCCGACGCTGACCGCCTCGGGTGAAGCGCCCGCCTACGGCGCGAGCCTCTCCGTCCTGGTCACCGCCGACGACAGCGACCACTCCACGATCCGGATCACCGTCACGGGCCTGCGACCGGGCCTGCGCTATCGGCTCTACGCGGTGACCCGCGACGGGGTCACCCACACGGTACGGGACTGGTTGGCGTCGAACGGCCCGCAGAAGGTGACCGGCGAGACCGCGTTGCCGATCGACGAGCTGGCGTTCATCACCGTCGGGACCAGCGACGGCGTCGGCGTCGTCACCGCTCCGATCACTCGCGGCGCCGGCTCTCCCCGCTGAACGAGGTGAACCCGCGCCAGGGGTGAGCCGTAGAGCTCCGGACAACAGAACCCGAAGCTCTCCGGAGGTACCGCCATGCCCGAGGTAAACGCACCCGATCCGCGTGGCTCGCGAGCCGGTCAGCACCATGACCGGCCGCGCGACCCGATCGAGGTCGAGGTGGAAGCTCTGGCGCTCGTGACCCTCGGCAATGAGCTGCACAAGCTCTGGGCCAGGCGCGAGGCTGCTGGCCAACCGCCGTCCGACGACGTGGTTGAGGCGATCGGGATCGTCAAGGAACGCATGGGGCGCCTTCCACTGGAGACACCGGCGCGGGACGCCGCCGCCGGTGTTCCGTCCACCGCGCCGACAGCCCCGCCCGTCGGGTCGGCGGCGCACGTTCAATGGCACGACGAATTCCTCAACCTTCTCGTGCGTACCGCCCGGAAGGTGAGGCGTTGGCTGAAGGAACTGGACGCGAGATCGGACCGCTCTGACGGGCTCCCGACCGATCTGCGGAATCTGCCGGACCTGAGCAGCATCGATCCCCGCAGCGATCTCTATCGGCGTACGAGCAACCGTCTCGGTGAGCTGCTCGACCAGAGCCCGGTCCTACGGCGACTCTCGTCGAGCGGGAACCTCGACGGCGTGTCCAGGCACCTCCCGCAGCTCAGGATCGAACGTCGGGAGTACCCGATCCCATCCGCCCGGCCCGGCCCGCCGCTGGCGGACATCGCGGCCATGCCGTCGTTGCGGGCCGATCGAGCCGGCGGACCGGACCACGATTCCGGCCGGGCAGAGCCGAATAGCCCGGCACACCTGCCGCGCCAGCAACGACGGGCCACTTCAGCGGGGCTGTGAGCGCGCGTCCGGATCGCGTGGTGACTCAGGTCGGGCTGGCGGACGGGAAGGACGGCGGTGGGCCACCGAGGCCCTGGTACTGGCCGAAACGGGCCCGCACCTTTGCCAGGTAACCCTGGGCCTGGGCCGTCGCGGGGATCCCACCTGCCTCCCGCACGGCGTCCATGCCCTGGTCGTACGCGACAAGGGCCAGGTCGAGCGCGCTGCCGATCGCCTGCTTGCTGTCGATGAGGCTCTGCGCCTCGTCGGCCAGGGCGCAGAGGTACCGGCCCTGCGCCATGATCGAGTCCTTCTGGTCGAGGGCGGACGTCTTGTCGTTCTTGTCGGTGTCCTTGCCGTACCGGGTGAAGACGGCGGGTGGCAGTTGGGAGATGCCCACCTCACCGTCCGCGCCGACCTTGGCGCCATCCCAGCGCGATTCGACCTCGATCTGCGCCGCGATCACGATCGGGCCGATCGAGGTGCAGATGGCACCCGCGTCCTCGATCGTGTCGGCCAGGGACACCGGCACCTGCGTCCGGTCCAGCGTTCCCTTGCCGTCGCCCTGGAACGCGGCCAGCGACTCGTCGGCCCGGTCCCAGGCGTCGCCGCTGTCGCTGCCGCCGGGGCCGGTGAACAGGATGATCAGCACGATCAGTGGGAACAGCAGGACGCCGAGCCCGCCGATGATGAGCACCGCCCCGGCGACGACGACAACGACGACCGGGCCGCCCATCAGACAGGTCGTGGCTGTCGCGATCGCCGCGCCGACCAGGACGGCCGTGCTCTTCTGCGAGCCACCGTCCTTCGCGCTCGAACCGCTCATGTCCCTCTCCCTCGGGGTTGTCGTGCACGAAAAATGTCGAACCCGCCTTGAACCGGGGGCTGAGGTCCGCCGTAGAGGCGTCCGTCATCCGGTCCGGGGTCGCCGGTCCAACGGGACCAAGCAGCGCCTGGTTCAACGGCGGCGGCCCGAATACCAACCGGACCGATGGCATCGGACGTCGAGAGCGGTGCGGACAGGAAGAGGGTGGTGATTCGGATGGGCGTTCCATCAGCGGTCGACGCGGCACGGCGGGTGCCGCTGGGAGCGGCCGGTCACGCCGGGGCCTACGGCGACGTCGTGACCCCGCAGTGGGCCCTTTCCGAGCAGGGGATCGGGTGGATAGCGGCGCACGGCGGCGCCGGGACCACCACGCTCACCCGGATGCTCGGCGGGATCGACCTCGGCTGCCGCTGGCCGGACGCCGCGCTCGGGGAGCCGGCGAAGGTGATGCTGGTGGCACGGACCAACGCCGAGGGGATGGGTGCCGCCGGACGGGCGCTGAACGCGTTGCGCGAGGGCCGGCATCCGGCCGCCATGCGGCTGATCGGTCTGGTGTTGGTGGCGGACGCGCCCGGTCGGCTGCCCCTTCCGCTCGCGCGCCGGATCCGGGTGCTGCGGTCGATCGCCCCGGTGCACCGGGTGCCGTGGATGCCTGCCTGGCGTCTGGGGATCCCACCCAGACAGCTGCCGAAAGAGTTGTTCGGCCTGGCCGGTGTCGTCGGTGCCGATCGTGAGCTACCCGGGCGCAAGGGGTGATCCAGGTGAACGTCGCACCGCGGGGCATGCCGGTGCCGCAGCGGGAACCGATGCCCTCGCTCGCGCCGCTGCCCCAGTACGACCCGCTGGGAAGCGGCGGGCTGGAGCCCCTGCTCAACCTGCTCGCCTGGGCGGTCACGGCCACCAGCGTCGCGGGACTGATGATCGTCGGCATCCTGATGATGCTTCAGCTGAATCGAGGCACCCCGGGTGAGGAGAGCGAACACTTCCGCGGCTTCACCATCGTCATGTTCGCCTGCCTGCTCGGGGCCAGCGCGGGGCCGCTGGTGACCTGGTTCGGCGACCTTGGACTCTGAGCCGTTTTCTACCTTTTCATACGAGTTGAGTCCCACCTATGCGGTCACATCGGTGGCCTACGCCTCAAGGAGACGCACCCCATGAACCTGATGGATCTTCCCTACGTCCTCGCCGCCTCCATCTCCGTCCGCGTGCCGGAACTCCCCAGGCCGGTCGCGGGCGTCTTCGACCCCAAGCCCGGGGCGCCGGGTCAACTGAAGGATCTCGTGGACAAGTTGCTCGGTCTGATCGCCTGGGCCGGTACCGCCGCCGGTACCGCCGGGGTGCTGATCACCGGGGTCATGATGGCCATCTCGATGAAGCGCGGCGAGAGCTCGGAGCACATGTCGCGGCTCGGCATGGTGCTCGGCGGCTGCATCCTGGTCTCCGCCGCTGGTCCACTCGCGGACTTCTTCCTCTGACGTCGACCGGCTGACACGGGAGAGACGCATCATGTTCGGTAGCGGCAGACGACGCTCCGATGAGGATCCGCCGTTCTGGCGGCAACAGGGGTGGATCCTGTCGGCCGCGTTCATCGTGGGTTCCGCCCTGCTCGCCGCGGCCATCGGCCTGACGGGCCGGGACGGGGAGTCGGTAGGGCTTGCCACGGGTGGCGAGACGACCAGGCCACCGTGCGGCTCCGGGACACCGGCGGCACCGACGTCGAGCCTGCCCCCCGAGGACCTGACCTGGCAGGTTCTGGAGAGCGGGAAACGGATACCGACCTCCGCGAGCGACGGCCCGAGAGAGGTTGACGGGCAGGTTCTGCGGTGTTTCGCGCACACCCCGATGGGGGCGGTGTTGGCGGCGCACGTGGTGCCGACCCAACTCGGCGAGCGGGGTTGGCGGGCCACCGTGGAGCACCAGGTGATGGCGGGAACCGGCCGCGACGTCCTGGCGGGACGCCTCGGCTTCGCCACGCCCGGCGCGGGCGGAGGGCACGGCAGCTATGTCGGCTACCGCGTCGTGACGTATTCGCCGGAGGCCGCGCTGGTGCGATTGCTCGTCCAGACCACGGCTGGGCAACACGTCTCGACCGACGTCGAACTGCGGTGGGATGCCGGCGACTGGAAGATCCAGCCATCCCGGGTCGGCGAGGTGCGCACGCCGTCGGAGACGGTCCTGGCGAACGCCGGTTTCACCATGTGGACGAAGTGAGGGTTGGGCGACATGGACTGCGCTCCCGGAGACGCGCTCGACAGCGGCGGCACGGGCTTCTTCGACTTTCTCGGCGACCCGATCGGGACGCTGATGCGGATCGTGGCGAACATCATCCTGGCCGCCGCGATCAAGATCTTCGGCGAGCTGAGCGAGTCGGTGCCGACCCTCGGTCCCGGCTTCAGCGAGAACAACGCCGGCGTCCCGGGGCAGATCAGTGATCAGGTCCAGTGGGTCGTCACCTACCTGGCGATCGGATCGGTGCTCTTCGCCGCGGCCAAGATGGCGCTCGACCGGCGTGGTGAAGCCGGGCGGGTCGCGATCCAGGGCTTCCTGCGGGTCATCCTGGTCGCGGGCGCCGGCACGTACGTCGCCGCCAATGCCGCGAAACTCTCCGACGACTACTCCGACCACCTCTATTCCAGCGCGGCGCTCAACCTCGTCAAGAGTGTCCCGTGTATCGGCCTGGGAACCACCATGGAGGCCTTTCTCCTGCTGTTTCTCGCCTTCCTGTTGCTCCTCTCGGCAATCGTGCACGTTCTCATGCTCTACATCCGCCTGGGCGTGGTGACCATGCTGCTCGGCACGCTGCCGATGGCGGCTGCCGCCTCCATGACGAACTGGGGCACCGGGTGGTGGCGCAAACACCTCGGCTGGCTGATCGCCTGGCTCATCTACAAGCCGGCCGTCGGTCTGATCATGTTCTCCGGCTCCGCGATGATCGCCGAAGGCAATCGGACCAGCCTCGTCCATATGCGGATCGCGGGCGTCGGCGTGCTGCTGCTGTCCGCGATCGCGATGCCCGCCCTACTGAAGATCATTGTGCCGGCCACGGCGGCCCTCGGCACCGGCGATCCGTCCGGCGCCGTCGCCTCGTCCGTCGTGGGCGGAGTCGCGTCCGGAGCGAAGAAGGTCGCCGGCTCCGCGATGTCCTACGGCGGCGAGAGCGGGCCGTCCGGCGCGCGCGGGGCAGGATCCTCCCAGGGTGGAGGCGGAGGACGCGGCCCCTCCGGTAGCCAGGGGGCCGGTGGAGCCCCCGGGTCCAACGGCGACCAGGGCCAGCGGGGTAACCAGGGCCAGCGGGGCAACCAGGGCGCTTCGGGCAGTAGCGGGAGCAGCGGGGCCAGCGCGGTCCGGGCGGCGGGCACCGTCGCCGGGGCCGCCACCGACGCGGCGGTCCGCGCCGGCCGGCACGGCAGGGCCATCGTGACGGGCGCCGTGGACGGCGCCGACGGCAACGCCGGACACAACCAGTGACGGCGCCCGAGCGTCGCAAGGGCCACCGCCGGGCGGCGTCCCCGCTGATCAAGGCAGGTAGACCGGAACGAAAGGATTCACGGTGATGTCGGTGGAAGCCGCGGTCGAACCAACGTACGGCAACTGGCGGCGACCGCGTCGGGCCGGACTCGGCCCGCTCGGGCTGGTCGGTACGGTCGGCGTCTTCGGCGGCCTGGTCGTGGTGCTGTTCGCGTCGATGATTTCGCTCGGGGCGGCGATGGTGGTCGGCGTCCCCTTCGTCGTCCTGCTGGCGCCCCTGGCGATCCGCACCCAGGACGGGCGCAATGTGTATCAGCTCATATCCCTGCGGATCGGTTGGTCACAGCGCAAGTCCCGGGGCGAGCACCTCTACGTCTCGGGCCCGCTGTCGGCGCGCCCCGGTGGTCGGTTCCGTCCGCCCGGCCTGCTCACCCGGGTGAGCGCGCTGGAGGGCCGCGACGCCTACGACCGCGCCTTCGGAGTGCTGCACCACAAGGGACGCAACCTCTACACGATCGTGCTGCGGTGTGAGCCGGACGGCGGCTCGCTGGTCGACCCGGACCAGGTCGACACCTGGGTGGCGCTCTGGGGCGAATGGCTGGCCCGGCTCGCCCACGAGCCGGCCCTGCGGGGCGCCTCGGTCATCGTCGAGACCGCCCCGGACCCGGGAACCCGGCTGGCGAACGAGATCCTGCCCCGCCTCGCCCCGGACGCGCCGGCCGCCGCTCGGGCCGTTATGGAGGAGGTGGTCGGCGACTATCCGTCAGCCTCGTCCGAGATGAACTCCTACATCACGCTCACCTACGGCGCGTCGGGTGGGCCACGACGCGACCCCGAGGACGTGGTCGCGGACCTGGCCGTCCGGGTGCCGAGTCTGCTGACTGGGCTGATCAGCGCGGGCGGCGGTGTGGCCGAGCCGTTGAGCGCCGAGCAGATCGCCGAGATGGTCCGGGTCGCCTACGACCCGGCCTGCGCCGCCGAGGTGCTCAACGTACGGGCCGAGCACGGCCACACCGGTCTGGAGTGGGAGGACGCGGGCCCGGTCGCGGCGGTGGAGTCGGTCGACGCGTACCACCACGACTCGGGTGTCTCCCGGACCTGGCTGCTGACGCTCGCGCCCCGGGGCACGGTGCGGGCCAGCGTCCTGCGCACGATGCTGGACGCCTCCGACGGAACCCGCCGCAAGCGGGTCGCCCTGCTCTACCGACCGCTCGATCCGGCGACGTCCGCCCGGATCGTCGAGTCGGACCGACGTACGGCGCAGTTCATGGCGACATCCAAGCGCGGCATGGTGCAGGCCCGCGCCAGCGCCGAGGTGCGCGCCGCCGAGCAGGCCGCCGCCGAGGAGGCGACCGGGGCGGGGCTGGTGGAGTTCTCGTTGATGCTCACCATCACCGTCGACACCCCGGACCAGCTCGACGACGCGGCGGTGGTGGTCCGCAACATGACCGGTTCCAGCCGGATCGCGATGCGCCCCGCCCACCGTATGCAGGCCGCCGCGTTCAGTTGCACGCTCCCCGTCGGGATCCTGCCCTGGGAGCAGACCCTGCTGCCGCACGAACTTCAGGAGGCGATGTGACAGACATCCGAGCGCGCCCTGCCGGGACCGTTACGCGTGCGGTCGACCTCAGCGCCGGCTGGCCGGCCGGACACTCGGGTGGGCAGACCGCTCTGACCGGAGTCACCGGCGACCTGGCCGAGGGCGTCCCGGTGACCCGGAATCAGAAGCCCAGGAAACGTCCGGCCGTGCCGGAGTCGACGCGCGGTTGGGCGGGCCGGGGTGGAGGCCGGGTCGGCTATCTCGACTCGCCGACGATGTGGCGGGCGACCACCGTGCAGGCGTGCGGCCTGTGGCCGTTCTCCGCCGGCTCGGGTGCGCCGATGTCCGGCGTACCGATCGGACAGCACCTCTTCACCGGTGCCACGGTCTGCGGCGATCCGCTCTCCTGGTTCACCCGGGCCCGCTATATCTCGAACCCCTCGCTGTTCATGCTCGGCATGCCGGGCTTGGGAAAGTCCACGCTGATCAACCGGATGGCGGTCGGGCTGGCCGCCACCGGCGTGGTTCCGCTGGTGCTCGGCGACCTCAAGCCGGACTACGCGGACACGGTCCGCGCGCTCGGTGGCCAGGTCATCCCGATCGGACGCGGGGTCGGCGGCATCAACGTGCTGGACCCGGGGGCGATGGGCATCGCCGCCGAGCGGATCGGCGGTCCGGCGGGCAAGGCGCTCGCCGCCGAGACACACGGCCGGGTGCTGAACATGGTGGCGGCGCTGCTGACCATCGTGCGGGGCCGGGCGCTGGACGACCACGAGCAGGCAGTGCTCTCTGCCTGTCTGCGTCACCTGCGGGACCGTACGCCGAGCAACCGCGCACCCCTCCTGCCCGACCTGCTGCGGGTGCTGGACGAGGGGCCGGACCGGGTCCGTGCGGTGACCCTCGATCGGGGGCAGGACACCCGCTACCGGGACGCGGTGGACCCGCTGCACCGGTCGTTGCTGGGCATCCTCGACGGGGCGCTGGGGGACACCTTCGGCTCGGAGACCTCCACCCGCATCGACCCGGACGCCCCGGCCGTGTGCATCGACATCTCCCGGATCGGTGAGGCGGACACCCAGCTCACCGCGGCGGCGATGCTCGCGGCCTGGTCCGACGGCCTGGGTACGGTGGCCGCCTCGCACGCCCTGGCCGACGCGGGGTTGGCGCCGCGCCGCTGGTTCTTCACCATCCTCGACGAGCTGTGGCGTCCGCTGCGGGCCGCCTCCGGGATCGTCGACCGGATCGATGCCCTGACCCGGCTCAACCGCTCGCTGGGCCTCGGCGACGCGAAGATCACCCATACCCTCAAGGACGCCGAGGCGCTGGGCACCGACGCGGACCGGGCGAAGGCGCGCGGCTTCGTGGAGCGGGCCGGGATCGTCGCCTGCGCCGGCCTGCCGATGGCCGAGATGCAGGAGCTGGGTCGGGTGGTGGGCATGTCCCGGCGGGAGATCGAGCTGGTCTCGTCGTGGTCGTCCCCGCCCGGCTGGGCGAGCACCGGCTCGAACGAGGAACCCCCCGGTCGCGGCCGTTTTCTGATCAAGGTCGGTGGACGTCCGGGCATCCCGATCCGGGTCACGATCACCGAGACCGAGCGGCGGCTGCACGACACGAACCTGCGCTGGGTGCAGAACGGGTACGCGCAGGAGCAGGCCGCCGAGCGCGCGGCGGCCCGGATGGTGGCCTTCGAGGCCGAGGCCGAACTGGGCAACCTGGCCATCCGTCCCGAGTTGGTGTCCGACGCCGAGGGGTGGTCGTCGTGAGCCGCTCACCCGGTGGCCGTCCGCACGGCGCCGACCTGTTCTTCTGGGCCTTCACCGTGATGGTGCTCGCCAACGCGGGGATCTTCCTGGTGGCCTGGTTCGGCGGCACCCTCGGCGCTGTCGTGACCCTGCACGGTTGGCACCCGCCACCGGTGACGCTGGACTCGTACGTCCTGCTGGTCTCCGGGCGGATCGAGGTGCTCTGGCCGGGGGTCTCACCGTTCGCCGTCTACAGCGGCATGGTGGTGTCGTTCGTGCTGCTCGCCCTGTCCGCCGCGCTGGGCGTCCGCAAGGTCCTGGAGCTGCGGGCCCGTGGCAAGGGACTGGCCGGTACGCACGAGCTGGCGTCGCTCGCCCCCGCGGGGATCGCGGCCCGCGCCCGCGAGTTGCGGCCCTCGCTGGCGGGCATGCGGGAGCTGCCGCCGGACGAGCGGGGCAACCTCCTGGGCGACCTGATGCCGAACGGGCCGGAGCTGCGCTCCTCCTATGAGGACGTGGAGCTGGACCTGATGGCCCCGCGCGCGGGTAAGTCGACCGGAATCGCCATTCCCCGGGTGCTCCGGGCCCGGGGCGCGGTGCTGCTCACCTCGAACAAGTCCGACGTGTACTCGGTGACCAGGGCCGAGCGGGAGCGGATCGGCACGGTCTGGACCTTCGACCCGCAGGGCATCGCGCACACACCCCGCGAGATGTGGTGGGACATGCTCGCCGTCTGCGTGACGATCGAGGGTGCGCGGCGGCTGGCCGGGCACTTCGTGGCCTCGGTCAACGACGACACGACCAAGAAGGACTTCTGGATAGCGGCCGCGCAGAACACGCTGACGGCGCTGTTCCTCGCCGCGGCTCGGGGCGGGGCCACCATCTCCGACCTGTTGGGCTGGCTCGCCGACCCGGCCGACCGTACGCCGATCGACCTGCTCCGCGATGCCGGGATGGGCGCGATGGCCGAGCAGTTGCAGGGAACGGTGCGCGGCGCGGTGGAGACCCGGGACGGCATCTATGAGACCGCGCGCCAGTGCGTGGCCTGCCTGCTCGACCCGGAGATCCTCGCCTGGGTGTCATACGACCCGGATCTGCCGGAGTTCCTGCCGGACCTGCACGTACTCGGTCGGGACACGCTCTACCTGCTCTCCAAAGACGGCGGCGGTTCGGCGGCCGGGGTGATCGCCGGCATCGCGGACGCCACGTTGCGGGCCGGCGTGGTCGCCGCGGAGCGGATGGGCGGGCGGTTGGACCCGCCGATGACGGCGGTGCTCGACGAGGCGGCCAACGTCTGCCGGATCTCCGACCTGCCCGACCTCTACTCGCACCTCGGCTCGCGGGGGATCAACGTGGTGACGCTGCTGCAGAGCTACCGGCAGGGGTCGCGGGTCTGGGGCGATGCGGGGATGGACGCGTTGTGGGGCGCCGCCACGATCAAGCTGCTCGGTGCGGGCCTGGACGACGCCGACTTCGTGGAGAAGGTCTCCAAGCTGGTGGGCCAGCACGACGTGAGCACGCTCAGTGTCTCGCGCAGCCGCGACGGTTCCTCGCGCTCCACCTCGTTCCGGCAGGAGAACATCCTGCCCCCGGACAGGATCCGCGCCCTGCCGAAGGGGACCGCGCTGCTGCTGGCCACCGGCATCCGCCCGGCGGTGATCCGGCTGCGCCCCTGGTACAAGGAGCCCGACGCCGCCCGCATCTCCGCCGCCGCGAAGCAGGAGGTGGCCGCGATCACCGAGCGGGCCACCCGTAAGCAGTTCCCCAGCTCGTTCGCGGCGCCGTCGGACTGACGATCCTCGGAAAAACCCCAGATCCTCATGAACCCCGGCCAGGTGTGCCGCGTAGAGCGGGTATCCGGTTCCACAGATGGTAGGAGGAAGAACAGATGTCGGATCTTTACAATGAGTGGGACTACTACAACCAGGACGGCAGCTACGCCAACGCTTACAGTGGCCGGAACTCGCCGACGGCCGCCGGGTCGAACAATTATGCCCAGTACGCTCAGTCGCCGGGGGCTGGATCGGACCCGAATCTGGCTGGCTACCGGTCGGGTGACGTCGTCTCGTACGACCGACTGAGCGTTGACACGCAGTATGTGGACAGCGGTTCGCAGTATGTGGACAGCGGTTCCCAGGGTTACGCGCAGTACGCCGCCGCGCCCACGCCCTACCGGATCGACCCCGTCCCTCGGGAGCAGTTGCTGTTCTCGCAGACGGACGGGCGAACGGTAAATGACTTCTACCCGAATATCGACTACAACTACCGGCTCATGGGAGAGGGAAACTCGCCAACTTCGCCGGTAGCTGAACGGTCGGGCCTGGATCTCGATCGGAACCACAGCGAGTACCGCGGGCTGGAAGCCGGCTTCATCGCCGCCCTCGAGGGAAGGCCGGTCAGTATCGTGTCGACTGGTGATGGCAAGGTGGGTGTGGTTCCCGCTCCGGAGCCCGGGTCTTATCAGCCTTCCCTGCAGGACGGTGGGTCGAGCCTGGGGGTGGGTATGGCTTCGCAGCCCGGGTCTTATCAGCCTTCCCTGCAGAACGCCGACTCCGATGCGAGCATCAGAGGGTTGGCTCCCTCCGATCAGTATCAGATTTCGGAAACCCCAGACCGCCGCAGTCACGATCAATCAAGTGTGGTGCGGATCGATGCGGCCGGCCGAAGGCATTGGGCGACCTGGGAACAGGCCGCCCTGCTCGGGGCCGCCGTGGGATTGACGGGGGAGGCTCTGGCGAGGGCATTGGTCGCCCCTGCGGGCGTTGTCGCCGCTGTTGCCGCGACAAGCGCTCCGGATGTGGTGCACGGGCTGTGGAACGCCAAAGCTGAATTCGTGAAGTACCAGAACGGTCAGAAGCCAAACTGGGACAGGGCGTTGAGTGGTCTTTCGAAGGCCATCGCGTACGGGGCGACCGCTGGCATCCCTGCTCAGATGTACCGCGCCTACCAGCCAGGTGCGGGGGACTCGAACCAGGTTGTGTTCAATCGGGCCGAGATGCGATTGGCGGCTATTCCCGCCAGTATCGCCGCCGGGGGTGCCTTCGCGGCCCTCGTGTTCGACAAGCGGGCGCGGGCGCAGCAGGAGAAGGAAACGGGGGTCAATCAGCATCACGGCTTCGCCGGCCTGGAGTCGCAGAGCGCGGAGGGCCGGGATCGAGGGCGGGAAGACAACCCGGGCCTCCACCGCCGCAAGGGTAAGGAGAAGGTGAAGGCCGCGGCTCAAGGCTCGTGATGGTCGGGCTCAGCGTTGTCGCAGAGGAATTGTGAGGACTATCCGTGACAGGCGAAACTCGGCAGTCCGAGTCGCTCCGAGATGACGTTCCCGACGCACAGTCGCCGCGGGAAGCGCCTGCGTCCGAGAAGAAGAGCGAGCCGTTCTTCATTCTCTACCTCAACGGCCCAACCTACCTGGAGGAGATGCGACGGCTGTCGCTGTGGGTGGAGAAGCTCCTGATCCCGGTGTACGGCGAGGAGGTGACATCCGGGGCGCCGTGGTGCCCGCGCTGGCACGAGCACACCGAGGCCGTCGCCTACTTTCACGGGCTGTGGCTGGCCTGGCAGGACAAGACCGGCCCAAAGGCCAGTCTCACCGGCCCCTCCGAGTGGCACCGGGACCACCTCGGCCCCACCATGACCGCGCTCCGCAACCCTTCGGGTCCCTTCGCGGGTTGCAAACCCGGGGCACACCGCGCGAAGGAGCGCCCATCCGTCGAACCGGCCGGCCCCGAGAACTTCGGACCCTGACGCCGCACCCCGTACCGGCCCGCCGAGATCGAACGGCGGGCCGGCCCGGCGTGGCGGACGTGCAACGACGGCTGGGCGGATGGGCCTGGACTTCATCCGGCACTCCCACCGAGGCGTCGGCGGCGGGTGAGGTTCAACAGGTGTGGATGATCCGATCAACACCGGGCCGCGTCCCGCTCCGGCGCGCCCTGACTAGCATGCCCTCGTGATCGAAGAATTGGTCAGGAGCGCTGCCGCCGAGGACGACGACGCCATCGAGAAGCTGTGCGTGATCGCCGACGCCGACCCGCAGAGCCTGACCCCGTACCTGGGCGCCCTGCTCGATGCCGACGTGCTGTGGCCCGCGAGGGTGTACCGGGCGGCGGACGACGACGTGGTACGCCGGATCATCGAGCGGATCGACGGCGGGCGCACGCCGGACCGGCTCAACCATCTGCTCGTCATCCTCGCGCACACCGCGCACCCGCTCGCCGAGAGCGCCATGCGTCGCTGGTCGACGCGACCGCCGGCCGGCGCGGACGAGCTGCACGTCAGCGTCCTGAGCTACGCGCTCGAGGGCGGCTGGACGGTCGACGTGGACGGCGGCCGCCGGGATCTCTGCGGGACCACCGCGTACCAGTGGGTCATGCGCGACGCACCGCGACGTGCGGACGGTCCCACCTGCCCGTGGTGTGCGTCGCCACGGTGGATCGCCGCGGACCTCGACACGGCGGAGCCCGCTGTCCGGGACGCGATGGCGCACACCGGCTGGTCCGGCCGGCTGGTGATCGAGACCTGCCAGTTCTGCGCCTGCTACGCCACCCTGTACAGCCAGGTCACCCCGGCCGGCGACAGCACCTGGTGGACCGGCAACACCCGCCCGAGCTACCTCGGTGATGCTCAACCGGAGGACCCGCCGGCGCTGGCGCCGGTTCTGGGCCCGGCGCGGTCGACCCCCTACCAGGCGAGCGCGTGGGACCAGGGCGGCTCGACGCTGGGCGGGCGGCCCGACTGGATCCAGGACGCCGAGCACGCGGACTGCCCCGGGTGCGGTCAACCGATGGACTACCTGGGCCTGGTCGGCGGCGCGGACCTGGACGAGTACGGCGAGGGCGCCTACTACCTGCACCTGCACCAGCCCTGTGGGTTCGCCGCGGTGAACTACCAACAGAGCTGATCGCCGTACCGGCGGAATGAGACGTTCAAGGTGGAGATTCCCGGCCGGGGCGGGAAGGATGCTCTCGTGTCACCGGACGTGCAACCCGCCACGGAGGTGCAGGCGTGGCGGCCGAAACTGTCGGGCGTCACCGAGGTGCTACACGCCCATTTCACCGATCATGCCTATCCGATGCACGCTCACGACACCTGGACGCTCCTCATCGTCGACGAGGGCGCGGTGCGCTACGACCTGCACCGGCACGAGCGCTACGCCTTCGGTGAGCTGGTAACCCTCCTGCCTCCGCACGTTCCGCACAACGGTCGCTCGGCCAGCCCGGAGGGTTTTCGGAAACGGGTGATCTACCTCGACGCGAGCAGCCATCTGTCGGCCGACCTCGCCGGTCGATCGGTCGGCATCTCCAGCTTCCCCGATCCCTGGCTGCGCGACGCCATCTCGGCATTGCACGGCGCTCTTCTGCAACCCGGGGACGAATTGCGGGCCGAGACGCTGCTGACTCTGCTCACCGACAGTGTGCGCGCCCGCCTGGGGGAGCGGATCGTCATGCCGGACGCCGATCCCAGGGCGGCCTACCTGCTTCGCGACCTGATCGAGCAGCACATTGCCGACGGGGTCTCGCTGTACGAGGCCGGTCGGCTGCTGCACTTCGACCCCTCGTACCTGGTTCGGGCGTTCAGCCGCGAGTTCGGCATGTCGCCGCACCGCTACCTGACCTCCCGGCGGGTCGACGAGGCGCGACGCCTGATTCTGGACGGGCACCCCCTGGACCGGGTCGCCACGAGCAGCGGCTTCTACGATCAGCCGCATCTGGCCCGCCACTTCAAGCGGATCCTCGGCGTCAGCCCGGGGGTCTTCGCTCGCACGGCTGGGCTCGCCGCGGCGTCGACGTAGCTGCCGGGAAGTGCCGTCCTTGCCCGTGCCGAGGAGTCACGTCAACTTCGTACAAGACCCCTGAGATGCCCAGGCCACATGATCGAGCCATGCAGCCTGAACCAGCGCCCGTGCGCTTCGACACCAAGATTGCCGTGCTACTCCGCGACGACGTGCTGCCCTGGCAGCGCCTGAACATCACGGCGTTCCTGGTCAGTGGAGTGGGCACGGTGGTGCCCGAGGTGATCGGCGAGCCGTACGAGGACGCGGACGGCGCGCAGTACCTGCCCATGTTCCGCCAGCCCGTCCTGGTCTTTCAGGGCGACCGGGATGTGTTGCGGTTGGCGCACCAGCGGGCCCTGAGCCGCGACCTGCCCATGTCGGTGTTCACGGCCGAGTTGTTCGGCACGGCCCACGACCGGGACAACCGGTCCGCCGTGCGGGCGGTACCCACCGAGAAGCTCGACCTCGTCGGGCTGGCGGTCTACGGTCCGCGCAACGCGGTGGACAGGGTGTTGAAAGGCGCCGACATGCACCCCTGACCGGTGGTCGCCGGTGAAGGGGTCAGGCACTAGATCATGCGACGCCGTACCCGCCACACCACCACACCGATCAGGACCCCCGCGACCGCGACGAACAGCGCGGCCTCGATGAGCTGGAACGTCCAGAACCGGTCCGCCGGGTGGTAGACCCCGAACTGCTGGATGCCCCGCGCGTGCAGGAACTGGTTGAGGTTGGTGCCGGCCTGGTTGGCGGCGTCCTCCAGCTCGTGGTACTCGGTCGAGCTCAGCCTGCGCCCGGTGGCGTCCGCGTAGCCGCGCTCGACCACCCAGTCGGCGAACCCGGGCGCGGCCCGTTGCCCCGCCTTCGAACCGCCGACGGGGACCGGCGTCATGGTGGTGAGCGGGGTGGCGTACGCGGGACGGGCCAACAGCGCCACCGTCATCCGGGCGGCGAGGAACGCCCCGAGCGCGACGCCGAACGCGGGCAGGCTGCGGCGCAGGATCGCCCCGGCGGCGGTGGCGACGCCGAACGCGAACAGCGCGTACGCCACCGGAACAAGCCCTTCCAGGTCGAAGGCGTCGTACTGGAACCGCCCTTCCCACGCGTCGAACGGCTGACGGAACCAGGTGAGCAGCCGTGAACATCCCGGTGAGCGTGACGGTGACGCCGGCCAGCGCCACGAGTTTGGCCGCCAGCCAGCGCATCCGCGGCACGGCCTGCGTCCAGGCGAGCTGCCAGGTGCCGTCCTCCAGCTCACGCGCGAGCAGCGGCGCGCCGAGGAACGCGCCGATGACGACGGGGACCAGGTAGAAGGCCGCCAGGAGGTTCTCGACGTAGCCGTACCCCTCGTCGAGCCGGCGGAAGGACGCCGCGCAGGCCTCGTTGACACCGGCGTCTCTCGCACACCGGGCGGGACCGCCGGGGAACAGGTCGTGGGCCTGCGTTCCGAGCACGAGCAGGGCGATGCCGAACAGACCGACGAGCAGACCCAGGACGCAGACCTCGGACCGGACCGGTGCCGGTCCGATGGAAGTACGGCCTCAGTTCCAGGATCTTCCAGCCCGGGTCCACGCCTCCTGGTCCACCGGCCGAGGACCCTGTTGCAGCCACGTGATGATGCGCTGGGCGTGTTCCTCGGGGGTCTCGGCGGATGACTCCAGGCGGAGGGCCTCGTCGAAGTACGGGAACGCATGGGCCCGCTCGCGAACGAGCGCTTCGTCGAGATCCGTGGCCTGATGACGGTCCCGGAATCGGCTCACGGCCTCGTCGGGCGTCACGAAGAACTCGACGACCCAGAGCGATGCGGAGGAGCCGGCCAACGCTTTGCGGAGACTGGCACGCTGGTCACGCCGAGCGTAGGTGCACTCGAGGACGACCGTCTCTCCCTGATCCACGAACATGCGGGCGAGGAGATGCGCGGCGTCGTAGGCGCGCAGGCGATCGTCACGATTTCGATCGGATCCAGGAAACAGGAGGTCGAAGAGGGTGTCGACCTGCAGGTGGATCCGACCGCGACCCGGCCAGGACCGCCCGGCGGCCAGGACCGCCCCGGCCGTGGTCTTGCCCGAGCACGGAGGGCCCGAGAGCAGGACGATCCCGTTGCTGGTCATTCCGCTCGCGTTTCATGATCGTGGAGGACGCGTCCCCAGTTCCGAACGGACACGGTCTCGAAGCGCCCGAAAGTGTATCCACCCGGATCTGCCGCAGTTTGGTCGCCAGCCCTCGTCCAACGATCAATCATCGTGAGCAAGGGAACCGGGCCGCCGGTGCCGGTCAGCCGACGGCCGGGGCGAGCACCGATTCGCACCAGTGGCGGAACGTCGTGCCGACGCCTTCCTCGCGGGCGGGTGGGTAGACACCCGCCGTCTGCGCCTCGGCCATCTCGATCATGGCGTCGACGACGGCCGGGCTCGCTCCGGACGACGCGTACCGGGCGCGATAGTCGGCGAGGGTGGCCTGCTGGTAGGTGACCGGCCGGCCGAGGGTCTCGGAGATGATCTGCGCCATCTCGCGCGGGGTGTGGTCAACGGGTTCGCGCACGGGTACGTCCTGGTGGCCCGTCCAGGTGGTGTCGGCGAGCAGGCCGGTGGCCGTGCGGGCGATGTCGGCGGTGGCTACCGCCGCGAGCGGCGCGTCGGGGTCGGCGGTGAGCACGAACATTCCCTGGCCGCTGATCAGGTCGACCTGGTGCAGCAGGTTCTCCATGAAGAACGCCGCCTGTAGCGAACGGTAGGCGGCGCCGCTGGACTCCAGCGTGTCGTCCATCGCCCAGGCCGCCGAGAGCAGTCCGGCCGGGCCGTCGAATCCGCGGCCGAGCGAGGAGACGGCCACGACGCGGGGTACGGCGTGCGCACGTACCGCCTCCGCGATGGGGCGCGCGAAGCCGAGGTAGTGCTCGGTGACGTCCGGGGCGCCGAAGTTCGGTGGTACGAGCACGAAGAGCGCCGTGGCGTCGGTCAGCGCGGTCGTGAGCACGGCGGGGTCGGCGTGGGAGCCGACGATCACGTCGGCGTGCTCGCGAAGGGGCTCGGGCAGGCGGGAGGGGTCGCGGGCGATCAGGCGCAGCGGTGCGCCGGCGGCGCGCAGGGACTCGGCGACAGCGGCGCCGATCGTGCCCGTGGGAGTCGTGATGACGATCATGGCTCCCATCGTCGCGCGGGTGCTCGCGGGCGAGAAGGACCAGTTCGGGCGGCATTATTATCCTCAGGGTATGAATCCCGTGGAGTCCCGGCCGCTGCGTTACTTCGTGGCCGTCGCCGAGGAGCTCAACTTCAGCCGGGCCGCCGAGCGGCTCGGCATCGCCGCGCCGGCCCTGTCGCGCGCGATCTCCGGGCTCGAGGCGGACCTCGGCGTCCGTCTGCTCGACCGCACCACCCGAAGCGTCGCGCTCACCGACGTGGGCGCGGTGCTTCTCGCCGACGCGCGGGCAGCGCTCGTCGCACTCGACGCCGCCACCCGACGCTCCCGGCGAGCCGCGGGTGTGCCCGGCGGCAAGCTGGTGGTCGCGGTGAAGGCCGACGTCGAGGGCGGCCTGCTCGAGGAGGTGCTCGCGGCGTACCAGGCGGAGCACGCCGCCGTGCCGATCGAGGTCATGTTCACCGGCTGGCGCGAGCAGCCGGCCCTGCTGCGTGCGGGCGAGGCCGACGTGGCGATCGTCATCGAGCCGTTCGATGCCGATGGTCTGGACGTCGAGCCGCTGCTGTGTGAGCCGCAGGTGCTGGCGCTACCGGCCGGGCATCCGCTCGCCGGACGGCCCCGGCTGCGGATGGCCGACATCGAGACCGGGCATCAACGGACTGTTTCCGGCGCCCACGTCTACGTACGACGCGGCGAGCAACCGCCACCGTTCGGGGACATGGTGCAGATGCTGCGTCAGATCGAACTCGGGCGGATGCTCGCCCTGCTCCCGGTCTCGCTCGCCGAGCGCAACGCCAGGCCGCAGCTCACCTGGCGGCCCGTCGACGACGCGCCGGAGGCCGCCTTCTCGGTGGCGTGGTCGCAGAACTCGCACTCGCTCGCGGTCGCCGCGTTCGTCCGGGTGGCCACCGCGATCTCGGCCAGCCGCCGGACCAGCCGGCTGCCGGACGCCGCGGAGACCGCCTGAGCACCCGTCCGGTCAACCACCGTGACGCGGCGCTAGCGGCGGCGACGGGCGTCGGCCTCGGCGTCGAGCAGGCTGTTGAGGGTCAGCGCCGTGTTGATCAGCGACAGGTGGCTGAAGGCCTGTGGGTAGTTGCCGATCTGCTCACCGGTCGCGGCGATCTCCTCGGCGTAGAGGCCGAGGTGGTTGCTGAAGGTGAACATCTTCTCGAACGTGAGTCGGGCGTCGTCGAGGCGGCCGGACCGGGCCAGCGCCTCGACGTACCAGAAGGTGCACATGTTGAAGGTGCCCTCGTGGCCGGGCAGTCCGTCGGGGGAGTGGACCGGGTCGTACCGGTGGACGAGGCTGTCGGAGACGAGTTCGCGTTCGATCGCGTCCAGGGTGGACAGCCACAGCGGGTCGCTCGGCGTGACGAACCCGACCGCCGGCATGGCCAGCAGCGCGGCATCGAGCACGTTCTCGTCGTACGCCTGCACGAAACTGCCGCGTTCCGGGTGGTACCCGCGGGCCATGACCTGGTTGTAGATGCGGTTGCGCTGTTCGGTCCAGCAGGTCAGGTCGCCGGGGCGGCCGGTGCGGTTGGCCAGGCGGATGGCCCGGTCCAGCGCCACCCAGGACATCACCCGCCCGAACGTGTAGTTACGGGGGTGGTGCCGGCTCTCCCAGATGCCGGCGTCGCGCTGGTCCCAGTTGTGACAGAGCCAGTCGACGAGCCGGACGGTGCTCTTCCACACCTGGTGTGAGACGCGGATGCCCTGCTCGTCGGCGAGGTGCATGGCGTAGAGCGCCTCGCCGTGGATGTCGAGCTGGAGTTGGTCGGCGGCGCCGTTGCCGATGCGCACCGGCCGGGAGCCGCGGTAGCCCTCCAGGTGGTCGAGCACCTCCTCGTGCAGGTCGGAGGAGCCGTCCACCCGGTACATGATCTTCAGTGGGTCCTGGTGCTCGCTGGCCGTGCGGATGCGCTCGTCCAGCCAGTCCATGTAGCGGCTGACCTCCTCGGTGAAGCCGAGGCCGAGCAGCGCGTGCACCGAGAACGACGTGTCGCGTACCCAGGTGTAGCGGTAGTCCCAGTTGCGGCTGCCGCCGACCAGCTCGGGCAGCGCGGCGGTGGGCGCGGCGATCATCGCGCCGGTCGGCGCGTACGTCATGAGTTTCAGCGTGATGGCGGAGCGCTCGACCATCTCCCGCCAGCGGCCGGTGTAGCTGGAGCGTTCCAGCCAGCGACGCCAGTAGTCCCGGGTCCATTCGAACATGCCCTGGATCTCCTCCGGCGGAAAGATCCGTGGTTCGGTGCCGCCCGTCTCCAGGACCACGCCGCCGGTGTCGCCCTCGTTCAGGGTGCCGTACGCGACGAGGTCGCCGCCCTCGAGGTGGACGTCGCCGTGTTCGGAGATCAGCCGCCGTACCGGGTCGACCGGGTTGAACGTCAGCGTCGCCGACCGGCTGCGAAAGACGTAGCCGTTGTGGTGGCGCTCGATCTGGTGCTCCTGGCGGGCGTAGTCGAACCGTGGCCGGCACTCCACCCGGAAGCGCATGCTGCCGCGGACCATGGTGACGATCCGGACCAGGCGGTGCGCGTCGGTGACCCGCTCGCCGGTGACCGGCATGAAGTCCATCACCTCGGCCACCCCGTCGGCGCTGATGAAGCGGGTGATCAGGATGGGGGTGCCGGGCAGGTAGAGCTGCTTGGTGACGTACCGGACGTCGTCCGGCGCGATCCGGAAGTAGCCGCCCTTGTCCTTGTCGAGCAGTGCGGCGAAGATGCTCGGCGAGTCGAAGCGCGGCGCGCAGAACCAGTCGACGGTGCCGTCGCAGGTGACCAGCGCGGCGGTCTGCAGGTCACCAATGAGTCCGTGATCTTCGATCGCCGGATAGCTGTCCACGTCTCTCCCCGGTTCGGCCGCGTCCTGCGCATCGAACCTAAGGGGGTATGTGCCGAGTTACGCGGAAATGACGGTCAACCACCCTGTCGCGTACCCCCGACGGCACATCCCTCTCGGCGGGCCGCTCGTTGGTGCGACGAGGGCGGACGGAGGGGGACGATGTCGGGGAAACGGGGTGCGGACCTCCTGCGTCCTCCGGACAGCGCTGGCCGCGCCACGTTCCTGGAGCTCTTCTTCGACCTCGCCTTCGTGGTGGCGCTCACGCGGGTCTCGCAGCGCTTCGTCGAGCTGGACGGCGACGCGGGGTGGGAGCTCGTCAACGGGCTCGGTCGTACCCTGCTGCTGTTCCTGGCGCTCTGGCTGGTCTGGTCGCACACCACCTGGATCACCAGCCGCTACGAGCCGGAGATCGCGATCATCCAGGCCGTCGTGGTCGGCACCATGTTCGCCGGCCTGGTCATGGCGGTCACGCTGCCCCGGGCGATGGAGGAGCGGGCGTTCCCGTTCGCGGTCGCGTACCTGCTGGTGATGGTGGTCCGGCCGCTGGTGATCGCGGCCGCCCTGCGGGGCCATCCGCGGCGGCTGGTCGCGTTCCGGCTCGCCGCGTGGGCTGCGTTGAGCGCGCCGATCTGGCTGGTCGGCGCGCTCGGCCCGGAGCGACTGCGCCTGCCGCTGTGGGCCATCGCCGTCGGCGTCGACTACCTCGCCTGGTTCCTGGGGTGGCCGCTGCCGCGCCTGGGCTCCGCGGCGGTGGCGCACTGGCGGATCGCCGGTACGCATCTCGCCGACCGTTACCAGCAGATGTTCCTCATCGCGCTCGGCGAGTCGATCCTGGTGATCGGCGTGGTGTTCAGCGGCCAGGACTACTCCGCGGGGCGAGCGGCCGCCTTCACGGTCGCGTTCGTCACCAGCGCGCTGATCTGGCGGATCTACTTCCACCGCGCCGGGCTGCTGCTGACCGAGGCGCTGGGTGGGGCGGGCCAGCCCGCTCGCCTCGGTACGGCGTCGGAGCGGACGCACCTGCTCATCGTGCTCAGTGTGCTCCTCACCTCGGTCGGCTACGAACTGGTGATCGACGACCCGTTCGGCGCGCCCCGGCCGATGTGGCTGCTGTTCGTGGTGGGCGGGCCGGCGCTCTTCCTCGTCGCGCGGTTGCGGTTGGAGTACGAGGTGTTCGCCCGGGTCTCCCGATCACGGCTGATCGGACTGGTGATCCTGCTGCTGGGCACGCCGCTGTTGATCCGGTGGCCGCCGATGGTCGGCCTGTGTGCGGTGGCCGGGGTGCTGGCCCTGGTCGCGGTCCTCGACGCACTCGGCAGCCGGCGGTCCGCGCCGCAGGTGACCACCCGGTCGGGCGGGCGGGAGACGCCCGGCGGCCGCGACTTCGAGGCGTGACGGTAAGCCTCGACCGTGCCGCGACGACGGCGCGAGGGTGGGCGACGCGGAGGCGGGCGGTCGAGTCGACCGCCCGCCCGGTGTCGTCAGCTCAGAGTGAACGTCACGTCGTCGACGTCGAAGGCCGTGACGCCGTTGCCGGCCGTCTCGCTGCTCAGGAAACTCGCCGTCGCGGTGCGCTCGACCGCCGCCGTCCCGCTCGACATCACGTACTCCCGCCACTGCGCCCCGCCGTCGAAGGCCAGCGAGAACCTCGTCTTCGGCGGAATGCCGGTGACCGCCAGCCCGACGTTCAGGTAGTCACCGCGGGTGGTTTCCGTGGTGATGGTGCGGACCCAGAAACGGACCGTCAGGTCGCAGTTGGCCGGCACGGTGACGGTCGTGCGCAGCAGGTCGCTACGCGTCACGTCCAGGCCGGCGAAGGTGGCGTACGCGCGACCGGTGTGTGCCGGCCGGGTCTCGTCGCCGAGCACGACCATGCGCGGGCCGGCCGTCCAGCCGTTGGCGCCGCGCTCGAACGACGGGTTGGGGTGCACCTGCCCGGCGCAGGGCGCGGCGGGTGCCGGTGGTGCGTCGGATGCGTCTCGTGCGGCGGATGCGCCGCCCGTGACCAGGAGCAGCAGGGCTGCGGCGGTGGTGGCGATTGCCTTCATCGGTCCTCCTCGAATCATAGAAGGTTGCCGATATCTGACCATCCGTTACGGTGGCCGCCACGTCAAGCGGTTCCCGACCCTGGCGGCCCCGGCGCCAACCAGCCGCTGATCAGTGCGGGCCGAGCTGGCTGATCTCGTACCCCTGGGGGTAGGTCCGAGCCCTGATGCCGTCGGCGAACAGCGGCGTGGCCCGGGGCGCCCCGAACCACCGCTGCCACCGCGCGCGCGTCCGCAACGCGAGGCGCAGGCCGACCCGGACCGGCCACGGCGGTGTGTCGACCCGTGTCGCGCGCCGCAGCGGTTCGTCGTACATGGCGCTGACCAGCGCGTTCCCCAGTGGCGCGAGCGGGCGGGGGAGGCGGGCGAGCATCAGCATGCGGGTGGCCCGCTCGATGGCCGCCGCGTCCTCGTTGGGCAGCAGGTGGGCGGCGTCGTGGGCGTCGAACCAGGTCTCGAACTCCTCGAACGACCCGGGGATGTCGGTGATGCCCATCCGCCGGCCGAGCTCCCGGTAGAACAGGTAGGTGGCCTGCCGCTCGTGGCAGCAGGGCTGCCGCCAGCCGTAGGCGCGCAGCCACCGGATCGGAATCACGACGAGGCAGCCCAGGACGTAGCGGAAGTCGTCGTTGCCGATGTCGTACGGGCGATGGATCTGGTTGACCCGCCGCAGCGCGTCACGGCCCCGGGGCTGGTCGAAGCCGTTGAGGACCATCTCGTACATCAGCAGGCCGGTGTCGTCGATGCGCTTCTGGGTGCGGTCGGTCAGCTCGCCGGTGGTGGTGTGCACGGCGGCGATGGCCGGGACCGAGAAGGACGTGTTGAACGCCAGGTTGAGGCCCAGCTTCAGGTCCCAGGGGAACTCGTGGCGCAGCATCGTCTGGTAGATGTCCAGGTAGTCGCGCTGCGGGTCCAGCGTGCGGATCCGCCCCAGGTTGTCGTACCGGCCCCTCATCAGTGCGCGTCTCCTGCCGTCGGTCGCGGGGTGGCCGCGGCGAGCGTCCGGGCCACCACGGGTGATCGGGCGTAGGCGTCGGTGACGAGCGTCAGCCACGCCACCTCGCCGGCATAGCCACCGTCCGGGCGGTGCAGCTCGTCGGCGGGCTGCGGGGCCGCGGCCACCAGCCCGGCCCGATGCCGCCGCAGCGCGCAGGCCAGGTGCGCGGCCTCGATCGCCGCCTGCCGCTCGGTGGCGCCGAGGCCGGCCCCGGCGGCGAACCGCTCGGCCAGCGCCGTCACCCCCACCTCGGTGTACGGGCGCAGCGCCAGGCGGCCGTCGCGGATCTCGGCGACCCGACGGGTGAGCGCGTAGTCGGTGTCGCGCAGGGCCGCGAACCGGCGGCGCAGGGTGGGGTCGAGTTCCAGCTCGGGAAGGGCCGCGACGAGGTCCCGCCAGAGCGGTTCGAGTCGCCGGTAGGAGTGGAAGTCCTCCCACCGTTGGCCGATCTTGAGGGTGGGTCCCCATGCCGGCATGGTGAGGCCGATCGTGATGAGCAACGCGCCGATGGTCACCAGCACCGCCGCGATCTGCCGCTCGCCGGTCGGCCGGTAGCCGGCCCAGTAGGCGACGAGGTAGACGATCTTGTTGGTGCTGTAGAGCAGCGCGACGGCGGCGCCCACGGCCGTGATGCGCAGGCCGCGGCGCAGCCAGGGGCGTCCGCAGATCTTCGCGAAACCCCAGCACAGCCGGGTGATGTCGAAGCAGTAGGCGAAGAAGCCGAGCAGCAGGAAGATCAGCAGGTAGGCGGTGACGACCGGGTCGGTCGCGTACTCGACGGTCAGGCGCACCGGCTCGTCGTAGGTGAGGGTGACGGCGAACAGGCCGAACATGACGAGGAACGCGCACGCGGTGACCCAGACCCAGCGGCGGGCCCGGACGGCGGCCGTCGCCGGGGGCAGCGCGAAGTGCAGCAGCATGATCTCGGCGTTGGCCGAGATGGTCAGGGCGCCGGCGTGCGCCATCACCTTGGCGAGGTTGGGCAGGCCCGACACCTCGTCGATCGCGCTCGCGACGGGCGGGATGGCGACCGTGATCCCGGCGGCGAACGCACCGAGGCCCGCGCAGATCGCGCGGCGGGCCCGGCTCGGATGCCGGCGCTGCAACCGCACCATGTACACGAACGCGACCCAACCGGAGGCCGCGCACACGGTGTAGAGGACGGTGTCCATTCCCGCGCTACCAGTGGGGGTGTTCGAGGGAGTGCCGCAGCCGGCCGTACAACTCGGCGTCCGGCCCGTCGACAAGTGCCTCGTCCGCGTCACCGCGCCCGCTGCGGACCCGCCGCAGCAGCAGCGAGCCGATCATCTCGGCTTCGCGCTCCTCGGCCGCGGCATAGTTGCTGCGGCCGAGACTGCGCCGCACGAGTTGCGGGTCGAGGTCGGGCAGCAGCAGCCGGGACGCGTCCGCGTCCAGCACCTCGGTCGCCTGGTGCCCGGCGAGCAGGTGACCCAGCTCGTGGCCGATGATCAGCAGTTGGTGCAGTGGCGAGGTGTCCTGCTCGTAGAAGATCGCGTCGAAGTCGTTCGTCGGCACGCACATCCCGCACACCGTCTGTGCCGGCAGCGCGATCGGTACCAGGTGAATGGGCCGGCCGCGCCGCTCACCGAGGACGTCGCACAGCCTCCGGACGTCGAAGGGGTCCGGCATCTCCAGCTCGGCGACGATGCGTTCGCAGCGTCGGCGTAGGCGATGCAACCTCACGTCGGTGTTCCCCCACTCGTCGGTGTGCTCCCACCGCAGGATCTGCACGGCCACCCGCTACCGACGATCGTCGGACGCGGTCGTGCCGGTGCCCTCTGCCACGGCCCGTAGCCGGGCCACCATCTGTTCGACGAGCCGCGTGTCGGTCGCGGAGAGGCCGTTGTCGGCGAGCACCTGCCGCAGCGCCACCCGTTTGACGTCCATCCGCCGCAGCTCGCTGAGCAACGTGATCTGGTCCTGGATTCGTCGTGCCGCCGCGTCGTCCACGAAGTAGCCCGAGTTGACACCGAAGGCGGCGGCCAGGGCGCGTACGTGCGAGGTACGGGGATCGCTCGCCACGCCACGACGCAGCTCGCCGATGTAGGCGGCGCTGATCGTCACGCCCGTCTCGGCCGCCGCTTCGTTGATCTTGTCGGCGATCTCCCGATTGGTGTACCTGCGCCCGGGCTCGTCGGAGTCGCCGAGCTCGTCAGGCGTGGGACGGATCTTGTCGAACAGATACTCCAGCCGTGCTGCCAACGTGTCGAGGGGCGGCAACTCCCGCTCCGTGCGCCGAACGTCCACCATGCTCTTCACCCTCCGGCGACCTGAACGACAGTGTCGCAGATGTGCCCCGCCGCGAAACAGACGTTGACAGGCACACGGAACGTGAGCGTAAGCTCGCTCCTGTTCGGAGCAACACCCGTTGAGCGTGAACCCGTTGTGCTCAACGCCTGTTGCGCGACGGGCCCGATCAGGGCCGTCCGGGCCGAACCTGGGGGGAAGCGGGGAGGAATCCGCTCCGCGAGGAGCACAACGGGGGATTCCTCCCACGGCCCGCCCAGGTCGTGCCGGTCCTTCTCGTCAGTACGGGTAGCCCGGAACGTTGAGCCGGACGCTGTACAGGCCGGAGTCGTTCCGTGGACCCGAGGTGATGAACAGGGTCTGCCGGTCGGAGCCACCGAAGGCGACGTTGGTCGTGCCGGTGAAGCCGGGCCGGATCGTGCCCAACTGGACGCCCGCGGGGGAGTAGACGTGGACGAGGGAGTCTCCGCCGGAGGTCCAGTACACGTTGCCGGCGCAGTCGATCGTGCCGCCGTCCGGGCCGCCGATGTAGTTCACGAAGACGCTCCGCGCGCCGGTGCTGCCATCGGGCTGGACGGCGTACTTGTAGATCTTGTTCTCGGAGTAGGCGCCCACGTACAGCGTGCTTCCGTCCGGTGAGAGCGAGATGCCGTTGGGCTGACGCAGTTGGTCGTCCACCAGCGACACCTGCCCGTTGACGACGCGGAAGACGCTGGTACGCCCGTTCATCTGGTCCGGGCGGTTGCCGCGCTGGAAGTTGGGGTCGGTGAAGTAGGTGACGCCGTCCGAGCGAACCGCGACGTCGTTGGGCGAGTTGAACGCCCGACCCTGGTAGTTCGCCGCGACGGTGCTGCGGGCCCGGTCACTCAGCCGGTACGCGGACACGTTGCGCTGGTCGTGGGTGGCCGCCACGAGCTGCTGGCCGTCGGCGCTGAGCGCGATGCCGTTGCTGCCGGCGTTCGAGATGAACGTGTCGAACGTCGACGGCGGCGTGAACCTGCGGATCGTGGACGGCTGCACGTTGTACGGCCCGGTGCCGGCGGCCATGTCGGAGAAGAGCAGGTAGCCGCCGTCGGCGACCCAGACGGGCCCTTCGAGGAACGAGAACCCGCCCTGGATGCGCGGCGCCGTCACCGAACTGGCCGGCAGTGGTGAGCCGTAGCTGGCCCCCGTCGGGCAGGCGCCGGGCGGCGTGCCGGGCGGGCCGGCGAGCCTGACGTACGCGTCGGCCTGGGCGGTCGCCGATCCTCGGGCGGCGGCGGGAACGGGTGCCGCGCTGACCGCGAGGCAGAGCCCGGCCAGGATGGCGATGGTGGGACGCCGGTTCATCGGGTGCTCCAATCGGCGTCGACGGGTCGCGCGGACCGGCCGACGGTGTCGAGGGCGCGTGCGGGCGCGGTGCGGCCCGCCCGCCGGGGCTATTCCAGGTGGAAGGTGGCGGAGCTTCGCTCGGCGCTCGTACCGACCGCCTCCAGGTAGAGCAGACCGTCGCGGTGCCGCACGAAGCGGCCCGGGTAGTTCTGTGACTCCAGGGAGATGCCGGCGCTGTCGGCCAGGCCGGGCCGGCGTTGGAAACTCGCGTCGCTGGCGAAGATCGACGACCCGTCGTTCGCTGCGATGGACAGGGCGAATCCGTAGTGGCGCAGGTAGTAGCCCGGGTAGTTGGTCGACTCCAACGACACGCTCCCGCCGCCGGCCAGGCCGTTGACGATGCGGAACTGGGAGTCGGCCAGGTTGGTCACGTTCGGCTCGACCCGTGCCCGGTAGTCGTAGTGCCGGACGTAGCTGGTCGTCAGGTCGTGCGACCGCAGCCGGACCGGGGTGGCCCCGTCGGGCACGGGGATGCCGAAGTTGGGGGTGCCGTCGGCGTTCCAGTACAGCTTCTGCAGGCGGGTCCGCCGGTTCGGGTCGTTGAGGGGGTCGCCGCTGATGTCGCGGTAGTTCCGGTCGTGGTAGACCAGGATGTCGCTCTGCCCGTCCTCGGAGACGGTGAACGAGTTGTGGCCGGGGCCGTACTGGCCGGTGGCCGCGCTGGTGGCGAAGACCGGGTTGGGGCTCTTGCTCCAGGCGGCCGCGTCGAGCAGGTTCGCGGTGGTCGAGGCGCTGAGCATCCCGAGGCAGTAGTTGGCGTCGGTGGCGCTGGCCGAGTAGGTCAGGAAGAGACGTCCGTTGCGCTGGATCACGGCCGGTCCCTCGGCGACCCGGTAGCCGCGGGTCTCCCAGGCGTACGTCGGTACGACGAGCCGGGTCACGGTGCCCGTGATCTGCCACGGGTTGGCGCCCATCCGGGCGAGGTAGACGTTCGAGTTGGTGGAGATGCCCGGCTCCTGCTGCGCCCAGGTCAGGTAGCGCACCCCGTTGGCCACGAAGGTCGAGGCGTCCAGGCTGAAGGTGTCCCAGGGTGTCGTGATCCGGCCGCGTTCGGTCCACCCTCCGGTGAGCGGGTTCGCGTTGGCGGTCTCCAGCACGTACATCCGGATGCGCCACACGTCGTCGGTCCGGCCGGCGGCGAAGTAGACGTACCAGCGGTTGTTGATGAAGTGGATCTCCGGGGCCCAGATGTGGGCGCCCATCTCTCCGCTGGTGTGCCGGCTCCAGATCGTGGTCTCCGCCGCCGTCGCCAGACCCTGCAGGGTGGTCGCGCGGCGCAGGACGATCCGGTCGTACTGCGGCACGGTCGCGGTCAGGTAGTAGTAGCCGTCGGTGTGCCGGAAGATGTGCGGGTCGGCCCGCTGGTTGACCAGCGGGTTGGTGTAGTTCACGGCGGGCGCGGCCTGCGCGGGCCCCGCCACGGGCAGCCCGACCGACACGGCGAGCACCACCAGCAGCGCGGCCAGCATCGAGCGGCGGCGGGGGACGCCCGGACCGGCGGTCCTCCGGTCGAGTGGCAGCGGCATCTGTCCTCCGTGAGCTGTGGGTACCGCGCTGGTCGACGCGGCCCTCGGCGGCCGACCTGCGGCACGTCGAGGGCGCGAGCGCCCGTGTGCAGGAACGTGTGACGGGATTGTTGCGCCCAGGTAACGGCCTCAGTGTTGGCGCTAACATCGACGAGTGTCAAGGTCTTCCGGTAGTTCCCGGGCCACCGCGCAGCACCGACCACCACCCGCGACGGCGGGTGACGCGGTCGGTCGCAACGGAGGTTTCACCATCGCCTGGCGGGTACTCAGGCGCACCGGCACGGCCGGTGGAAAGCAGTGTCACGAGCGAGGGAGCGCCTGTCATGCCCGATGCGGAGCCCACCGTCGTCCTGGTGCACGGCGCGTTCGCCGAGTCGGCCAGCTGGAACGGCGTGATCGAGCGGCTGGGTGCCGCGTACAACGTCGTGGCCGCCGCCAACCCGCTGCGCAGCGTCGCGGGCGACGCCGCGTACGTGCGGGACGTGGCACGGGGGATCGGCGGGCCCGTCGTGCTCGTCGGCCACTCGTACGGCGGCATGGTGATCACGCAGGCCGCGGCGGGCGACACGTCGGTGCGGGCTCTCGTGTACGTCAACGCGTTCGCGCCGGACACCGGCGAGTCGGCGTTGTCGCTGTCGGGAAAGTTCCCCGGCAGCACGCTCGCCGACACGCTGGTGCAGTACCCGGTGTCGACCGGCGGCAACGAGGTGGCGATCGGCCAGGACGCGTACCACGCCCAGTTCTGCGCCGACGCGTCGGACGACCTCGCCGCGCTGATGGCCCGCACCCAGCGGCCCATCACCGAGCAGGCCCTGGGCGACGGGCTCACCGGCGAACCCGCCTGGCGGTCCCTGCCGAGCTGGTTCGTGTTCGGCGACGCCGACAAGAACATCCCGGTCGCCGTACACCGGTTCATGGCCGAGCGGGCCGCCCCGCGCGGCCAACGCGAGGTGGCGGGCGGTTCGCACGCGATGGCGGCGGCCCCGCAGGCCGCGAGCGAGATCGCCGAGACGATCATCGAGGCGGTCCGGGCCACCTGACCGCGTACGCCGACGGCTCGACGCGAGAGTCGGAACGCGCCCGCGTAGCCTTGCGGTCGTGCGGGACTGGGCGCTGCGGCCGGCGCTGACGGCGGACGTCGAGGCGGTGGCCGAGTTGCGGTCCGTGGTGCTGCGGCCGGATCTGGAACGGCTCGGGCGGTACGACGCGCAGCGGGTCCGGCAACGACTGCGGGACGGGTTCTCGCCGGCACACACCTGGCTGATCGAGGTAGACGGCGCGTTCGCCGGGTGCGTGTCCCTGCGGCCGGGCGAGGACGCCCATTGGCTGGAGCACTTCTACCTGACGCCGCCCACGCAGGGCGTCGGCATCGGCGCCGCCGTGCTGCGCTCGTTGCTCGAGCGGTGCGACCGCGACGGCGTCCGCGTCCGGTTGAACGTGCTGCGCGGCAGCGCGGCCCGGCGGCTGTACGAGCGGCACGGATTCACGCTCGAAACCGAGGATCCGATCGACGTGTTCATGGTGCGCGAGCCGAACCGGGCCGGACCGGCCGACTGATCAACCGCGACCGGTCGTCTCCCGGTACGCCGCGCCCAGAGCGGTCAGGCCGCGTCCCAACTCCGGGCCGCGTACCCCGGCGTAGCCGAGCACCAGCGCCGGCGGACGGTCGTCCGGCCGTAGGGCGTAGAAGCGGCCACCGCGGACCAGCACCGAGCGACGCCGGGCCGCGTGGACCACGGCCTCCTCCGCGTACCTGGCCGGCAGCAGCAGGTACGCCTGGAGTCCGCCGTTCGCGCCGAGCAGGGTGACGTCGGGCAGGTGCCCGGCGACGAAGTCGCGGACCGCCTGACGGCGCTTCTGCACGTCCGCGCCGAGTCGGCGCAGGTGCCGGTCGAAGGCGCCGGTGTCGATCAGCCGGGCGAAGGCGAGCTGTTCCAGGCCGGAGCAGCCGATGTCCCAGCTGGCCCGGATCCGCTCGACCGCCGCGGTCAGGTCGGCGGGGATGGCCAGCCAGCCGAGGCGCAGCGCCGGCGTGAGGACCTTGCTGGCGCTGCCGGCGTAGACCACCCGGTCGGGCGCGAGGCTCTGCACCGCCGGCAGCCGGTGCGCCGGGGCGACGAGGGCGGCGTCGAAGTCGTCCTCGATGACGTAGCCGTCGACCTTCTTCGCCCAGGCCACGAGCTGTGCCCGGCGTCGTGCGGTGAGCGTGACCCCGGTCGGGAACTGGCTGGCCGGGGTGATCAGCACGGCACGGACGCCGCTCGCGTCCAGCGCGTCCACCCGGATGCCGTCGGAGTCCACCGGGATGCCCACCGGACGCAGGCCGGCCTCGGCGACGAACTCCCACTCGCCCGGGTGCCCCGGATCCTCCACCCCGAGCGTGTCGTGGCCACGGTCGCGCAGCACGCGGCAGAGCAGCGCGAGCCCCTGCGCGAAGCCGGACGTGACCATGAGGCGCTCCGGCCGGGTCCGTACCCCACGCACCCGGCCCAGGTAGCCGGCGAGGGTGTGCCGTACGACCGGCAGCCCGGACGGCGGGGCGTAGCCCAGCTCGCGACGGCCGGCCGAGGTGACCACCGCGCTGACCGCCCGGATCCAGTCCTGGCGGGGGAACGTCGAGTCGTGCGGGCTGCCGGTGCGCAGGTCGCAGACCGCCGGGGCGGGCGGGTGGTCGTCCGGGGTGAGCGCCGAGGCGACGTCGGCGCGGGCCGCCGCCGCCACCGAGGTGCCCGAGCCGTGCTGGGAGACGAGGTACCCCTCGGCGCAGAGTTGTCCGTACGCCTCGACGACCACACTGCGGGACACGCCGAGGTCGGCGGCGAGCTGCCGGCTCGACGGCACCCGGGTGCCGGGGCGCAGCGCGCCCTCCTCGATCTGGGTACGGAATGCGTTACGGAGCTGCACTGCCAGCGTTCCACGCGATTGCCCGTCTATTGACAGGCTTAGATTAAGGGACAAGTGGTCCGCTCCGAGATCGTCGAAGTGGTATGGACAGCGTGATCCGTGCCTGTGGAAAGTGTTGGTCGGGTGCACAACCGCCCGGTGGCCGGCGAATCAGGGCGTATGTTCCGAGCGTGTCCAATGTGGACGCCCCGCCGCCGGCGCCGGGGTGGTCGTGCGAAGTCCTTTCGCCTGGGGGAAGGGTCCGACCTGCCGCGTCGTCGGCGGGACCAGCGCCAACGGTGGTGCGGAATCGGGCTGTTCAGAGGGGGTTCCGCAAGTGTCCCTATTGTCAACCGAACCCGCCGCGTGGTCGATCCGAGCACATTCGTCGACCGATACACGTACCGCATTTATGGACTCAATTCCGGTGGAAGTGACATCTGTCACACTGCCGTCGATCGATCCGTTGTCGCTCTACACGGCACTCGCCGACAGTCTTTCCCACGACGACCTGTATCTGTTCGAAAGCCTGGACGGTCCTGTTCGGGACCGATATGCCGCAGCCGTCGGTTGGGGTCTCCTCGCCGAGGTGCGACTCATCGCCGACCGCCTCGAGCTGGCCGCCGACGGTCCGCTGGGTGACGCCCTGGCCGCCGTGTTCACCGCCGTCCTGGGCGAACCGGGCCGGCGGGCCACCACGGCGCGAGTCTGGCCCGTCGCCGGACCGACCGAGGTGTGGGCCGCCGTCCGGGCGGCACAGCGCGCGTTCGCCGTGCGCACGACCGTCCCCACCGACACCTTCGCCTTCGGATTCCTCACCACCCTGGCGTACGAGGCCGCGCGGGACATGGACGAACTCGGTACCGAGCGGGTGGTCGACGACGTTCCCCGCTGCACGCTCGCGCTGTTCCGGCACACCGTCTGGTGGGATCTACGCGCCGGCACGGTCCGGCGGCTCGACGCCAGCGGGCCGCACCTGCCCCCGGACGACGCCGCCCGTCTGCCCGAGCTGCCCGTGCGACCGACCGCCCCGCACCCGCACGTGCCGGCCGCCCCGCCACCGCGTCTGGTCCGGGACACCGTCGACGAGGAGACGTTCGCCGCCCGGGTGAAGCAGTGCCTGCGGCACATCGAGGTCGGGGACAGCTACCAGATCCAGATCGGCCACCGGATCGACGTGGAGACGACGCTGACACCGTTAGAGGTCTACCGGCGACTGCGTCACCGCAACCCGTCGCCGTACATGTACCTCACCCCGTGGGCCGGACGGACCGTCATCGGGGCCAGCCCGGAGCTGTTTCTGCGCATCGAGGACGGCCGCCTCTCGATGCGTCCGATCGCCGGAACGGCCCGCCGCGCCGCCGACCCCGAAGTCGACCGACGGCGGGTGGTCGAGCTGGCGACGAGCGAGAAGGAACGGGCCGAGCACGTCATGCTCGTCGACCTGTGCCGCAACGACATCGGCCGGGTCTGCGTGCCGGGGACGCTCAGCGTCGACAGCATGTTCGACGTCGAGCCGTTCGCGTACGTGCACCACCTGGTCTCGACCGTCTCGGGCCAGCTCGCCGACGACGCCGACGTGTGGGCGGCGATCTGCGCGACCTTCCCGGCCGGCACCATGACCGGCGCCCCGAAGCTGCGGGCCATGGAGATCATCGACGGTCTGGAGGACGAGCCCCGGGGCGTCTACGCCGGCGCGGTCGGGCTGGTCGACGTCCGTGGCTACGCGGTGCTCGCCCTCTGCATCCGGACCGCCGTGCACGACGGCCGGCACTACCGGACCCAGGCCTCGGCCGGGGTCGTGGCCGACTCCACCCCGGGCGACGAGTGGCGCGAGACGCTGGCCAAGATGAACGCCACCTACTGGGCCCTGACCGGTAGGGAGCTGCTGTCGTGAAGGTCCTGCTCGTCGACGCGTACGACAGCTTCACCCACATCATCGACCAGTACCTGCGGACGCTCGGCGCACAGACCGTGGTGGTCCGCTCCCGGGCGGCGACCAACGACCAGCTCGTGGCCCTGCGGCCCGACGCGGTAGTGCTGGGCCCCGGGCCGGGCCACCCCGCCGAGTCCGGGCACGTGGAGCTGGTGCACGCCTTCGCCGGTCGGGTCCCGCTGCTCGGGGTCTGCCTCGGCCACCAGGCGATCGGCCTCGCCTACGGCGGGACGATCGCGGTCGCCCGGCACCTGATGCACGGCAAGACCAGCGTGGTCACCCACGACGGCCAGGGCGTCTTCGAGGGCACGCCCGCGCCGCTCACCGTCACCCGCTACCACTCGCTGATCGTCGCGGACCCGGTGCCCCCGGCCCTGCGGGTGACCGCGCGGTCGTCCGACGACGGCTACGTGATGGGGGTACGACACCACACGCTCGCGGTGCAGGGGGTGCAGTTCCACCCGGAGAGCGTGCTCACCGAGGCCGGCCTGCGGCTGTTCGACAACTTCCTGCGCCAGGCGTCGACGACCGCGCAACGGCCACCCGGATTGGCCTCACCGGATCACCCCGGATTGGCCACAAGCGGTGGTCGTCCCGCTGCGTACGGTCGGGCGGACAATCGGACCCGACTCTCACGAGGATCACGATGACCCAGCTCAGCGACGGTGCGGCCACTCTCACCGTCCGCATCGACGACCGGGTGCTGACCGCGGTGCCGGACTACGTGCTCGGCGTGCTCGCCGTGGCGCTGGTCGAGGTCGTACCGGCGCCTCCCGCCGTGTCGGCGTTGCTCACCGCCGCGGAGGACGCGCTGCACGGCGCCGGCCTGGACAAGGCCGCCGTGGCCGACCTGCCGGGCATCGCGGCCTGGCGCGAGGCGTACCGGGCGGTGGGGGTGAACCCGAACCGGTTCCCCTGCGCCGCCGAATCGATCACCCGCCGGGTGGCCAAGGGCGACCGGCTGCCCCGGATCAACGCCCTGGTCGACCTCTGCAACGCCGTCTCGCTCGGCGCGGCGCTGCCGGTGGCGTCGTGCGCGGTCGACGGCCTCACCGACCTCGTGGTGCGGCCGGCCGACGGCACCGAGACGTACCTGCCGCTGGGCGTTCCCGACGCGCCCGAGCGTCCCGAGCCGGGTGAGGTCGTCTACGCCGACGCCGACGGGCGGGCCCACTCGCGGCGCTGGAACTGGCGGCAGGGCCACCTGGTCCGCACCGACCTGGGCCCGCACGCGTTGCTGCTCACCGTCGAGTCGGCCCACCCCGGCGGACGGGCGGAGGTGGTTGACGCGTTGGCCCGCCTCGGCGGCGTCCTCGCCGGGATGTCCGCCGGCCCACGGCAGGAGGCGGTGCTCGACCGCGACGCGACGAGCGCCGTCCTGGGTACCGCGGGACCGCTGAGCCCGGCGGGCAGCAACGGTCGGAGCCGTCCGTGAACCCCGCGATCCTGGTGATCTACCGCCCGGCGGCCGGGCGGTACGCCGCCCAGTTCCGCGCCGTGGTCGCCGCCGCCGCCGAGCGGGGCGTGGCGACCGTCGCGCTGCTGCCGACCGGGCAGCCGTCCGCCGACACCGCCGGTCTGCCCTGCTACCACGCCGACCTCGACGACCGCGAGGCCGTCCGTTCGATCGTCGCGACGATCGTCGCCGAGCACCCGGTGCGGCGCGTCTTCCCGCTCTTCGAGGGCGACGTGCTGACCGCCGCGCACTGCCGACGGGACCACGGCATCGACGGGCTCGACCCGGAGGGGGCGCTGACCTTCCGCGACAAGAACGTCATGCACCGCCGCGCCACCGAGCTCGGTGTGCCGGTGGCCCGCTCCTGCCGCCCCGAGACGGTCGGGGCGGTCGCCGAGTTCGCCGCCGAGGTCGGTTGGCCGGTGGTCGTCAAGCCGTACGCCGGCTGGGCCTGCGGCGACACGCACCGGGTGGACTCCGTCGAGGACCTGGCCCGGGTGTGGCCGTTGATCGCCGACGACCGGCACGACTACCGGGTGGAGGAGTACGTCCGGGGTGCGGAATACCACGTCGACTCGCTGCTGCGCGACGGCGAGGTGGTCTTCGAGCAGCTCTCCCGCTACACGTACTCCGTCCTGGAGTTCCGCGACGAGCCCGGCGGCACGGTCTCCCGCAAACACGACCTGACCGACGCCGAGCGGCGCATCCTGGCCGCCAGCGCCACCGTGCTGCGTGGCTTCGGGATGCGGACCGGCGTGGCGCACGTCGAGTTCTTCCTCCGCGACGACGGCGAGGTGGTCTTCGGCGAGGCGGCGGCCCGGGCCGGTGGCGGCTCGATCGTCCCCGCCATCGAGGCCGGGCGGGGGATCAACCTGGCCGGGGAGTGGTGCCGCCTCGAACTGGACCCGGAGCACGTGCCGACGACCACGCTCGGGCCGGAGATCGGCACCGAGTACCTGTGCTCCGACCGGTACGGGCGGATCACCGCGATCACCTCGGCGGCGCAGTTGCGGGCGCTCGACGCGGTACGCGACGCGGACGTGTGGAAGAGCGTCGGTGACGTGCTCGCCGCGCCGACCGCCTCAAACGACGTGCTCGGCTGGTACGTCTGCGAGGGGCGGGACTTCGACGCCGTCCGCGCCCGCTTCAAGGTCATCCGCGACTCCTTCGAGGTGCGCACCGAACCGGTGGGGGAGTCGTCATGTGGCTGAGCCGGTTCCGGGCCCTGCCCCGCCCGCTGCGGATGCTGGTCTACGCGTCCTTCATCAACCGGGCCGGCATGTTCGTCTTTCCCCTGCTCGCGGTCTACCTGGTGCAGAGCCGGCAGCTCAGCACCGGCGAGGCGGGCGTGCTGATCTCCGCGGGCAGTACCGGTCTGCTCGCCGGCAGCCTGCTCAGCGGGCCGGTCTGCGCCCGGGCCGGCCGCCGCGCCGCGCTGGTGGCGAGCCTGGTGCTCAACGCGGCCGGTTACCTGGGCCTGGCCGTGGTAGACGGTCCCACCTGGACGTACGCGGTGCTGCTCTTCGTCGCGCTGGTCGGCATGGGCATGTTCTCCCCGGCGGCCAACACGCTGATCGCCGACCTGACCGAGCCGGGCGAGCGGCCCTTCGCGTACACCGTCAGCTATCTCGCCAACAACCTCGGCATGGGGGTCGGCCCGCTGCTCGGCGGGTTCGCGGCGGCCCTGTCGTACGAGCTGATGTTCGCCGGGAACATCCTGCTCGGTCTGCTCGCGGCGGCCACCATCTGGCTGTTCGTACCCGCCGACACCCGCCGTGCCCCGACGACCGCGCCGGTCGTCACGACCCGCTGGGCCGGGCTGCGCCGGGATGTCGACGTGGCGCTGCTGGTGCTGGTCTCCTTCTGTTACGTCGCGCCGCTGATCGGCCTGGAATACACGCTGCCCCTCGCGGTCACCACCGTGCTGCACTCGTCGGTGGCGGTGGTCGGCGCGGTCTACACCATCAACAGCGTCGTCGTGGTCAGCGCCAGCCTGCTGATCGAAAAGCGGATCAAGGCGTACTCGACCCGGGTCCTGCTGATCGTGGCCGGCCTGCTCTGGTCGGCCGGCATGGCCGTCCTGGTGTTCGCCTTCTCGCTGCCCGCCGTGCTGCTCTCCACGGTGGTCTGGACCCTCGGGGAGATCATCGCCTCGGTGGTGGTGCCCACCTACATCGCCGACCACGTGCAGGAGCGTCGGGTCAGCAGCTTCATGGCCCTGAACGCCTTCGTGCTCAGCTCGGCCCGGTTGGTCGTGCCGATGGGTCTCGGCTTCGTCTGGCAGACCCAGGGGCACCAGCCCGTCCTCCTGATCCTCCTGCTGACCCCGGTGGTCGGTGTGGTCGCGTTCGCGGCGCTGCGAATCCGACCGGCCGTCCGGCCCGTGCCGGCGCCCGCCGAACCGGCCACCGCCAGTCCCTGACACCCACCCACCCCTCATCGGAAGGCGCCATGACGACGTCGAAGTTCGTGCTGCCCGAGAGCGACATCCCGACGACCTGGTACAACGTGGTTCCCGACCTGCCCAAGGGGCTGCCCCCGATGTTGCACCCCGGCACCCGGGAACCTCTCACCCCGGCGGACCTCGAACCACTCTTCGCCACCGGCATGATCGAGCAGGAGTTCAGCACCGAGCGGGACGTGGACATCCCCGGGCCGGTGCTGGACATCTACCGCCAGTGGCGGCCCAGCCCGCTCGTCCGCGCCCACCGTCTGGAAAAGGCCCTCGACACGCCGGCCCGGATCTACTTCAAGTACGAGGGGGTCAGCCCGTCCGGCAGCCACAAGCCGAACACCGCCGTACCGCAGGCGTACTACAGCAAGCTCGACGGCGTGCGGCGGCTGACCACGGAGACCGGCGCCGGCCAGTGGGGCAGCTCGCTCTCGATGGCCTGCACGTACTTCGGCCTCGACTGTGAGGTCTTCATGGTGCGGGTCAGCTACGACCAGAAGCCGTACCGGCGGGGGCTGATGGAGACGTTCGGCGCGTCGGTGACGGCGAGCCCGAGCGACCGTACCGCGGCGGGCCGGGCCGCGCTCGCCGCCGACCCGAACTCCACCGGCAGCCTCGGCCTGGCCATCTCCGAGGCGGTTGAGGCGGCGATGGCCAGCGGTGGCGCCGCCAAGTACGCCCTCGGCTCGGTGCTCAACCTCGTGTTGATGCACCAGACCATCATCGGCCAGGAGGCGCAACTCCAACTCGCCCTGGCCGACGACTACCCGGACGTCGTGATCGGCGCGGCCGGCGGTGGCTCGAACTTCGCCGGGCTGGCCCTGCCGTTCCTGCGCCGCCAACTGGGCGGCGGCCCGGCCGTGCGGTTCGTCGCGGTCGAGCCCTCCTCCTGCCCGTCGCTGACCCAGGGCACCTACGACTACGACTTCGGGGACACCGCCGGCCTCACCCCGCTGACCAAGATGCACACCCTGGGCCACGAGTTCCGCCCACCGGCCATCCACGCCGGTGGACTGCGCTACCACGGCATGGCGCCGATCATCAGCGCGCTGCGGGACCTCGACCTCATCGAGGCGCGTGCCGTGCCGCAGACCGCCTGCTTCGAGGCGGGCGTGCTCTTCGCCCGCAGCGAGGGGATCGTGCCGGCGCCGGAGTCCACCCACGCCGTCCGGGTGGCGGTGGACGAGGCGCTGCGCTGCCGGGAGACGGGCGAGTCGCAGGCGATCGTCTTCTCCCTCTCGGGGCACGGCCACTTCGACATGCAGGCCTACATCGACTACTTCGCCGGAAAGCTGACGGACTGACCTCGCTGGGGCGGACGCCGTCGTGGCGTCCGCCCCCGCGCCGAGCACCGGGGGCGCCAATGCACAGCGAAGCAGCCACCATCCTCGCCATCAACGGGTCGGAACGGGCCGGCGGCAACACCGACCACGCCATCGCGCACGCGGGCCGGCTGATCGCCGAACGCGGCGCGACCCTGCGCACGATCGTGCTCCGCGAGCACCGCATCTCGCCGTGCAGCCCGTGCGGCGACTGCAACAGCCGAACCCTGCCCTGCCGGGTGGACGACGACGTCCCCGCCCTGGTGGAGCAGATGGCCGCCGCCGACGGACTCATCTACGCGGCCCCGGTGCACGGCTTCGGCCTCGCCCACCTCATGCAGGTCTTCATCGAGCGCGCGGGCGTCGGCTACCTGCGGTTCAACCGGCCGCTGGCCGACAAGGTCGGCGGCATCATCGTCACCGGACGTCGGTACAGCGACTCCTCCGTGCACAACCAGATCGTCAACAACCTGCTGCTCAACAGGATGATCCTGGTGGGCAGCGGATTCCCCGTCCTGTTGCGCAACACCACCGGCAGCCCTGGGCTGACCGACGCCGAAGGCGTCGACGCGCTGGAGCGGATGGTGCACCGGATGCTCGACATGGTGCAGCTGCTCAAGCGGCACCAGCGGGTCGACGGTGGCCCGGTCCTGCCGCGCCGGGACCGCAACGAACGCGTCCCGCGGCCCCGTCGCGCCGAAACCGTCCAGAGCAGAGGAGATATCGAGAATGTCCACTGAGCAGGTCGCCACTCCGGTCGGCATCGACTTCCCGGCCACCGAGTGGGAGAGGTGGGACAAGCCGGGCGCCGAGGGCCGGGTCAAGATGACGTACGTGGGCGGTCAGCGGCTGCGCCTGCTGGAGCTGCCACCCGGCTTCGACGAGCACCACTGGTGCCTGCGTGGGCACACCGGCTACGTGCTCCAGGGCGAGTTCACCATCCACTTCCGGGACCGGTCGGTGCCGTGTCGCCCCGGCATGGGGTTCGTCATTCCCGACGACGAGGAGCACCGGTCGCAGGGCAGCGACGCCGAGCCCACCGTCGTCTTCGTGGTCGATGAGGTTCCGCAGCCGTGAGCGACCAGCAGAGCGTCGCCTCGCCGGCCGGGTCGACGCCGGCCGGCGACGCCGACGGGCCGGCCCGGATCGCCGAGCTTCGGGTCGCCATCGACGGGCTCGACCGGCAGATCATCGCCCTGCTGGCCGAGCGCACCCGGGTGGTGCGGGAGCTGACCGTGCACAAGACGGACGAGGGGACCGTCCGCTCACCCGAGCGGGTGCGGCAGGTCCTCGACCGCGTACACGCCCTGGCGGTCGGGCACGGCATGCCGCCCGAGGTGGCCGTCGGCACGTACCGCGCCCTCATCGAGGAGCTGACCCTGATGCAGCTCGACATGTTGGCGGCCCGCCGCGCCGCCGCCGCGGCGACGGACACCAGATGAGCCACCGTCTGCCCGTCGACCTGCGGCACGCCCTGGCCAGCCTCGACCCGCTCCCCGGCGAGCTGGTGCGGGTCGCCACCGAGCTGCCCGCCCGCTACGGCGTGTCCGCTCACTACGCCCGGTGGGCGGGCGCGCCCGCCGCCCCTCCCACCGGCGCCGGCCCGGCCGTCCTCTTCGACCGGGTACGCCCCGATGACGGACCCACCCGGGCGGTGCTGATGGGCCTCTACGGCACCCGTCGACGAGCCGCCGGCCTGCTCGGCTGCACGCCCGCCGAGCTGCCGCACCGGCTGCTCGACGCGGTGGCCACCCCCCGCCCGGCGGAGTTCGCCGCCGACGCGTCCCGCTGGCTTCGCGAGTCGCTGCCGTTGGACCTGACCGCGCTGCCGGTGCCGGTCCTCACCGACGAGGACGCCGGGCCCTACCTGACCCTCGGCGCGGTGCTCGCCACCGACCCGGACACCGGGGTCCGCAACCTGTCCGTGCACCGCATGTGCGTGCAGGGGCCCGACACGCTGACCATCTGGATGGTGCCGGGGCGCGACCTGGAACTCGCGTACCAGGCCGCCCTGCGCCGGGGCCGCCCACTGCCGGTGGCGATCCACCTCGGCCTCAGTCCGGCGGTGCTGCTCTCCTCCTGCTGCCCGACCTCGCTGGTCCCGCCCGACCTCGATGAGCTGGCGGTGGCCGGCGCGCTCGCCGGCCAGCCGGTGGAGCTGCTGCCCTGCGCCACGGTGGACGCCGAGTTCATCGCCCACGCCGAGTACGTCATCGAGGGTGAGCTGCTGGCCGACCACGCGCCGGAGAGCGCGCACGGCACGGTGGCCACGCCGGAGTTCCTCGGCTACCAGGGTCGCGCGCACCCCTCGCTGCCGCTGATCCGGGCCACGGCGATCACCGCTCGGGAGAGCCCGATCCTGCAGGCGGTCTCCGGGCCCGGGCACGAGCAGTCGATCCTGCTCGGCTTCGGGATGGAGGCCGCCGTGCTGGACGTGCTGCGGCGGCGGGGGACACCGGCGCTCGCGGCGCACTGCCACACCGCCGGTGGCGGTCAGCTCATGGTGGTGCTCCAGTGGTCGGCCAAGCGCGGGCCACAGGACGACGTCGCGGTGCGCGCCGCCGCCGAGGCGGTGCTGGAGCAGTTCCGGATGGCCAAGCTGGTGCTGTGCGTGGGCGAGGACGTGGACATCGAGTCCGACCAGGACCTGTGGTGGGCGATGGTCACCCGGTTCCAGGCCGATCAGGACCTGGTCGTGCTGCCCGACCGGGAGGGCTTTCCGCTCGATCCGAGCCAGCACACCGGCTACTCGCCGTCGCTCTCGGCCGACGGGCGCACGGCCAAGGCGGTGTTCGACTGCACCGTCCCGTACGCCCAGAGCGCGCGCTTTCACCGGCCCCGCTTCACCGAGCCGTCGCGTCCCGCACCGCGGCGGCCAGCAGCGCCACTCCCTCGGTGATCCGAGCGGTGGGCAACGCCGCGTACCCGATCAGGAAGGTCGGCTCGGTCGGCGGCCGGGTGACGAAGTAGCCCGAGGCGGGATAGACCCGTACGCCCCGGGCGGCGGCGGCGCGCACGATCTCGGCCTCATCGACGTCGTGCGCGCCGCCCAGGGTCACGAGCACGTGCAGCCCGGCCGCCGTGCCGGAGATCCGTACTCCCGCGCCGAAGTGTTCGTACAGCGCTTCCAGCAGCCGGGCGCGACGCTGGCGGTAGAGGCGGTCCATCCGGCCGATGTGCCGGGCGTACGCGCCGGAGGAGATGAACTCGGCCAACGCCTCCTGGGTCACCGTCGGGGTCAGCCGGTCGGTGATCCACTTGATGCCCAGGAACGACCGGACGAGGTGCGGCGGCAACACCGCGTATCCGATGCGCAGCGACGGGAAGAGGGTCTTGCTGAAGCTGCCGACGTAGACCACGTCCGCGTCCTGCGGGTCGGCGGCCAACGACGCGAGCCGCTCCTCGGCGAAGGTGAACTCGTTGTGGTAGTCGTCTTCCAGCACCGTCGCCGCGTGGTCGCGGGCCCAGCGCAGCAACGCCCGCCGTCGCCGGTCGGACATGATGAACCCGGTCGGGAACTGGTGCGACGGGGTGACGTAGACGAGGCGTACCCGGGCCGGGTCGAGGCCGTGCGCGCGGACCCGGCAGTCGATCTCATCGACCCGCAGGCCCTCCTCGTCGACCGGGACCGGCACCACGGCGGCCCGCGAGTAGCCGAAGATCTGCCGCAGCACGGTGTGGCTCGGATCCTCGATGACCACCACGTCGTCCGCGCCGACGAGCAGCCGGACCAGGATGTCCATGGCCTGAGTCGCGCCGCTGGTCACGACCGTGTCCTCGCGGCGGGCGTCCAGCGCCCGGCTGCGTCGCAGCAGCGCGGTGATCTGGGTACGCAACGACGGGGAACCCTCGGCCGGGCCGTAGCCCAACGCCACCGCGTCCGCCCGGCTGACCGCGTCGGCGAGCGACTGCCGCCACCGGGTCACCGGGAAGCTGGCCAGCGCCGGGGTGCCGTGCCGGAAGTCGTACGTGCCGTCCGGCCGGTGCATCGGCGCCGGTTCCCAGGGCTTCCAGAGGGGACTGCCGGCGTCGGTGGGCAGCGGGGGCTCGGGTCGCAGGTGCGCGCGGGCGGCGCGGGGGACCCGCGGTGGCGCGTCGGCCGGTGCGGCGCTGACCCGGGTGCCGGAACCACGCCGCGACGTGAGCACCCCGTTGGCCCGCAGCAGCTCGTAGGCGCGGGTCACCACCGTCCGGGAGACCCCGAGCTGGTGCGCCAGTTCGCGGCTGGGCGGCACCGCGTCGCCGGGGCGCAGCCGGCCGGCGCGTACGGATGAGCTGATCTGGTCGCAGAGTTGCTGCTGCAACGGCACCGCACTGGCGCGGTCGAGCGTGACGAGGAGCTGGTCCGAACTCACCTGAGCATGCTCCCCGCTCGAGGTCAGGCTGCCCGGGAGGATCGCCTGCGGGCGGGGCGGTCGGTCTGCACGAATGTCGACAGTCGGCCCTGCACCAGCCGGCCGAGCACGTCCAGGAAGATCGCGCGGTCGCGCGACGGGACCGTGGCGAGGATGTCGTGCTGTAGTCCCGCGACGATCTGCCGCGCCTCGGCGACCAGCCGCTCGCCGTCGGGCGTGACGGTGACGATGCGGGCGCGTCGGTCGGTCGTCGAGGTGCGACGCCCGACCAGGCCGGCACGTTCCAGCTCGTCGAGGGTGACGACCATCGTCGTCTTGTCGATGCCGCACATCTCGCCGAGCTGGCTCTGGGTGAACTCGCCGGTGAGACCGCGATCGAGCACGCAGTAGGCACGCGTCGAGATGCTCAGGCCGGAGAGGGCGGCGGCGTGTTCCTGAGCCAGCGCGTGGGTGGCCCAGGACATCAGGAACATCAGGTCTGGTGTCGCGGCATCGGGCCCGGAGGTTCCGGTGGTCATGGCGGCAGCCTAGCAACTGGTTCGTGATTCGAACTATCTCGTAGCGGAGCATCGTCGCCCCGCGAACAAGTTAAGAACGAGATAGTAAAGAACGGAACCTTCTGATACGGTTCGATCTCGACAGCACGTCCCCTCCACTGAGGAGTCACCCCTGATGTCTGCGGAAGCCTCTGTTCCCCGTGCCGGTGCCAGCGCCTCGCGCGTGCGAGACCGGGCCATCGCCGTCGCGGTCGCCGTGCTCGCCGCCGTGGCCGTGTGGTCGATCGCGACCCTCGCCGGCGCGCAGCTCACCGTCGACCAGGGCGTCGGCCCGCGGGACGTCACGGTGCTCGCCGTCGTCCTGAACTCCGCGATCGCGGCGCTGCTCGGCTGGGGCCTGCTCGCGGTGCTCGAGCGCTTCCGGGCGAGCGCCATCACGATCTGGACGGGGATCGCTCTCGTCGTCCTCGTGCTGTCGCTCGTGCCGGCCTCCCTGGTCGACGCCTCGGCCGGCACCCGGGTCGCCCTCGTCCTGATGCACCTGGTGGTGGGCGCGGTCGTGATCGTGGGCTTGCGCAGGGGCGCGCAAGGCGCCTGACGGCGGGTGGCCCGCCCGTCCCGCTCCCGCGCGGAGCAGGACGGGCGGTCCCTCAACCTCGTACGCGCCGCAACGCGAGACCACCGAGGCCCAGGGCGGCCGACCCCACCACCAGGGCCACGTACGCCCCGCCCCGACCGTTGCCGGTCCCGATCCCGCTGTCGGAGGTCGCCACCACCAGCGCGCCGAGGCCCACGGCGAGCAGCCCGGACGCCAGGGCCACGGTCGCGCCGATCATCCCGCTGCCGGTGCCGACGCGACTGGTCGGGCGGGCCAGGGCCAGCGCGCCGACGATCACCCCCGCCAGGCCCAGCAGGCCGCCGACGCTCGCCCCGAGTCGACCGGTGCTCATGGTGGTGACGCTGGCCGCCAACGGCTGGTCCGGGGCGGCGATCCCCTCCAGCAGGGCGGACGTGGCAGCGGTGAACACCGACATGGGCTTCTCCTTCTCGTACGTCGTGGTGTGCCGTTCGATCGTGTCGCCGCGCCGGCCGCCGGTCGTCCGGCAACCGGAGGCTCTTCGTCCTGCCGCGGCGGGCGCAGGCGGCTGCCGCGTACGACGCACCCGCCGCGCGACTACCACGGACGCGGTAGTCGACGGTCGTTCGCGCGCAGGAGTCGCCCGGTGCGTGCCCCGGGCTAGGGTGCGCGCATGAGCACAGGGCGTGCCGTTGTCCGGGACTGGGTCATCGCCGTCGGCGTGGCGGTGGTGCTGCTGGTCGCCGGGCGGTCCATGGGCCCTTCCACGATGGACCTCGACCTGCTGGGCTATGCGCTGCTGGCCGCCGGTGGTCTGGCGTTGGCGGCGCGTCGCCGCGCTCCGGTCACCGTCCTGGCCGTCACCGGGCTGTGCGCGGTGGGCTACCAGGCGGTCGGTTTCGACGTGCCGGCGGTCGCCTTCCTGTTCGCGGTGTACACCGGTGTGCGGGCGGGCCACCGCGTCGTCACGGTCGTCGCCGCCGTGCTGATGCTCGTCGCGTTGCCGCTCACCGCGCTCGCCCCACCGCAGGGTCTGCCGTTGGGCGACGCGCTCGCGCGGGCCCGGGGCGCCCTGGAGGTGGCGTGGCTGATCGCCGCCGGCGCGGCGGGGGAGGCGTTGCGGCAGGCCGAGCGGCGGGCCGACGAGGCCGAGCGCACCCGGGAGGAGACCGCGCGACGCCGGGCCGACGAGGAGCGGCTGCACATCGCGCGGGAGCTGCACGACTCGCTGACCCACCAGATCTCGATCATCAAGGTGCAGGCGGAGGTGGCCGTCCACCTGGCCCGTCGGCGTGGCGAGGCGGTGCCGGAGGCGTTGCTGGCGATCCGGGAGGCCGGCCGGGAGGCCAGCCGCGAGCTGCGCGCGACCCTGGAGGCGCTGCGGGACGACAGCAGGAACCCGCCGCGGGGCATCGACCACCTGCCGGAGCTGGTGCAGCGGGCTCGGCTGGCCGGGCTGGACGCGACGTTGACGGTGCGGGGGCCGCGACAGGCCGTGCCGGTGGCCGTGGACCGGACCGCCTACCGCATCGTCCAGGAGTCCCTCACCAACGTCGCACGGCACGCCGCCGCGGCCACCGCGTCGGTCCACGTCGACTACCGTCCGGACGCCCTCGCGATCCGGGTCGACGACGACGGCGCCGCCACGCCGGCCGCCGCCCCGGCGCCCGGCGTCGGGCTGCTCGGGATGCGCGAACGGGTCACCGCCCTGGGCGGTCGCCTGCACGCGGCGCCCCGCGACGGGGGCGGCTTCACCGTCCGCGCCGAACTTCCCGTCGGGCCGTCCGCGTGATCCGCGTCCTGCTGGTCGACGACCAGGCGCTGCTGCGCAGCGGCTTCCGCGCGCTCCTGGACATCGAGGACGACATCGAGGTGGTGGCCGAGGCGGCCGACGGTCTCCAGGGGTTGGCCCTCGCCCGACGTCACCTGCCCGACATCGCGCTCATCGACATCCAGATGCCGGTGCTGGACGGAATCGAGGCGACCCGGCTGATCGCCGCGGACCCGGCGCTGGCCGGCGTGCACGTCGTCATCCTGACCAACTACGGACTCGACGAACACGTCTTCCACGCGCTGCGCGCCGGCGCGGCCGGTTTCCTCGTCAAGGACATCGAGCCGGAGGACTTCCTGCACGCCGTACGCGTCGCCGCCCGAGGGGACGCGCTGCTCGCGCCGTCGATCACCCGCCGCCTCATCGACCGGTACGTCGCCGAACCACAGCACCTGCGGGTCCCGACCGGGCTGCGGGAGCTGACCAGCCGGGAACGCGAGGCCGTCGTCCTGGTCGCCCAGGGTCTGTCGAACGACGAGATCGCGGCACGAATGGTGATCAGCCCGCTGACCGCCAAGACCCACATCAACCGGGCCATGGCCAAGCTGCACGCCCGCGACCGCGCCCAGCTCGTCGTCGTCGCGTACGAGTCCGGGCTGGTGGCCCCGCGTCAGCACTGAGGTCGGCGGGCCGCCGGAGCAGGGACGGCGTCCAGGCTTGCCGCGCGGCGCCCCGGTCGACCCGTGCCATGATTGCGCCCATGGGCAAGCAGCAGCACGTCGGCGGGGCCGACCGGCACAGCGGGTCGGGAACCACGGCCGACCGTCCGACCGACGGCGGGGCGGACGCTCGACTCGCCCTCGCACAGGACCCCGCAACACCACAGATGACCCTCATCGACCTGGCGTCGGATGCGTCGGTCACGGTGCGCAAGGCGGTCGCGGCGCGGCCGGACGCGCCCGCGCAGGCCCTGCGGACGTTGACCCGCGACCACGATCGTCAGGTCCGGGAGGCGGTGGCACGCAATCCCGCCACGTCGGTCGGCAACCTCCTGCGTCTCGTCAAGGACGCCGACCGGTGGGTCCGGTGGGCCGTCGCCAGCAACCCGGCCTGCGACGAGTCGGTCCGCCGGGTGATGGTCGCCGCGCCCGACAAGGAGCTTCGGGGCCTGCTCGCCGAGACCCGCGAGTTGGAGCCCCACCTCGCCGCCGAGCTGGTCGAGGACGCCTCACCCGAGGTACGCGAGCGGCTCGCCACCCACACCCACGACCCCGAGGTCGTCGTCGCCCTGTTGGCCGACCGTACCGTCCGCGTGCGCAAGGGGCTCGCCCGCAACCCGCGGACCACCGCCGCGCAGCGCAGCGCCCTGGCCAGGGATCCGGCGGTGGACGTACGGGCGGCCCTGGTCCGCGCCTTGGAGCTGAGCGAGGCGGATCTGGCAGGTCTGGCCGACGACCGTGCCGTGCAGGTACGCCTGGCCATGGCCACGTCCGAGCTCATCCCGTCGCACGTGCGGCAGGCGCTCGAGAACGACTCCGACGACATGGTGGCCGCCGCGGCACGTGACTATCGCCCCGGCGTCGGCAGCTCGCCGGTGGTGCGGGCACCCCGGATCGGGTCCCGTCGCCCCGACGGCGGCTCTCGCCGGCAGGGACGCGCCGCCACCTGACGTCGGCGGGCCCTAGGGGGTCCGCGCGCTCGGCTCACCGGCGCGATGTTCCCACCCGCGACGGGGCCGGCGGGTGATCCCGGCGCCGGTCGACGACGCCGCCTCGACCGGAAGGTCCCGGCCGGCGAGGCGGCGGAGCAGGTCGCGGATCTGGCGTTTGTCCGCGGCCGAGACGGTGTCGTCCAGCAAACGTCGGCGGATGGTGCCCATGTCCGTCTCGACCTGCGCCAGCGCCCGGGGCGTCTCGGCCGCGTCCGGCATCGCGAGCGGCCGGATCGCGGCGGCGATGGAGAGGTCGAGGGTGGCGCAGAGGCTACGCACCTTCGCCAGCTCGGGGTAGCGCTGCCAGTCTCCGGCGAGCCAGCGGAACAGCGTCGAGCGGCTCACCCCGGTGTGGTGGGCGATGTCGCCGACGGTCCAGCCGTGTTCCTCACGGGCGTCGTCGACGGCTTGGCGGACGAACTGCGCGAAGGCCATCTGAGGTGTCGTGGGGTAGGTGTCCATCCTCAGGTCCTGCCCTCCCATCCGGGTTGATCTGCCCTGCGGTGACGGCGGTACCACTGATCGTCTATCAGCTTCTGCGGCGGCGCAGCGGCGCTCGGGGCGCTGGCCTACTCCTTCGGGGTGGTGCGGATACTCAAATGCCGGTCGTCGCGGCGGATCGGCGGCGCGAACGCGCGGCCCGCCAGGGCGCACGGGTGGGCCTGGTCCCGTTCGCCGTCCCCTTCGGGGCCCACTGTCCCGTTCACGGCCTGTGATGGTCGCCGCAGCGCTGCGGCTACAACGCGTGACCTGAGTTACCGTTCGTCGAATCAGGTACCGTCCCCTGTCACACCGTCTTCGTACCAACCTGGCTGCCCGGCGCAACGGGAAGCCGAACCGGAGGGACACATTCGTGAGGGTCCGTAGCGCAGTCCGTCAGGCCGGCCTCGTCGTGGCGATCGCCGCTCTGGCGGTGACCGCGGGGTGTGCCAAGAAGGACGACAGCGAGGTCCAGGCCAGCGGGGTCAAGCTGGTCGAGGCCGGCAAGCTGACCGTCTGCACCCACCTGCCGTACCCGCCGTTCCAGTCCAAGGACGCCAGCGGCAAGGTCACCGGGTTCGACGTCGACGTGATGGACCTCGTGGCCAAGGAGTTGGGCGTCGAGCAGACGATCATCGACACGCCCTTCGAGGGCATCAAGTCCGGCCAGGACCTGAACACCGGCAAGTGCGACGCGGCCGCCGCCGGCATGACCATCACCGCCGAGCGGCAGAAGGTGATGAACTTCTCCGACCCGTACTTCGACGCGACGCAGGCGATGCTGGTCAAGACCGGGAAGCCGTACAAGTCGCTCGACGACCTGCGGGGCAAGAAGCTCGGCGTGCAGGCGGCCACCACCGGCCGTGACTACGCCCGCAAGTTCGAGAAGGAGAAGGGCCTGCAGCTCGTCGAGTTCGAGGATCTCGCCGCCCTGCAGCAGGCCGTCGCGAACGGTCAGGTCGAGGCCGCCGTCAACGACCTGCCGGTGTGGACCGAGTACCTGCGCAAGAACCCGGGTGGGTTCGCGGTGACCGCCGAGTTCGACACGGGCGAGCAGTACGGGTTCTCGGTGAAGAAGGACGCGAACCCGGAACTGCTCAAGAAGATCAACGAGACGCTGGCCAAGGCCAAGCAGGACGGCTCGTACGACACGATCTACTCCAAGTGGATCGGCAAGCGGCCGAACGCCTGATCGACGCTCCAAAGGGGTAGGGCGCGCGGACCGCGTGCCCTACCCCGTCGGCACAATCCGGGAAGGCAACGAGCCAACGTGAAGCTGCGCCGCCGCCAGCGGGAACGACTGTCCCTCGGTATCCAGTACCTGGTCTTCGTCGCGATCATCGCCGCGGTGCTCCTCGCCGCGGACTGGGGCCGACTGGCCGACGCGTTCTTCCGCGTCGACATCATCGAGTCGATGTTCCCGACGATCATTACCGTGGCGCTGCGCAACACGATCCTCTACACGTTGGGCGCGTTCGCCTTCGGCCTCGTGTTCGGGACCGTGCTCGCGCTCATGCGGCTGTCCCGGGTGGCGCCGTACCGCTGGCTGGCGACCGCGTACATCGAGCTGTTCCGGGGGCTGCCGGCGCTGCTGGTGCTCTTCCTCGTCGGGTACGGCATCCCCATCGCCTTCCCGGAGCGGCAGATCCCCGGCGGCGTGTTCGGCTCGATCGCGATCGGTCTCGGGTTGACCGCCGCGGCGTACATGGCCGAGACCATCCGCGCCGGCATCCAGGCGGTGCCGAAGGGGCAGATGGAGGCGGCCCGTACCCTCGGCATGTCGCATTTCACCGCCATGCGCACGATCGTCATCCCGCAGGCGTTCCGGATCGTCATCCCGCCGCTGACGAACGAGCTCATCCTGCTCACCAAGGACTCGTCGCTGGCGTACGTGCTGGGCGTGACGGCACAGACCATCGAGGTCACCAAGTTCGGCCGGGACATGCTCAACGACCGGGTGAACGCCACCCCGCTGCTGGTGGCCGGCCTCGCCTACCTGGTCATCACCCTGCCGCTGTCCCAGGTGGTACGCCGCCTCGAACTCCGCTACGCCAAGGCCCGGTGACCCGCATGACGACCAGCCCGTCCCGTCCCGCCGTACAGATCCGTGACCTGCACAAGTCGTTCGGGCCGATCGAGGTGCTCAAGGGCATCGACTTCGAGGTCGGCCAGGGCGAGGTCGTCTGCGTGATCGGGCCGTCCGGGTCCGGCAAGTCGACCCTGCTGCGCTGTGTCGACCTGTTGGAGGAACCCACCGCCGGCACGATCTGGGTGAACGGCGTGGAGATGACCGACCCGGACGTCGAGATCGACGCGGTCCGCCGGGGCATCGGCATGGTGTTCCAGTCGTTCAACCTGTTCCCGCACCTGACCGTGCTCCGCAACCTCACCGTCGCGCAGCGCAAGGTGCTGCGCCGCTCGCGCGCCGAGGCCGAGCGGATCGCGCGGGCCAACCTGGAGCGGGTCGGCCTCACCGACAAGGCCGACGCGTTCCCCGCGCAGCTCTCCGGCGGGCAGCAGCAGCGGGTCGCGATCGCCCGGTCGCTCTCGATGGACCCGAAGCTGATGCTCTTCGACGAGCCGACCTCGGCGCTCGACCCGGAGTTGGTCGGTGACGTGCTCACCGTCATGCGTGGGCTCGCCGAGGAGGGCATGACGATGATGGTGGTCACCCACGAGATGGCGTTCGCCCGGGACGTCGCCGACCGGGTCGTGTTCATGGACGGTGGCGTCGTCGTCGAGCAGGGGCCGCCGCAGGAGGTGCTGGGCGCGCCGAAGCACGAACGGACCCGGGCGTTCCTCTCCCGCGTCCTGGACCCGACGCACGCGCGGGTCGGTCAGCCCGAGCAGCCGCCGGCGCCACCGGAAACCCCCAGCCTGCCGGCCGACGACCGGCACGGTCTCTGACACCACCAGCGCCGGCCGATCGATGGCCATTGTGATGTCGCGGTAATCTTCCTGCAATCAGACCTGTACTTTCGTCGATGGATTACATAAGTTGGGTTCATCCATCGAAAGTTCTGAGTCTTCCGAGCGAAGTCCGCGACGATCCTCACCCCAGTCGTGCTGCCGCCTTGTGCTCGGCGGTCGATGCACCCTGCGCTCGTCGCGTCTTCGCCCGGTCGGGAACGGAGACCCATGGACGATCAGGCCGTTGGCTCCCATCGCCACCTGTCCCGCCGATCACTGATCGCCACCGGGGCGCTCGCCGCCGGAGCGTTGGGCGCGTCCGCCCCCACGCTCGGGAGCGCCTTCGGAGGCAGCCCCGCGCAGGCCGCCGCCGGAGTGACCAGGAAGGTCACCATCTACGCCGAGCAGTTGCCCGGCGGGCTGTACGGCTACGGCCTCGCACCCGGCCAGGCCACCGTGCCCGGACCGGTGCTGGAGATCTACGAGGGTGACACCCTGGAGATCACCCTGGTCAACACCACCGACCAGCGGCTGTCCATCCACCCGCACGGCGTGGACTACAGCACCGACTCGGACGGTAGTCCGTTCAACGACTCCTTCAACGACCCCGGCGAGACACGGACGTACGTGTGGCGCTCGCACGAGATGGTCGCCGCGTCGGGTCGCCGGTACATGCCCGGCAGCGCCGGCTACTGGCACTACCACGACCACGCCATGGGCACCGACCACGGCACGGCCGGCGTCGCGAAGGGACTGTACGGCGCGCTGATCGTCCGGCGTCGGGGCGACATCCTGCCGGAGAAGCAGTTCACGGTCGTGTTCCACGACATGACGATCAACAACCGGATGGCCCCGAACACGCCCATGTTCGAGGCGAACCTGGGCCAGCGGGTGGAGTGGCTCGCCATCGGGCACGGCAACCTGTTCCACACCTTCCACCTGCATGCCCACCGCTGGGCGGACAACCGCACCGGGATGCTCGAAGGGCCGGCCGACCCGAGCCTGGTCGTCGACAACAAGGACCTCAACCCGGGCAGCTCGTTCGGGTTCCAGGTGCTGGCCGGGGAGGGCGTCGGGCCCGGCGCGTGGATGTACCACTGCCACGTGCAGAACCACTCCGACGGCGGCATGGCCGGGATCTTCCTGGTGCGCAACGCCGACGGCAGCATGCCCCCCGGCGCCGAGGAGGCGATCCACCGGTTCCAGGGCCACACCCACACGCACGGAAGCTGACCGAAAGGTGGGGACGGGGATGACAAGAGACCTACGACGTACCCTCGCCGCGATAGCGGCCTTCGCCACGCTGATCCCGGCCACGACCACGGCATCGGCGGCGGTAGCCGCGCCGCGAGCGGCGAGCGCGGCGCCAGCGCCGACGCAGCAGAGCGACACGGCCGTGCTCGTGTTCCACGGGCCGGTGGCCGAACAGCAGGACCCGGTGGCGCGCGCGGTGGACACCATCCGACAACTTGCGGCCAGTCATGACATCGATGTCATGGCCACCACGGACCCGGGTGTGTTCACTCCGACCAAGCTTTCCGCGTACCGGAGCGTGGTGTTCCTCTCCGCGACGGGCGCCGCGCTCAACCGCGACCAGGAGTTGGCGCTCCAGGCCTATATGAAGGCCGGCGGCGGCTTCGTCGGCATCGCCGACGCCGCCCGCGCGCAGGTCGACTCGACCTGGTTCACCGGCCTGATCGGCGCCCGCCCGGCCGGCGCGATCCCGGTGGCCGAGCCGGTGGCCCGGGTGACCGCCAGCGGCGAGAACCCGCCCACCGAGACCAAGGAGAAGCTGACCGACGGCGACGCCAACACGAAGTGGCTGGTCCGCACGCCCACGGCCTGGGTGACCTACGAGCTGGCCGCACCGAAGAGGATCACCGGGTACGCGCTGACGTCGGCCAACGACTTCGTCGGGCGGGATCCGAAGGACTGGACCCTGCAGGGCTCAACGGACGGCCAGAGCTGGACCGATCTGGACCAGCGCACCAACCAGGCGTTCGCCGAACGGTTCCAGACCCGGCGGTTCGACATCGCTTCGCCGCAGGAGTTCAGCCGCTACCGGCTGAACATCACCGCCAACAGCGGTGAGCCGCTGATCCAGCTCGCCGACCTGCGGCTGTTCACCGGCACGGCCACCGCGCCGCCGCCGACCCCGGTGAACCGGGCGGTGGTCGACATCCTGGACCGCAAACACCCGGCCACCGCGTCGCTGCCGCTGACCCTCACCCGGTCGGACCGCTGGGACAACTGGGAGACGAACCCGATCGGGGCGGTGCACACCCTCGCCCAGGTCGAGGAGCGGCACTACGACCCGGGTCCGGGCGCGAACGGTCCGTTCCACCCGGTGTCCTGGTGCCGGGACTACGACGGCGGGCGGTCGTTCTACACCGGCATGGGCCACACCGAGGGCAGCTACGGCGAGGAGGCGTTCCGGGCGCACCTGACCGGGGCGCTGAACTGGACCACCGGCCGCGTACGCGGTGACTGCCAGGCGACGATCGCCGCGAACTACAAGGTCGAACGGCTGACCGCCGCGAACCAGACCGGGCAGCTCGACCAGATCGGCGAGCCGCACGGGCTCACCATCGCCCCCGACGGCACCGTCTTCTACGTCGGCAAGGCGGCCTGCCCGAGCGGCCCGATCGCGGACTGGAACGACCCGAAGGTTGGCCTGGGCTGCGGCACCATCCACTCCTACGACCCGCGCAGCAAGCAGGTCAAGCTGCTCACCACCCTGGAGGTGATGGGCAACCGGGGCAGCGGCTCGGAGTTGGTCAAGAACGAGGAGGGCCTGCTCGGCATCGTGCCCGACCCGACGTTCGCCGAGAACGGCTGGCTCTACGTCTACTGGATGCCACACGAGTCGATCGACCGGGTCAAACGGGTCGGGCAGCGCACCATCTCCCGCTTCACCTACGACCGGACGACCCAGACGATCGACCAGGGCACCCGCAAGGACCTGTTGCAGTTCCCGGTGCAGATCCACAGCTGCTGCCACGCGGGTGGCGGCATGGCGTTCGACGCCAAGGGCAACCTCTACGTCGGCTCCGGCGACAACAACTCCTCCGAGGGGTCGCAGGGCTACTCCGGCAACAACTGGACCGAGGAGTACCAGGGGACCTCGTTCCAGGACGCCCGCCGCACGTCGGGTAACACCAACGACCTCGCCGGAAAGATCATCCGGATCCACCCGGAGGCGGACGGCACGTACACCATCCCGCCGGGCAACCTCTTCCCCCCGGGCACGGAGAAGACCCGCCCGGAGATCTACGTCATGGGCGTGCGCAACATCGCCCGCCTCCAGATCGACCCGGTGCACCAGTGGCTGACCGCCGGCTGGGTCGGCCCGGACGCCTCGTCGCCCAGCCCCACCCTCGGTCCGGCGAAGTACGAGACGGCCACCATCATCACCTCGGCCGGTAACCAGGGCTGGCCGTACTGCATGGGTAACCGGCAGCCGTACCGGGACCGCAGCAACACCGACGCCAGCGTGCTGACCGGCTGGTACGACTGCGACAACCTGAAGAACACCTCGCCGCGCAACACCGGACTGGAGGACATCCCGGCGGCCCGGGACAACATGATCTGGTACTCGCCGGACGGCGGCGGCCCGGTCTTCCCGAAGCGGACCGACGGCAGCGGCCTTCCGACCTACGTCGCGGCCGACGCCACCTACACGCAGCCGTACCTGCGCGGCGGCGGGCAGGCCATCATGTCCGGCCCCACCTACCACCGCAGCCTCGTCGACACCGACAGCGGCGTCGCCTGGCCGGAACACTGGGACGGCAAGTGGTTGATCGGCGACCAGTCGAACCCGGTCAACCGGGTCGCGGTCACCGTCGACGAGGCCGGCGTGCCGCAGGCCGCCCCGCCGGTGTACGCCGAGTCGCTGCGGGCCATCATCCCCAGCGGCAACGGCGACAACCGGTTGCAGAGCTGGATGGACGCCAAGTTCGGCCCGGACGGCGCGCTCTACCTGCTCGACTACGGAGGCGGCTTCTTCAGCCTGAGCCCCAACCAGAAGCTGATCCGGGTCACCTACACCGGTGGCGCGCCCACCCCGGCGCCCGCAGCGACCTCGGTGGCCGTGCAGAACAAGCCGCTGACGATCGCCTTCACCGGCTCGAAGTCCGGCGGCGTGAGCCACCGGTGGGAGTTCGGCGACGGCGGCACCTCGACCGAGGCGGACCCCCGACACACGTACGCCAAGGTGGGCACCTACACCGCGAAGCTCACCGTCACGTACGCCGACGGCGAGACGGCGACCGTGCGGACCACCGTCACGGTCGGCTGCGCGGTGCCCGACGCCCGGGCCACGGTCTGGCTCGGCGACACCGACACCGGCGTGCCCAGCCGGACGGTCGGGCAGGGCTGCACGATCAACGACCTCGTCGACGACGAGAGCACCTGGCCCGACCACAACGCCTTCGTCCGGCACGTCAGCGCGGTGACCCGCGCGTTGCAGGACGACGGCCTGCTCAACACCCGTGAGGCGGGCACGCTCACCCGGCTGGCCGCCGCCTCCGACATCGGCCGGGACGGTCGCACCGGGTACGAGCCGCTCTACGACGGCACCGCCGAGTCGCTACGCGGTTGGGAGCAGGCCCCGACGGGCTCGTTCAGCATCCAGCCCGACGGGGCGCTGCGCTCCAGCGGCGGCCTCGGCATGCTCTGGCACACCAGGGAGCTGGGCGACTTCTCGCTGAAGGTGCAGTTCAAGGACATCGCGCCGGGCACCAACCGGGCCAACACCGGTGTCTTCATCCGCTTCCCGGACCTGCGGGTGCCGCTGGAGCAGCGGCCAGAAGGCAGCTGCGGCACCATCGGGTCGGCCCGGACCTCGACCGCCTGGATGGCGATCTACTGCGGACACGAGATCCAGATCTACGACGGCGAGAGCGGCGAGCCGCAGAAGACCGGCTCGGTCTACAACTTCGACCCGGTGCCGCTCGCCCAGGCCGGCATCACCCCGAAGAACGTGTGGAACGACTACGAGATCCGGGTGGTCGGGCAGCACTACACGATGATCCGCAACGGCGTGGTGATCAACGAGTTCGACAACACGCCGGGCAAGCAGTCCTCCCGGGCCGGCGACCCGCCGACCGACCTGCGGCAGTTCCTGCGCGGCTTCATCGGCCTGCAGAACCACGGTGACAACGACCTGACCGAGTTCCGCAACATCCGCGTGCGCGAGCTCTAGGAGAGACGATGATCCGACGACTCACGGCCGCGCTGGCGGCGGTCCTGCTCACGGTCGCGCCGTTGGCCGCGCCACCGGCCTCCGCCGCCCCGCGCGCCGCCGCGGACCAGGTGCTCACCTGGACCGCCGACGACAACACCACCCGCTACAAGTCCGTCCCCACCACCGCGGTGGCCGGCGCGACGACAATCGTCTGGGAGAACAGCGCGGCCACCGGCAACACCACCGGAATGCCGCACACGTTGACCTTCGACACGTCCACCGAGGGCTACAACCACGACGTCACGCTCAACATCCTGGCGAGTCCGTTCGACGCCAACAACGGCCGGCACGAGGCGACCGTCACGCTGACGCCGGGCCGCTACCGCTACTTCTGCTCGATTCCCGGCCACAGCCAGATGGTCGGCGAGTTGGTGGTCACCGACGGCGGGGGAGGCGGCGATACCACGCCACCGACCGTCACCGCCGCCGTGTCCGGTGACCGCGACGGCGACGGCAACTACGTGGGCGCGGCGACGGTCACCGTCACGGCCACCGACGCCGGTTCCGGCGTGGACACCGTCGAATACCAGGTCGACGACACCAGCTTCCAGCCGTACACCGCGCCGGTGCAGGTAAACGCGGTCGGCGACCACTCGGTCCAGTTCCGCGCCACCGACCGGGATGGCAACACCAGCGCGGTCGGCTCGGTGTCGTTCCGGGTCGTCGAGCCGACCGAGGAGGACACCACCGCGCCGACGGTCACGGCCGCGCTGACCGGCGACCGCGACGGCGACGGCAACTACGTCGGTACGGCCACCGCCACACTGACCGCCACCGACGCCGGGTCGGGGGTCGCCACCATCGAGTACGCCCTCGACGGGGCCGCCTTCACGGCGTACACGAGCCCGGTCGTGGTGACCGCCACCGGGATGCACATGCTGCACTACCGGGCCACCGACGTGGCCGGTAACACCTCGGCCGAGCAGATGGCCCACTTCACCGTCGTCGCGCCGCCGGCCGAGGACACCACCGCACCCACCGTGACGGCCACGGTGGCCGGCGACCGGAACGGCGACGGCGCGTACGTCGGCGGCGCGACCGTGACCGTCACGGCCACCGACGCCGACTCGGGCGTGGCGCGAACCGAGTACGCCCTCGACAGCGGCGCGTGGACCGCGTACACCGCGCCGGTCGTCGTCCGTACCGTCGGGGCGCACACCCTGCGCTACCGGGCGACGGACACCGCCGGTAACACCGCCGCCGAGCAGTCGGTGACGTTCACCGTCGTGGCCGACGGCACCGACGCCTGCCCCGCCTCCGACACGCGGGAAACGGTGGTCATCGACGGTGTCGACACCGGCGTGGCGAACGTCGACACCGGTGACGGCTGCACCATCAACGATCTCATCGACGAACACGCCGACTACCCCGGCCACGCCGACTTCGTCCGGCACGTCGAGGCGGTCACCACCGCGCTGGTGACCGCCGGAACGCTCAGCAAGCGCCAGCAGGGCGCCATCGTCCGGGCCGCGGCCCGATCGGACGTCGGCGCATGAGCCCCCGCATCTCATTCAGAGGGAGAACCACGATGCCCGGACGTACCGTCGCCAAGCTGGCCACCGTGAGCGCCGTCATCACCGCCGCGGTGCTGGCCGTGGCGCCCACCGCCCACGCCGACCTGGTCACCCACTGCATCGGCACCGGCGGCGCGGTAACCGTGCCCAACGACCTGCTCGTCCCGGCCGGCGAGTCCTGCGCGCTGACCGGCACCACGATCACCGGCAACGTCACCGTCGCCGCCGGCGCCAACCTGGTGGTCACCGGCGGCCGGGTCAGCGGTGAGGTACGGATCGCCGCCGACGGCTACCTCGACGCCACCGAGACGACCGTCGACGGCCAGGTCGTGCTGGCCGCCGGGGGCTACGGCGTCTTCCTGTCCGACGCCCGGACCGGCGCGTTGACCGTCCGGCCGAAGGGCTCGGCGACCATCGACAGCTTCCTGTTCGCCGAGGCGTCGACGATCGGCGGAAACGTCACCGTCGGCGCCGGTGAGGTACGCCTCGACCAGGGCACCCAGGTGACGCGCAACGTCAGCAGCACCGGCACGTACTACACCGACGTGCACGACTCGTTCGTCGACGGCACCCTCTCGGTGCTCAACAGCGCCACCGGCAGTGTCGTGTGCGGCAGCGCCGTCCGGGGCAGGGCAACCTTCGCCGGCAACCTCGGCGGCGTCCAGCTCGGCCCGAACGGCACCCTGGACAGTTGCGCCTCGGGCGGCTACTGGGGCGCGGACGTCAGCGTCACCAACACCACCGGTGGTGTCACCGTCGACGACAACATCATCAACGGCCAATTGACGGTGACGGGCAACGACCCGGCCGCGCAGGTGGCGGCGAACAACCGCATCCGGGGCGGCGTGACGGGCGACCAGGCCGCGCCGACCGCCAACCGGGCGGCCCGAATGTCCGCCGCCGACCGGGAGGACGCGGGCGACGAGCGGGCTGAGGTCCGTCGTACCTCGGCGGTGCAGGACGCCACCGAGGCGGGCGCGGCGAAGCTCTAGCCGATCGACGTGACGGTGGCCGGTCACCCCTCGGGGTGACCGGTCACCGCCGTCATATCGGCCCGGACCGTCGCGAGCCGGGTGGGGCTGCGACGGACCAGCACCAGCCCGACCCCGACCCCGGAGACAGCTGCGGGTGGGGTGTCGGAGCGCCCAGAACTTGCCAGCGAGGGGGTTATGAGGGACTTGGCCGCTCGGTAGCGTTGAGGCAACGTCGGCCCTGGATACGGCTGGTGTTGTCGCGCTACGAGGAGGTTCGGGATGGATCTCGTGCCGGAACTGACCTTCGGGCAGCGGTTGAAGGCTTACCGCGAGCGGTCGGGCAAAACCCGCGCGGTGCTCGGTGGGTTGGTCGGTCGCAGTGCCGAGTGGGTCAAGGCGGTGGAGACCGATCGGATCCTGCCGCCCCGTATTCACATGCTGGACCGGATCGCGCGTGCTCTGAAGGTCGAGGTGTCCGTCCTTGCCGGCGAGTTGGGGGCGCGGTCTGCTGCTGTCAATGGGCCGGAGCACCCGGCGCTGGCGTCGGTGCGGGACGCGGTGAACCGCTTCGCAGCTTTCGACGAGATCTCGCCGGAGTCGTTGACGAGACTGAGGGATCGGCTCGCGATGGCCTGGCGTGCGCGTCATCAGGCGTCGGATCACCGTACGGTGTTGGGCGGATTGTTGCCGGGGTTGCTGCGCGACGTGCAGCGTGCTGCGTTGGCGTACGAGGGTGACGAGCGTCGGCAGGCTCAGGCCCTGTTGGCGGAGACGTTCGGCCTGGCGCAGATGTTCCTCGCGTATCAGCCCGTAGCCGAGTTGTTGTGGCGGGTCGCCGACCGGGCGATGGTGGCGGCGCAGGAGTCTGGCGACCCGGAGGCGGTGGCGTGCGCGGGGTGGTTCCTCTGCCAGGTACATCGGGATGCCGGTGACTGGGACACGGCGATGGCGGTGACAGTGAACCTCCTGTCGGCGCTGGAGTCCCGTGCGGCCGATGGGAACACGAACCTGTTGGCGCTCTGGGGTGCGTTGAACTTCGAGGCTGCCTACACCGCCGCCCGTGCTGGTGAGGAAGGTAGGGCCTGGCGGTACTGGGATCGTGCGGATCGAGTGGCGCAGCGCCTGCCAACGGGTTTCTATCAGCCGCAGACATCGTTCTCGAAGGTCATCATGGGCGCTCATGCGGTGACCGTGGCGGTGGAGTTGCAGAAGTCCGGTGAGGCGGTGAGACAGGCGCGCCGTCATGACTCCGCGGCGATCCCGTCGAGGCCGCGCCGGGCGCGCCATCTCATCGAGGTCGCGCGGGCGCACCATGGCAAGAACGACACGGAAGCGGCCGTCTCGACCCTCCGGCAGGCGTACGAGTCGGCACCGGAGACCATCCGCTTCAACGGGTACGCCCGCCAGATCACCGTGGACCTGCTCGACGGCCCACGTTCCACTCGTGACGACGCCCGTGACCTCGCAGTCAAGGTCGGGCTTCTCTCGTGATCCAGGGGTAGGAACTCTACCCATTCCGTTCCGCGACCCACCGTAGCTTCTTGCTCACGGGATGCGGCGGGCGGTGCGGGTATCGCCTGGTCGCCGCGTCCCTCAGCTTCGAGGGCAGGGAGCCCTCCTCGTGCTCGAACGGGGGAGAGGTCGGTGCGGCGCGTTTCTTATGAGGAGTACCTTTCGGCCACCGCGCTGACGCTCGCCCGCAGGCATCGGCCGGTGTGGTCGTGGCGGCTCTGGCGACACGTCTGCCGCTGCGGAGCAGACCTGCCCTGCCGTGCCCGGCACCGGATTCCGATCAGTCGTGTCCACTGGCCCCAGGAGGGTGAGCAGTGAGCAGTGGGCGGCGAGAGGCGAACATCGCGGTTCACATCCGGGGCTCGTACGACAGGTGGAACGGCTGCCGGACGTCGTGGACGCGGCTCGCGCCGTACCCCTGCTGGCAGGGCGGATGGGCGACCAGTCGGCAGACATCGACGATGATCGCTTGCCTCCTGGCCGGTGTGCGATGACCGCTCACGGTCCGGTCATGCCGATCTGGAGCTGCGGTGGCTGCGGCCTGCCCTGGCCCTGCACGATCCGTAAGTGCGAGTTGCGCGCGGAGTATGCGGACGCTCCGGTGTCGTTGGCCCTCTACCTCGGGTCCTACCTCGTGCAGGCGACCGAGGACATGCGGTGGACGCCGGCCGGTGTGCTGCACCGCCGATTCCTCGGATGGACCAGGGATGTCCGCGCTTGAGCGGTGGTGCCGCCGTCGTCTACATCGGCGAGTTCGCCGCCGACCGGGCGTTCCCGACGGCAGCAGAAATTCCTGGGTCTGTTGCGCAAGTCGGCAGTCGAGTCGGCTGGCGCGAGGTCTCCGGCATCGGGTCCGGGCTGGTCGCCCGAATCGTCCACCGGAGACCTCGTCGATCGGCGTCGACTCGCCGGCCGGTCAGTTCAGAAGTTGCCGGCGGAGTTGCACTTCACCTTCTGGTCGAGGCAGTTGCGGACCCTTGCGGCCAGCGCCTCGTCCTTCCAGGCGTTGAAGAAGTCCGCGTGCATCGAGAACGAGGTGCCGGACGCGAGGGTGATGCCGTTCGTGTTCGCGCTCAACGGGTACGAGATCACGAAGGACACCGACGGGACGGGCACCGGGTGACTCTTCGGGCAGGCTCCGGTGTGGTCGCCGTTGGCCATGTGCGCCTTGTGGTCGGGGCTGTCCAGGTGCTTGCCGTCCCAGCAGTCCGGGAAGGTGATCTGCCGGACGACGTGCGCGGTCTTGGCGCAGACGGGGAAGGTCTTGTCGGCGCTGCGGCCGATCTCGCCACCGATGCCGGCGCACCAGAAGTGGTTGCCCTGCTTGTCCGGGGTGTCCACCTGGTTCTTGGCATTGCCGGTGATCATCCGCAGGCCGAACGGGAAGGGCTGGGTCTTGCTCGGGTCCTTCAGGCGGGAACCGTAGTAGACGGTCACCTCGGTCGGGTCGACGACCTTGCCGTTCTGGTACATGGTCGGCACCCAGTAGGCCGACTGGTCGTCCGGCGAGTTGCAGGTGGTCGCCTTCGACGCCCGCAGCGACTCCGCCGTCGAGGTGGCGTCGGTCGACCTGTTGCCCCAGAAGGTGTGGTTGTGCGAGGCGCCGGCCAGCTTGGGCAGGACGATCGGGTCGTCACTGTTGTGGTGGCTGACCGTGCAGCCGACGTTGAACTCCGCGACCTTCACCGGGTTGCCGGTCACCGGCTTCGGCTTGCGCGCGAAGAACGCCCTCGTCGCGGCGGCCTGCGCGGCGGCGTCGACGGTGATCCAGCCACCCGACGTGGTGGGCGCGGCGGCGGTCGTGGACGAGGTGCCCGGCTTGGCCGGGGCGGACGGGCTGGTCGAGGTGCCCGGGGCGCTCGGGGTGGTCGCCGGGGCGGTCGTCGGTGTCGCGGGTCCGGACGAGCCGATGCCGGTGTCGCTGGACGGGCCGGAAGCGCCGGGCGTGCCAGGGGACTCCTTGCATCCGCCGGTGAATGCCAGGCCCACCACCAGCAGGGCGGTCAGGGCGCGACGGTGTCGAGGGGTGGATCGCAGATGTGTCAACGAGGGTGCACCTTTCTTCCGAGGAGAAAGAGTACGAGTCGACCCCCTGCGCCTATCCGGCCGCGCCGATTAAATATGCCTTAAATATCGCTCCGGGATTGCCCTGTCAGCTCTGCGCGACGGTCTGTCCTGTCGATTGGATATCGATTCTCGAAAAGACGTAATCGGCGGGTCCGTCGGCAGTCCATCCCCGCCGCCGCGCGGGTGTCGGCGGTGTCGCCAGCCTCCCACGGGGTCGTCCGCCCCGGCGCCCCTCGGCCGCACGAGGCGTCGCGACAGGTGCCGGGCCGGCCTGGGCAGCCGTGGTCGCGTTCGTCGACGACGGGGGGACCGGCGGCTAGCCGGGCGCGTACGGACGGCTGGGTGACCGCGTGCGCGCGACCATGACATCGGAGGCGTGCGCCCAACGGATTCACACAACCTGTTCTAAAGGTGTGTGAGAAATCACCGTAGCGGTAGTGCTGCCCCTATTCACTCACGTGTCCCGGCACCCCCGATGGAGCGGCTGGGGGCGGCAGTCGCAGGTAAGAGGAAATCAAGCGGTCGTACACCGGTCCCTCCTAGTCTTCGAAAGGTCGGTGGGTCAACCGTCACCGGAGCGCGACTCCCGGAGATGGCGTCGCCACCACGTTGTCACCATTGATTACGGAGTAGTTGAAACCCGCTATGCCCGCGACCAGGAAAACCAGAGCCGTGCCACGTCGCCCCGATCAGGCGTGGTCCCGCCGTATCGAGCCGTCCGGCTTCGACGATTTTGCAGCGGCGGAGTACGGGAAGTTGTTCGGATCCTTCACGGTCGACACCGACGGAACGGTCGCGGTGGCGGAACTCGTCGGCCGGCTGCGCGCCGCAGGCATCTCGGAGACGGACCCGCGCCTGGTCGAGGTGCGGTCTGCCACCAGCGGCGACGGTCCGGCCCGCATCGACATATCCCGTTTCATCGCGTGGTGCAGGACGGGTGGCGGTGTCATCGAGAGGTCCCTTCGCGGAGACCTCGTCATTCCGGACTTCGCCGCCTTACAGACGGAGATCTTCTCGATCTACGAGGGCCTCAGGGGTGTGGACGGGGGGCGGGTAGCCGATTACATCCCGCAGCTCGGCCGCGTCGATCCGGAGAATTTCGGGATCGCGTTGTGCACGACCGACGGCCAGCGTTTCGCCGTGGGGGACGCGGAGACCCCGTTCTGCGTCCAGTCGGTCTGCAAGCCGATCAACTATTGTCTGGCGCTGGAGCAGCACGGCGCCGAACAGGTCCATCGGCACGTGGGGCGGGAACCCAGCGGTCGCGGGTTCAACGAGCTGACATTGAACAACGAGGGCCTTCCGCACAACCCGATGATCAATTCTGGGGCGATCATGTGCTGCTCGCTGCTGCGCCCGAGATGGGAGATGGCCGACCGTTTCGACCACGTCGCCGAAACGTGGCGCAGCTTGGCCGGCGGCGGGACGGTCGGCTTCAACAATGCCGTCTATCTCTCGGAACGGCGTACGGCGGATCGGAACTTCGCGCTCGGGTACTTCATGCGCGAGCATCAGGCCTTTCCGGACGGCACCGACCTCACCGAGACATTGGAGTTCTACTTCCAGTGCTGTTCCATCGAGGTCGACGCGCGGTCGCTGTCGGTCGTTGCCGCCTCACTCGCCAACGGCGGCGTCAACCCGCTCACCCGGGAGCGGATCTTCTCGGCTGACACCGCACGCAAGTGCCTGTCGCTGATGTCGTCGTGCGGGATGTACGACTATTCGGGGGAGTTCGCCTTCACCATCGGTCTGCCGGCGAAGAGCGGTGTCTCCGGCGGACTCATGATCGTGGTTCCCGGCGTGATGGGCGTCTGCGTCTGGTCGCCCCGCCTCGACGCGCTCGGCAACTCCGTCCGGGGAGTCGCGTTCTGCAAGGAACTCATCAACCGGTTCAACTTCCACGTCTACGACTCGTTGGCCGCCGGGGAGGACTCCGGCAAACGCGATCCGCGACGTGGCAGGAACGAGGACGAGGTGGCGTCGACCACGCGGTTGCTGTGGGCCGCCAGTCACGGCGATCTGGAGTACGTCCGGCTCGCGCTGGCCGCGGGGAAGGATCCGAACTCGGCCGACTACGACCGGCGGACGGCGCTGCACCTGGCCGCCTCCGACGGAAACCTCGACGTGGTCCAGTACCTCCTGGACCGGGGGGCCGATCCAACTCTGCGGGACCGTTGGGGAGGCACGGCGCTCTCCGATGCCGAACGCGGAGCACATGACAACGTTGTCGCACTGCTCACGTCGACGGTGGGCGAGGGCCCGGCGTCAGCCACCCTCGTGCGAACCGACGCGCCGCTCGCGGCGGTCTGAACCGTCCGTTCCACCGATCACGATTTCGTGGGCCATCCGGCCCGATCACAGGAGAAGAGACCCATGGCGTACAAGGCTGAATACATCTGGATCGACGGCACCGCGCCGACCGCGAAGCTCCGGTCGAAGACGAAGATCATCGAGGACGGCGTCACGCCGGGCACGTGGGGCTTCGACGGTTCCAGCACCAACCAGGCCGAGGGCAGCAGCTCCGACCGGGTCCTCGAACCGGTCGCCACCTACGCCGACCCCATCCGCGGCGGGGCGCACCTGCTGGTGCTCTGCGAGGTGTTCAACACCGACGGCACCCCGCACGAGTCCAACACGCGGGCGCTGCTGCGCCCGGTGGCCGAGCAGTTCGCCGGCCAGGAGTCGCTGTTCGGCATCGAGCAGGAGTACACGTTCTTCAAGGGCTCCCGCCCGCTGGGCTTCCCGGACGGCGGCTACCCGGCTCCGCAGGGTGGCTACTACTGCGGCGTCGGCGCGGACGAGATCTACGGCCGCGCCGTGGTCGAGAAGCACCTGGACAACTGCCTCGCCGCGGGACTGTCCCTCTCCGGCATCAACGCCGAGGTCATGCCCGGCCAGTGGGAGTTCCAGGTCGGTCCGCTGTCCCCACTGGAGGTCGCCGACCAGCTGTGGATCGCCCGCTGGCTCCTGCACCGCACGGCCGAGGACTTCGGCATCTCCGCGACCCTGGAGCCGAAGCCCGCGCGGGGCGACTGGAACGGCGCCGGCGCGCACACCAACTTCTCGACGCGCGCCATGCGCGAGAACTATTCGGCGATCATCGAGGCCTGCGAGGCCCTCGGCCGGGGCGACAAGCCCGCCGAGCACATCCGCAGCTACGGCGCCGGCGTCGAGGCCCGTCTGACCGGCGCGCACGAGACGGCGCCCTGGAACGAGTACAGCTACGGCGTCTCGGATCGCGGTGCTTCCGTCCGCATCCCGTGGCAGGTGGAGATCGACAAGAAGGGCTACATCGAGGACCGCCGGCCCAACGCCAATGTCGACCCGTACACCGTCACCCGCCTCATCGTCGACACCTGCTGCAGCGCCCTGAAGGCCGCCGACCTCGTCTGAGGCGGTCGGACCGACATTCACCACGCCGCACTGCTGCGGCAGCTACCACGACATGGAGTGCATCTCGATGCCAGACGGCTTCGACGCGGGGGATACCGCATTCGTTCTGATCAGCGCCGCGTTGGTCATGCTGATGACCCCCGGCCTGGCGTTCTTCTACGGCGGCATGGTTCGCGTGAAGAGCGTTCTCAACATGCTGCTGATGAGTTTCATCAGCCTGGGCATCGTCAGCGTGCTCTGGGTGACCTACGGATACTCGCTCGCCTTCGGCGACGACGTCGGTGGACGCGGACTCGTCGGCGACCTGAGCAACGTGGGCCTGAGCGGCATCTCGGACACCACGTTGACGGGCAGCATTCCGGTGCTCGCGTTCGCGGTCTTTCAGATGATGTTCGCCGTCATCACGCCGGCCCTGATCAGCGGGGCGATCGCCGACCGTGCCAAGTTCGGCGCGTGGATGCTGTTCGTCGCGCTCTGGGTGACCGTGGTGTATTTCCCGGTGGCCCACTGGGTGTGGCAGGCCGACGGTTGGATCTTCAAGCTCGGCGTGAAGGACTTCGCCGGAGGCACGGCGGTCCACATCAACGCCGGCATGGCCGCCCTCGGCGCGCTCCTCGTCCTCGGCAACCGGGTCGGCTTCAGGCGTGAGTCGATGCGGGCGCACAGCTTGCCGCTCGTGATGCTCGGCTCCGGCCTGCTGTGGTTCGGGTGGTTCGGGTTCAACGCCGGATCGGCCCTCGCCGCCAATGGCACCGCCAGTGTCGCCTTCATGAACACCCAGGTGGCGGCCGGTGCCGGCATGATCGGATGGCTCGTCTGGGAGCGCGTACGCAAGGGTGGCTTCACCTCCCTGGGCGCCGCGTCGGGCGCGGTCGCCGGCCTGGTGGCGATCACCCCCGCGTGCGCGGTCGTGAACACCTGGGGTGCGATCGCCATCGGTGTCATCGCCGGTGTCGTCTGCGCCGGGGCCGTCGGCCTCAAGGACCGCTTCGGCTACGACGACTCACTGGACGTCGTGGCGGTTCACGCGGTCGGTGGTTTCGTCGGCACGCTGCTCATCGGAGTGTTCGACACCACCGACGGCCTCGTCGCCGGCGCGGGTGCCGGGCAACTGGGGAAGCAGGCGGTCGGCGCCTTCGCCGTCGCCGCGTATTCGGTGGCGCTGACCTGGCTGCTCGTCAAGATCATTGATGTGACGGTCGGCTTCCGGGTGCCGCGATCGGACGAGGTCGCCGGCATCGACCAGGTCCTGCACGCGGAGAGCGCCTACGACTTCGATGTCAGCGAGGGGCGGGCCGACCCGGTCGGCTCGACCGGCGGCCGGGCGCAGGACAGGACGACCCAGCATCCGATCATGGACGTCGTCAACGGCCCGTACACCCGCTGACCGACTGCGACGGACGTCGCCGTGGTCCGGACCGGGAGGGGTGCGCCAACCCTCCCGGTCCGCCGGCGTACGTCGACGGGAGCCGTCGCACTGGCAGCCGTCGCGTGGACGACGCTAGAATCTGACGCTGACGTCAGAGGTAAGTGTTGTCGGCGTCACCACGTGAGGGGGGAGGGGCCGTGCGGATCGGAGAACTCGCCACCAACACGGGAGTGTCGGTGCGCGCCCTGCGCTACTACGAGGAACAGTCGCTGCTGATCCCCGAGCGCAGCGGCGGCGGTCAGCGCCACTACGGCGAGGGAGCGATCGACCGCGTCCAGCTCATCCAGACGCTGTACGGCGCGGGTCTGTCCAGCCGGACGATCCTGGATCTGCTGCCCTGCGTCGACGCTCAGGTCAACACCCCGCAGTCCCGTGCCCTGCTGAACGCCGAACGGGACCGCATCACCCACCAGATCGACCAACTCGTCCAGGTCCGGGATCGCCTCGACGCGGTGATCAGCGCCAGCGAGGACCCGGGCAACGGCTGCGTCTACACGGACGCCGTCCCGCGGTAGGCGACCGCTCGGTCCCGGGGTCGCTCAGCGGGTACGAGGTCACGAACGACACGCAGGGGTCGGTAACGACTGCACGGCGACGCCCATGTCGTCAGCAACTGGCGCGGGCCTTGCGCAGGAAGGTCTTCCGCGAAACGATCTTCGTCGAATCCCGGCCGCGCGGCGCCAGCACCTGGTCCGGCCCGATTCGCGGGAGATCCGCGAGGGTGAAATCTACCGAGATGGCATCACGCCCACCGGACCCCCCGACGCTGTAGGTGACCTCGGGCCTGAGTTCGGTGAGCGGCTCGACGTCCACCACTGTGCCAAGTCCTTCGGCGAAGAAGTCGGTAGCCTCCTCGACCTCCCAGCCATCCGGCGGCTGACCGAGCAGGACAACCTCCACGGTCCCGCTTGTGGGTCGACCGCTGGCGGCCCACAAGACCAGCGGACGCTCGGTCCCGTCGTCCGGGGGGTCCTCGTAGACACGGACCCGGGCTGACATCCCGCCGCAGGTCACCAGGACACCTACCGGCCGACCGTCGTGGACGGCTAGCGCGACAACAGGCTCGTCGGGTGGACTGCAGGCGGTAAGAAGGCTGAGCAGCGGCAATGACAACAGGACCCATGGGGCTCGTCTTCTGCGCATGCCGTCAGCATCCCGACGCGGCATCACCCTCCGATACCTCGGTGGTCACGAAAGGTGTACAGGTTGGCTCGGCGGCTCGCCGCATCCGCCCCCACGCGGGTGACTGAGGGTCACCCCGGCCACCGGCCGCGCCCGGCGCCCCAGCGAGGTTAGGCACTACTCGTCTAGCTGACCGGGGCCAGCGCCGGGACGCCGTACTGCTGGTCGAGGACCTGGATCGCGGCCCCGGCGGCGATCACGTCCGCGCCGAGGCTGGAGAGGGTCACGCTCGGGGCGAGCCAGTCCGCACGCCGCACGTCGGTACGGACGGCCTGCTCCACGGCGGCGCGGTAGACCTCGGCGTGGCGCAGCAGATCCGCGCCGGCGAGGACCACGTGGGCGAGGTCGAGGGTCTGGAGCAGGTTGACGACGCCGATCGCCAGGACCCGGGCGGCACGCGGGACGTCCCCCGTCTCGACGGCACGGAGGTGGACGACCTCCAGGCAGCCGTGGCGTCCACAGACGCAGACGGGCCCGTCCAGGTCGACGACCGTGTGGCCGAACTCGCCGGCGTTGGTGTGCGCCCCCCGATGGGCCGCGCCGCCCAGCCAGAAACCGCCCCCGATGCCGGATTCGACCATGATGAGCGCCGCGTCGCCGAACGTCGCGCCGTACCGCCACGCCTCGGCGGTGACACCCGCGGTCACGTCCTTGTCCAGGTGCACCGGCAGGCGGAGGCGCGCCTCGGCCAGTTCGCGCAGCGGTACGTCGTGCCAGTGCCGTAGGCCGTGCGCGTCCCGGACCAGCCCGTTGGCGTGGTCCAGGGGGCCGATCATGCCGAGGCCCACGCCGGTCAGCCGGTCCCGTAGCGCGGGGTCCGCGGTGATCGTTCCGATGCCGACGCACAGCGCGTCGAGGAGCTGTTCCGGGGTGAAGTCCGCGGGCAGCGGTCGGACCGTCGAGTGGCGCACGGCGCCGGCCAGGTCGACCAGGACCAGTCGCAGCGTGCGCCGGGCGACGTGCGCGCCGATCGCGTACCGGCTGTCCGGGACCAGCTCGTAGACGAGCGCGGGTTTGCCGACGCCCGGGCGGCGGACACCGGCGGGGCGGATCAGGCCGTCGGCGCTCAGGCGCGCGATGACCTTGGAGACGGCCTGCGGGGTCAGGCCGGTGGCGGCGACGACGGTCGACCGTTCGAACGTCCGTGCCGTACGCCCCACGGCCAACACCTGCGCCTGGTTGTAGCCGCGCAGGAACGTCACGTCCGCTGTGGTCCGCGTCATCTCGCCACTCTATTACGCAACGCTGTTGCTAAATTCGCTCGGTGAACGCACTGAGCAGAGGTCAACGCCTCGCGGCGCTTGCCGCCCTGGCACTGGGCGGCGTGGCGGTCGGCCTGACGGAGTTCGTGGCGATGGGCCTGCTCCCCGAGATGGCACGCGACCTGCTCGCCCAGGATTACGCCCGATCCTCGTCGGACGCCGTCGCGCGGGCCGGTTGGATGATCACCGCGTACGCGCTGGGCGTCGTCGTGGGCGCTCCACTGATCGCCGCGCTCAGCGCGCGCCTGCCCCGCCGCCGGCTCGTGCTCGGGCTGCTCGTCCTCTTCGTCGCGGGCACGATCGCCTCGGCGACCGCCCCGAACTTCGAGCTGGTGCTGGTCGCGCGGTTCGTCGCCGCGCTGCCGCACGGCGCGTACTTCGGCGCGGCCGGCCTGCTCGCCGCGACCCTGATGGGTCCCGGCAACGAGGCGCGGGGCTTCGCCACCGTGCTCGGTGGCCTGACCGTGAGCAACGTGGTGGGCGTACCGCTGATCACCCGGCTCGGTCAGGCGGCCGGCTGGCGTACGGCGTACCTGGTCATCGCCGGTGTCTTCCTGCTCACGCTGCTGGCCGTGCTGGCGGTCGTGCCGGAGGTCGCCGCGGCGGCGGACGGCTCGCCGGCCGCCGAGCTGCGGGCCCTGCGCACCTCGCAGGTCTGGCTGGTCGCGGCCACCGGCGCGATCGGCTTCGCCGGGTTCTTCGCGGTCGACTCGTACATCGCGCCGGTCACCACCGACGTCGCCGGACTCTCCGCCGCGACCGTGCCCTGGGTGCTGGTCGCGGTGGGCCTCGGCATGACCGTCGGCAACGCCCTGGGCGGCTGGCTCGCCGACCGGGACCTGCGTCGCAGCCAGATGATCGGCTTCGTGGCGATGATCGTCAGCATCGGCGTGTTCAGTGTCGTCGCGTCGCACCCCGTGGGCCTCTTCGTCGGCGCGTTCCTGGTCGGCGCGACGAGTCTCTACCTCGGTCCGGTCCTGCAGGCACGCCTCATCACGGTCGCCCCCGGCGCCCAGTTGATGGGCGCGGCGCTCAACCAGTCCGCCATGAACATCGCGAACAGCCTGGGCGCGGCGCTGGGCAGCGTCGGCATCGCCGCCGGGCTCGGCTACCTCGCGCCGGCCCGGGTGGGCCTGGTCCTGGCGGTCATCGGGCTGGGCCTGGGAATCGTCAGCTACGCGGGGCGTCGTCGGGACCGGGAGCCGGCCGCCGTGGCGGGTTGACCGCCGATGGCGTCGGTCAGGTGACCGACGAGGCGAGGAGGTCGCCGACGGCCGCGCGGACCGGATCGGGATTCGCCCAGGACCAGTTCGGGTGGGCCCGGTTCGTGAGCAGGGCGAGGACCAGCTTGCGGCCCGGGTCGACCAGCAGTGAGGGACCGGCGAACCCGGTGTGGCCGAAGGTGCGACCCGACGCGAGCCGGCCCATGAACCACTGCTGGTTGAGCACGACGCCGAGACCGTGGGCGGCCGTGCGGTGCGGACGCTCCGGGTCGACTGCCGGCTTGCCCGCGTTGTGGTTGGTCAGCATCCGGCGCACGGTGTCGGCGGCGAGGACCCGGCGGCCCTGGTAGGTGCCACCGTCGAGGAGCAGCTGGCCGACCGCCGCGAGATCGCTGGCGCTGGCGAACACCCCCGCGTGACCGGCGACGCCCCCGAGGTGGTTGGCGACGTCGTCGTGCACGGTGCCGCGGAGCAGGCCGCGGGACGAGCGGGCGTCGGTGGCGACCATCCGGGCCGCCCTCTCGCTGGCCGACAGCCAGGTCGTGGGGGCGAAGCCGGTGTCGCGCAGGCCGAGCGGGCCGGTGAGGTTCGCCTTGAGCGCCTGGTCGAGGCGTTTGCCGGTGATCTTCTCGACGATCTTGCCGGCGACCATGAGGCCGACGCTGGAGTAGCGGAACGTGTCCCCGGGCACGGCGCCCGATACCAGCGGTGTGGCGAGGACCGCGTTCCACCGGGCCGCGTTGTCCGGCAGACCGGTGACCTTGGCGCCGACCGGGAGGCCGCTGGTGTGGGTGAGCAGCATCTCGACGGTGACGCGGTCCTTGCCCGTGCCGGTGAACCCCGGCAGGTAGTCGCGTACCGGGGCGCCCAGGTCGACACGGCCCCTGTCGACCTGCTGCAGCAGCAGGATGGCGGTGTAGACCTTGGTGACCGAGGCGAGGTCGAAGATGGAGTCCGGGCGCATCGCGACCCGGCTCTTCGCCGCGAGCAGTTTCGGGCCGGCCGCGTAGCGCAGGGCCTCCCCGACCGCCGTGTGCACGGTCGTCTTCCCGTTGACCAGCACGAGAGCGACCGCACCGGGAAAGCCGTGGTGCGTGACGGTCTGCGCCGAGGCGGGCAGGTGTCGCCGCAGCAACGCGGTCACGTCCGCGGCGTACCGGGCCTGGTTGCCCGGCACGCCCGCGCCGGCCGTGGGGGAGGCGCTCGGCGTGCCCGACGAAGGGGCCGTGGGCTTCCCGGCCGCGCCGAATCCCACCCTGTTCCCCGCCGCGTCGGTGGCCGTCACCGTGCCGCCCGGGTCGGCCCCACCCGCCGACTCACCGCCGCTGTCGCCACAGCCGGTGAGAGCGGAGGTCGCAGCGGCCAGGCCAACCCCGAGCAGGGTACGACGGGCGACGGGCATGCCGGTGATGCTGACAGATCCGACTCGCGCGCGCCAAGCCCAATCAGCCGTACGCTCACCTCGTCCAGCGGTGTGGCCGGTTTCCGACACCCGTGTGGGCCGTACGGACTACCGACACTGCCTGTGCAACGATCGTCAGGCATCCTGTCGAACGGCCGGCGCCGCCGGTCTGTCCGTGCGGCAGACTCGGGGGAGGGTGCCCTGCCTCGTACTCCTTTGGAGAGCACCATGTCCCTCTCCCCGGTTCGGGTCTTCGCCGCGTTGAACGCCGTGCGACCTCCCGAACAGCCAACTCCGGTCCTGGGTAAGGCGGTGGTGGTCGGCGGCAGCGTTGCCGGCCTGCTGGCCGCCCGGGTCCTGTCCGACCACGCCGAGAGCGTGATCCTCATCGACCGGGACGACCCGCAGGTCAGCGGCGCACGGCCCGGCGTGCCCCAGGGCACCCAACTGCACGCGCTGCTGCCCGGCGGTCTTCTGCAACTGGAGCAGTTGTTCCCCGGGTTCCGCCAGCAGGCGCTGGCCCACGGCGCGGTCGAGGCGCCACCCGCCACCCGACGCAGCTACCTCGACGGTCGACGCAAGGTGGTCGTACCCGACGACGACGACAGCCTCGCCGGCAGTCGGCCGCTGCTGGAGGGGCTGATCCGCCAGCAGGTGCTCCGACTCCCCAACGTCAAGACCGTCACCGCCCGCGCCACCGGGCTCGTGATCGAGGGCGACGCGGTCACCGGTATGCGCTGCGAGGTCGACGGGGTGGCCGGCGTCGAGGGCGGCGATCTGGTGGTGGACGCCATGGGCCGGTCCAGCCGGCTCTCCGACTGGTTGGAACAGGCCGGTTGGGAGCGGCCCGCCACCCGCCGGATGCCGGTGCACCTCAACTACGCCACCGCGCTGTTCCGACGCCCGGAGCAGACCCCTCAGATGCGCGTCGTCATGGCCCTGCACACCCCACGGACCATGACGGACGTCGCCGGCGCCGCTTTCTTCGCCATCGAGGACGGCCGGTGGATGGCCATGATGGCCGGCTACGGCGACGACCGGCCGGGACGCACCGCGCAGGACTTCGTCCGACGGCTGCGCGAGCAGTTCCCGCCCGAGTTCGGCGAGGTCGCCGACCAGGAGATGCTCGGTGACGTGCAGACCTACCACCACGCCGACAGCCGGCGTCGGGACTTCCACGCGCTGCGGCGCTTCCCGGCCCGGCTTGTCAGCGTGGGCGACGCCGTCGCGTCGTTCAACCCGGTGTACGGGCAGGGGATGACGGCCGCGGCCCTGCACGCGGCCTGCCTGTCGGCGTACCTACGCCCCGGCCCGGACCTGAGCGTGCCGGCCCGCCACTTCCTCGGCCTGCAGAAGGTCGTGGTCGACGCCGCGTGGTCGACGTCGACCTCCGCCGACCTGGCGCTGCCGCACGTCGACGGCCCCTACCCGCGCGGCTACCGGATCTCCAGCTGGGCGAGCCGGCAGATCCTCACGGCGACCGTGACGGACGTGGCGATCGCACGCCGGTTCAACGAGGTCGTCTCCATGCGCGAGCACCCGCTGTCGCTGGCCAAACTCGGCGTGATCCTGGGCGCCGTGCGCGCCAACCGTCGGGCGGGCTGACGGAGAGACCCCGCCGCCCGTCCGACGCCGGACGGGCGGCGGGTTCGCCAACTACTGCGCGGCCGACCGCAGGATGTCGACGACGAAGCGGTGGTCGTCCAACTGCGGAAGCCCCGAGACGCCCATCCAGCCCACCACGCCGGTGCCGCGCACCCGCAGCGGCACCGCGCCCCCGGCGGCGGCGTACTTGGAGGCCGGCAGCCCGTAACGTTCGGTCAGCGTCACGTTCTTGTCCTGGCAGAGCCGGGCCACGTAGAGCGACGAGTGCTCGAACCGCATCACCACCCGGCCCTTGCGGCGCAGCCAGGCGTCGTTGTCCTGGGTGGAGCCGGGCAGGCCACAGTGGAACAGCTGACGCCCGGCCCGCCACACGCCCACCGCGACCGGCAGCGCCCGCTCGCTCGCGGCGGCCACGGCGCGCATGCCCAGCTCGTACGCGTCCGTCTCGGACAGGCCGGTACGTTCCAGCTCCGCCTCCTCGCGGAGCAGCTCGTCCAGGGTCGGTCAGGAATCGTGGTCGGATGGCATGGGTTTCTCCTCGTCGTTCACCAGGCGCACGGCGCGTAGTCCTTCAGGAAACAGCCGTACAGGTCCTCGCCCTGCTCGCCGCGGACGATCGGGTCGTACACCCGGGCCGCGCCGTCGACCAGGTCCAGCGGGGCGTGGAACCCCTCGTCGGCCAGGCGCATCTTCGTCGGGTGCGGCCGCTCGTCGGTGATCCAACCCGTGTCGACGCTGGTCATCAGGATGCCGTCGGTCAGCATCTCCTGGGCGCTGGTGCGGGTCAGCATGTTCAACGCGGCCTTGGCCATGTTGGTGTGCGGGTGCCCCGGCCCCTTGTAGCCGCGACCGAACTGACCCTCCATCGCCGAGACGTTCACCACGTACTTACGGCGGGCCGGCGCGGCGGCCATCGCCGGACGTAGCCGGCTGACCAGCACGAACGGCGCGGTCACGTTGCACAACTGCACTTCCAGCAGCTCGACCGGGTCGACCTCCTGCACCCGCTGCACCCAGCTGTTGACCGGATCGAGGTCCGGCACGAGACCGCCGGCGTCGATGGCGGTGGACGCCGCGATCCGCTCCGGCGAGGCGGAACGACTGGTCAACGCCAGTGCGGTGAGCGCGTGCGGGGTGAGGGCCGGCGACTCCGAGCCGGCGGTGAGCGCGCCCCCCGCGCCGGCCGGCTTGGTGAACGTGATCAGCTCCGGCAGGGGACCGTCCGGCAGGGCCGCGGCCTCCGCGGCGACTAGCTGGGCGTACGCCCCGGGCGAGCGGCGGACCGTCTGCGCCGCGTTGTTGATCAGGATGTCGAGCGGGCCCTGGCTGCTGACCGAGTCGGCGAGGGCGATCACCTGCGCCGGGTCGCGCAGGTCGATGCCGACGATCCGCAGGCGGTGCAGCCAATCCGCGCTGTCGGGCATCGCGGCGAACCGGCGGACCGCGTCGTGCGGGAACCGGGTCGTCACCGTCGTGTGCGCGCCGTCGCGCAGCAGCCGCAGCGCGATGTACATGCCGATCTTCGCGCGCCCGCCGGTGAGCAGGGCGCGCCGGCCGGTCAGGTCGGTACGGGCGTCCCGGCGCTCCCGGTTCAGCGCGGCGCAGGACGGGCAGAGCTGGTGGTAGAAGGCGTCCACCTCGCGGTAGCGCTGCTTGCAGATGTAGCAGCCGCGCGGGTTGTGCAGGAGCCCCGCCGTCGTGCCGCTGGTGGGGGAGGCGAGGGGGATGCCCTGGGTCTCGTCGTCGATCCGACCCGGGGCGCCGGTGGCCGTGGCCTCCGTCACCGCCCGGTCGGCCGCCAGGATGGCGTCGCGCCGCTCCTCACGTCGCCGCTGCTTGATCACCTTGTAGAGCCGCGCGGTGGCCCGCTGCACCCGCACCACGTCGGGGTGGTCGGGAGGAAGGGCCTCCAACGCCTCGAAGACGCTCAGGCAGGTCTCCAGCCGGTTCCGGTCGATGCCGCCCTGAGCGTTGTCGGGAATGTTGTCCACCGTCATGCGTCGTTGTCTCGTCCCGTTTCCTGTGCCGGATTTCGCCGGCCCACCCCAAGTCCGACCCGAAACTGTACGCACCGCGGCGTCCCGCCCGCACCCCACGCCGTCGGGCACCCTGCACGGCGCTGTGGTGCGCGTGAGGGATGCTGGTCCCGTGCAGATCACCATCCTCGGTCCCCTCGCCGTCGACGGCCGGCCGGTCCGGGGCGAGCGGTTGGCCGCGGTGCTCCGCGCGCTCATCGACGCGCGCGGTCGGGCGGTCTCCACCAGCCTGCTCGTGGACGCGGTCTGGGATGGCGCCCCGCCGGACGACGCGACCGGCGCCGTGCAGGCGCTCGTGTCCCGCGTACGTCGTCTCGGGCTGCCCGTGGTGGCCGTGCCGGGGGGTTACCGCCTACCGGCCGAGGAGGTGACCGTCGACGCGGTCGAGGCACGGGCGCTCGTCGAGGGCGGTCGGGTCGCGCTGCGGTCCGGCGACGCGCGCGCGGCCCGCGACGCGGCCGACCGGGCCCGTGCCCTGTTCCCCGAGGTGCCGGACATCGCCGGCGCGGACGACGCGCGCCTGTTCGCCGACGTCGCCGCGCTGCGCGCCGAGGCCGCGCTCGCCGGCGCGGGCCCGTACGACGAGGCCGACCTGCGCCGGCTGGCCGCGCGGACGCCCCCGGACGAGCCGTCCGCAGCCCTGCTGGTCCGGGTGCTCGCCGCGCAGGGGCGGGAGGCGGAGGCGTTGGAGGTGGTCGAACGTCTCCGCGACGAGCTTGCCGACCGCTACGGCACCGACCCGTCCCCGGTGATCACACAGGCCCACCTGGCCCTCCTGCGCGGCGAACTCACCACGCCGGCCGTCGTGGCGCCACCCCGTGCGCCGGCACGCGTCGTCCTGCCCGCCGCGTGGCGCCGGCCGATGACCGCCCTCGTGGGCCGCGAGCGGGACGTCGCGGCCCTGGACGAGGCGCTCGACGAGTCGGCCCTGGTGACGATCGTGGCGACCGGCGGCGCGGGCAAGACCCGCCTCGCGGCCGAGGTGACCCGGCGGGCGGCCGCGGCCGGGCAGGGGGTACGGGTGGTCGAGCTGGCCGGCCTGCGCTCGCCCGACGAGGTGCTGCCCACCGTGCTCACGGCGCTCGGCGGCGCCGACACCTCGTCCACCGGCGGCAACCTGGGCCTCGAACGCCGGGTGCTCAGTCCCGAGGAGCGGTTGCGCGCCCTGGCGCCGGACCTCGACGGCCTGGTCGTGCTGGACAACTGCGAGCACGTCCTCGACGCGATCGCCGCCGTCGTCGCCGACCTGCTCGCGGTCGCCGCCCCGGAGGTGGCGGTCCTCGCGACCAGCCGCGCCCCGCTGGGCCTGGCCGGCGAGCGGGTCCACCGGCTGACCGCCCTGCCGGACGCCGACGCGCTCGGGCTGGTCGAATCCCGGGCACGGGCCGGTGGCGCGGTGCCGACCTGGGACACCGCGCGGGCTCTCGCGCTGTGCAACCGGTTGGACAACCTGCCGTTGGCCCTCGAACTGGCCGCCGCACGGCTGCGGCACATGCCGATCGACGACGTGCTCGCCGGGTTGGCCGATCGGTTCGCCCTGCTCGACGACGCGCTGCGCGGACTGCCGGAACGCCACGCCAGCCTGTGGGCGATGGTCGACTGGAGCCGGGAACTGCTCGCCCCCGACGACCGGGCGCTGCTGGAACGGGTCGCGGTCATCCCCGCGCCGTTCACCGCCGACCTCGCCGCCGCGGTCGCCGGGACGCCGGACGTCCGTCGTGGCCTCGCCACGCTCGTCGAACAGTCCCTGCTGACCCTGGTCGAGGCCGACGGACCACCGCGCTACCGGATGTTGGAGACCGTCCGTGAGTACGGCGAGGCCCGGCTCGGCGCGTCCGGCGACCGGGACGTGGCGATGGCCGGCCTCACCGGGTGGGCCCGGCACGAGGCCGTGGCGCTCGCCGCCCGCCTTGTCGGTCCCGAGCAGGTCGTGGCGCTCGACCGCTGCGCGACCGAGCAGGACAATCTGCTGGCCGGCCTGCGCTGGGCGCTGAGCCACGACGACGAGCCCGCCGCCGTCGACGTCGCCACCGCGCTGCTGCACCTCTGGACGGTGCGCGGCCTGCACCTGGAGGTTCTCGCCTGGGCGCGTTCGCTGCTGCACGTCGACGACCCGCGTCGGCGGCGGCAATCGGCGATCGTGGGCGGCCGGGCCAGCGGTCGACCGCTGCCGGACGGCGACCCGCTCGCCTGGACCTGCCTGCTGATCGGCGTGAACGCCGGCATCAGCGCCGACCTGCGGCCGGCCGTGCTCGCCCGGCGGGCGCTGCGCACCCTCCTGAGCGAACGGCCCGCCGAGGTGTCACCGAGGCTCACCGCGCTCGCGTCGGCGTTGCCCGGCTTCGACACGTCCGACGTTCAGGAGAGTCTCAAGAGCGCGGGCGAGTTGATCTCCCACCCGGACCCGTACGTGCAGGGGCTCGGGCTGTTCGCGCGTGCGGCGGTACGCGAGAACGGCGGCCTGCCGGAGTCGTCGATCGAGGACGCCGAGCAGGCGTACCACCGGTTCGAGGTCGCCGGTGACCACTGGGGCATGGCCATGGCGGCGGGCGCCGTGGGGCAGTTCCTGCTTCCCGGGCGGGAGGAACGCTCGGCCGAGTGGCTGACGCGCAGCGTCCGGCACATGGAGATGATCGGGGCCCAGCAGGACGCGCGGTCGGTGCGGGTGCGTCTCGACGTCCACCTCGCCCTGACCGGTGACGAGGAGGCGGAGCGGCGCCTGGGGGAGATGGCCGGCTCGGGTCAGGCCGAGCAGGTGGACATCGCGCAGGCGCTGCTCGGCCTGGCCCAGCTCGCCTGGCGGCGCGAGCGGTACGACGAGGCGCTCGCCCGCGCCGAGGACGTGACCCGTACCCTCGTGGACTGGACCGGACCGCCGCCGCAGCCGCGGGTGATGCTGCGGACCGCGGCGGCGGTGCTCTACCTGCGGGTGGCCCACGCGCGGCGGGACACCGACCGTGCGGCCGACGTCCGCGCCGCCTCGCTGCTGTCCGCCGCCCGCGACGACGCGCTGACGTCGCGGGACCTGCCGGTGATCGGCGCATGGGCGTCGGGCGGGGCGGAACTCGCCGCCAGTCGGGGTGACGTCGAGACCGCCCGTGAACTGTTCGCGATCGCCCGGCGGATCGGCACGCACATGGAGATGTTCCTCCCCGCCGGGCAGGGCGAACAGCTCATCGCCGCTCTCGGGAACGAGAGTCGGCGTGAGCAGTTGCTGGCCGCGTGGCGCGAGCGTCCGGTCGCCGTCGCGGTCGCCCGCATCCGCGCCCTGATGGACGACCTGCTGTAGCTAGACCTTCTTGCGGTAGGCGCGCAGCGCCATGGGCATGAACACCGCCACGAAGCCGGCGCACCAGGCGAGGGTCCACCACACGTGCGCGTCGAGCGGGGTGCCGAGGAACAGTCCGCGGACCGAGGCCACCAGGTGGGTCATCGGGTTGACCTTGACGAAGGCCTGCATCCAGCCGGGCAGGGTGTCGGTGCCGACGAACACGTTCGACCCGAAGCTCAGCGGCATGATCAGGGCGAACATCAGGCCCTGCACGGCACCCGGCGTACGCACCTTCATCGACACCCAGACCGGCAGCCAGCTCAGGCAGAGCGCGAACAGCACCGCGAGCACGCAGCCGGCGATCGCCCGGAACGGGTCGGTGTCGATCCGGAAGCCCATCAAATAGCCGATCGCGAGGGTCGAGACCGTGACGATCACGTACCGGACGACGTCGCCGAGGACCGCCCCGACAAGCGGTGCGGAGCGGGGGACCGGCAGCGACCGGAACCGGTCGAAGATGCCCTTGGCGATGTCGGTGTTGAGGTTCACGCCGATCGCGATCGCCCCGGTCGCGATGGTCTGCGCCAGGATGCCCGGCAGCAGGAATTGCAGGTAGTCATGGGTGGAGCCGGCGACCGCCCCGCCGAAGATGTAGACGAAGATGACCAGGAACAGCACCGGTTGCAGCGTGACGTCGATCAGCGCCTCGGGCGTACGCCAGGTCTTGATGAGGCTGCGCTTGGCGAGCGCCAGCGAGTGCCGCACCAGTCGGAACGGTCGCGGGTTCACCGCTGCCGTCGACAGCGCCGGACCCGTCGTGGGTGGTGCGTCCAACTGGGTGCTCATGCCGCTACCTCCGTACGCGAAGTGGTGTCGTCCTCGGATGCCGTACGCCCGGTGAGGGTGAAGAACACCTCGTCGAGGCTGGGCAGGTGCAGGGAGAGTTCGGTGACGGCGATGCCGGCGGAGGCCAGGCGCGCGACGCTCTCGGTCAGCGCCGTGTCGTCGGCGACCGGCACGGCGAGGACGCCCCGGCGGATCTCGTCGGCCGGCCCGCCCGAGCCGACGTCGGTCAGGATCGCCGCGGTCCGGCGAAGCTGCCCCGGGTCGGTAGGCCGGACCTCGAGGGTCTGCCCGCCGACGATCCGCTTGAGCCCGTCGGGCGTGTCGTGCGCGATGACCCGTCCGTGGTCGATCACCGTGATCGCGTCGGCCAGCGCGTCGGCCTCCTCCAGGTACTGCGTGGTGAGCAGCACCGTCGAGCCGTTGGTCACCAACGACCGGACCACGTCCCACATGTCCTCGCGCTTGGCCGGGTCCAGCCCGGTCGTCGGCTCGTCCAGGAAGATCACGTCCGGCGAGCCCACGAGGCTCGCGGCCAGGTCGAGCCGCCGCCGCATACCCCCGGAGTACGTCTTGGCGGGCCGGTTCGCGGCGTCGGTCAGGTCGAACCACTCGAGCAGTTCGGTGGCCCGCCGCCGGGCACCGGCGCGACCGAGGTCCAGCAGCGTGCCGAACAGTTCCAGGTTCTGCCGCCCGGTCAGGTCCTCGTCGACCGAGGCGTACTGGCCGGTGAGGCCGATACGCTGCCGGACCCGCCCGGCGTCGCGGACGACGTCGAAGCCGCCGATCCGGGCGCTCCCGGCGTCCGGGGTCAGCAGGGTGGAGAGGATGCGGACGGCCGTGGTCTTGCCCGCGCCGTTGGGGCCGAGCACCCCGAGCACCGTCCCCCGGGGTACGGCGAGGTCCACGCCCTGTAGCGCCTTCGTCTTCCCGAAGGTCTTGACGAGGCCCTCGGCCTCGATCACCAGATCGCTTGTCATGCCGACCAGCGTGCGCGGCGTACCTGACACGGCCCCGACACGCCGCTGACAGCCCCGCCGACGCGGGCTGACACCACGCCGGGCGGTCGCGGCAGGGGACGCGTACGTCCGGGGGTTGGTGCGTTCGCCGGCCGCTGCCATAATCACGGTGGCGCCCGTCGATGTCCGTGGGCCCGGGGGAAGCCCTCCGCAAGGCGCGGATGGTGGGGGTCGAAACCCGGAGGCCGCGATGGACCTTGTCCCCGACGCTACCGCCCTCTCCAGCCTGGTCGACCTGCTCGGCGCGGTGCTGCAACTGGCCGCCGCGGTGGTCAGCCTCATGGCGGTCGGCGCCGCCCGTGGGCCTCGCCGTCGGCGGGACCGCGACGTCTAGCTGTAGCGATCCATAACGCCGGGGTACGACCCAGAGGGGATGACCCGCAACATCCATTCCCATCAATACGATTACCGCTATCGATCAGGTGCGCCCACAAGGCGTGCCGTCCCGAAGCGGAGGAATGCATGGTTCGCTGGCGTACCCTCACCGGCCTGGTGGCCGCCGCGCTGGCCGCGGCCAGCCTCACCCTCGCGGCACCCGCCGCCGCGGCCGACAACCCCGTCACGCCGAACGTGGTCGGCGGCACCCGTGCCGCCCAGGGCGAGTTCCCGTTCATGGTGCGGCTCTCGATGGGCTGCGGCGGGGCCCTCTACAGCTCCCGGCTGGTGCTCACCGCCGCGCACTGCGTGGGCGCGACCGGAACCAACACCAGCATCACCGCGACCCTCGGGGTGGTCGACCTCCAGTCGTCCAGCCGGATCACCGTCCGGTCCAACTACGTCTACCGCGCGCCCGGCTACAACGGCAACGGTAAGGACTGGGCGCTGATCCGCCTGGCCACCCCCGTCACCGGGCTGAGCACGTTGAAGATCGCCACCACGACCGCGTACGACAGCGGCACCTTCACCGTCGCCGGCTGGGGCGCGGCGCGCGAGGGTGGCGCGCAGCAGCGGTACCTGCTCAAGGCCACCGTCCCGTTCGTCAGCGACTCCACCTGCAACTCCAACTACGGTGGCGACCTCATCCCCGCCGAGGAGATCTGCGCCGGCTACGCCAGCGGCGGCACCGACACCTGCCAGGGCGACTCGGGTGGCCCGATGTTCCGCCGCGACGCCACCAACGCCTGGATCCAGGTCGGCATCGTCAGCTGGGGCAACGGTTGCGCCCGACCCAACTACCCGGGCGTCTACACCCAGGTGAGCTACTTCGCCTCGTCGATCGCCTCGGCCGCGGCGAGCCTCGGCGGCTGACCGCGCGGCACGAGGGGGCGGCCCGGATTTCGGCGGTCCGGGCCGCCCCCAAGTGCCGTGTGGCGTCCGGACGAACCGCAGTGGGCCAGCCGACAGAATCGGTGACCCGCGCGACCCGGGGCGGACGGGGCGGCCATGATGGGTCCGTGCAGATCCTGTCCATCCAGTCGTCGGTCGCCTACGGCCACGTCGGCAACTCGGCCGCCGTCTTCCCCCTGCAGCGTCTCGGGCACGAGGTGTGGCCGGTGTTGACCGTCCACTTCTCCAACCACACCGGGTACGGCGCGTGGCGCGGCCCGTTGCTGGCGGCCGCCGACGTGGCCGAGGTGATCGCGGGCATCGCCGACCGGGGCGTTCTCGGCAGCGCCGACGCGGTGCTGTCCGGCTACCAGGGCGACCCGGCGATGGGCGCCGTGATCCTGGACGCCGTCGCGCAGGTCAAGGCCGCCAACCCGGCCGCCGTGTACTGCTGCGACCCGGTGATGGGCGACGTCGGCCGGGGGATGTTCGTCCGGCCCGGCATCCCGGAGTATCTGCGCGACACCGTCGTGCCGCGCGCCGACATCATCACGCCGAACCACTTCGAGCTGGACTTCCTCGCCGGCCGTACGACCACCACCCTCGCCCAGGTGCTGGAGGCGGTCGACGTCGTCCGCGCCACCGGGCCGAGGCACGCCCTGGTGACGAGCGTGCTGCACGACGACGTGCCGGCGGGTTCGCTGGAGGTCGTGGCGGTCTCCGACGAGGGCGCCTGGGCGGTCACCACCCCGCTGCTCCCGATCAACCCGAACGGCGGCGGCGACGTCACCGCGGCGCTGTACCTGGCGCACCTGTCGACCACCGGCTCACCGGCCACCGCGCTGGGGCGCACCGTCTCCTCGGTCTTCACCGTCCTCGAAGCGACACTCGCGGCGGGCACCCGGGAGATCCAACTCATCGCCGCGCAGGACGCGATCGCCGAGCCGCCGGCCCGGTTCACGGCCCGCCGGCTGCGCTGACGCCGGTTCCGGGCCGGCGTCGGCTCAGCGCAGCGCGTCGTCGCGCAGCACCGCGTGCGCGCCGACGGTCTGGTTGACGATCTGGGTCACCCGTACGTCGACGACGACGCTGGCCAGCGCCACCGCGTCCGGCCGGCTGAGACCGTGCAGACGTTGCAGCAGGGTCATCATCGCCTCCAGGGCACCGAGCGTCGCCTCGTCGAGGGACGCTCCCACGCCCAGCGTCAGCCAGGCGTCGGCGGTGCGGGCCACCGGTCCGGTGACCGGGAAGTCGTCGCGGACGTCGAAGGTCAGCGTCACCTCGTCCATCGGGCACTCGATCGCCGTGCCGCCCACCTCGCCGTCGCCCTGGGCGGCGTGCCCGTCCCCGACCGAGAACAACGCTCCGTCGACCGTGATCGGCAGCAGCAGCGTGGTCCCGGCGGTCAGGTCCTTGCAGTCCAGGTTGCCGCCGCACTCGCGCGGCGGGGTGGTGGAGTGCCGTCCCGGTTCCGCCGGCGGCATGCCGAGCACCCCCATGAAGGGGCGCAACGCCACCGTGTGACCGTGCTGGTTGCGGCCGGTCATCGTCGCCGGGTCCAGCTCCCAGGCGTGTACCACCTGTGTCGACTCGACGTCGTAGCGCTCGTTGAAGGCGCTCGGCCACCCGCCCGCCACCGTCGTACCCCACGTGCCCGGGACGATCGCGTCGATGCGTACCGCGAGGGTCTGGCCGGCGCGAGCGCCGCGGACCGCGACCGGCCCGACGAGCGCGTGCCCGTCCTCGGGCCGCCGCTGCGGGACCCGGGGGCGGTCCCGGTTCGCGCCGCCGGGGTACGGGCCGGCGGACCACCAGCAGTCCAGGGTGCGGTAGGTGACGGTGTCGCCGGAGTCGATGGTGAGCACCGGCGTGAGGTCGGGGGAGAAGTGCCCGTGCAGGGTCTTGTCGTCCGGTGCGAGGGTGTGTCGCATCTGCGCAGGCTACGTGTCGATCCGGGGTGGCGCGACCGCCGGTGGGCGCAGGTGCGCGGCCGAACGGGTCGGCCGCGCACCTGCGCGGATCGGGTCAGTCGACGGTCGGTGGCGCCGTGCGGGCCGCGTCGGCCAGTGCCTTGGCCGCGGTGGCGTACGGGTTGTAGCTGTAGCCGCGCGCCAACCCGGCCGGGACGGTGAAGTACTCCACCGACAGCTTCGCCGGGTCGCTGGCCAGCTCGCCACGGGCGGGTACGTCGTTACCGTCGTCCCAGCCCCAGGGGGCGTTCGCGGAGTTCGCCGAGCAGCTCCAGGTGCCGACACCGCAGTCGCCGGAGGTGTCCCCGGCGAAGGTGCCCAGGCTGGCGAAGAGGCTCGTGTTGGTCCGCTGCGCCCACAGGCCGCCGGTGGCGAAGATGTCGACGAGCTGGTAACGAACGTCGCGGTCGTCGCCGCTCTCCGGCGTCTCGGCCACCGTGGACGGGTAGTAGACCAGGCCGTCGCCGTTGATGGCGTACTGCGGGTACGCCTTCAGTCCGTGGCCCTGCGCCTCCTGGGCGGTGACCGGGTGGGTGAAGGAGTCGTGCGGCGAGGACTGGAACTGCAGGGTGCCGTCGACGCTCTCCCGGCCGCTGGTCCAGGTGCTGCCGGCCGGGGTGTACGAGTAGAAGTCGCTGTGCGCGACGGTGACCGCGCCGCGCAGGACGCCGTACGCGGAGCCGTCCCGCTCGATCGCGAAGAGGACGCCCTCGCCGTCGTTCTCGTGCTCGGTCTCGAAGAACGGGTGGTCGGTCCAGTCCCGGGGGTGGAAGAACAGGTACGTGATGTACCAGTGCGTGCTCGTCTCCACGACGGAGTAGTACACGTGCGCGGCGAGCGACGTGCCGGACGCCCCGGTGCGGTCCCAGTTGTTGCGCCCGTTCAGGTCGCCGTCGAAGTCCACGGCGGTGACGTAGTCACTCCGGCCGCCCAGGGCGTGGGTGCCGGTGGCGTCGACGTCCTGGTAGTGGATGGGCGCCCAGCGCAGGGCCAGTTCGGCCCGGCTGGGAGCGGCGGTTGCGGGTGACGGCGTCGCGAGCGGGGTGAGCGTCAGCGCCACCACGGTGGCCGCCGCCGTCAGTGCCCTCGTCACCCGCCGGTTCGTGTTGCTCCTGTCGCGCATGGTGTGTGCTCCCGCGTCGAAGTGACAGACCATTATGGATGATCGTCGATCCGGGGGCCCGGCGCGTGTCCTCGCGGCGACGGGAAGGCGGCGGGCGTCCGACGGGCTCGCGACACCCCGCTTGTATCGACAATCGTCGAATGCGATGCTGTGGTTCGGCCGCGCTCGGGAGCCGGCGTGGTCGATCTCTGCTCCGGAGTCGGGGACGCGCGAGGTGGCCCCACCACCCGCGCGCGGGCAGTCCCCGTCAGCGGCCGCATGCCGATCGCCGTCGGGCGGCCGCCGCGCAGGTCCGGACCCGTACGGTCGGCCGCCCATCCGTGGCCGCGACGGCGACGGCTTCTCGGAGGTACGGATGCGTCGCATCTTGCTGGCTCTCACGACCATCGCCCTGACCACCGCCACGACCGGCTGGGCCGCGACCACCGGCGTCGCCCAGGCGGCGCCGACACCCACGGCGTCGGTCACGGCGGCGCCGACACCCACCCCGGTCTGCCCGCCGGCACTGCCCATCGGTGGTCGGGTGTCCGCGGCCACCACCACCAGCCTGACCGTCGTCTACTTCATCGCGCTCAGCCCGCCGTGCGGCTACCGGCCGCCGATCACCGTCGGACTCTTCGCCAGCCGCGAGGACGCCTACGCGTGGCGGAACCCGGTGGCCGAGTTGGTCTCCGCCGAGCGCGACGGCACCGTCACCTTCGACCGGCTGACCCCCGACACCGAGTACTGGTTCGGGTTCCGCGACTCCGAGAGCAGGTGGGAGCCCTACTACGGGGGGAGCGGCCGGACCGCCGCGCTGACGTCCTGCCGGGCGACCGCCACCATCGACTCCCGCTGGGGCACCGGATTCGTCGCCACCGTGACGGTCCGCAACGTCGGCCCGCAGCCGTTGGACCAGTGGCGCGTCTCCTGGCGCTGGGCCGGCGACGAGCGGATCCAGGCGGTGTGGGGCGGTGTCGTCGACCCGGCCGGCGCTGATGTGGTGGTGCGCAACGCACCGTACAACGGAACGCTGGCGCCGGACGGGGTGACGACGTTCGGTCTGCTCGCGACGGCCAGCGCGCCGCCGGCCGGGCTGACGCTGACCTGCGCGCGCTGATCCGGGCGACGTACCCGGGGGTCGGCGTCGCGTCAGGGCTTGCGGGCCACCGCGCCGTAGGCGTCGATCCCCCGGGCGTCGGCCTCGTCCGGACGCCACAGCGGGATCGGCACGAGACCGGGCTCCACCAGCGTCAACCCGGCGAAGCAGCCGGCGAGATCCGCCGGGCTGCGCAGGATGTACGGGACACCGCCGTTCTCGGCCAGCCGCTGCGCCCCGGAGACCACCTGCGGGCTGGTGTTGGTGCCGTCCCAGAGCACCAGGTGGCTGCCGGACGCCGTCGCGTCCATCGTCCGCCCGACGATCGAGCGCACCACCTCCAGGTCCGGCTCGTACCCCAGCACGCCCATGAACATGACGGCGATCGGCTGGTCGAAGTCGAGCGTCCGCGCCGCCTCGGCGAGGATGGCCTCCGGGTCGTGGTAGTCGGCCGGCACGTACGTCGTGACACCCTGGACGGTCGTGCTGGCCAGCAGCGCGCGGGCGTGCACGAGGACCATCGGGTCGTTGTCGACGTAGACGACCCGCGCGTCCGGCGTGATGCCCTGGGCGACCGCGTGGGTGTTCTGCATGGTCGGCAGGCCGGTGCCGATGTCCAGGAACTGCCGGATGCCGGCCTCGGCGGCCAGGTACCGGACCGCCCGGACCAGGAAGCGGCGGGACTGCTGCGCCATCAGGACGATCTCCGGGTAGACCTCGGCGACCGCGTCACCGGCCGCCCGGTCGGACTGGAAGTTGTCCTTGCCGCCCATCCAGTAGTTCCAGATCCGTGCCGCGTGCGGCACGTCGGGCTGAAGCGTCGCGGTGAGTTCGGCGTCCGGGCCGGCCATGCCAGGCTCCTATCGAGGGGTCCGTCGGGGTGAACCGGATTGTCCACTATCGACGGCGTCGGCCCCGACCGGGTCGCCCGCCTCGGAAACGGGCGACCCGTCGACGTGTCACGGCGCTTCGACGACCTCCCGGCCCAGCGGCCAGAAGGCGGCCGGGACGAGCTTGAAGTTGGCGATGCCGAAGGGGATCCCGATGATCGTCACGCAGAGCGCGATGCCGGCGAGGATGTGGGACAGGGCCAGCCACCAACCGGCCAGCACCACCCAGAGCACGTTCGCCAGCCCGGAGCCGACGCCCGCGCCCGGTTTGGGCACCAGCGTGCGGCCGAAGGGCCACAGCGAGTAGACGGCGAGGCGCAGCGCGGCGACGCCGAACGGAATGGTGACGACCAGCAGGAAGCAGATCAGCGCGGCGAAGCCGTAGCCGATCGCCAGCACGAGGCCACCGCCGAAGATGAGCCACAGGACGTTCAGGACGAAGCGAATCACCCCTTCAGCATGAGCGATGCTCGCCACCGCGTCCGGGCCGCCGTCGGGACCGACTCGGCGGCCGGGGCTCAGCTCGACAGGCCGCCGCAGGCGACCCCGTCGATCGTGCACGCCGTCGGCGTCGCGCCGACCACCGCGCCGTTGACCCGGAAGGTCACCCGCGTCGAGGCGCTGCCCGGCACCTGCCCCACGCTGCCGTCCGGCACGAACGTCCACACCGCGCCGTCCTGGGTGGCCCGCGCGCCCTCGACCGCGCTGACCCGCAGCGACTCCCGGGGCAGCGTGATGGTCAGCGTCCACCGCGTCGCCGGCACCGGCCCCGGATTGCTGATCGTCACGGTCGCGCCGTAGCTGAGCAGCGCGTTGTCCTCGACGACGAAGTCGGCGGCGAGGGCGGCCGGGGTCGGGGAGGCCGACGAGGGGGTCACGGCCGGCGCGCTGGACGGCGGCTCGACGGGTGGCGGCGCGGCGCTGGCCGAGGGCGACCCCACGGTGGTCGGGCTGGTGGCGGCCGGCTGTGCCTGCCCCCGGGGCGTACCGGGGCCCGGCGTGCCCAACTGGTCCACCGACGGGGGCGCGTCCAGGGTCACCGGCGCGAGCCGCTCCGGGGTACGCACCACACTGACGATCGAGACCACCGTCGCCACCACCACCCCGAGCGCCGCGAATACGGCGACCCAGGTGGCCCGCGACACGTCGGCCCGGCCGGTGACCACCCGCCGTGCGGCTGCGGCAGCGGCCACGATCCGGTCCAGCAGAATGATCGCCACAGTACGCCGTGGCTGCGGCGGTGTTGCCGGCACTGCCTGTCTCCCCTTCACTTCGTCGCCGGACGCCCGCCCGCGACCGCTCGGTCGCGGTGGCACCCGAGCGGTCACAGGGCGCGCAGCCCGACGAGTATCGACTCGAGCAGCTCCTGCGACGGCAGATCCGACAGCGACGGCGGTTCGTGCGTCTCGACCAACCCCGCCCCCAGCAGGTCACCGAGGAGGACCCGAACGGTGCCGAGGGGCAGATCCAGCTCGGCGCTGACCTCAGCCACCGACACTGGATGGTGACACAGCTCGACGATCCGCGCCTGTTCGGGGAAGAGCGACGTGGGCGACGTCGCCGACCGCCGCGCGACGACCAGCGAGATCAGGTCGAATCGGCCGCGCTCGGACGTCGTACGCCCACCGGTCATCGTGTACGGACGGGCGACCGGGCCGGCGTCGTCGTCGTACCACGCCTCGTCAGCTGAGCCGGCGCTGGGCACCAGAATCTCCGCTCCTCGCCGCGGCGGCGGTCTCCAGGCGGATCGGCAGGTGCCGTTCGGCCTGCCCGACGAAGAGCGCGACCTCGTACGCCATGTCGCCCACCTCGACCTCGTCGCCGGAGATCCGCACGGTCAGGATGGTCCCGTTCGAGATGGTGGCGACGAAGAGGAACGCCCGCGACATCTGCACCACGATCTGGCGCAGCCCGCCCGCGTCGCACGTCCGGGTGGCGGCCAGTCCCAGCGCCAACAGGCCGGCGACGATCCCGGAGATCTCTTCGGCCAGCTTCGCCTGCACCTGCCGGGAACCGCCGAGCGGGAGCCCGTCCGGGGAGAGCACCACGGCGAACTCCGCACCGCGTACCCGGTCCACCAGGCGGTCCAGCGCGCCGGTCAGGCTGTCCTCGGTGACCACTGCGTGCGTCATCGATGTCTCCTCGTTGTTCTCGTGATCGGCAGCTCGACGGTCTCGGGGCCGGCGTTGCCGGGGCCGGGCACGGGCGCCCCGGATTGGCGGATCCGCATCGGCAGCCCGTCGGCGCTGCCCGTCGGCCTCGCGTCCGGCACCTCGACCGCTCCGGGCAGCGGCCGGTACGCGGGCCCCGGCGACGTCGCGTCCGGGCCGCCGGTCACGGTGACCAGCTCGGCCGGCAGGTGCACGATGGCAGCCGTCCCGCCGCGTCGGCTGGGCCGCAGGACGACCCGGGCACCGCACCGGGCGGCCAGCAGGGCGACCGCGTACAACCCTCCGGCGTCGCTCGGCGGGTCGTTCGGCGGGCTGGCGAGCAGACGGTTCGCCTCGTCGAGCGCGGTGGCGTCGAGGCCGGGACCGTCGTCGACCACCACGATCGCGCAGCCGTGTGGCCGGTGCTCGCCGGTGACCCGGACCGTGGTGTCGGTCGTCGAGAAGGTCAGAGCGTTCTCGATCAGCTCGGCCAGCAGGTGCACGACGTCCGTGACGGCGGGGCCGGCGAGCGACCACGGCCAGTGCGGCGCCACCAGGACCCGGTGGTACTCCGGCACCTCGGCGACCGCGCCGCGCGTCACGTCGAGCAGGGGGACCGGGCGTCGCCAGCGGCGCGCGGGCCGCGCCCCGGCGAGGGTGATCACCTTTTCCACGTTGCGGCGGATACGGGTGGTGAGATGGTCGAGCTGGAACAGCTCGTCGGCCTCCGCGGCGTCCTGCTCCCGCCGCTGCATCGCGTCGAGCAGGTCGAGCTGGTCGCGCAGCAGAACCTGGTTGCGCCGGGTGATCCCCAGCAACAGGTCGGCCGCGTGACGTTCCCGCGCCGGCCCGCCACCCTGCTGATCGCCGCCGTTCTCGGCAACCGGCGGCAGCCGGTCGACGGGTGCGGTCGGCGGTTCCGACCGAGGCTCGTCGGCGCCCGGCGGCGTCTCGTGCTCGGGCCCGCGGCGTACGGCCCTGGCCCAGCCCAACAGCACCGCGATTACGGCGATCAGCCCGAGACCCACCACCACGCCGGTCCGCCCCACGATCACCGCGGCGCCGGGTGTGGCCCGTTCGACGCTCGCGCGGGCGGTCGTCGTCACCAGCTCGTGCAGCGCGCCGAGGGCGGCGTCCGCCGCCGCGCGCCACTTCTGCGCGCTGACCCCACGCAGCGCGTCGACCCGGTCCGTGCGCAGCAGCGTGTCCTCCACGGCGAGCAGGCCCGCGAACTCGGGTCCCGCCACGAGTCGCTGGTACGCGCCCTGGCCGTCGCCCGGCAGGCCGGCCGTCGCCTCGGCCCGGGCGTACCGCTGGACGGCCACCAGCTCGACCAGCCGGCGGCGCTCCTCGACGCCCAGTCGACCGCTCAGGACGGCCGCCGTGACCAGGGTGTCCTCCCGGGCCAGCAGCTCACGGGCACGGGCCAACGCGATCACCGCGCGGGTGTCGACCGCCAGCCTGCTCTCGTGCGCGCCCCACTCCGGTCCGTACACGTCGAAGGCGGCGTCGACGAGCTGGTCGTACCCGTCGACCGCGCCCGCCTGGTCGAGCTGCCTGTCGTCCACCCGGGACCGGATCGCCCCCAGCCCGTTCAGCCTCCGGACCAGGGTCTCGGCCCGGTCGCGGACCGCCCCCGCGCTGAGCAGGCGCAGGTCGTGTCCGTCTCCGAACGCCCGGACCTGCGCCGCTGCCACGTCGGTCGCCGCCCGCGCCCCGGCCAGCGTGGCCCCTGCGGGCGCGGCGTCGGCCAGCGTCTCGGCGGTCGCCCGGCGCTCGGTCTGCAGGCTCAGGACCAGCCGGTCGATGGGCTGGCCCAGGGTGTCGGCCAGGGCCCGCACCCGCAGCAGGTCGAGGGCGTCCTGGCCGGTCAGACAGGCTGCGTACGACCACAACGCGAGCAGCACCGCCGCCGTCGCGACGAGCCGGACCCCAGGTCGTCGTGCGCGCGTCACGTGGCGCTCCGCCGGGTGCGCCGGCTCATCGGGCCGACCGCTGCGGCCACGGCTGCCCGGCGGCGTCGCTGGCCCGGTCGGCGACCATGGTCCGCAGCAACGCCAGCAGCTCCGCCCGATTGGCGCAGTGCAGCCGGTTGCGCATGCGCGCCACGTGGTGCTCCACGGTCTTGGCCGAGATGAAGAGCCGGTCACCGATCTCCCGGTAGGTCAGCCCGGCGAGCACCAGCTCGGCCACCTCGTACTCGCGGTCGCTCAGCCCCTGCTGGGTGGGGCCGGCCGCGGTGGCGGCCGGCGTGGCGGTCGCGCCGTCGATCGGGCGCTGCCCACCGGTCGCGCCGGCCGCCCGACCCTGGAGCACCCGGGCGCACTCGAGCAGGGTGGTCATCGCCCGTCGGTCCGCGGTGCGGATCGCGGCCTGACCGGCGAGGCGGGCGCCGTCCCAACACAGTCCGGTGTCGTGCAGGCCCCGGGCGGCGGCCTCGACCCGTACCGGGTCGACCACACCCCGTAGCACCTCGACCCAGCTCTCGGCGGCCGCGGCGACCACACCGGCGTAGCGGCTGTGCTCGGCGGCGGCGAGCAGGGCGGCGACGTGGTCGTCGGCGGCCGTCGGCTCGCCGGTCAGGATGGCGGCGTGCAGGCCGCTCCAGTGCAGCGGGACGCTCCACAGCGTCGGTGTGTCGAGCCGTTCGAGCAGGGTGGCGCCCTCCCGCAGGTAGGGCGCCAACCGGGCCACGTCACCGAGCCGCGCGCCCGCGATGGCCAGTTCGCCCAGCGGCAGCAGCGTGAACAGGTCGACCCCGTGGCGGACCACCGCCTCCAGCGCCTGGCCCCACCCCCGCTTGAGCGCGCCGAGGTCGCTGGTGCGCCGGGCGATGCCCATCCGCAGCGCGGCGGCGAAGAGCAGGTCGCGGGATTCCAACGGGCGTTCGTCGGCGGTGACCGTGGCGAGGCGCTCGGCGGCGGCGAGCGTCTGACCTCGAACCATCAGGATCCAGGCCTGCAACAGCCGATGCCGGCGGGCCATCAGCGGGCCGCCGACACCGCCGGCCTGCGCGCGGTGCAGGACCCGCTCGGCGATGTCCAGCTCGCCACAGTGCACGGCGGTCAGCGCGGCCAGCGCCGCCGGACTGTCCGGCAGGAGGGCCGCCCGACCGTCCGGTTCCAGCAGGGCGGCGGACTGCACGAGCGCGGAGAGCGCCGCGCTCGGCGTGCCGGTGACGCCCTCGCGTACTCCGTCGGCCATCAGCCGGGCGGCGCTGGCGTGCAGGGTGGGCGGTGCGCCGGTGGGCTCGTCCACGCGCGGCCCGTCGGCGGTCAGGTCGCCGATGGCGAACCCGCCCACGGCGGCGAACGCCACCGACGAGGCGGTGCCCGACCACCGGTACAGCTCGACGCTGCGGCCGGCGTGGCCCCGGTGCGCCAGCGCGGTCGCCGCCACCGCGGCCGCCTCGGCGCGGACCGCCGGGTCGGCGGTGGTCAGCAACCGGTCCGCCAGGCGCAGCGCGTCGTCGAGGTCACCGGCGAGCGCGGCCGCGAGAGCCTGGCGGGCGCCGGTCGGGTGCCCGGCCGCGGTGGCGGCGGCGAACAGCTCGGCGGCGAAGGCCGGCTCGTCGGCAAGCGCCTCCTGGGCCGCCGCGGCGAGTGTCGGGGCCGGACAGTCGCCGAGGACGCCCACCGCGAGCAGCGAGCGGACCAGCGGTAGCACCGGACCACCCCGGGCGAGCTGCAACTCGGTGAGGCGACGCCAGACGGCGCTGCGCTCGGTGGCCGGGCTGAGCGTGGTGACGGCCCGGCGGACCAGCGGGGTGAGCCGGCCGTCCGCGCCGATCAGCCCGGCCGCCCGGGTCGTGGCGATCAGCTCGTCCACCGCCTCCGGCTCCTGATCCAGGAGCGGGCCGAGCATGGCCACCGGCAGCGGTACGCCGGCCGCGACCGCGAGCAACAGTCGTCGTACGGGGGCGGGCTGGATCTCCAGCTCCGGCGCGAACTCGAGGACGACGGGTCGGGGCGGCTCGGTCGGGGCGGTGGTCAGGCTCGGTGCCGCGCGCAGGCCGCGGGTGAGCCGCTCGACGTCGCGGGGGACGCCACCGGTCTGCGCGTGTACGAAGTCGACAAGCTCGGCGCGCTGGGTCAGCTCGGGGACGGCGGCGACGCAGGCTCCGGTCTGCTCCCGGGTGAACGGCCCGAGCAGCACGGCCTGCCCGTCGCGGCGCAGCGTGTCGACCAGCTCGGTGAGGGCTGCCGACCGGGGCCAGGGGCGGTGGGCGACGACCAGCCGGTGCCGGCGGGTGGCGACCAGGCGCAGCAGCACGCCGATCCGTTCGTCGTCGAGCAGGTGCGCGTCGTCGACCAGGATCAGGTCGTCCGGGTCGACGGGCTCGCCGGGCCCGGGAACACCCGTGCGCACGGTGACGCCGGCCCGTTGCTGGATGTTCGTCAGCTCGGTGAGCAGGGCGGTCTTGCCGTGCCCGGCGGGGCCGGCCAGGCCGACGGTGAGCGGCGCGACCGGATCGTCGGCGACCCGGTCCAACAGGGCCCTGGACGCCCGGCCCAGCACCAGTCGGGAGTCGACGAGGTTATTCATGATCATTGTGGTCATCCTTCGCGTCCCCGGCTGAGCGTCAGTGCCAGGCGGGACGCCTTCGGCAGGTCGAGGGGGAGGATCCGGACCGGCGGTCGGGGTGGCGGTTCGCCCGGATCGGTGGCGTGGTCCCGGGGTCGCCGCAGGGCCGGGAGGCTCGCCCGGCCCTCACCCGGGACCGGCGCCGGATCGCGGACCGGGGCCGGGGGTCGAGGGCGCGGCCGGGGTGACACCACCTGGCAGGCGGCGCTCGCCGCTCCGGTGGCGGCGGTGAGCTGCGCGTCCGGCTCGACCTCGACCGGCACACCGAGCGCCGTGCTGATCAGCTCGGTGACCAGCGGGATGCGGGTCGAGCCGCCGGCCAACAGGACGCCGTCGAGCTGTGTCGGCGTCAGGCCGGCGCCCTGCACGGCGCGCAGCAGGAGGTCCACGGTGGCCTGCACGGTGGGGCGGATCATCGCCTCGAACTGCGCGCGGGTCACCGGTATGCGTGCCGGACCGGTCGGCAGGCTCAACACCACGTCGGCGGCCGGCTCGACGGTCAGCGCCCGCTTGACCCGGTCGCACTCGGCCGGCAGGCCGCGCAGGGCGGCGTGGTGGTCCCGCCGCCCGATGGCGGCCAGCTCCCGGGACAGCACGGTACGGACGTGGCTGGCCAGCAGCTCGTCGAAGTCGGCCCCGCCGATCGGGTCGAGACCCTGGGGCGTGCCGAAGCTCTCGTAGGTGCCGCGCGGGGTGCGCCGGACCAGGGCCGCCTCGAAGCTGGCGCCGCCCAACGCGTAAACGGCCGCCGTGGTGCCCGCGAAGCCACGCGCCGCGTGACTCTCCGCGACCGTGACCGTACGGGGGAGCAGCGTCACCGTGCGCAGCCCGAGGTCGACGAGCGCGCGGCGCAGCAGCTCCCGGCGGTACGGCCGCCAGCCGGCCGGGTGACTGAGCACCACCGCCTCGGCCGGGCCGCCTTCCGCGGCGTGCGCCTGCTCCACCACCCAGGCCGCCAACTCCGCCGTGAGGGTCTGCGGCGCGCACGCCTCGCCACCGAGCAGCAGGGGCACGTCGTCACCGATCCGGCGGACGAAATCCCTGCTGGTGCGACTGCCGTCGTCGGTCGCGGGCCCGCCGATGTGCAGCGCGCCGTCCTCGGCCAGGTGCAGCACCGACGGTACGAGCGGCGAGCCGGCGTTCAGCGGGACAGCCTCCGGACGCGTCCAGGTCCGGCCGTCGCGCCGAGCGACGGCGGCGGCGGTGTTGGTGCTTCCGATGTCTATCCCCAGGACGTACGGCATCCGTCTCTTCTCTTTCCGCGAGTGGCCGGCTGATGGCGATGGCGTCGGCGCTGTCCGGCGACCCACCCCCGGCGAAACCCGCGGGCCCCTACGTTCGTACCAGAGATCACTGCGTGGTCGGCACCCTAATCTGACCGGGACGGTTTCCCCCAGTCCCCCTAACGGGGGAGCCGGCGAACGCCCTAACGCGGCGTGATCGATTGCGGGCGCAGCCCCGATGTCCGGGGCCGCCCCCCGCCATAGCGTTCCTCTCGACGAACGACGGTCGCCGATGCCAATCCGAGGAGAACCGGCACATGGACTCGCAACAGACCCTCCACGACTTCGTGCTCGACCTGCTGACCAACCCCGACGCGCGGTCGGCGTTCGACCTCGACCCGGAGGGCGCGCTGCACGCCGCGGGGCTCAGCGACATCACCGCCGCCGACGTGCAGGACGTGGTGCCGCTGGTGGTCGACTACGCGCCGGGGCAGGGCCTCGCGCCGCTGGCCCCGGTGGTCGGGCAGCTCGGCTTCGACCCGCTGGTGACCGACGCCACCGACGTGGTCGGTCAGTTGCAGAGCGTGGCGCAGCAGATCAGCGTCACCAGCTCGCCGTCCGGTGTGGACGTCAAGGCCGGTGTGCTCGGCGCCATCGCGGTCGACCCGTCGACCGTCGCCGCCGGGGTGAGCGTGCTGCCGGGTGTCGGCCTGGGTGTCGGGCCGAGCGGCCTCGACACCGACCTGACCGGGGTGTCCGACGTGGCGCACACGCTCGACGCGGACGTGGTGCAGCCCGTCGACGGGATCGTCGACCCGGTGCTCGGCGGCGCGACCGGCACGGTCGGCGACCCGACCGGCGTGCTCGGCGTCACCGACCCGGTGCTCGGCGGCGACGTGACCGGTGGCGTCCTCTCCGGCGTGCACGGTCAGGTCGACGGCATCGTCGGCTCCCTCGGTGTCCACGACACCCTGGGTGGCCTGGGCCTCGGCGAGGGCGCCGTCGGCGGCGTGGTGCCGCCGGTGGACGTTCCGTCCGTGGTGGGCGGTGTCACGCACCACGTGGACAGTCTCCTTCCCGGGGTCACCGGCACGGTCGGCGACGTGACGGGTGGGCTCACCGACGGTGTGACCGGCGACTCGCACGACGGGGGGCCCGCCTCGTCGGACCACGGGTTGCTGGGCATCACCGGCGGTCTGCTCTGACGGGATTTTCCGTCGGAAGCGGGGGGTCGGGTCGCGTCGAGCGGCCCGGCCCTTCCCGGTTTCCTCTCCGACACCTCTTGCTAATTAAGCCGAAATCCGCACACTTGGTGCGGTGATGGCGGGGATCTGGCTGGATGTACTGGACGAGATCGCCCGGACGTGTACGACACACGGTCGCGGCGATCTGCTGCAGACGGTCCGGCAGAAGCGTGCCCAACTGCTCGAACCGACGTTGCGGGTCCTGGTCGTCGGCGAGCCGAACCAGGGCAAGAGTCAGCTCATCAACGCGATCATCAACGCGCCGGCCTGCCCGGTCGGGGACGGTCGCACCACGGTCCTGCCGACCGTGGTGCAGCACGCCGAATCCGCCTGCGCCACGATGGTCCAGGCGTCGGCCGGACGACCCGCGGGAGGGCCGGCGGTGACGCTCGCCGAGCGGACCTCCCTGGCGCTCGACCAGGTCGCGGCCGGCGTGTCCGGCGCGGTCGGGCGTCGGCCGGGGGGCGGTCCGGCGTACGTCGAGGTCGGCCTGCCCCGGGCGCTGCTCGCCGCCGGACTCGTGCTGGTGGACACTCCGGGTACCGACGAGGTCACCGCGCTCGGCGCGGCCGTGGAGGTGGCCGCCTCGACCCGCGCGGACGCCGTGCTGCTGGTCTCCGACTCCACGAGGGAGCTCTCGGTGGCCGAGCTGAACATGCTGCTGCACGTCATGCGCTCGCAACCGAACGTGGTCGTGGTGCAGAGCAAGACCGACCTGGTGGCGGACTGGCGGACGGTCGCCGAGCGCAACCGGCAACACCTCGCCGATGCCGGCGTCGCGGCGCCGCTGATCCCGGTGTCGGCGACGCTGCGGCTGCGCGCGGCGGCGGCCGACGACCGTGGTCTCAACGCCGAGTCCGGCTTTCCGGCGCTGATCGCCCGCCTGCAACGGGACCTGGCCGGCAAGGCCGACCACCTGGCGCGGGCGTCGGTGCAGGCGGTGGCCCGTACGGTGGTGGAGCAACTGGCCGCGCCGCTGCGCGCCGAGTTGGCGACGCAGGAGGCGGCGGAGCAGTCCGGGCCGATCTCGCGGCTGCACGCGGCCCAGCGGGAGGTCGACGAGCTGCGGCGCTGCTCGACCCGCTGGCAGAACACCCTCAACGACGAGATGGCCGACCTGCTCTCCGACATCGAGTACGACCTGCGGGACCGGACGCGCCAGATCCTGCGGGCGGTCGACGAGGCGTTCGATGAGGCCGACCCGCTCGTCGCCTGGGACACCTTCGACGAGTGGCTGTCACGCAGCCTGGTCGAGGCCGCGGAGGCCAACCACGAGTGGCTGGTCCAGCGCTGCGACTGGATCGCCCGCCGGGTGGCCGCCCACTTCAACCGGTACGGCTACGACGTGCTGCCGCCCTGGTCGATGACGATGCCGGAGGATCTCGGCGACCGGCTGCCGGACCTGGAACGGCCGCGGATCGACCGGTTCACGACGGGTCAGAAGCTGTTCACCGGCATGAAGGGCTCGTACGGCGGCATGCTGATGTTCGGCCTCGCGACCACCCTGGCCGGGATGCCGATGATCAACCCGGTCTCGGTCGGCATCGGCGCCCTCTTCGGCGGCAAGAGCATCCGCGACGAGAGCAAGCAGATGTTGCGCCGCCGGCAGGCGACCGTGAAGACGGCCATCCAGCGGCATGTCGACGAGTTCTTCGTCCGGATGGTCCGGGACTGCCGGGACGCCACCCGGCAGGTGCAACGGATGCTGCGCGACCACTTCACGGGTCTGACCGAGGAGTTGCAGGAGGCCATCGTGCAGTCGTTCCGCAGCGCGAAGCAGGAGGCCGACACCGACGTCGCCCTGCGCGAGCAGCGGCAGCGGGAGATCCGGTCGAAGATGACCCGCCTCGCCGCGCTCTACGAGCAGTCCCAGCACCTGACCGCCGCCCGGTCGACCCCGGTGCTGTTGGAGCCCGGGGCATGACTGTCGGGGTGCGGTTGGACGAGGCGGCCTGGGGGCTGCTGCACCAGGCGCTGGAGGTCTACCAGCACGACGCGCGGGCGGTCGGGCGGTTGCGGCACCAGATCGCGCGGTTGGAGCAGCCGCTGCGGATCGCGGTCGCCGGGCCGTGGCGTGCGGGCAAGTCGACGGTGCTCAACGCGCTGATGGGGGAGGAGGTCGCGCCGGTCGAGGGCGCCGACGGCGCGTTCACCTGGTACGAGGACGGCGCGTCGCCGGGCGCCACCGCCTACCCGGTGGGGCAGCCTCCGCAGGAGCTGACGGTGGTCAAGTCGGCGACCGGCATGCGGGTGGATCTCGGCTGGCGTGCCGGGGAGGTACGCGACATCGTGGTGCGGTGGCCGACGCGGGCGCTGCGGCAGGTGACGCTCGTCGACACCCCGGCGCTCAGCACGGTCGACGAGCAGGGGCACGCGCCGGTGCTGGACCGGGTGCTGGCCGACGCGGACGCGGTGTTGTTCCTGACCCGGGACGGCCGCGACAGCGATCTGCGGGTGTTGGAGTCCGGTCGGGACAGTGCCGTCGGGCAGGCCGCCCCGGTCAACGTGATCATGGTGTTGTCCCGGGCGGACGAGGTCGGCGGTGGCCGGATCGACGGGCTGCTCACCGCCCGACAGTTGGCCCGTCGGCACCACCGCGATCCCCGGGTGGGCGCGTTGGCCGTCAACGTGGTGGCGTGCAGTGGAGCTGTCGGCCTCGCGGGTCGGCTGCTCAGCGAGTCCGAATTCGCCGCGCTGGCGACGCTGGCCGGGGTGCCCCGCGCCGGGTTGGAGCCCCACCTGCTCTCCGCCGATCGCTTCGTCCGTGGCGACCTTCCGGTGCGCCTCGATCCCGAGGTGCGCGCGGGCCTGCTGGACCGGTTCGGCCTCTTCGGTATCCGGCTGGCCACGACGTTGGTCCGCGGTGGGTTCGACACCCGGGTGGCGATGTCGGCCGAGCTGATCCGGCGCAGCGGCCTCACCGAGCTGCGCGAGTCGATGACCCGTTGTTTCGTCGATCGGCGCGACGCGCTCAAGGCGCGCTCGGCGCTGGCCGCGGTGGAGTCCCTGGTGCGGGCCGAGCCGGTCCGGGGCAGCGACGAGTTGGTCGGCGCGATCGAGCAGATCCTGGCGGGCGCGCACGAGTTCCGTGAGTTGCGCCTGCTGGTGGCGTTGCGCAACGCCCGTCTCGGTTTCGACGCCGAGTTGGCCGCCGAGGCGCGGCGGCTGGTCGGCGGCGAGGGCGTCTCCCTGGCCGCCCGGCTCGGTGTCGAGCACGAGGCGACCACCCAACGGCTCTGGGAGACCGCCGCCGACGCCCAGTGGCGGTGGCGGGACCGGGCGGAGGATCCGCTGCTCCCACTGACCCAGCGGCGCGGTGCCGAGGTGGTCGTGCGTAGCTGCGAGGGAATGCTGGCCGAGCTGGCGGCGGGCGGTCGCTGAGCGGCCGCGAGTCCACCTGCGCCTCGCCAAGGCCGAGTAAGGAAGGGCACCTTCCTAACGCCTCGTGTATAGGAAGGTGCCCTTCCTTACGAACTGGAAGCGCTGGGCGCGTTTCGCGGCGATCAACCCATTGACAGGCCGTTGGTTGCCCGGAAACATCTGGCCAACATCCACCGGATCTGCCCTCGCTTGTCAGGCACGCCCGATGACAACGATGTCAGAGCCGGTCCACCCTCCACTGCCACCCAGACGCTCGACGTACTCGACCGGATCGAGTCGAAAGGTCCCGCCCCCATGCCGTATCTCCCCCGTACGCGCGCCGTCTCCCTGCGGATAGCCGTGGCGACAACCGCCGTCCTGCTGCCCCTGGGGATGGTCGTCGCCGCGCCGCTGGCCAGCGCCGCGCCGAGCGCCCCGCCACCGGGCGCCTTCCGTTCCTCGTTCGAATCGGCCGACCCGCAGCCCGCCCCGAGCACCGTCGAGGTCGACCGCTCCGGTCGGCCCGTGCAGGGCAACCTCAGCGGATCGAGCGACGCGAACCTGCCCGGCAGCCTGCTCGGCCAGGTCGAGGCCGTCACCGCGAGCGCCCAGAACCCGCCGAACGAGATCGCGGCGAACCTCGCCGACGGGAAGCCGTCGACCAAGTGGCTGGCGTTCGAATCGACCGCCTGGGTGACGTACCAACTGGCCAAGCCGGCGGTCGTCAAGCGGTACGCGCTGACCTCGGCAGACGACGAGCCGGGCCGCGACCCCCGCGACTTCACCCTCCAGGGGTCCACCGACGGCAGCGCCTGGGTCGACCTGGACCGCCAGACGAAGCAGGGTTTCGCCAAGCGGTTCGCCACCAACAGGTACGGCGTCACCAACACGACGGCCTACGGCTGGTACCGGCTGGTGGTCTCCGCGAACTCCGGCGACACTCTCACCCAGCTCGCCAGCTGGGACATCAGCGACGGCTCGGACGTCCGACCGCCGGCCACGCCCATGGTCACCGAGATCGGCCCCGGCCCGGCCGGCGGTTACACGACGAAGCCGGGCGTCGGCTTCACCGGGCTGGCCGCGCTGCGCTACTACGGTGGCGCCCAGACCGGTGGCCGCTCGTACGCGACGAACAAGCTGTTCGACGTCGACATCCCGGTCGGGCCGAACACCCGCCTGTCGTACCGGATCTTCCCCGAGTTCACCGGCCAGGACGCCCGCTACCCGTCCACCTACGCCTCGGTCGACCTGCACTTCACCGACGGCAGCTACCTCAGTGGACGCTCGGCCGTCGACCAGCACGGCAACCCGCTGACCCCGGCCGGGCAGGGCGCCTCGAAGGTGCTCTTCGCCGACCAGTGGAACGCTGTCAGCGCCGACGTCGGCGCCGTCGCGCGCGGCAAGACGATCGACCGCGTCCTGCTGGCGTACGACGACCCGCAGGCCACCGAGGAGACCCTCTTCCAGGGGTGGCTCGACGACGTCGAACTGACTCCGAACCCGGCGACGATCGACGGCTCCCGGCTGACGAACTACGTCGACACCCGCCGCGGCACCAACTCCACGGGCGGGTTCTCGCGCGGCAACAACCTGCCGATCACCGCCGTACCCAACGGGTTCAACTTCTTCACCCCGGTGACCGACGCGACCTCGGACTCCTGGGAGTACGACTACCACCGCGCCAACAACGCCGCCAACCTGCCCACCTTGCAGGGCCTCGCGATCTCCCACGAGCCCAGCCCCTGGATGGGCGACCGCAACCAGATGTCGGTGATGCCGGTGGCCGGCGACGGCCCTCTCACCGGAGCACCCGCCAGTCGGGCGCTGGCCTTCCGGCACGAGGACGAGACCGCACGGCCGGACCTCTACCGGGTCGCGCTACAGAACGGCCTGGTCGCCGAGATGACGCCGACCGACCACGCCGGCATCATGCGGTTCACCTTCGGGCCGGGACCGTCGACCGGAAGTCTCGTCTTCGCCAAGGGCACCTTCACCCTCGGTACCGACAGCACGTTCACCGGCTGGGTCGACAACGGAAGCGGCCTCTCGGCCGGACGTAGCCGGATGTTCGTGTCCGGTGAGTTCGACCGCGCGCCGGCAGCCGTCACGGCGACGTCCGCGACCTTCGACGTCTCGGCGAATCGTCAGGTGACGATGCGGATCGCGACCTCGTTCCTCTCCGTCGAGCAGGCCCGTCGCAACCTCGACCTGGAGGTGACCGGCCGGACCTTCGACGCGATCCGCGACGCCGCCACCGCCGCCTGGAAGGACCGCCTCGGCCGGGTCGAGCTGCGGGGCGCGACCGAGACGCAGCTCGTCACCATGTACTCGAACCTGTACCGGCTGAACCTCTACCCGAACTCGCAGTCGGAGAACACCGGCACCGCCGCCGCCCCCCACTGGCAGTACGCCAGCCCGGTGTCCGCGCCGACCGGCACGTCGACCGCCACCCGGACCGGCGCGAAGATCGTCGACGGGCAGATCTACGTCAACAACGGGTTCTGGGACACCTACCGCACGGTGTGGCCCGCGTACTCGCTGCTCTACCCGGACGTCGCCGCGAAGATCTCGGACGGGTTCGTCCAGCACTACCGCGACGGCGGCTGGATCGCCCGCTGGTCGTCGCCCGGCTACGCCGACCTGATGACCGGCACCAGCGCGAACGTGGCCTTGGCGCAGGCGTACCTCACCGGGGTCAAGCTGCCCGACCCGCTCGCGGCGTACGACGCGGCCGTGAAGGACGCGACCGTCGCGTCCGGACGCGGCGCGGTCGGCCGCAAGGGCATCGAGACGTCGCTGTTCCTCGGCTACACGCCGACCAGCACCGGCGAGTCGGTGTCGTGGGCGTTGGAGGGGTACATCAACGACTACGGCATCGGCAACATGGCCGCCGCGCTCGCCAAGGACCCGGCCACGCCGAAGTCGCGGCGCGACCAACTCAAGGAGGAGTCCCGGTACTTCCTGGAGCGGGCCCGCAACTACGTTCACCTCTTCGACGCCAAGACGAAGCTCTTCCAGGGCCGCGACGCGGCCGGCACGTTCCTCGCCGGTGACCCGCTGGACTGGGGTGGCGTCTACACCGAGACCAACGGCTGGAACTTCGCGTTCACCGCACAGCAGGACCCCCAGGGCCTGATCAACCTGTACGGCGGGCAGAAGGCGCTGCGGGACAAGCTCGACACCTTCTTCGCGACGCCCGAGAACGCCGACCACCCCGGCGGCTACGGCGGCGTCATCCACGAGATGATCGAGGCCCGCGCGGTGCGGATGGGACAGCTCGGCATGAGCAACCAGCCGTCGCACCACATCCCGTACCTGTACGACGTCGCCGGCGCTCCGGCGAAGACCCAGGCGGCCGTGCGCGAGATCCTGCGGCGTCTCTACGTGGGCAGCGAGATCGGTCAGGGCTACCTGGGCGACGAGGACAACGGCGAGATGTCGGCCTGGTACGTCCTCAGCTCGCTGGGCATCTACCCGTTGCAGGCCGGGTCGACCCACTGGGCGATCGGCTCGCCGCAGTTCACCCGGATGACCGTCCACCGCCCGACCGGCGACATCGTGGTCAACGCCGCGAACAACAACAACCGCAACGTGTACGTGCAGAGCGTGAAGGTCAACGGCAAGAAGCAGCGCGACGTCTCCGTCGAGGTGTCCGCGCTCGCCAGGGGCGGAACCATCGACTTCCAGATGGGACCGAACCCGTCGTCGTGGGGCACCGGTCGCGACGCCACACCCCCGTCGCTGACCAGGGGCGACGCCGTACCGCAGCCGTTGCAGGACGTCACCGGGCCGGGCCTCGGCACCGCCACCGTCAGCGGCGGTCCGGACGCGTCGACGCTGTTCGACGACTCGTCCACCACCCAGCTGACGACGTCGTCGGGCACGCCGCAGATCGGCTGGACGAGCCGTGGCGGACGGCAGAAGCCGACCTACTACACCATCACCTCCGGCGCGACCGCGGGCGACCCGGCGGACTGGCGGTTGCAGGGCTCCACCGACGGCCTGACCTGGAGCACGCTGGACGCGCGGGCGGGCGAGGTGTTCCGCTGGCGCAACCAGACCCGGCCGTTCCGGATCGACAAGCCCGGACGGTACTCCCAGTTCCGCCTCGTCGTGACGAAGACGGTCGGCGCGGCCCAGCCGACCCTCGCCGAGATCGAGCTGCTCGCCGGGGGCGACCTCGACCTGGGCGGCGGTGACATCACGGTGACCGCCACCGATGGCGTGCACGCCCGCTCCGGCGCGCCCGCCACGGTGGCCCTGGCCACGGTCACCGGTGGCGTCGCCGACGACTACCGGGCCACGATCGACTGGGGTGACGGGTCACCGGCCACCGAGGGCACCCTGACGCTGAGTTCCCGGGAGGTCTACCGCGTCAGCGGCGAGCACACCTACGCCACGCCGGGCTACCACCAGGCGAGCGTCACGGTGACCGACGGCGTCGGTCAGGGCTCGGTGACGGTCGGCGTCGACGTCGCGTACGCGGCGAACTCCGGCCTCACCGCGGCGTTCGACAGCGTGTGTGTCGGCGACGAGGGCACCCTCGCGGCGGACTGCGACGCGAAGTCGTGGGCGTACTCGCGGGCGGCCCTCGCGGCGGCCGGCGTGACCCAGGGGCAGCGGCACCAGGTGCCGGGCACCGCGCTGGGCTTCACCCTGCCGCAGGTCCCGGCCGGGCAGCCGGACAACGCCACCGGCAACGGCGCGACGATCGCGCTGCGCCTGCCGGCCGACGCCAAGAGCATCTCGTTCATCGGTGCCGGTACGCAGGGCAACCAGGCAACGACCGGCACGGCGACGTTCAGCGACGGCAGCACCGCGAGCATTCCGATCCAGTTCAGTGACTGGACGCTGGGCGGCAACGCCAACGGGACGCCGTCCTACGGCAACATCGTCGTCGCGAAGTCCGCGTACCGGCTCAGTGGCACGAGCCGCGACGGCGCCCAGCCGTTCCTGTTCGCCACCACGCCGTACCAGATCCCGGCGGGTAGGACGCTGGTCTCGGTGACCCTGCCGACGCAGACCGGCGACCCGCGCTCGGCGGGCCGGATCCACGTGTTCGCCGTCGCCGACGACGGCACGCCGGCCGCCGCGCTGGTGACCGCCGCCCCGGGCGACCAGAGCGTCGACGCCGGGCAGGTCCTCACGGCGAACCTCGGATCGGTGACCGGCGGTCTTCCCGACCCGACCGGCTACCACGCCCGCGTCCAGTGGGGTGACGGCACGGTTCCGGACGACGCCACGATCGGTGCGGACGGCGCGCTGAGCGGCCGGCACACCTACGCCCGTGCGGGCGCCTACACGGTGCGCGTCACCGCGTGGGACACGGTGTCCAGCAGCACCGCGAGCTTCACCGTGACCGTCCGGCGGGCCGGGGCGGCCACCACCCTCGCGGTGTCCGGCACGCAGTCGGTCGCCGCTGGGGACGCGGTCACGGTCGTCGGCAGCGGGTTCGCCGCCGGCGAGCGGGTGACGGTGGGCCTCGCGGCCGGCACGACCCGCGAGGTGACGGTCTCGGCGTCCGCGACGGGCACGGTCCGCGCGACCGTCGCGACCTCCGGGGACACGCCACCGGGGCGGTACGCCGTCCGCGCCACCGGCGCGTCCTCCGGTACGCCGGCGACGGCAACCGTGCAGTTGACCGTGGGCTCGACGGACCCGGCCTACCAGCCGCGCCTGTCGTTGCCCACGCCGTCCGCGCCGCGCGGCACGTCGATCACGGTCGACGGCTCCGGCTTCGCGCCGAACGAGGAGATCACGGTCAGCCTCGGCGACGGCCGTCGGGTCGGCACGGTACGCGCGAACGGTGACGGCATCGTCGCCGGCGGGACCGTCGGCGTCCCGGATGCGACGGAGCCCGGGGTCACCAGCGTGACGCTGTCCGGGTCCCGCTCGGAGGCGACGGTGTCCCGACCGTTCACGGTCACCGTCACGAAGTAAGCCGGAAGCACATCAGTCGGGCGGGCCGTGCTCCAAGGCCCGCCCGACACCCGTTCCGGGCCCGCTCGACCGCGCTGCCCCGGATCTGGGGCAGCTCGACAGGAGCCGTGGTAGACCCTCGTCACCCGTTCGCCGGTGCCGGCGCCGCGTCCAGGCGGAACTGCCAGCTCGGGCCGTGGCCGGTGAGTCGGACGATCGCCAGCGGCGCGACGTCGAACTGCCGGTACGTGGCCAGCGGCAGATCCAGGGCGTGCACGAGCGCGACCCGGATCACCAGCGGGTGCGTGACGGCGGTGACCCGTCGGCCGACGTCGCGCTGCGCGTCCAGCCACCGACCGACGCGCTGGCGTACCGCGAGGATCGACTCACCGCCGTGCGGCGCGGCGTCCGGCGTGGACAGCCATTCGCGCAGCGCGTCCGGCCGCGTCGCGGCGATCTCCGCGAGGGACCGGCCCGACCAGTCGCCGTAGTCACAGTCGGCCAGGGCCGCCTCGACGGTGGGCGCGAGCCCGAGAACATCGGCGGTCTCGACGGCCGCCGCCGCGGGGCTGGACAGGCACGCCACCGCGTCGCCTGCACGACGGCCCGCAGCGGCGGGGGACAGGGCGAGGGCGGCACGCCGGCCGCCCTCGTCCAGGCTGTCGTTCCCGCCGAACCGGGCCTGCCGCAGGGCGGCGGTGTGACCGTGGGCGACCAGCCGCAGGCTGGTGGCGCTCACCCGGCCAGTCGTGCGTCGGCGACCGCGCGCTGGCGGTGCATCAGGGCGGCGAAGAGCAGGCCTATCCCGGTCCACAGCACCATCTGGGTGCCGAGCGAGGCGAGGCGGAAGCTCCACAGCAGCGTCGCGGGGAAGTCGCCGGGGACCTCCTGGAACGACGGCAGCGCCACATAGGACACGACGGTGACCAGCAGGAAACCGCCGACCGCCGCGCTGGCCCGCAGCCACACGGGCGCGCGCTCACCCACCGACCGGTAGCCGAGCGAACCGGACCAGACCGCGACCAGGCCGAGTACCACCATCAGCAGGTAGGTGACCGTGCGCTGGTTGATGGTGGACGGGTCGCCGACGGCCGGCGGATTCGGCGGGTACTTGAGGAACGGCACGATCACCGCGCCGAGCAGCGCACCGCCGGCCAGCAACAGCCCGGACCGCCCGTCGTCGGCGGTCCGCCGACGACGGGCCAGCAGGACGTACGCGCTGGCCAACAGGCCGCCCATGGCGGCGCCGAACAGGCCGGTGGCCAGGAACAGGCCGCCGCGTTGGCCGTTGCGGCCGATCAGGGCCTCCTCGCCGTGCTGGTGCCCTTCGGCGGCCTCCTCGGCGTGCTGGTGCCCGTCGGCGGCGGCCTCCGCGTGCGTGGCCGCCTCCTCGATGGCGATGGCCGCCTCGACGTGTGGTTCGCCGACGACGTAGGCGAACGTCCCGGCGATCAGGCCGGCCACCAGGCCGGCGAGCAGCCCGCGCAGCAGGACCGTGACGAACGTGGGTGCGGTGCCGGTGTCGCTCAGTGGCACGGGACACCGAGCAGGTGCCGGCCGTCGTGCATCAGCTCGTGCAGGTACATCCCGCTGCGCGAGACCGCCCCCTGATCGAAGGCGACGAGGTAGGCCAGCAGGGCGAGCACGGCGACGGTGGCCAGGACCGTCCACAGGAGACGGGTCGGGACAGCGGGGTGCGACAGCGGCTGGCTGGACGTGGAGCTGGACATGCGTGAACGAACCTCCTCGGGGATGACGCGTCCCCATCGCAAGGCTGCGGACGACCGAGCGTCCTGGCTCGCGCCCCCCGGGCTGGGGGCCGCTCACAGTGGCGCGACCGCGCCGGATTCTCACCGGCTTCCCTCGCGTCGCCGCAGATAGTGGGTCGACCGTATCGGTGCCGGTTCGCCTCGGTCAAGCCGATGGCGACGGTCGGGGCGGCACCGCCTCGTCGGCCGGCTCCGAGCCGATCGACGAGGGTCGTCATCGGCGACCGCGACACGCCGGGACCCGACATGTGGGGTGTGACAAACGTGCTCGCCCCTATATATGGTGTCGACCGCAGCTGGTTCGTCCACTCCTGGTGAGTGGTCGAGGCAAGAGGGAACCCGGTGCAAGTCCGGGACTGTCCCGCAGCGGTGAGTGGGAACGACCGCCGTCATCAGCACTGGGCCAACGGCCTGGGAAGCGACGGCCAGTAGGTGACCGGGCAGGCCCGGTCGCGCCCGCGAGTCCGAAGACCTGCCAGCGCGCCGCGTACCCGACCCTCGGGTGCGCGGCGGTCCGAGGCCGCGCGGAACGGCTGACGCCACCTCGCCCACGCCCGCGCTGGCCTGGCGTCGACGGCGTCCGTCTCCCCGCGTCCGAGGGCCCTTGAGGTCTCGAACTCCCGAGGAGTGAGTGGTGACAGTCACCCAGGTGGTCCCGGTCAGCGGCGAGGCCGCGCGGCGGACCCCGATGCAGGTGCGCAAGCGCGACGGCGGCACCGAGGCCGTGGACGTGAACAAGATCGTCCGGGCGGTCGAGCGGTGGGCCGACGACCTGACCGAGGTCGACCCGATGCGGGTGGCCACCCGCACGATCAGCGGCCTCTACGACGGCGCGACCACCGCCGAGCTGGACCGGCTGTCCATCCAGACGGCGGCCGAGATGATCGGTACGGAGCCGCAGTACTCGCGCCTGGCCGCGCGGCTGTTGGCCGGCTACGTCGACAAGGAGGTGCGGCGCCAGGGCATCACCTCGTTCAGTGCGGCGATCCGGGCCGGCCACGCCGAGGGTCTGATCGGTGACGAGACCGCCGCGTTCGTCGCCGCGCACGCGGAGACGTTCGACGACGCCGTCGACCCTGACGGCGACCGCCGCTTCGAGTACTTCGGCCTGCGCACCGTCTACGACCGGTACCTGCTGCGTCACCCCACCACCCGGCTGGTGCTGGAGACGCCGCAGTACTGGCTGCTGCGGGTGGCCTGCGGCCTGTCCCGTACGCCGGACGAGGCGGTCGACTTCTACCGGCTGATGTCCAGCCTCGCCTATCTGCCCAGCTCGCCGACTCTGTTCAACTCCGGCACCCGACACACCCAGATGTCCTCGTGCTATCTCGTGGACTCGCCGCGCGACGAGTTGGACTCGATCTACGCGCGCTACGCCCAGGTCGCGAACCTGTCCAAGTTCGCCGGTGGCATCGGCATCGCGTTCTCCCGGGTCCGGTCCCGTGGCGCGCTGATCCGGGGCACGAACGGGCAGTCCAACGGCATCGTGCCGTGGCTGCGCACACTGGACGCGAGCGTCGCGGCGGTCAACCAGGGCGGGCGGCGCAAGGGCGCGGCCTGCGTCTACCTGGAGCCGTGGCACCCGGACATCGAGGAGTTCCTCCAGCTCCGGGACAACACGGGCGAGGACGCCCGGCGTACGCACAACCTCAACCTGGCCAACTGGGTCCCGGACGAGTTCATGCGCCGGGTCGAGGCCGACGAGATGTGGTCGCTGTTCGACCCCGACGAGGTGCCCGAACTGCCCGATCTGTGGGGCGAGCGGTTCGACGCCGCGTACCGGGCCGCCGAGGCGCAGGGCCGCTACGTGCGGCAGCTGCCGGCCCGCGAACTGTACGGGAAGATGATGCGGACCCTGGCCCAGACCGGCAACGGCTGGATGACCTTCAAGGACGCGGCCAACCGGCTGTGCAACCAGACGGCCGAGCCGGGCAACGCGGTGCACCTCTCCAACCTCTGCACCGAGATCATCGAGGTGTCCAGCGACGACGAGACCGCAGTCTGCAACCTTGGCTCGGTGAACGTCGCCGCCCACCTGACCGATGAGGGCATCGACTGGGAACGGCTGCGCGCCACGGTGCGTACGGCGGTGACGTTCCTCGACCGGGTCATCGACATCAACTACTACCCGACCCCGCAGGCGGCGGCGAGCAACCCCCGTTGGCGGCCGGTCGGGCTCGGGCTGATGGGGCTGCAGGACGTGTTCTTCGCGCTGCGGCTGCCGTTTGACGCACCGGCCGCGCGGGAGCTGTCCACCCGGATCAGCGAGGAGCTGTACCTGACCGCGCTGGAGACGTCCGCCGACCTGGCCCGCGACTTCGGCGCCCACCCGGCGTTCGCGCAGACCCGGGCCGCGCGGGGGCGCCTGCAACCGGACCTGTGGGGTGTCGAGGGTACGCAGACCGCGCGCTGGACCGCGCTGCGTCAGCGGGTGCGGGAGTACGGGCTGCGCAACTCGCTGCTGGTGGCGGTCGCGCCCACCGCGACGATCGCGTCGATCGCCGGCTGCTACGAGTGCGTTGAGCCGCAGGTGTCCAACCTGTTCAAGCGCGAGACGCTGTCGGGGGAGTTCCTCCAGGTCAACACGGCTCTCGTACGCGAGTTGAAGGCTCGTGGTCTGTGGACCGAGCAGATCCGGTCGGCGATCAAGCGGGCCGAGGGCTCGGTGCAGTCCGTCATGGAGCTGCCGGCCGACGTGCGGGAGCTGTTCCGTACCGCCTGGGAGCTGCCGCAGCGGGCGCTGATCGACCTGGCCGCCGCCCGCGCGCCGTTCATCGACCAGTCCCAGTCGCTGAACCTGTTCCTGGCCTCGCCCACCATCGGCAAGCTCTCCTCGATGTACCTGTACGCCTGGAAGACCGGTCTGAAGACCACCTACTACCTGCGGTCCCGGCCGGCCACCCGGATCCAGCAGGCCACCGTCAGCGCGGTGCCGCCCGTCCTCCCCGTCGCGGTCGACGCCGAGGCGCTGGCCTGCTCGCTGGAGAACCCCGAGTCGTGCGAGGCGTGCCAGTGACCGTCGCCGACACCACCACGGACAGCACCACCGACGCGAGGACCACGCACATGCTGCTCGACCCCGGGATGGACCTGACTCTCCGTCCGATGCGCTACCCGCACTTCTTTGACCGGTTCCGGGACGCCATCCGCAACACGTGGACGGTCGAGGAGGTCGACCTGCACGCCGACCTCGCCGACCTGGACCGTCTGTCGCCGGCCGAGCGGCACCTGGTCAGCCGCCTCGTCGCGTTCTTCGCCACCGGCGACACGATCGTCGCCAACAACCTCGTGCTCAACCTGTACCAGCACGTCAACAGCCCCGAAGGTCGGCTCTACCTGTCGCGGCAGCTGTTCGAGGAGGCCGTGCACGTCCAGTTCTACCTGAACCTGCTCGACACGTACGTGCCCGACGAGACCGAGCGGTTCGCAGCCTTCGCCGCCATCGAGAACATCCCGTCGATCCGTCGCAAGGCCGAGTTCTGCTTCCGCTGGATCGACTCCCTGCACGACCTGCGGGAGCTGCGTACCCGCGAGGACCGGCGGACCTTCCTGCTCAACCTGATCTGTTTCGCCGCGTGCATCGAGGGGTTGTTCTTCTACGGCGCGTTCGCGTACGTCTACTTCCTGCGCTCCCGTGGCCTGCTGCACGGGCTGGCGTCGGGGACCAACTGGGTGTTCCGCGACGAGTCCATGCACATGGCGTTCGCGTTCGACGTCGTCGAGACCGTACGCGCCGAGGAGCCCGATCTGTTCGACGACGACCTGGCCGACCAGGTCCGCCGGATGCTCACCGAGGCGGTCGAGTGCGAGGTCCAGTTCGCCGAGGACCTGGTGGGCCAGGGGGTGCCCGGCCTCACCCTGGCGGACATGCGCCAGTACCTGCAGCACGTCGCCGACCGCCGGCTCGCCCAGCTCGGGATCGCGCCGCACTACGGGTCGGCCAACCCGTTCGCCTTCATGGAGTTGCAGGACGTGCAGGAGCTGTCCAACTTCTTCGAGCGGCGGGTGTCGGCGTACCAGGTCGGGGTGACCGGCACGGTCGCCTTCGACGACGACTTCTAGAACCCCCACCCCACCCCCGGCCCCGCCCCGTCGATCATGAAGTTGTTGCTCCCCTATCGGCGTATCGGGGGCATTGACTTCATGATCGACGTCGGCGGCGGACGGGTGTGGGGATGGGGTGGGGGTGTTTTTGGGGGTGGGAACCCGGGGGAGTTAGGCGGGGGTGCAGGTGGGGGTGGTGGTCGGAGGGCTGGTTGAGGTGGTGGAGCTGAGGTAGCCGGCGGTGGTCGAGGTTCCGGGCGCGAGCTGGCCGTTGTAGGCGGCGTTCGCGACGGTCACCTGGCTACCCGACTGGGTGAGGGTGCCGTTCCAGACCTGGGAGACCGTCTGCCCGCTGGCGAGCGTCCAGGTGACCCGCCAGCCGTTGAGCGCCGACGATCCGGAGTTGGTGACTGTCAGCCGTCCCTCGAACCCGCCCTGCCAGGTGTTCACCACGGCGTTGGTGACCGCGCAGGACGTCCCGGCCGGGCTCGTCGGCGTGGGAGTGGTCGTGGGCGTCGGGATGGGCGTCGGCGTCGGGTCCGCGGTCGGACTCGGCGTCGGGGTGGGCGTCGGAGTGGGCGTGGTGCCGTTGGCCTGGAACTGCCACCAGTTGAGGTTGAACAGGGTGCCGCTGCCGCCCGTGAACCGCAGGTACAGGTCCTGGGTGCCGGTGGCGCCGGAGACCGGGCAGGAGACGGTCTGCCACGTCTGCCACGCACCGGTGCCGGGTACCGCGCAGCTGCCCACCCGGGTGCCGGTGGGGCTACCGAGGCGCAGTTCGATGGTGCCGCCCGACGTCGCCGAGGCGACCCGCGCGGAGAAGGACGTCGCGCCCGTACCGAAGCCGACGCCCTTGACCTTGATGTAGTCCCCGTTCTCGATCCACCCGACGTTCATCCCGCCCTCGCTGGCCGGCTCGGTCTCGATGCCGGAGCCCCAGGCGATGGTCTCGGCCTCCTGCCGCACGTACGGGTTCAGCGTGCCGATCTGCGGCGCGCCCGTCGTGGTCATGTTGATCGTCGGGATGGTGCCGTTGGTGTTGTACGTGAACTTCTCCACGGCCACCGAACGGGTGTAACCGCCACCGCCCGGCAGCGCCCCGTTGTGGTAGAAGAAGTACGAGCCGCCGTTGAAGTCGATGACTCCCGGGTGGTTGGTGAAGCTCGCGCCCTGGCGGGGCATGACCGTGCCGCGATAGGTCCATGGGCCGGTCGGGCCGGTGGCGGTCGAATATCCGATGAACTCGGAGCAGCACTCCGCCGCGAACACGTTGTAGTAGGTGCCGTTGCGCTTGTAGACCCAGGGGCCCTCCTCGTAGAGGGTGGGCCGGCTCGCGTTGCCGCTGCGGGCGCCGAACCCGGCGGTGGTGAGCGGGATCTTGGTGGCGCTGCCGCTGTAGGAGATCATGTCGGCGTTCAGCCGGACGTACCACAGGTTCGGGTTGCCCCAGTACAGGTACGCCTGACCGTCGTCGTCGATGAAGACCGTGGGGTCGATCTCGCCGTTGCCCACCAGGGGGCGGCCGATGGCGTCCCGGAACGGCCCGGTGGGGCTGTCGGCGACCGCGACGCCGATGGCCATCGAGTTGGTCGCTCGGGCGGTGACCGGCACGTACCAGTAGAACTTGCCGTTGCGGGCGACGACCTGGCCGGCCCACGCGTTGGCGCTCGCCCAGCTGAAGGTGGCGAGGCTCAGTGGCGAGCCGTGGTCGGTCCAGTTGACCATGTCGGCGGACGACCACACCCGCCAGTCCTTCATCGTGAAGTACGAGGAGCCGTCCTCGTCGTGGCCGGTGTAGAGGTAGACGCGTCCGTTGTGGACCAGGGGCGCCGGGTCGGCGGTGTAGATGTGCTGGACGATGGGGTTGTCCGCGCGGGCGGCCGTGGCCGGCATCAGCGTCGAGACGAGCAGCAGGCTCGTGAGCCAGGCGAGACCGCGCCGGAGCCGGGTCGTGGTCCGTGGTGGCGGTGTGGGGTGCATCGGTACCTCCAGGGTGGGTCACGACGGGCGGGCGGCCCGCCGCGTGCGCTGGCGGCGTGTCGCGGGTGTCGTCGCGGGTCGCTCGGGTGGGGCGGCGGCGGTGCCGCGAGCACGGCAGGAGGGGATCGGGTGTCCACCCTGGCTCCCGCGTGCGGCGGCCCGCCGTACGTCGACGGCGGTGGTCAACGTCCCTGAGGGGAGGCCCGGTCACCCACCAGCGGGCGTTGGTCATGCACTACTCCATCGACCTCGGTGGATCGAGTGGAGCGGTGAAGCGTGCCCTTCGCCTCTGCGGCCCGAGGGTAGTCTGTTATCGCTAACATTCTCAAGCGATGGATGGACCTGGATTTCGCTCCGGCCTCACGGACGGGGCGGCGTGGGGGCCGCACCAGGGGTCGGTGGAGCGGTCAGCGCTGCAACCGGGTGGGGCTCCCCGGTCCGCTGCGGCGTACGAGCCACGCCTCCGTGATGTGCGTGAACATCGCCTGCGCGGCGCCGTCCGGGTCGTGGGCGGCGATGCGCTCGTAGATGCGCCGGTGCCCCTGGTTCGACGCCACGCACATGGCCCGCTCAGGCTGACCCATGTACCGGGCGGTGTTGACGACCTGACTCTCCAGGGACCGGACGACACCCCGGGCGATGCGGTTTCCGGACGCCTGCATGACCGTGTCGTGGAAGGCGCGGTCGTGCTCCTGGTAGGTGACGTGGTCGTCGACCAGCTCGTCCATGCGGTCCACCAGGGCGCGTAGCCGGTCGATCGCCGCCTCGTCGGCGAGGCGGGCCGCCACGTTGGCCATGTCGGACTCCAGCACCCGGCGGGTGACCACCAGGTCGTCCAGGATCGCCAGGGTGTCGTCCTCGGCGATGGTCGCCGCGAGGACGAGTTCGTCGAGCATGTCCCACGACGAGGGTGGGGTGACGAGCGTTCCGCTGCCCTGGCGGACCTGCACGAGCCCCTTCTCCTGCAGGATCTTCACCGCTTCCCGGATGACGGTGCGGCTCACCGAGAAGGTCTCGCAGAGCACCGGCTCGGGGGGCAGTGGCGTGCCCGAGGGGTGTGCTCCCTGGACGATGCGGGTCACCAACTCGGCCGTGATCGCCTGGGCCAGATTCGTCGGGCGACGCGTCCAGTTCGGTGTCGCCGTGCCGTTGACGGCCGACTGGTTCGATGTCGTCACGTTCACCTCCGCGTGGCCGCGGGAGCGGGCCCACAAGTCCGCCCCAGTGTACGGGCAACCGTTGACGTCAGACGTCATACGAGTTACGTTCTCGTCAATCTTGCATCGACGGCCGGCGTCTCGGCCACTCCCCATATGAAGGTGAGCAACGATGAAGCAACGAGCAGTGTGGTCCGCGGTCCTCGTTGCAGGGCTGGCCCTGACAGGCTGTGGAAGCGCGACAGGTTCGGGTTCATCGTCCGAAGGCTCGGACAAGAAGCTGGTCGTCTGGGACTGGAAGTCCGGCGAGGCCAGCTCCGCCCAGTACGTGGAGAAGGCCAAGGCCGACTTCGCCAAGAAGCACAAGGACGTCAAGGTCGAGTTCGTCGCCCAGCCGTTCGAGGAGTACTACACGCTGTTGGGCGCGGCCCTCCAGTCGGGCAAGGGGCCGGACGTCATCCTGTTCAACGGTGGCGGCCAGATCCGCGACCGGGTGGCCTCGCTCCAGCCGCTCGACGAGTACGTCGGCGAGGACCGGCAGCGGCTGGCCGGCTGGGAGGCGTTCGCGAAGGACGGCAAGACGTACGCCTCTCCGGTGACGCTGCAGGGCCACCCGATCTACTACAACAAGACGCTCTACGAGAAGGCCGGTCTCGACCCGGCGAAGCCCGCCACGACCTGGCAGGAGTTCGTCGCCAACTGCGGTGTCATCACCAAGCAGACCGGCGCCAAGTGCTTCTCCGTCGGCAACAAGGAGGGCTACGGCATCCAGTTCTTCCTGTCGGCCATGGCATCGGGCGTGCTGACCCCGCAGGAATACGACAACTGGATCGCCGGCAAGCGCGACTGGAAGTCGCCGAACGTCAAGCGGCTCTTCGAGCTGTGGAAGGAGACCGGCACCGCCAAGCTGAACAACGACGGCGCGAACTCCACCGCCCTGTTCAACGACGCGTTCGCCGTGTTCCAGTCCGGCAAGGCCGCCCACATGATCGGCCTCATGTCCGACATCGGGCACTGGAAGGACTTCAACGAGTTCATCACGCCGGAGAAGCTGGGCGTGATGATGGCCCCGACGGTGACCAGCGGCGTGACCCCCAGCCTGCCGTACGACGGCGGCATCGGGTACGCGGTCGCCAAGTGGACCAAGGACCCGAAGGTGGCCGCCGACCTGGTGCGCTCGCTGAGCTCCACCGAGGCGCTGAAGGCGTTCTACGCCAACGCCGGCGCGATCACCGCGGACACGACGATCGACGTGTCGGCGAGTGGGCCGGCCGTCACCACGATCGTCTCCGCGCTCAAGACCGGCAAGCCGGCGGTGCACGTGGCGCTCTCCTCGAAGTCGCTCGACCTGATGGGCCGCCTCTCGCAGCAGTTGCTCAGCGGCTCGATCAGCGTGGACGAGGTCGTGAAGCAGATGGCCGCCTCGGACACGGCGGGCTGATCTCGTGACGATCGGCAAGTCGCTCCCGTCGGTCCGCTCGGCTTCGGCCGGGCGGGCCGGCGGGGTCCCGCCCTCCGCACCGCCGCCTCGCGACCGCGCCGTCTCGCGGCGCGCCGCCGGCGGCCGACGCGCCGAGCAACTGGCGCCCTTCGTGCTGGTCGCCCCGGCCGTCCTGATCCTCGTGCTGCTGCGGCTGTACCCGCTCGCGCTCGGTGTCAACTTCTCCTTCACCGGCGACGGCGACCGCGACGGGGCGATGGTCGGCTTCGACAACTACGTCCACCTGCTCCAGGATCCGCTGTTCCAGCAGGCGCTGCGCAACGTGGGACTGCTGGTCCTGCTCCTGCCGGTGGCGGTGGCCATTCCGGGTCTACTCGCCACGTTCATCTACCTGCGCGTGCCGGGGCACCGGTTCTACCGCAGCGTCTACTTCTTCCCGGCCGTGCTGTCCCCGGTCATCGTCGGCGCGATCTTCAATCTGCTGCTCTCGTTTGACGGTCCTGTCAACGTTGTCCTGTCCACGGTGGGCATCGGGCCGGTGGACTGGCTCGGTGATCCGGACGTCGCCATGTTCGCGGTCGTCGGTGTGCACGTGTGGGCGACCTTCGGAATGGCCCTGGTCGTCTTCCTCGCGGGCTTCGCGACCCTGGACGCGGCCCTGCTGGACGCCGCCCGGGTGGACGGCGCGTCCCTGGCCCAGGTGATCTGGCACGTGATCATCCCCAGCCTGACCCGCACCATCCAGTTCGTCTTCGTGACCACGATGATCGGGATGCTGACGTCCATGTTCGGCCTGCTCTACGTCATGACCAGTGGCGGTCCGGAGGGCTCGACCTACCTGCCGGAGTACTACATCTGGATCCAGCAGGGTCGGATGAACCGACCGGCCCTGGCGTCGGCCGCGTCCACCGTTCTGTTCGTCATCATGCTCGTCGTCGGGCTGCTCCAGCTCAAGCTGCTCCGACGCGCGGGGAGGGAGGACTGATGTCCCGCGTCCGACTGGGCAGATGGTTGCTCGTGATCCCGATGGGGCTCCTCGCGGTCGCGACGATCTACCCCCTCCTGTTCACGGCGAACGTCGCGATGAAGACCCGCCGGGAGTACATCCTCGACCGCTTCGGTCTGGCGGACTCCCTGCACTTCGAGAACATCACCAAGGCGTGGACCAGCGTCGGCATGGGCCGGTACACCGCCAACTCGATCCTCGTGGTGGGTTGCGCGGTGTTCCTGCTGCTGCTGTTCGGGTCGATGGCCGGCTTCGCGCTGAGCCAACTGCGCTTCCGGGGCTCGACGGCGCTGTTCATCGGCTGCCTCGCGGCGCTCTTCATCCCCTTCCAGGTGATCATGGTGCCGCTGGCCCGGGTGATGGCCGACAGCGGTCTGGTCGACACGTACCCGGGGCTGATCCTGGCGTACGTCGCGCAGTTCCTGCCCTTCACGGTCTTCCTGATGACCAGCTACTACCGCACCATCCCGGCGGAGATCGTCGACGCGGCCCGGATCGACGGCAACACCGTGTACGGCGTCTACCGGCGGATCATGCTGCCGCTGGGCGCTCCGGCGCTGCTGTCCGTGGGCATCCTCAACACGCTGTTCTGCTGGAACGACGTGCTCATCTCGCTGCTGCTGATGCCGTCGGCCGACCACCGGACCCTCATGGTCGGGGTGACCTCGCTGCGGGGGCAGTACTCCGAGGACATTCCCACCTTCGCCTCCGGGGTGCTCATCGCCGCGATCCCGGTCCTGGCGGTCTACCTGTTCCTTCAGCGCCAGATCGCCGACGGCGTCGCCGCTGGTTCCACGAAAGGCTGACATGCGCATCACCGGGTATCGAACCCTGACGACGGTCCAGGAGTGGGGCCGACCCGTCGGCGACGCCAACGGCGTGTTCCCCGACGGCGTGACGACACTGCCGATCACCATCGTCGAGACCGACGAGGGGATCGACGGCATCGGCCTCGGGCCGCACGTGGAGATCGACAAGATCTTCCCGGCCATCGAAGGGGAAGATCCCCGCGCGGTGTCCACCCTGTACGACCGGATGCTGCGGCAGACGTTCAAGGCCGGGCACGCCGGCCTGGTGTTCGGGACGATCGGCGCGCTGGACACCGCCCTGTGGGATATCAAGGCGAAGATCGCCGGCGAGCCGCTCTGGCGCCTGCTCGGCGGGCGGGACCGGCGCGTTCCCGCGTACGCCTCCGGTCTCGACATCGGGCTGACCGACGACGAACTGGTCGCGGAGTACGAGGTCTATGCCGGGTACGGCCTGCGGGCCGCCAAGCTCAAGGGCGGTCTCGACATCGAGCGGGACCGGCACCGGCTCGGCCTGGTCCGGGAGGTGCTGACCGAGGCCGGTCACGGCCGACGGCCGGGCCTGATGCTCGACGTCAACGAGGCGTGGTCGCGCAAGCAGGCCGTGCGCCACGTGGCCGAGTTGGAACGTACCCTCGATCTGATCTGGATCGAGGAGCCGGTCCGCCGCTGGGACGCCGAGGGCCTGGCCGCCGTGGGGCGGGGCGTACGGGCCTCGATCGCCACCGGTGAGAACCTCACCGGGCTGGAGCAGTACCGGCCGCTGATCGCGGCGGGCGCGGTCGACATCGTGCAGACGGCCGCGGTCTGGGGGGTCACCCACTTCCTGCGGGTGGCGGCGCTGGCGCACGCCAACGACCTACCGGTCAGCCCCATCGGCAACATCCCCGTCGGTCTCCTGCACGCCGCGACCTCGGTGCCCAACCACCTGGTCAGCGAGTTGCAGGATCTCCGACCACCGACGGGTATCGGCCTCGACCTGCACGTCGAGGACGGCGCGTTCGTCCTGGGTGAGACACCCGGCCTCGGGGTACGGGTGGACGAGGCGGCGATCGCGGCCGCCGGACACCGTCCGGGGACTCCGACCGCCGACAGCCCGAACGTCCGTCCGGAGCGAGCCGGCAAGCGGCTGCTCGCCGTGGCCGAGCACCCGGTCGCCGCCGTGCCGGCCGGGGTCGAGGCCCTGCTCGTCGACGCGGTCACGTCCCCGAACGACGTGGCGCCGCTGCGGCACTGAGCCGGCACGGACCGTATCCGCACTGGACCGCAATTGGTCGGATGATTACCGTGTCCGTGGCGCCGACACCGCGGACGCGGCTCCGGCCGCCCTGTCACCCGCACCGTACGTACCAACCACGTCGAGACGGAGCAGCAGTGAAGGCAGTTGTCTACAAGGGAGCACGGGACCTCGGGATCGAGGACCGCGCACCGGAACCGCCGGGCCCCGGCCAGGTACGGATCGCGGTGGCGTACACCGGGATCTGCGGTACGGACCTGCACATCTTCCACGGCGACATGGACGCCCGGGTCGGCGCGTCGGCGGTCCTGGGACACGAGATGTCGGGGCGCGTCGCCGCGGTCGGCGACGGCGTGACCGATCTGCGGGTCGGGCAGCCCGTCACCGTGATGCCCACGCGCGCCTGCGGGCAGTGCCCGGCGTGCCGTCGTGGCCACTCGCACATCTGTCACGCGATGGACTTCCTCGGCATCGACTCGCCCGGCGCGATGCAGTCGTCCTGGACGGTGCCGGCCGACCTGGTGCTGCCGCTCCCCGACGACCTGCCGTTGGACCGCGCGGCGCTCGTCGAGCCCGTCGCCGTGGCGGTGCACGACGTCGGCCGGGCGCAGGTGGCGTCCGGCGAGCACGTGGTCGTCGTCGGCGGGGGCCCGGTGGGCGTCCTCATCGCCGCCGTCGCCCGTGAGCGGGGGGCCCAGGTCCTGCTCGTCGAACCGGACGGTTTCCGGCGCGGAGTCGCGTCGGGCATCGGCATCGAGGCCGTCGACCCGGGGCCGACCGACGTGGTGGCGCTGGTCAACGAACGGACCGGCGGCGCGGGCGCGGACGTCGCGTTCGAGGTGTCCGGTTCGGCCGCCGGCGTCAGCACGGCGGTGGACGTGCTGACCACCCGGGGCCGGCTGGTGATGGTGGCGATCCACCCGCAGCCACGTCCGGTGAACCTGCACCGCTTCTTCTGGCGGGAACTGGAGTTGCTGGGCGCGCGGCTGTACCGGCGCGAGGACGTCGTCGAGGCGATCCGGCTGGTGGCGGCGGGCGTCATCCCGGCCCAGGAGCTGATCTCCCGGGTGCTCCCGGTGGCCGGCGTCACGGACGCGTTCACGGCCCTGGAGTCCGGCGGAGGTGTCATGAAGGTGCTGCTCGACTGGCGGGAGGAGGAGCGATGAGCGTCCTGTTCGACCTGACCGGACGGACCGCCCTGGTAACCGGGGCCCGGCGGGGGATCGGCCTGGCGATGGCCGAGGCCCTGGCGTTGGCCGGCGCGGACATCATCGGGGTGTCGGCGCAGTTGGAACCGGAGGGCAGTGAGGTCCAACGGCGCGTCGAGGCCGCCGGTCGTCGGTTCACCGCCATCCGGACCGACCTGGGCGACCGGGCCGCGGTGTACCGGCTGGCCGAGGAGGCCGAGGCGGTCGCGCCGGTGGACATCCTGGTGAACAACGGCGGCACGATCGCCCGGGCGCCGGCCGTGGAGCACCCCGACGAGATGTGGGACCGGGTGGTGCAGGTCAACCTGTCCAGCCAGTTCGTGCTGACCCGGGAGATCGGCCGGCGGATGGTCGACCGGGGCCACGGCAAGGTCATCTTCACCGCCTCGCTGCTGAGCTTCCAGGGCGGCATCAACGTCGCGAGCTACACGGCGGCCAAGTCCGGCCTCGCCGGGCTGACCAAGGCGCTGTCCAACGAGTGGGCCGGACACGGCGTCAACGTCAACGCGATAGCGCCCGGGTACATCGCCACCGACAACACCCAGGCGCTGCGCGACGACCCGGTACGCAACGACGCCATCCTGGGTCGGATCCCGGCCGGCCGGTGGGGACGCGCCGACGACCTGGCCGGCGCCACCGTGTTCCTGGCCGCCAGCGCGTCGGACTACGTGCACGGCACCGTCCTGCCCGTCGACGGCGGATGGTTGGGCCGATGACCGGGCCCACGCCGACCGGGCGTCCCGGCATCATCGACGCGCACCACCACCTCTGGGTCCGCGCCCGGCACCCGCAACCGTGGATCGACCCGGACACGATGGCGGCCATCGACAACGACTTCACCCCGGCGGATCTCGCTCCGGCGGCGCGGGCCGCCGGGGTCACCGAGACCGTCGTCGTGCAGTCCATCGCCTCCGTGGCGGAGACGGAACACCTGTTGGGCATCGCGGCCGACGATCCCCTCATCGGCGGCGTCGTCGGCTGGGTCAACCTCGCCGCCGACGACATCGACGAGCGCCTCGACCGCCTGCGCGCCGCCCGCGGCGGGGAGCGGCTGGTCGCCATCCGCCACCTGGTCCAGTCCGAGCCCGACCCGGCGTACCTCGACCGGCGCGACGTTCGGCGGGGCATCGCGGCCGTCGGGGCCGCCGGTCTCGCCTACGACCTGCTGGTCCGCGACCATCAACTGCCGGCGGCCACGCGGCTCGTCCGGGACCTGCCCGAGGTGTCGTTCGTCCTGGACCACCTCGCCAAGCCGTCGCTCGGCAGGGGAGACCTGGGCGACTGGCCCGCCAACCTGCGGGCGCTCGCCGCCGAGCCGAATGTCACCGCGAAGCTCTCCGGCCTGGTGACCGAGGTGGACGGCTCGTCCTGGTCCGCTGCCGACCTGCGCCCCGCCATCGACCACGCGCTCGACGCGTTCGGACCGCACCGGCTCATGTTCGGCTCCGACTGGCCGGTGTGCCTGCTCGCCAGCTCCTACACCCGGTGGGTCGGCGTCCTCGCCGATCTGCTGGAACCGCTCGCCGACGCGGAGCAGGCGTCGATCTGGCGGGAGACCGCCGCCCGCGCGTACGGGCTGGGGGAGCCGTGACGGGCCGGGAGCTGCCCCGGCGACCGGGGGTACGCCTCACCACGCTGGGCTTCGGCGCGGCGCAGGGCGGCAACCTGTACCGGGGGACGTCGGACGAGGAGTTCGCGGCGGCCGTCGACACCGCCTGGGACGCCGGCATCCGGTACTTCGACACCGCGCCGCACTACGGTCTCGGCCTGTCCGAGCGGCGGTTGGGGGCGGCGCTGCGGTCTCGGCCCCGCGACGAGTACGTGGTGTCGACGAAGGTCGGGCGGCTGCTCGTACCCTCGCCCGAGGGCGCGCGGGACCGCGACCCCGAGGGGTTCGACGTGCCGGCCGACCACCGGCGGGTCTGGGACTTCAGCCGCGACGGCGTCCTGCGGTCGTTGGAGGCCAGCCTGGACCGCACCGGCCTGGACCGCGTGGACGTCGTCTACCTGCACGACCCGGACGAGCACTGGGAGCAGGCGGCGACCGAGGCGGTACCGGCCCTGGTCGAGCTGCGTGACCAGGGGGTCGTCGGCGCGATCGGCGCCGGCATGAACCAGTCGGCGATGCTGGCCCGCTTCGTCCAGGAGACCGACATCGACGTGGTGATGTGCGCCGGCCGCTACACCCTGCTCGAACAGGGCGCGGCCGACGACCTGCTGCCGGCCGCGCAGGCCGCGGGGGTGGGCGTGGTGATCGCCGGGGTCTACAACTCCGGGCTGCTGGCCCGTGACCAGCCGCCGGCCGACGCGACCTACAACTACCAGCAGGCGCCGCCCGAGGTGATCGAACGGGCCCGCCGGATCGCGGCGGTCTGCCAGGAGCACGGCGTCACGCTGCCCCAGGCGGCGCTGGCGTTCGTCCGCCGGCACCCGGTGGTGGTCTCGACGGTGGTCGGCCTGCGGGACGAGGCCCAGGTGACCGAGACCCTGCGCCGCTTCGACGCGGACGTCCCGGAGCGGCTGTGGGTGGCGCTGCGCGACGCCGGACTGCTCCGCTGACGGCGCGGCGCTGAAAAGCCGGAGCGCCGGCCACCCGTCGTCAGGAGCGGGTGGCCGGCGCTTCGTTCGCGCCAGGTCCGGTGATCAGACCTGGGTGAACCGCCACTGCTGGTTGGCGGCGCTGTGACAGCCCCACTGCAGCAGGCGGGCCCCGTCAGCGGTCGAGGCGCCGTTGACGTCCAGGCAGAGCCCGCTCAGCGCGCTCTTGACCGTGTAGACCCCGGTGGTGCCGGTCGCCGTCACGGTGAACTTCTGTTGGTTGGAGTTGTTGCAGGTGGTGTGTTGCAGGAAGGCGCCCTGTGCGGTCGAGCCGCCGACGACGTCGAGGCACTTACCGCTGTGCACCGCCTTGAGGTAGACGGCGCCGCCGCCGGCGTCCACCGCCTGCCACTTCTGGTTGTTGCCCCCGGTGGCCGCCCACTGCACGACCTGGGCGCCGTCGGCGGTGGAGACCCCGCTGACGTCCATCAGCTTGCCGCTGTGCTGGGCCGTGAGGGTCCAGGTCTTCCCGGCCACGCCACCGGTACCCGGGTCGCTGCCGCCGGGCACCCCCACGCCGTTGCCGCCGAAGGTGAAGGCGTCGAGGTCGAACCAGTTGGACGAGCTGCCCTTGAACACCATGTAGAGGGTGTGCGTCCCGGACAGGGCCGCGACGCTCGTCGCCGCCGTGGACTGGTAGTTGTCCCAGCCGCCGGTGCTGGGCACCGACGTGGTGGCCAGCAGGGTGCCGGTCGGCGAGTCGGCCCGCAGCTCGATGCTTCCGCCGCCGCTGGGCGAGGACAGCCGGTAGCTGACGGTGCTGATGTTCGACAGGCTCATCGGGTTGAACGCTACCCAGTCGTTGTTGGAGATGTCACCGACGCGCTTACCGCTCTCCGCGGCGCTCTGGTCGACGACCCGGATGCCCGACTGGCTGCTGAAATACTCGGCCTGCTTGTGCTTCGGCTGCAGGATCGCCTGCGCGTAGCCGGTCAGCGGCGAGCCGCCACCCGAGCCGCCGTTGTCGGTGTAGCGGGCGTTGAGCACGTAGTACAGGTTCGCGCCCTCGGGGTGCCCACCGAGCAGGTCGGTGGAGATGGTCCCCGAACAGCCCGGGTACTCGGTGGTCTCGTGGGCGTGGTCGTCGTGGCCGAGGGCCGGGTTGACGAACACCTTGGTGCAGTCGATGGCCGCGCCGCCGGGGTCGGAGACACTGACCGTGTACGAGACCTTGTCGCCGAAGTTCAGCATGCCGCCGTTGGGCGGCACGTTGATGGTGACCACCGGGGCGGTGTTGCCGACGGTGATCTGCACGTTGGCGAAGCCGGTCTTGCCGGTGTTGTCGGTGACCTTCAGCTGTGCGGTGTAGTCGCCGTTGGTCGTGTAGGTGTGTGTCGGGTTGGCTGCCGTGGACGTACCACCGTCACCGAAGGTCCACTGGTAGCTGAGGGTGTTGCCAGGGTCCGGGTCGTTTGTGCCGGCGCTGCTGAACTGGACGGTCAGCGGGGCGCTGCCGCTGGTCGGCGTGCCGACGGCCTTCGCGATCGGTGACCGGCCGCCCTGGATGTAGTCGATCCGGTAGAGCCCGGAGTCGTTGTTGCCGCCGCCGAAGTTCGAGCCCCACTCCAGCAGGTACAGCGAACCGTCGGGGCCGAACTCCATGTCCATGGGCTTGTTGAAGTTGCCGCCGGGCAGGAAGGGGTTGGTCCGGGTGACCGCCGTCGAGGAGTCGAAGTGGACCTCCTTGACGTAGTTGCGGGCCCACTCGTAGAAGAAGTGCACGCCGTCGTAGTACGGCGGGAACTTCGTCGCCGACGGGTTGTTCGCGTTGTACCGGTACACCGGGCCGCCCATCGGGGCCGACCCGCCGGAGCCCAGCTCGGGGAAGGTCGTCGAGGCCGGGTAGCCGTACCAGATGTTCGGCGAGACGACCGGCTTGAGGTTGACCAGGCCGGTGTTGTTGGGCGAGTTGTTGACCGGCGCGCTGCAGTTGAACTTCGCCCCGACCACACCGGTGTCCGGGTTGAACGGCGCGTACGGCTGGTTGTTGCCGTGGCAGAACGGCCAGCCGTAGTTGCCGGCCGTCTTGATCACGTTCAGCTCGACGAGACCCTCCGGGCCGCGGTTGGTCGTCGGCGGGTTGCGGTCCGGCCCGTAGTCGGCCAGGTAGACCCAGCCGGTGACCGGGTCGATCGAGAAGCGGAACGGGTTGCGGAAGCCCATGGCGTACACCTCGGGCTTGGTCTGCGCCGTGCCCTGGGGGTAGAGGTTGCCCGTCGGGATGGTGTACCCGCCGCTGGCCGAGGGCTTGATGCGCAGCAGCTTGCCGCGCAGGTCGTTGGTGTTACCGGCGGAGCGGGCGGCGTCCAGGTTGGACTTGCCCGAGCGCCAGTCCAGCGGGGCGTACCCCTGCCAGTTGGGGTCGAGGTTGGGCGGCGTGTCGTCGCCGGTGCCGATGTAGAGGTTGCCGTCCGGGCCGAAGTCGATGTAGCCGCCGGTGTGTCCGGGCTCCGCGAAGGTCCGGTCCCGGTAAGCGGGGATGTCGATGATCCGGGCCTCGGTGGACAGGTTGAGCGTGTCACCGGAGAGCGTGTAGCGGGACACCCGGTTGACGTCGGTCGAGCTGCTCGCTGGTGAGTGGTACAGGTAGACGTATCCGTTGCTGGCGAACGCGGGGTCTATCGCGACGCCGGTGAGGCCGTCCTCACCGCCGGTGTAGACGCTCAGCGTGGCGGCGGTGACGGTGCTGTTCGTGCTCGGCTTGAAGATCTTGACCTGGCCACCCCGCTGGACGTACAGGACGCGACCGTCCGGCAGCACGGACAGCGCCATCGGGTCCGCGGTGTTGTCGTCGAGCGTGCGCTTCTCGAAGTTGCCCCAGACGGTGCCGCCGCAGTCGCCGGGCAGGTTGCCGGCGGCCCACTTGATGCCGCCCAGGACGTGGTTGCGGAAGTAGGTCTCGCTGTAGGAGTCGATGGCGTGGCCCATCGCGGTGGCCCACACCCGTCCGCCACCGGTGTTGCGGCACCACGAGATCGGGTGGTCCGGGCCCATCGCCCGCGAGCCCGGGTTGTACGTGCGCTCGTCGGCGGTCACCAGGACGTGCACGTTGCCGCGCGGGTTGGAGTCGAAGTTGTACCACTCCTCGCTGCGGCTCCAGCGGTCCGGCAGGCCGACCGTCGAGGGGTGCTGCTTGTCGGCGACGATGGCGGTGCCGGCGAGGACTCCGGGGGAGTGCTCGGGCATGTGGGCGCCGCCGTTCATCATCTGGTCCCACCACGGGTACTCAGACTCGATGCCCATGTCGGTGGCGTTGTGCACGCCCACGATGCCCTTGCCACTGGCGAGGTAGCCCTCGATGGCTTGGCGCTGGGAGGCCGAGGTCCAGACCATGCCGGAGGTCTGGAGCATGATGACGACGTCGAAGGTGGCGAGGTTGGCGGCCGTGAAGACGCTCGCGTCCTCGGTCGCCACCACCTCGAAGTTGTTCGCGGCGGCCTGCTGCTGGATCATCGAGATCCCGGCCGGGATCGAGTCGTGCCGGTAGCCGGCGGTCTTGGTGAACAACAGGGCGCGGAACGCCGGGGCGGCCGACGCTGGCGGGGCCAGGCCGAGGGCCACCAACAGGCCGACGATCAATCCAATGATCATTGTGGGGCGACGCATGCCGTCTCCTAGGTTTGGGCGGGCAACTGGCGATTGCGAGCACGGGCCGACAGCGCGTCAGGTCGTGCCTGGGCGCGCGAGAGCCACGGGTGTGCTGGTCGCGGTCGTCGTGCCGTACGCCGAGACGGCAGTCAGCCCCGCTGGATGTCACACAGCGTGATGTGGGCTGTGATCTCGTCCATGGTCTGCGAGGTCAGGATGAATCATCCATTGAGGACTGTCAATATAACGTCGAGCGTCTGATGTTACCCCCGGGTAGGGGTAGTCGGGCCTGACCGGTCCATGCCCGCACTCGTGCCGATCGAGTGCTGGGCCTGGCTGTCGCCGCAGATCGAGGATTGCGGACCCGCATCCAAACATCTATCTTCATACGTGTGATGTTTCCTCGATGTCAAGGAAATGTTTGCACCATAAAAACGCAAGTTCTTCAGCAAGCTGCGAAAGTGCGTCACTCAGCGCGTCGAACGGCCTACCGGCGGCTGTGCTGACCTCGTCGATGACTACTATCTGTAAGGGCTATCGGGATGTCAGATCCACCACCGGCACCGCTGCTGGCCCTGCGGGGCATCGGCAAGTCGTTCCTCGGTGTACGCGTCCTCGAGGGCGTCGACCTCGACGTCGCGCCGGGCGAGGTGCACGCCGTCGTCGGTGAGAACGGCGCCGGCAAGTCGACGCTCATGAAGATCGTCTCGGGCGGGTACGCCCCGGACGAGGGCACCGTCGAGTTCGCCGGCCAACCGCGCGCGTTCCACGGCCCCCGTGATGCCCAGCGCGCCGGCGTCGGCATCATCCACCAGGAATTCAACCTGCTGCCCGAGCGCACCGTCGCGGAGAACGTCTACCTGGGCCACGAACCGGTCCGGCGTGGATTGGTGGACCGCCGCGCGATGCTCGACCGCACCCGCGACCTGCTCACCTCGATCGGCGAGACCGCCCTGCCGGCCGACGCCCGGGTCGGCCGGCTCGGCGTCGCCCAGCAGCAGGTCGTCGAGATCGCCAAGGCGCTCGCCCTGGACGCGCGACTGCTCATCATGGACGAGCCGACCGCGGCCCTCGCGGACCAGGAGGTCGAACTGCTCTACGGGCTGGTACGCCGCCTCCAGGAGCGCGGGATCGGTCTGCTGTACGTGTCGCACCGGCTCACCGAGGTCTTCGACCTGTCCAGCCGGATCACCGTGCTCAAGGACGGTCGCCGGGTGACCACGGTGGACACCGCGAGCACGACCGCCGACGAGCTGGTCCGGCACATGGTCGGCCGCGAGCTGTCCAGCTACTACCCCGAGCGGGCCGGTCCCGACGACCGTGGGCCGGTCCGGCTCACCGTCCGCGACGGGGGTAACCGCAAGCTGCGGGGAGTGGACCTCGAGCTGCGCGCCGGCGAGGTGCTCGGCGTCGGCGGCCTACAGGGCTCCGGACGATCCGCGCTCGCTCGGGCGCTCTTCGGCGTGGCGCCGTTCACGACCGGCGCCGTCGAGTTGGACGGCGAACCGGTGCGGCTGCGCTCGCCGCGCGCCGCCATGCGGGCCGGCATCGCGTACGTCACCGAGGACCGCAAGGGCGAGGGCATCGTGGCACGGCAATCGGTGCTCGACAACGCGCTGCTGGCCAGCCGGGCCGCCTTCGCGACACGGTCCGGTCGCGCCGCCCGCACGGCACGGGTACGCGAGCTGCTCGCCGCCGTGGAGGTCCGCTCGGCCGGCGACGACCAGGAGATCCGCTTCCTCTCCGGCGGCAACCAGCAGAAGGTCGTGCTGGCCCGCTGGCTGGCGCTGAGCCCGCGCATCCTGATCTTCGACGAGCCGACCCGGGGCATCGACGTGGGGGCGAAGTCCGCCATCCACGACCTCGTCCGCCGCCTCGCCAGCGACGGCGCGGCGGTGCTGATGATCTCGTCGGAGCTGCCGGAGCTGCTCGGTATGAGCGACCGGATCGTCGTCCTGCGCGACGGTCGGATCGCGGGCGAGCTGCCCGCCGGCGCGACCGAGGAGGACGTCGTCGCCCTGGCCGTCGGCACCACCACCGTCCGGGAGGCTGTCTCATGACCGCCCTGTCGCTGCGTCCCGCCCGCCGTGCCGTGCCGGGCGTGTACGTGGCCCTTGCCCTCACCCTCGTGGTCGGCTGGCTGATCGTCATGCTCGACGGTGGTCAGCTCTTCAACCAGTCGACGACGGTGAGCCTGCTGCACGTCGCCGCCGGCCTCGGCCTCGTCGCCGTCGGGCAGACCCTGGTCATCCTCGGTGGGTCGCTCGACCTCTCCGTGGCGTTCGTGATCAGCCTCAGCACCCTGGTGGCGGCCGAGGCGATGAACGGCAGCGACGGCGCCCTGCTGCCGGCGATCGGGCTGGCGCTCGCGGTCAGCGCCGGCGTCGGACTGCTCAACGGGCTGCTCGTCACCAAGCTGCGGATCAACGCGTTCATCGCGACCCTCGGCGTCGGACTGCTGCTCAAGGGCTACCTCGACAACGGCTACGACGGCCCGGCCGGCGAGAGCGCGCCCGCTCTCGTCCGGACGCTCGGCTACCAGCGGGTCGGCCCGGTGCCGGTGTCCTTCCTGCTGCTGCTCGCGGTGACCGCGGCGGCCTGGTTCGTCCTCTCGCGTACCCGGTTCGGCCACCACCTGGTGGCCGTCGGGGGTGATCCGGAGGTCGCCCGGCTCTCCGGCGTCCGCAACGACCGGGTCCTCGTCACGGCCCACGTGCTGTGTTCCCTCTGTGCCGGGCTGGCCGGCGTCTACCTGGCCAGCCGGCTCGGCTCCGGCGCCCCGCGGGTGGGCACCGAGGGGCTCTACGACCTGGAGTCCATCGCCGCGGTGGTCCTCGGTGGCACCGCCCTCGCGGGCGGGCGCGGGGGCGTCCTCGGCACGATCGGCGGCGTGCTGCTGCTCGCCAGCATCGACGCGGTCTTCAACCAGCTCGAGGTCGACGCGTTCTTCAAGCAGGTGATCCGTGGCGTGATCATCATCGCCGCGGTCGCCGTCTACGCCCGACGGGCCATGCGAAAGGCGGGGTCCTGACCATGCGGGTCGCCGAGCGCCGTCCGCTCACCCTCCGGATCCGCCTCGACGGGATCGCGCCGATCGCCGCGCTCCTGGCGGTGCTGCTGATCATCATCGCGTTCGTGCAACCCGACTTCCTCGCCCCCGGGTCGCTGATGTCGTTCCTGGGTCGCTCCGCGCCGATCATCCTGCTCGCCGCCGGTCAGTACTTCGTGATCGTCAGCGGGGAGTTCGACCTCTCGGTGGGCTCCCTGGTCACGGCGCAGGTCGTCGTGGCTGCCCGCCTCATCGACAGCGACCCGTCGCGCACCTGGCCGGTGGTCGCGTTGCTGCTCGTCGGTGGCGCGTTCGTCGGGCTGGTCAACGGTCTGGTCACCACGGTGCTGCGGGTGCCCTCCTTCATCACCACCCTGGGCATGTTCCTGATCCTCGTCGGCGCCGTCTACCTGTGGTCCGACGGCGCACCGAAGGGCGGCCTCTCCGAGGAGTTCCGTCGGTTCGGTCGACGGGCCATCGAGGACGTGCCGCTGCTCGGCCGGATCCCGTACGCGCTGCTCGTGCTGGTGGTCGTCGCCGCGATCGCCGTGGTGCTGACCCGCTCGGACTTCGGCCGCACGCTCGTCGCCGTCGGGGACAATCCGCGCACCGCCGAGTTGAGCGGCGTACGCGTCGGTCTCACCAAGACGATCGCGTTCGTGCTGAGCGGTGTCGCGGCGGCGGTCGCGGCGATCCTGCTCGGCGGGTACAGCGGTGTGTCGTTCCAGGCCGGAGTCGGCCTGGAGTTCGCCGCGATCACCGCCGTCGTGCTCGGCGGGGTCGCCCTCGGCGGCGGTCGCGGCTCGGTCGTCGGGGCGATGCTCGGCGCACTGACCCTCGAGACGCTCTTCGCGCTGATGAACTTCACCGGCGTCTCCGGTGCCCTCAGATCGACCGTCCAAGGCTTGATCATCCTGCTCGCCGTGGCGGTCTCGGCTTCGCGTTCCTCCTCCTCAAGATAAAGGTGATTCGATGAGACGATCCATGACCGCCCTGGCTGCGGCCGGTGTGCTGACGCTGGCCGCCGCCGGATGCGCCACCGACGAGCCGACCGCGTCCCCGTCCGGCAGCGCGTCCGCCGCCGCGGGGTCCGGCACCGGGGAGCAGTCCAAGTTCTTCGTGCAGGCCGACTACGACAACGAGCTGGCCCTGCTCGACGCCGCCCCTACGGGCCCGGCGGACAAGCCGTGGGAGCAGGTGCTCAACCCGAAGATGGTGGACACCGCCAAGTTCAAGAAGGCCGGTCCGCACAAGATCTGCTTCTCGAACGCGGCGCTGAACAACCCGTGGCGGCAGGTCGGCTTCAAGACCATGCAGGCCGAGGTCGAGGCGCAGAAGTCCCGCATCAGCGAGTTCGTGCACGTCGACGCCGAGGGCAAGGACCAGAAGCAGATCGCCGACATCAACGATCTGCTCGGCAAGAGCTGCGACGCGCTCATCGTGTCGCCGAACACCACCGCCACACTCACCCCGGCCGTCGAGGCCGCCTGCAAGGCCGGCCTGCCGGTGGTCGTCTTCGACCGGGGCGTCAACACGACCTGCCCGGTGACGTTCATCAACCCGGTGGGTGGCTACGGCTTCGGCCACGTCGGCGCGGAGTTCGTCAGCCAGAAGATGAAGCCCGGCGGCAAGCTGCTGGCGCTGCGCATCCTGCCCGGGGTCGACGTGTTGGAGACCCGCTGGTCGGCCGCGAAGATCGCGCTGGACAAGGCGAAGGTCGACGTCGTGGGCGTGGAGTTCACCGACGGCGACCCCGCCAAGACCAAGAAGATCGTGAACGACTACATCCAGCGGTACGGCACGATCGACGGGGTCTGGATGGACGCCGGAGCGGTCGCCGTGGCGGCGGTCGAGGCGTTCCAGGACGCCGGCAAGCCCGTACCGCCGATTAACGGCGAGGACCAGCTCGACTTCCTGAAGCTCTGGAAGGACAAGCAGCTCACCGCCATCGCGCCGACCTACCCGACGTACCAGTGGCGGACGCCGATCATCGCCGCGCTGGACATCCTCGACGGCAAGCAGGTGTCCAGCCCGTGGAAGCTGCCGCAGCCCACGATCACCCAGGACAACCTGGACCAGTACCTCGACGCGAGCATGCCGCCGCTGCACTACGCGATGTGCGGCTGCCGTGACCTGCCCGGCTACCCCCAGCGCTGGAAGTAGGTTGCGGTGTACGCCATTGGCGTCAACCCCTGGGTGTGGGCCTCGCCGGTCGACGACGAGGCCCTCGCCCGGTTGATCCCGCGGATCGCCTCGTTCGGGTTCGAGGCGGTCGAACTGCCGATCGAGCAGCCCGGTGACTGGGATCCCGTCCGCACGCGGGACCTGCTGGCCGAGCACGGTCTCGCCGCGGCCGGGGTCTGCGCGGTCACCCCGCCCGGGCGGGATCTGGTGGACGCCCCGCCGGCCGTCGTCGAGTCGACCGTCGCGTACCTCATGGGGTGTGTGGCGAGCGCGGCGGCGGTCGGCGCGCCCTGCGTCGGCGGTCCGGTGTACGCGGCCGTCGGGCGTACCTGGCGGATGTCGGCGGCGGCCCGCGCGGCCTGCTACGCCGACTTCCGGCGGGCGCTCGCGCCGGTCGCCGACCGGGCCGGCGAGTGTGGCGTGAGCATCGGTGTCGAGGCGCTGAATCGCTACGAGACGAGCGTGCTCAACACCGTCGAGCAGACGATCGAGGCGATCGACGGCCTGCCGTCGAGCGTCGGCATCATGATCGATACGTACCACATGAACATCGAGGAGGCAGACCCCTACGCGGCCCTCGCGCTGGCCGGTCCGCACATCAAGCACGTCCAGGTCAGCGGCACCGATCGGGGCGCTCCCGGCGCGGACCACTTCGACTGGCCGCGCTTCTTCTCCGTCCTGCGGGGCACCGGCTACCGGGGCGCGGTCTGCATCGAGTCGTTCACGGCCGACAACGCCACCATCGCCACCGCGGCGTCGATCTGGCGGCCCCTGGCCCCCACCCAGGACCGCCTCGCGGTCGACGGCCTGCACCACCTCCGCAAGGTCGTCGCCTGACCGGGCGTCGGCACGCCCATGTTGTTAGCGCTAACCCCACCACCCCACCTCTACCCCCCCAGGAGACCGTCCAGTGTCCGTCTCATCCATCGCCGTGGCGCGCCGGCTCCTCGCCGGCGCCGCCACGGCGGCACTGACCGCAATGGTCGCCGTCACCGCCGCGGCCACACCGGCCGCCGCGGCGACCACCACCCTCTACGCGTCCCCGTCGGGCGGCGGGAGCACCTGCTCCGCCAGCCAGCCGTGCTCGCTTGCCGGCGCGCAGGCCGCCGTCCGGACGCTCAACAGCTCCATGTCCGGCGACATCGTCGTGGAACTGGCCGACGGCGTGTACCGGCTCACCTCGCCGCTGCGGCTGACCGCCGCCGACTCCGGCACCAACGGCTACCAGGTGATCTGGCGGGCGGCCGCCTCGGCCCACCCGACGATCAGCGGCGCGCGGGCGGTCACCGGCTGGTCGCTTGTCGACTCCGCGAAGAACATCTGGCGAGCCAGCGTCCCCACCGGGCTGGACAGCCGCCAGCTCTACGTCAACGGCGCCATCGCCACCCGGGCGCGTACCGCCGTCAACCGCGCCGACTTCACCTTCACCACGACCGGCATGCGGTTCAGCAACAGCGCGTTGAGCTACCTGAACAACGTCGGTAACCAGAGCCGGGTCGAGGTGGAGAGCGTCGGCTCGTTCACCGACCGGTACTCGCCCGTGCAGAGCATCAGCGGGAACTTCCTGACGATGCAGCAGCCGGCCTGGAACAACAACACGTTCGGCTTCGACACCCTGTCCCGTCCGCACCGGGCCGGCCCGTTCTACCTGGCCAACGCGTACGAGTTCCTCGACTCGGCGGGGGAGTGGTATCTCAACCCGGGCAGCGGGCAGCTCAACTACATCCCGCTCGCCGGGCAGAACATGAACAGCGTCAGCGTGGAGCTGCCGCAGCTCCAGTCGCTGGTCAACGTGGGCGGCACGTACGACGCGCCCGCGCACCACATCTCGTTCAGCGGCGTCACCTTCACCGGTACGAGCTGGCTCGGCCCGAGCAGCAGCAACGGCTTCGCCGACCAGCAGACCGGCGCGCACATCGTCGGCACCTGGGCCCGCCCGTCCGACGCGTTGACCTCCTGCCAGGAGGGCTGCCCGCTGTTCGAGGCCACCCGGCCGAGCTGGGCCCAGATGCCCGCCGCCGTGCAGGTGTCGGCCGCCAACACCATCTCCTTCAGCGACTCCCAGTTCGTCAACCTGGGTCAGACGGCCATCGGCATCGGCAACGACGCCAACGCCCACGCGAGCGGTGTCGGCCTGGGTACCAGCAACATCACGGTCACCCGTTCCGAGATCGCCCGCAACTCGGCCGGCGGCATCGTGGTCGGCGGCGTGCGCGCCGACGCCCACCACCCCGGCGACCAGCGGATGGTCAACCGGAACGTTACCATCAGCAACAACCGGGTGCACGACCTGGGCGTGGAGTACCGGGGCGTGGTGTCGATCCTGACCACCTACGTCAGCACCTCGTTGGTCTCGCAGAACGAGGTCTACAACATGCCGTACACCGGGCTGTCCGTCGGCTACGGCTGGGGCGCCAACGACGCCGGTGGCAGCCAGCACTACGCCAACCGGGGCCTCTACAACTACCAGCCGCGCTACTCCACGGCCACGACCGCGTCGAACAACCAGGTCATCGGCAACTACGTGCACGACGTGATGCAGCAGATGACCGACGGCGGGTGCATCTACACGCTCTCGGCGAACCCGGGCGGGACCATCAACCAGAACTACTGCCTGCGAACCAACGGCTGGTTCGGGCTCTACTTCGACGAGGGCTCGCGCTACTACACCGCCCGCAACAACGTGTTCTCCTCCACCGGCACCTGGGCCACCGCGAACTACTACTACGCGGAGAACATGGGCAACTTCACCGTCACCAACAACTGGTCGACCAACGGCAGCACCAACGTGACGAACGGCGACCGGGGCAACGTGGTCAACAGCAACGTCACGGTCTCCAACGGAAACTGGCCGTCGGGCGCGCAGTCCGTGATCGCGGCGGCCGGCGTCCAGGGCGGCGGCAGCACCAACCCGCAGAGTGGGCAGATCGTGGGCGTCCAGTCGGGTCGCTGCGCCGAGATCGGCGGATCCGTCACCACCAACGGCACGCAGGCCCAGCTCTGGGACTGCATTAGCGGAGCCACCAACCAGCGGTGGACGGTGACCGCAAGCCGGCAGCTCATGGTGTACGGCAACAAGTGCCTGGACGCCTCCGGTGCCGGCACCGCCAACGGCACCAAGGTGGTGATCTGGGACTGCAACGGCCAGGCCAACCAGCAGTGGAACGTCAACGCCAACGGCACGATCACCGGCGTGCAGTCGGGCCTCTGCCTGGACGCGAACGGCGCCGCAACGGCGAACGGCACGAAGCTCATCCTCTGGTCGTGCAACGGCGGCACCAACCAGCAGTGGCAGTTGCGTAGCTGAGGCGGGCTCGCCCCGACCGGCCGTACCCCCGGCCGTCTGCGGCGGGAATGGGCCCCGTCGGTCATCCGTGACCGACGGGGCCTGCGCCTGCCCTGGTGGGTCCGCTCGCCGATACGTCGAGACATGGAAGTAGTTGAATTCGACGAAACGGCTCCGTAATATGACCGGCGTCTGCTGTTAACGCTAACAGTGGTCGCGCACACGACGGTGCCCGCCTCATCCGGGTTGCCGTCCCCCGTGGATGGCACTACCGAAAGGACGCTCCCGAATGAAGCGAATCCGAGCCCGTCACTGGGGGCGGGCAGCGGCGGCCGGGCTCCTCGTGGCCGCCGCCCTCGTGGGCCTGCGGGCACCCGGGGCCCAGGCGCTGGAGAACGGCGTCGCCCGGACACCCCCGATGGGGTGGAACAGCTGGAACTCCTTCGGTTGCAACATCAACGAAGGGCTGATCCGGCAGACCGCCGACGCGATGGTCAGCAACGGAATGCGCGATCTGGGCTACCAGTACGTCGTGGTCGACGACTGCTGGTTCAACCCGAACCGCGACAGCTCCGGCAACCTCCAGGGCGACCCGACCCGCTTCCCGAGCGGGATGAAGGCGCTCGGCGACTACCTGCACGCCCGGGGGCTGAAGTTCGGTCTCTACCAGGTGCCCGTCGACAAGACCTGCGCGCAGTACTTCAACAGCTACCCCGGCGCGACCGGCAGCCAGGGCCACGAGGCGCAGGACGCCCGGCAGTTCGCCGCCTGGGGCGTCGACTTCCTCAAGTACGACTGGTGCTCCCCGAACGGCAGCATCAACGACCAGGTCACCACGTTCGCCAAGATGCGCGACGCGCTGGCCGCGACCGGCCGGCCGATCGTCTACAGCATCAACTCCAACAGCATCCACGCCAAGACCGGCCCGCAGCGCAACTGGGGCGACGTGGCGAACATGTGGCGCACCACCGAGGACATCACCAACGCGTGGGACACCGGGCAGACCAACGGCTACCCGATGGGCATCCAGAACATCATCAACGTGACCGTCCCGCTGGCCTCGTACGCGCGCCCGGGTGGATTCAACGACCCGGACATGATGGAGGTCGGCCGGGGCGGCATGAACGACACCGAGATGCGCAGCCACTTCGCGATGTGGGCGATGATGGCGTCGCCGCTGATCGCCGGCAACGACGTCCGCAACATGAACGCCGCGACGCAGACGATCCTCAAGAACGCGAACCTGATCGGCATCAACCAGGACGCCCTGGGCTTGCAGGCCGGCCAGGTGTCGTTCGACGGCACCCGTCGCGTGCTGGCCAAGCGGCTGGCCAACGGTGACGTCGCGGTCGCGCTGTTCAACCAGAGCGGTTCGACGACGACGATCTCCACGACGGCCGCCGCCGTCGGCAAGTCCGGCAGCTCCTTCACCCTGGTGGACGCCTGGAGCAACACCACCAGCACGAGCACCGGCTCCATTTCCGCCAGCGTTCCGGCGCACGGCACGGTGGTGTACCGGGTCAGTGGCGGCGACACCAGCACCCCGCCGCCGACCACGCCGCCGCCGACCACCACGCCGCCGCCGACCACCTCCTTCGCGCTGTCGAGCGTTGCCTCCGGCCGCTGCCTGGACGTCCCGCAGAGCAACACCACCAACGGCACCCAGCCGGTGATCTGGGACTGCAACGGGGCCGCCAACCAGCGGTGGACGGCCAACGGGCAGACCCTCCAGGCGCTCGGCAAGTGTCTGGACGCGCCCACCAACGCCAGCGCCGGCAGCAAGGTCCAGATCTGGGACTGCAACGGCGGCGCCAACCAGCGGTGGACGTTCAACTCGAACGGCACGATCAGCGGAGCGTCGTCGGGCCTCTGTCTCGACGTCAACAACAACGCGACGGCCAACGGCACCACGGTGCTCCTGTGGACCTGCACCGGGGCCTCCAACCAACGCTGGACCCGGCGCTAGCCACACCGCGCTGACAGCTCGACAGGTCCGGACCGGGGCGGCACGGCCCCGGCCCGGACCTGTCGTCGTCCGGCCCCGCCGCGCCGGGCGCGGGCGCGTGCCGGTACGGGCCCGCCCGCGGAGGGGGTGCCCGGATCAGGAGGCGGGAGGCGCGAGGGACCGGCGTCGGCGCAGCGGCATCGCGACGAGCGACCGCTCGGCGGCCCCGCCATCCAGGAGCAGTTCGACCGCGCGCCTCCCCATCTGCTCGTGCGGTAGCGCGGTGGTTGCGAGGCTGGGACGTAGCCAGGCGGCGATCGGATCGTCGTCGAACGAGATCACCGAGATGTCGTCCGGGACGGTCAGGCCCGCCTCGCCGAGTGCCTGGTAGGCGCCGAACGCCAGCCGGTCGTTCATGCAGATGATGGCGCTTGGCCGTTGGGTTCGGTTCAGCAGGGCGCGCGTGGCGGCGTAACCGTGCTCGGGCAGCCACTCGGTGCAGAAGGACTCCGCCAGGAGGGTGACGCCCGCGTCGCTCAACGCCTGCTGGATGCCGTGCAGGCGGGCCCGAGCGGCGAGGGAGATCTCCTGGTCGCCCTCCTTGATCCGGTTGCGGCCGATGAGCGCGATGGCGTCGCGGTGACCGTACTCCAGCAGGGCGGTGGCGACCGCGCGACCGGCCCGGTCGTCGTCGGGAAGCACGCAGGGCAGATTGTCCGAGCTGGTGGCGTTGAGCAGCACCACCGGGCCGCCGAGGATGGCGGGGGGCACCGTGAGTCGCCGGGTGGCCATCGCCGCGTAGATCACCCCGTCGACCTGCCGGTCGAGCATGGCCTCGATGGCGTACTGCTCGAAGGTGGCATCGCCCTGCGTCTCGGTGATGAGCAGCACGTGGTCGCGTTCCCGGGCCGCGTCGAGCGCGCCGCGGATGAGGCCGCCGGCGAAGCGGGTGGTGGCGACGATGTCGGAGACGAACGCGATGGTCGCCGTCTTGCGGGTACGCAGGCTGCGTGCCGCCAGGTTGGGCCGGTAGCCCAGCTCCTCGGCGGCGGCGAACACGCGCTGGTGTGCCTCGGCCGAGAGCCGGGTGCCCTCCCTGCCGTTCAGCACCATCGACGCGGCGGTCTTGGACAGCCCGGCCCGCCGTGCGACGTCGGCCAGGGTTGCTCTGTTGCGGCCCATCTGTCCTCCGAATCAGGCGCGGCGCCACGGGCTCCCGCTCCCGCCCATCATGATGCGTCGGCGCACGGAGCCCGGCCCCGGTCGGGTCGGGCGTGGTGTGAACCCGATGTTTCCGGACCGTTGCCAGGTTGTCCTTGACAGCCTCCGGTGTCACGCGCATGCTCTGCTAAATCAGTTTAGCGGCCACTTTTGGCGCGTCGGTAGACGCCGTCGGTCGCCTGCTGAGTCGGTACGCGAGCGCGGCGGCGCGAGATGGTCACGGCGTACGTGTCGTGGCCGCTCGCCCGTCGCGAAGGTCCCGGTGGAGCCGTCGCGCGGCCGTGGGTCGTGGGACGCGCGGAGGAAACATAGGAGTCATGACATGGCACAAACGCTGACGACATTCCCGCGACGCGGCGCGCTGGTCCTCGGACCGCTGCTGGTGCTGGGGCTCGCCGCCACGGCGTGCAGCGCGCCCGGAGCCGACCGGTCGTCGACCGCCGGGCCCGACGCCGCCGTCAAGACGGACCTGGGCACCGGGCCGGTCACCCTCCAGATGTACGCGGAGACCGGCTTCCCGCTGGCCAAGGCGCTGGCCGACGAGTTCTCCAAGCAGCACCCGAACGTCACTTTCAATATCCGCGAGGACCAGTTCACGGTCATCGTGGAGAACGCCCCCCGCGTGATGGCCTCGGACAACGCGCCCGACATCATCCGGCTTCCCACGATGGTCGACCTCGTGAAGGACGACCTGCTCAAGAACCTCGACCCGTACGTCACCGCGTACGGCTGGGACAAGTTCCCCGCCTCGCAGCTCGTGCAGTTGCGCGTCGGCGACGAGACGCGGGGCGTGGGATCGCTCTACGGCATGGGGCTCGGCTACAGCGTCACCGGAGTCTTCTACAACAAAAAGCTGGCCGCCCAGGTCGGCATGTCCCAGCCGCCGGCCACGGTAGCGGAGTTCGAGCAGGTGCTGGCGAAGGCGAAGACCAGCGGGGTCCAGCCGATCATGCAGTTCAACAAGAACACCGCGGGCATCAACTTCCCGCACCAGGCGCTGCAGAACCAGTTCGGCGACCCGGCGCAGGTCGCCGACTGGATCTTCCAGAAGCCGGGAGCCACCTTCGACACGCCGGCCGCGCTGAAGGCCACCCAGACCATCCAGAAGTGGGCGCAGGCCGGCTACTTCACCAAGGACGCCAACGCCCTGGACTACGCGGGCATGGTCGGGCAGTTCCAGAAGGGGAACGGTCTGTTCATGTTCAACGGCGACTGGGAGTCGGCGAACCTCGACAAGACGATGGCCGGCAACGTGGGCTTCTTCCTGTTCCCCGGCGAGGCGGCCGGCGCCAAGCACGTGGCGATGTCCGCCCCCAACACCTTCGGGGTCTCCGCCAAGGCCAAGAACCCGGACGCCGCCGCGTTCTTCCTGAACTGGGTCCACACCGACGCCAAGGCGCGAGAGATCGCCGTGACGGTCGGCGGGTCCAGCCCGGGTGGCCCGAGCGACCTTCCGGTGCCGGCCGCCGCCCCGAACACCGTGCTGGCCGAGACCCTCAAGGCGGCGCAGCAGCTCGGGGCCGAGAACGGCGCGGTCGACTTCACCGCGAACGCGACCGGTGGCATCTTCGCCGCCGCGATCACGCCCGAGATGCAGAAGCTGGTCGCCGGCCAGCAGACGCCCGAGGGGTACGTCAAGGCGGTCCAGGCCGAGTACGAGAAGGAACTGTCCCGATGACGTCTGCCCTCGGCAGCGCACCACCAGGGCGGGACGGCCGGGCGTCGTCCGTGGGTCGTCCCGCCCGTCCCGCGTCCGCGCGGGCCCACCGACGCCGGTGGGCCCGCGCGGCCGGGACCGGCTGGTTGTTCGTCCTGCCCGCCTTCGTGATGTACGCGGTCTTCGTCCTGCGGCCGCTCGCCCTGACCGTCCAGTACTCGCTCTACGACTGGAACGGGATCGGGGTGGCCCGCTGGGCGGGCCTGGACAACTACGTCACGGTCTTCACCGACAGCGACCTGCTGAAGATCATCTCCAACGCGATCGTCCTGATCGTCTTCTTCAGCCTCATCCCGGTCGCGCTCGGGTTGCTGGTGGCGAGCGTGGTCCGCCGGATCACCACCGGCGCGTTCGGCACCGTGGTCCGGACGATCCTGTTCCTGCCCCAGGTCATTCCCCTGGTGGCGGCCGGCATCGCGTGGAGTTGGCTGCTCTCGACCAACGGTCTGGTCAACCAGGTGCTGCGCGCCGTCGGGCTCGGTGGCGTGGCCCGCGCCTGGCTGGGCGACTTCGACACGGCGCTGCCCGCCGTCGGGGTGATCGGGGCGTGGGTCCTGCTCGGCCTCTGCACGATCCTGCTGGTGACCGGCATGAGCAAGATCGATCCGGCGCTCTACGAGGCCGCCCGGCTGGACGGCGCGGGGCCGGTCCGCGAGTTCCTCGCGGTGACCCTGCCCAGCCTGCGTCAGGAGATCGGGGTCTGCCTCACCGTCACGATCATCGCCGCGTTGGCCAGCTTCGACATCGTCTACATCTCCACCAGCGGCGGCCCGGGACTGCAGACCACCGTCCCCGGTCTGGAGATCTACCGGCTGGCCTTCTCGCAGCGTCAGGTGGGGTTGGCCTCGGCGCTCGCGGTCGTACTGATGTTTCTGGTGCTGGCCTTCGTGCTGCCGATCCAGCGACTGACCCGGGGGGAGAAGCCGTGAACCTGAGCCGACGCGAGCAGCTGACCGGTCGGGTCTTCCTGATCGCCCTGATCCTGGTGACCCTGCTGCCGTTCGTCAGCATGCTCTCGGCCGCCCTGCAACCGCGCGGCACCGTGCCCGACGGTCTGGCCTGGCCGTCCGACCCGCAGTGGGGCAACTTCGCCGACGCGTTCACCGCCGCCAACATGGGCGCACTGCTGCGCTCCAGCCTGCTCATCGTGGCGGGCGTCGTACCGGTGTCCGTGCTCATCGCCACCATGGCCGGTTTCGGGCTGGGTCAGTTGCGGGTGCCCGGCGGCCGGCTCGTCTTCGGTCTGCTGCTGCTCGGCCTCACGCTGCCCTTCGAGGCCGTCGTCACCCCGCTCTACTACCAGATGCAGGACCTCGGCCTGCTCAACACCCGGTGGGCCATCATCCTGCCGCTGATCGGCCTCTACATGCCGTTCGCGGTGTTCTGGATGCGCGCCCACTTCACCAACGTGCCGGTCGAGCTGTCCGAGGCCGCCCGGGTGGACGGCAGCAGCACCTGGCAGCTGTTCTGGCGGGTCCAGGTGCCGCTGGCCCGCCCGGCCATCGCGTCGCTGACGATCCTGATGTTCCTCTGGACGTGGAACCAGTTCCTGCTCGCGATCGTGCTGGTCGACGACGCCACCAAACGCACGATGGCCGGAGCGCTCGGCGCGTTCCAGGGCCAGTGGGGCACCGACCTGGTGCTGCTGTGCGCTGGCTCGCTGCTGATCCTCACACCTACCCTCATCGTGTTCCTGATCTTCCAGCGACAGTTCATCAAGGCCCTGATCCAGGGCTCACTGAAGGGATAGGCAGTGGCCACGCAGCCGCAGATCCACGGCGACGTCGACGAGCGCTACAGGCGCGTCGCCGACGCGTTCCGCGACAACTTCACCCTCCGCGGTGAGGTCGGCGCCGCGGTCACCCTCTACGTGCGGGGTCGCAAGGTCGTCGACCTGTACGGCGGTCTGGCCGACACCCGCACCGGACGCCCCTGGACGGCGCACACGCCGGTCGTCGTCTTCTCCTGCACCAAGGGGATCCTGGCGATCTGCGCGTACCTGCTCGTCCAGCAGGGGCGCCTCGACCTCGACGCGCCCGTGACGCGCTACTGGCCGGAGTTCGGCCAGCACGGCAAGGCCGACATCCCCGTACGGTGGCTGCTCACCCACCAGTCCGGCCTGCCGGCGCTGGACCGGCCGCTGACCCTTGACGAGGTGCTCGCGTGGGACCCGGTCATCGCGGCGATCGAGGCGCAGACCCCACTGTGGGAGCCGGGTACGGCGCACAGCTACCACTCGATGACCTACGGGTGGCTCGTCGGCGAGGTCATCCACCGCGTCACCGGTCAGCTCCCCGGCGCGTACTTCCGCGACACCGTCGCCGGCCCGCTGGGACTGCGTACCTGGCTCGGGCTGCCCGCCGCCGAACGCGACGGCGTCGCCTGGAATCTGGCCCCACCACCGGACGCCGATCCCTTCGTCGACCCGGTCGCCGAACGGGGGATCACCATGGGCGGCGCGTTCGCCTTCCCCGCCGACGCCGACGGTCTGGTCAGCTTCAACGACCCGGACATCCAGGCGGCCGGCATTCCGGGCGCGGGAGCGGTGAGCACCGCGGACGGCCTCGCGCGCCTCTACGCGGCCTGCGTGTCCGACGTGGGCGATGGACCCCTGCTCACCCGGGCCTCGGTCGACGACGCGGTCATCGTCCGCTCACGGGGCCAGCAACGGCACGGCCCGCCCGACACCGGCCAGCGCTGGGGCACCGGTTTCCTGCTGCACTCCGAGCCGGCCCGGCCGCTGCTGGGGGAGCGCAGCTTCGGCCACGACGGGGCCGGCGGCAACCTCGCCTTCGCCGACGCGTACCACGAGGTGGGGTTCGGCTACGTGGTCAACCAGATGTACGGCGCGGGCGACGAGCGCGCCAACCGGCTCACCGCCGCGGTCCGCTCCTGCCTCGACGCCTGACGCGGGGTAGGCGCACCCCCCAGGACGGCGAGCACCCCCGGGGCGCGCGGTGGTCCGCGCGGCCCCGGGGGCGCTCAGGGGGTGAGCTGAGAGGGGACGGGTCAGCTCGCGGTGCAGGTAGGAGTCGCGGACGGACCGGCGCCGGTGCCCTGGAAACCGAACTCGGTGCTGCCGCCCGCGCCGATCTGGCCGTTGTATTCGACGTTGCGGAAGTCCACCGCACCCGAGGAGCCGCTGGCCTGCGCGCTCCACGTGTTGGTGATCGCGGCGCCCGAGGGCAGCGTGATCCGGACCGACCAACCCCGTACGGCCGTCGAGCCGGCGTTGACCTTGACCGTGGCGACGAAGCCACCGTTCCAGGAGTTCAGCGACACCGAGGCGGTGCAGCCGCTACCGGTGGGCGGAGGAGTGGTCGGCGGCGGCGTCGTGGGCGGGGGGGTGGTCGGCGGGGGAGTGGTCGGCGGAGGGGTGGTGGGCGGCGGCGTGGTCGGGGTGCCGATGCCCGCGTTGAGGGCGTTGAGGACGGAGGTGTACGCCGCCTTCTTGTTGCCCGACCGGTCGAACAGCAGCGGGTTGTCGTTACCGCGCCACGAGTCGCTGTCCCGGACCCCCCACACCGTGATGCCGGTGCAGCGGGCGATGGCCATGCAGGCCCGGGTCACCTGGGCGTAGGCGTTGGCCTGGTTGGAGCCCTGGGCGATGTCCAGCTCGGTGATCTGGACGTCGACGCCCAGGTCGGCGAAGCGCTGCAGGTTGGCCTGGTAGTCACCCGGCACCGAGGTGCCCAGGTGGGACTGGAAGCCGACGCAGTCGATCGGCACGCCGCGGGACTTGAAGTCGCGGACCATGTTGTAGATGCCGGTGGACTTCGCGTTGATGCCGTCGGTGTTGTAGTCGTTGTAGCAGAGCTTGGCGCCCGGGTCGGCGGCGCGGGCGGCGCGGAACGCCACCTCGATCCAGTCGTTGCCGGTGCGCTGCAGGTTCGAGTCGCGTCGACCGCCGCTGCCGCCGTCGGCGAACGCCTCGTTCACCACGTCCCAGGCGTAGATCTTGCCCCGGTAGTGGGTGGCGACCTGGGTGACGTGGTTGATGGCGGCGTTGCGCAGCGCGGTGCCGGACATGCCCTGCGCCCAACCCGGCTGCTGCTGGTACCACAGCAGCGTGTGGCCGCGGACGATCATGCCGTGCGACTGGGCGTGGGCGACGATCTGGTCCCCGCCGCTGTAGTTGAACCGGCCCTGCTGCGGCTCGGTGGCGTCCCACTTCATCTCGTTCTCGGGAGTGAGCTGGTTGAACTCCCGGTTCACGATGCCAGCGAACTGGCTGTCGGACAGCTTGAAGGCGGGTACCGCGGCGCCGTAGTAGCGGCCCTTCTCGGCCGCCGAGGCACCCAGCGTGGTGCCGGCGTTGGCGGCCGAGGTCACCGCCACCGTCGCGGCGACCGCCGCGAGGGTGGCCGCGAGCGGCACCAGCACCCGACGGCCCCGGAGGAGGGGTCGCGGTGTGCGTTCGTCGGGGATCTTGTCCATGGTCCTGCCTTTCGACAAATGGTGGCGGCGGAGTCGAGGTCGGGCTGCCCGATCGGCGAAGGGCTGCCGGGGGTCGTGCGGGGCGAGATTCGGCGGTGCCCGGGACGGTCCGACGGGTCGACAACGGTGCTGCCTGCGGGGTAAACGTCACGATGGACTGCCGCGTGCGCGGACGCGGGAATGACGTACGCCGGACAGGTGTGGCTTGGACAGCTCACCGGCCGTCGACCGGGTCGTGGGACCCGATGCCCTTCGAGGTGCCGGTGGTTCCGAACGGGAGGGACGTGCCCTCGACTCCTTGGCGGAACATAGCATGTTATCGATAACATGCTCAAGGCGACCGGTGGCCGTGCGGCAGACCCCTCCGTTGACGACGTCGGTCGCCGTCCCGGACCGGACACGGTTAGCGGGTCTTTTGGTCGGACGTATCGTGCCCGAGGTGCGAATAACGATGCCACAACATGCCGGTAAGACCTTGGCAACACGAGTGTGACCATGGCAAGGTAACGCCTGATCATTGCAAACATCTGATCTATCGTGCGGGCGCTACGGGGCGTGGCCCGTGCGTGACTTCCTGGGGAGGTCCGGTTGCGAGCGAGAGCGTCAATCACCGGCGGCGGCGCGTGCCGAGCCGGGGGAGACACAGTGGACGACGGCCGGGCCCGGCGATGAGCGCCGTCGAGGCGACCGACCAGGCCCACGGCGGCGCGCTCAACGACTGGTTGCGCGAGCGGATCTCCCACGCGCTGTCCGAGTTCACCGCCGCGACCGCGCTCGTCGTCCTGTTCGTCGCGCTGAGCTTCGCCAGTCCCTACTTCCTGACGGCCGACAATCTGTTCAACATCGGCGCGCAGACCGCGGTGATCGCCATCATCGCCGCCGCGCAGACGATGGTCATCATCACCAAGGGAATCGACCTGTCGGTCGGTTCGGTCGCCGCGCTCGCCGGCGTGGCCGGCGCGATGGTCGTACGGGACCTGGGCTTTCCGCTCCTCGCGGCCACGGCGGTCGCGATCGGTGTCGGCGCTCTGGCGGGACTGCTGAACGGGTTGCTGGTCACCGTCGCCCGGATACCCCCGTTCATCGCGACGCTGGGAACGATGTCGGTCGGCCGAGGACTGGTCTTCATCATCACCGGCGCGGTCGGCGTCTACGGGCTGCCCAAGTCGTTCCAGCTGCTCGGCAACGGCGAGATCATCGGCATTCCGTTCGCGGTCGTGATCACCGCCCTGGTCGCCGTCGGGGTCGCCTTCCTGCTCTCGCAGACCCGCTTCGGGCAGTACACCTACGCGATGGGCTCCAACCTGGAGGCCGCCCGCCGCTCGGGCATCGCGGTGGGGCGCTACCTGACCTACGTGTACGTCCTGGCGGGTGTCCTGGTCGGCCTCGGCGGCATGATCGCCGCCTCCCGGGTCAACTCCGGGCAGCCGAACTACGGCATCTCGCTGGAACTCGACGTCATCGCCGCGGCGGTCATCGGCGGCGCCAGCCTATTCGGCGGGCAGGGCCGGATCGTCGGGACCATCATCGGCGCCTTCCTCATCGCCCTGGTCCGCAACGGCGCCGTCCTGCTCGACATCAGCATCCACTACCAGCAGGTGATCGTCGGCCTGATCATCTGGGCTGCCGTCTACTTCGACCAGTACCGCCGTCGGCGGCTGGAGTCACGGGGCTGATCTGCCGTTCCCGCAGCTCACCAGAGGAAGGACGCACACCATGGCACACACCACCATCCGCCGACGTCCCCGGGGTCACCTCCTGCGCGCGCAGGCCGTCCTCGCCGCCGCCGTGGCGGCGGCGCTGCTCAGCGCCTGCGGCGGAGTCGAGGTCCGCGACGGAGGCGACGGCGCGACCAAGGACGCCTCCGGGCCGCTGAAGCTCGCCGTCGTGCCCAAGGCCGTCGGGGCCGACTACTGGAACACGGTGAAGGCGGGCGCCGAGTGCGCCGCGCAGCGCGCCGGCAACGTCACCGTCCAGTGGGACGGGGTGACCACCGAGACCGACGTCGAGGGTCAGGTCAACCTGATCCAGAACTTCGTCACCAAGAAGGTCGACGGGATCGTCTACGCGGCCACCGACTCCCGCGCGCTGGCACCCGCCACCGACCAGGCGATCGGCGCGAACATCCCGGTCGCGATGATCGACTCGGGCACCAGCCCGCAGCCGTCGAGCGTGCCGCTCTTCGCCACCGACAACAAGGCCTCGGCCGTCGAGGCGGCCAAGCTGCTCGCCACCGAGCTGGGCTCCGGCAACCACGACGTGGCGCTGGTGGAGTTCCAGCCCGGCTCGCAGACCAACACCGAGCGGGTCGACGGCTTCAAGGAGGGCCTCAAGCAGTTCCCCAACCTCAAGCTGGTCGGCCAGCAGCCCAGCCGCAGCGACGTCAACGAGGCGCGGCGGGTCACCGAGAACATCCTCACCGCGAACCCCAACCTCGCCGGCATCTTCGCCGCCAACGAGCCGAGCGTGCTCGGCGCGGCGCAGGCCATCCAGGCGGCGGGCAAGTCCGGCAAGGTGGTCATCATCGGTTGGGACGCCGCCCCGGACGAGATCGCCGGACTGCGCAACGGCCAGATCTCGGCGCTGGTCGTGCAGAATCCCTTCAAGATGGGCTACTTCGGCGTCGACAAGATGGTCAAGCACCTCCGGGACAAGGCGCCGCTGGCGTCGGCGGACACCGGCGTCACCTTCGTCACCAAGAAGAACATCGACTCGCCGGAGATCAAGGCGGTGCTCGAGCCCAGCTGCGCCAACCCCCCGGTGCAGTGATGGCGACGACCTCCGCGCCGACGACCGACAACGACCAGCGGCGGTCTCCCGAGGAGCCGCCGGTGCTCGAAGCCCGGGGGATCGTCAAGCGGTTCGGCCACGTCGAGGCGCTGCGCGGCGCCGACTTCACGGTCCACCGGGGCGAGGTCGTCGCCCTCATCGGTGACAACGGCGCCGGCAAGAGCACGCTGGTCAAGACGCTCTCCGGCGTGCACGCGCCGGACGAGGGCGAGATCCGGGTCGGTGGCCGCCCGGTCCACTTCTCGACTCCGGTGGACGCCCGGCGCGCGGGGGTGGAGACCGTCTACCAGGATCTCGCGGTCGCCGACGACCTCAGCGTCGCCGCCAACCTCTACCTCGGGCGGGAGATCCTGCGGTCCGGGCCGCTCGGTCGGCTGGGGCTGCTCGACAAGCGCGCCATGCGCCACGGCGCAGCCGTGGCGCTCGACGAGTTGGGCGTACGGATCCCACGGGTCACCACGCCGATCGCGATGCTGTCCGGCGGGCAGCGGCAGTGCGTCGCGGTGGCACGGGCGATCATCTGGGCGACGAACGTGGTCATCCTCGACGAGCCCACCGCGGCGCTGGGCGTCGTGCAGACCGAGCGGGTGCTCGACGTGGTGCGGCGGGCTCGTGCGGCGGGCATGTCGGTGGTGCTGGTGAGCCACAACATGCCGCAGGTTCTGGAGATCGCCGACCGGGTGGAGGTGCTGCGTCTCGGCCGGCGGGCGGCTCGGCTGCGTGCCGACGAGGTCAGCACCGACGATCTGGTCGCGGCGATGACCGGAAGCAAGGGCTCGGAGCGGGACTAGGGCGGGGGGTCGCCCGCCCGTGAGCGCGCGCGGTGCACCGGGAACGGTGCCACCGACGAGCGGCACGGGCGGGCGATCAATCGACGGCGGCGGTCAGCCCTCGTCGGGCAACCCCTGGAGCGACTCCTCCACACCGATCAGGTGGTTGGCCATCCGGGTGCGGGCCCGCTCCGGGTCGCGCGCCCGGAGGGCCTTCAGGATCGCCACGTGCTCGTCGTGGGTACGCCGGTCCGCGCCCTCCTCGTGCAGGCTCCGCCAGAGCCGCCCGCGCAGGGTGCGCCCGGCGAACGCCTCGATCAGGCCGATGAGCACCGGGTTGTCGGCCTGTGCGGCGATGATCCGGTGGAACGCGATGTCGATTTCCATGATGCGCTCGTGGTCCTGCGGTGACCGGCCGGCGATCCGGGCCGCCTCGTCGAGCAGTTCGGCGGCCTGCGCCAGGGCCTCGTCGGTGATCCTGGTCGCGGCCAACCGGGCGGCCTCGCATTCGAGCAGGCGGCGGACGGTGTGGATGTGCCGTCCGTCGCCCTGCCCCTGGAAGTCGACCACGAAGCCCATCGGGGCCAGCAGTTGCGGCGCGTCGAGGTTCGTGACGTACGTGCCGTCACCCTGGCGGATGTTGACGATGCCGAGGATCGACAGCGCGGACATCCCCTCGCGCAGGGAGCCCCGCGAGACGCCGAGGGATTCGGCGAGGTCCTTCTCGATGGGCAGCCGGTCCCCGGGCTTGAACGTCCCTTCCAGGATCATCCGCTTGATGCCGTTCACGACCTCGTCGGTGCGGGACATGACACCTCCTAGCGGCCGGCGGGGGTGGCGGCTCCACCCGCGATGACGTACGGCTCCGGAGATGACACGGTAGCCGCCTCGGTCGAGGCCCAGTAGCGGCCGTCCGGGAACCGGTACCGTTCGATCGACTCGGGGTGCATACGGGTGGAGTAGCCGGGCGCGTGGGGCAGGACGTATCCGCTGCCCCAACCGGTGTCCCGGATGACGCACGGATCGGTGAAGTGCTCGTGCAGGTGGTCGACGAACTCGGTGACGCGGCCGGTGAGATCCCCCGACACCGCGACGTAGTCGAGCACCGACACGTGTTGGACCATCTCGCAGAGCCCGACGCCGCCCGCGTGCGGGCACACCGGGACGCCGAACTTCGCGGCGAGCAGCAGCACCGCGACAATCTCGTTGACGCTGGCCAGCCGGCCGGTGTCCAACTGGCAGAAGTCGATGGCCTCGGCCTGGAAGAGCTGCTTGAACATCACCCGGTTGTGGCAGTGCTCGCCGGTGGCGACGCCGACGGGAGCGACGGCGCGGCGCACGGCCGCGTGGCCCAGGATGTCGTCCGGGCTGGTCGGCTCCTCAATCCACAGTGGGGTGAAACGGGCCAGCGCCCTGACCCACTCGATGGCCTGGTCGACGTCCCACACCTGGTTGGCGTCGAGCATCAGGTTGCGGTCCGGGCCGAGGATCTCCCGGGCGATGGTGCACCGGCGGATGTCGTCGTCGAGGTCGGCGCCCACCTTGAGCTTGACGTAACCGTAGCCGGAGTCGACGGCCTCCTGGCATAGCCGGCGCAGCTTGTCGTCGCCGTACCCGAGCCAGCCCGCCGAGGTGGTGTAGGCCGGGTAGCCGGTGCGGGCCAGCTCGGCGAGGCGGTCGGCCTTGGTGCTCTGCTGTGCCCGCAGGATGGCCAGCGCCTCGTCCCGGGTCAGCGCGTCGGACAGGTAACGCAGGTCCGCGATGTCGACGAGTTGTTCGGGGGACATGTCGGTGAGCAGCCGCCACAGCGGCTTGTCGGCCAGTCGCGCGACCAGATCCCAGGCCGCGTTCAGCACGGCCGCCAGGGACAGGTGGACGACGCCCTTCTCCGGGCCGAGCCAGCGCAGCTGGGTATCGGAGGTGAGCAGGCGGTAGACCGCGCCCATGTCGGCGGCCATCGTGGCGACGTCCAGGCCGACCAGGCGGTGGGCCTGGTGGGCCGCCGCCGCCACGACGATGTCGTTACCCCGACCGATGGTGAAGGTGAGGCCGTGACCCGCCAGCGGTACGCCGGCGCTGTCGACGCCGTCGGTGTGCAGGATGACGTAGGCCGCCGAGTAGTCGCCGTCCTTGTTCATGGCGTCGGACCCGTCAGCGGTCAGCGAGGTGGGAAAGCGGACGTCCTCGACGGTGACGCCAGTGATCTGCGGCATGCGCTCCTCGCCCGGCTCGGCTAAAGATCAGATGATCATTCGGAGTATACGGAGGGCGGTTTGGATGCGTCAACGACGCCGTCGGGCCTATACGCATAGACATCCAACGTTTCCTCGCGCTCTCCGCGACGGACCGCGCCGGTTGCTCCCGGCGGCTCACGCCGTTGCGGTCCGGTTGCGGTAAGGGAACCTGCGAGTTGCGGGGAAGGTTCGACGTTCACAATCGCGGCCGGTTGAACCGACGCGGCGAGCTGCCACCATCGAATCGATACATCACATCTTTCGACGAGCGGACGCCGGGACGTGCGGGACGCCGGTGAGCGCGGCGGAAGGCCGGTGTCCCCGCACGGTACAACTGTCTGACACACCAGACCCGCGACATCATGGAGAGAAGATCGGAGCCCACCCGTGGCCGAGACGACCCTGCGACCGATGAGCCCCGGCGACGCGGACCGCGTCCTGGCGATCTACCAACTCGGCCTCGACGGCGGCGACGCCAGCTTCGAGGTCACCGCACCGACCTGGGCGGCGTTCGACGCCAGCCGGATCGCCGCGCACCGGTTCGTGGCGGTCGCCGACGGCCTCGTCCTCGGCTGGGTCGCCGTCACGCCGACGTCGAGCCGTCCGGTCTACGCCGGCGTCGTCGAGCACTCCGTCTACGTCGACCCGGCGGCTCAGGGGCGCGGGGTCGGCCGGCTGTTGCTCGACGCGCTGATCACCTCGACCGAGGGCGCCGGCATCTGGACGATCCAGTCCGGCATCTTCCCCGAGAACACCGCCAGCCTGGCCCTGCACCGCCGGGCCGGCTTCCGGGTCATCGGCGTACGCGAACGGATCGGCCGCCACCGCGACCGCTGGCGTGACGTCGTGCTGCTGGAACGCCGCAGTCCCACCGTCGTCTGACCGGAACCCGTCCGTGCGCGGACACCCCCGCGGCGTCCGCCGGGCACCGGGTCCGCGGGCGTCGCCACCGTCACCGTCGGCTGGCGCAGGCGACGCAGGTACGCGCCGACGGGCGGGCCGCGAGCCGTTCGGCGGGGATCGGGCGGGAGCACCGTTCGCAGACGCCGTAGGTGCCCGCCGCGACGCGGCTCAGCGCCTCGTCCAGTTCGGCGACGCGTCGACGGGCCGCGGCCAGCACGGCGCTCAGTTGTGCCCGCTCGAACGCGATCGTGCTGCCCTCGGGGTCGTGTTCGTCGTCGGCGTTCGAGGACCGGGACGCCTCGAACAGGCTCCGCAGGTCGCCCTCGAGCGCGGCGATCTCGGCGGTGGTCTCGTCGCGTCGACGGTGCAGATCCGCACGAATCGCGCTGGGGTCGGTGTCCATGACGGTTCCACGCTACGCGCGGGGAACGATCGCGGGGTCAGCGTTCGGAGCGCGCCTGGACGCGATGCGGCCGGCCGTGCGCGTCCTCCCGGTCGATCCGCAACTCCCGCTCCAACGCGCCGATGACCGCGCGCAGGTCGTCCAGCCGCTGGGTGAGCGCGATGCGGTCCACCTCGTCGGGGATGCCGTCACCGTCCTCGTCGTAGCCGGGGGCCAACCGCTCGGTCATCTCCAGCCGACGGGCCTCCTCCATGGAGTTCACGATGACCGCGATGAGGATGTTGAGCAGCAGGTTGACGGTGATCACCACGTAGCTGACGTAGTAGAGCAGCGTCCACGGCGAGATGGCCAGCCCCTGCTCGATGAGGTCCGGCAGCGTCTCCAGCGACAGCAGCACGAACAGCGTCAGCAACGACCTGCCGATGTCCCCGTACTCGTCGGGATACCGGTCGCCGAAGATCAGCCAGCCGGCCATCCCGTACACGTAGAGCGTCACCACGGCCAGCGCGAGGAATCCGGTGACGCCGGGCAGACTGCGCCACAGCGCGGAGACGATGGTCCGCAGGCCCGGCGAGAACCGCACCAGCCGGACCATCCGGGCGACCCGCACCACGCGCAACAGCGCCGCGTCGCCGTGCAGGCCCGGAACGAAGATGGCGGCGATCACGAGGAAGTCGAAGACGTTCCAACCGTGCCGGAAGAAGTCCTGTGGACGCCGGCCGTACGCGGCCAACCGGACGCCGATCTCGATGGTGAAGACGGCGCGGAAGAACAGCTCCAGCCCGTGCAGCGCGCCGCTCGCGGGGAACAGCCCCTCGTACGTCTCCACACCGAGGACGATCCCGTTGGCGAGGATGACGACGACGATGCCGATCTCGAAGGGACGCGACCGGGCGAGCCGCGCGCAGGCGTCGGCGACCGTGGGCCGGCGACGGTCGGGGCGTGACCGATCACCTCGCTGCGCGGGAGCGGGCGCACCGCTCACCAGGCGGCCGATCTGTCGGAACGTGCCAGGGTCACCGCCAAGACCCACCCTTGGTCGTGGTGGCGGCGCGGAAGCATGGCGACCACCCTAGGCCGCGTTTTCAAAGGTCCACAACCATTGGCGTAGCGCGGTGATAGTGACGGTGGCCTGGAACGACTGACAGCTGGGCTTACCGGAGCCCAGGTGACGGTCCTGGACGTTCTCGATCTCGCACCGAAGGTACGTTCTCGTACCGACCGAGTGGACGTTGGACTTCGCGACGCCGCAGGGCAGGGCCGGCAGCCCGCAGTTCGCCCAGACCTACCTGGTGCGCTGCGACGGCGACCGCCACGGATTCTGCGCTACCTCCCGCACGAGCGCGAGGACGCCCTCATGCGCGAGCTGAGGCTCACCGGCTGACGGTCCATGGCGAACACGTCGTCGGCCCGCCCCTGGTGGGGAGCGGGCCGACAACGGGAGGTGGCCCGGCCGGGATCACACCGGCCGGGCCCACCGATCAGGACTCCAGGCGGCGACGCCGGGCGAGGAAGAACGCGACCGCGCCCAGGACGACCATCACACCTCCGACGCCGGTCATGGCCGGGACTGCACCGCCGCCGGTGACCGGCAGGATGGGTTGCTCGCCGCCCCCACCAGGTCTGCCGGGGCTGCCGGGTGCGCCAGGACTGCCGGGTGCGCCAGGACTGCCGGGTGCGCCGGGGCTACCCGGTGCGCCAGGGCTCCCCGGTGCTCCAGGGCTGCCGGGTGCTCCAGGGCTGCCGGGTGCGCCAGGGCTGCCGGGTGCTCCGGGGCTGCCGGGTGCTCCGGGGCTGCCCGGTGCTCCGGGGCTGCCGGGGGCGCCGGACGGGCCGGGTGCGCCGGACGGGCCGGGTGCGCCGGGGCTGCCGGGTGCGCCAGGACTGCCGGGTGCACCAGGGCTACCCGGTGCTCCGGGGCTGCCGGGCGGGCCGGACGGGCCGGGCGGGCCGGACGGGCCGGTGGGCCCGGGTGGGCCGGTCGGTCCAGGCGGGCCCGTCGGCCCGGCGCAGATCGGTGCGCTGATGACGTTGGTGTCGAGGGTGACGGCGGCGGTGCGCGCCAGCGCGCGGCCCTGGAGGGTCGCGCCCGTGGCCATCGTGATCGCGGCCTGAGCCATGATGGTGCCCACGAAGGTGGTGCCGGTGCCGATCGTCGCCGAGCTGCCGATCTTCCAGAACACGTTGCAGGCCGACGCCCCGTTGGTCAGGACGACGCTGCTGTTCGACGCCGTCGTCAGCGAGGAGTCGACCTGGAAGATGAACACGGCCGACGGGTCGCCCTGGCCGTTGAGCGTCAACGTTCCGGTCAGTTGGGCGGCCCCGATCCGGTAGACCCCTTCGTTGAGTGTGTTGCCACCCAGCTCCGCCGGGAGGTTGGTGAACGGGGTCCGGCCGGCGGCGTCGTTGAAGGCGGTGGTCAGGTCGCTCTGAGCCTGGAGCGCGACCGCGTCGCCGAGGTGCACCTCCCCGCCGATGGTGGCCGTTCCGAAGCCGGACGCGGTGTTTCCGGGGAAGCGCCCGAGGCTCTGGGCCAGGAAGCTGGGGCCGGTGTTGGTGGGCTCCGCTCCGGCGAGGACGGAGAAGTCGGCCGCCGTCCCCAGGTTGACCGGTGCTTCCTGCGCGTTTGCTGCGGTCGAGCTGAAGAGCAGCAGGCTGGCTGCCACCGTGGCGGCTGCGCCAGTCGCGAGCGACGGCAGGACCACCCGCCGCCGTAGCCAATTCTTGGGTTTAGCTGTCACAGAACACCCTCCGTGGGTACTACTCGCAGGAGACGTCCAACGAGTGGCGTCCTGCGTGATACGGCCTGAATGACGCCGATGAAGCGCGCTGACCACCACATCACGTCAAATGGTCCAATGAGGGATAATTGGGACAATAACCCAAGCCGATCTGTCCGATCGGACTGACATTCGCATTCGTATTCGTCGGTTCTGGGAGTAGCGGTAGCGGTCGGGTTCCGGCCCGAGAAACCCCCGCGTAAGGAGTGGCCCACCGCGCGACCCCGCGCGGCGCCTGCCGGGCGGACCCCGTCAGCGGCTCTAGAGTGGGTCGGTGACCGACGCAGCCGGGAGGTCCGGAGACCGCGAGGCCGGCCGGCAGCCGATCTGGGCCAGACCCGAACGGGGAACCCGTGGCCCCGCGCCGACGCACAGCCGGGAGGCGATCGTCGCGGCGGCGATCACCCTGGCCGACACCGAAGGGCTCGCCGCGGTGTCGATGCGGGCCGTCGCCGCGGCGCTGGGCACCGGCGCCGGATCGCTCTACCGCTACCTGTCGTCCCGTGACGACCTGCTCGACCTGATGACCGACCGGGTCGTGGGGGAGCTGCGGCCGTACCCGCCGGAGCAGGCCGACTGGCGGGACGAGATGCTGCTGGTTGCCCGCCGGCAGTTGGGCTTGTTCCGCGCCCACCCGTGGCTGGTGGACGTGATCCAACGGCCGTCGGGCGTCGGTCCCGAGAGTCTGGCCTGGTTCGACAACTGCATCCGGATCCTGGAACCCGTGCGCTGCGCCGTCAGCGCCAAGTTCGAGGCGATCGCCGTGCTGACCGGCGTGGTGAGCTTGTTCGCCCGCAGCGAGGCCGCCGCCGGGTCACCCGGCTTCGCGGGCGTCGACCTCGGGGCGTACCCACATCTCGTCGCGGCCCTCGGCCGGGTCGGGCCGCCGACGCCCCCGACGGACCTCTTCGAGCGGACGCTGCGCAGCCTGCTGACCGGCCTGCTGACGCCGGCGTCCGCCGATTGAACGGGCGGGCGACGGAGGGCGTGCCCTCGTCGCCCGCCAGCACAACGAACCCGGGCCCGAGTCAGGCGCGCGCGGCGCGGATGGCGTCGCGGAGCCCGGTCGTGGGTCGACCGATCAACCGGCTGAGGTCGTCGCTGTCGGTGGCCAGCTCGCCGATGGCGATCGAGTGGTCGAGCGCGGCCACGAACCCGGCGGTGCCGGCGTCGAGCCCGACGTTCCGCAGCGCGGAGGCCAGCTCGGCGGTCGACATGTCCCGGTGCACGACGGTCGTGCCGGTGAGCTCGGTGACGGCGTCGGCCAGCTCGTCGAAGGTGAACGCGGTGCCGCCCAACTCGTAGACGGCGTTGCCGCCCTCGTCCCGGGTCAGCGCCGCCGCGGCGGCGGCCGCGTAGTCGGTCCGGGGAGCGGCCGAGACCTTGCTGCCGCCGGTGGCGCCGAGGATGGTGCCACTCGCCAGGTACTGCGGGAGCTGATCGGTGTAGTTCTCGGTGTACCAGCCGTTGCGCAGCACCGTGTACGACAGGCCCGACGCGGCCAGCACCTCCTCGGTGGCCTTGTGCTCGGGAGCGAGCGGGTTCGTGGTCGTGTCGGCCTTCAGGATGCTGGTGTAGACCAGGCGCTGGACCCCGGCGAGCCGGGCGGCGTCGATGACCGCGGTGTGCTGGGGCACCCGCTGCCCCGGGGTGTCCCCGGAGATGAGCAGCAGGCGGCGTACGCCGGCCACGGCGCCGGGCAGCGTCGAGGGGTCGTCGTAGTCGGCCTGCCGGATCTCGACGCCGCGGGCGGCCAGGTCGGCGGCCTTCTGCGGGCTGCGGACGACGGCGGCGATCTCGGCGGCGGGCACACCGGCGTCGAGCAGGTGCTCGATCACCAGCCGGCCGAGGCGGCCGGTGGCGCCGGTGACGGCATAGGTGGGCATGGGGACCTCCGATAAGCGGTTACTTCTAGTAAGCACTTACGAATCTACAGCACAAGTCGTTGAGTAAGCCTCGGGTAGGCTGGTGACGTGACCGACGTGCCGGCCCACGACCCGGCGGGGCCTACCCAGGAATTCGTCAGCGATGTTTTCGCGCGGAGCTGCACCTCCCGTGCCGCCTTCGAGGACGTCACGTCGAAGTGGGCCTCGCTCGCCCTGCTCGCGCTCGGCGAGGGCAGCTACCGGTTCAACGCCCTGCGGCGGCGCATCGAAGGGGTCAGCGAGCGGATGCTCTCCCAGACCCTGCAGACGCTGGAGCGCGACGGAATGCTCACCCGCGAGGTGCTCACCGCGATCCCGCCGCGCGTCGAGTACACGCTCACCCCGCTCGGTGTCCGGGTCGCCGAGCAGCTCCGTGGCCTCGCCGACCTGCTGGAAGCCTCGGTGCCCGAGGTGCGGGCCGCCCGTGAGCGGGAGCGGCCCTGAGGGGCCGTCACGCGCTGGACGGGCACCCGCCTAGTTGGTGTCCTGGGCGCAGATCGTGGTCATCTCGGCGAGGTAGCTCGCGAGGGTGGGCAGGCCAGCCTCGGCGCGGCGGCGTTCGACGCCCGGCTCGTCCCTGATCGGGGTCGCCGGGACGGGACCGTCCGGCCCGCAGCGGATCTGTGTCCCGTACACCTGGGGCTCGCCCTTGGCCACGGCGACGCGGTCCTCGAGGTAGGCGAGGTTGCCCGGCGACGCCTGGCGGGCGGCGACGGCCGCGCGCAGCAGGTCCAGCGCCTCCTGTTGGAAGGCGGGGTCCAGGTCGGAGTGCTGGACGATGGCCCAGGCGGCGTTGCCCCCGTCCTCGCCCACGAGAGCGAAGGTCGGCCAGCCGTGGGTACGGATGATCTCTTTCAGCCGGAGGGTGCGCGCCTGGTCGGACTCGGTCTGCGGGGTGCCCGCACGGTCGGCCTGGTCGCGCTCCAGCATCGCGATCAACTCGTCGTGCAGCGCCTTGTCAAAGGCGGCGGGGGAGACGGAGGTTGCCGGGGACGGGGACGGGGACGGGGACGGGGGCGGGGGGTCGCCCGTAGGGCCGTCGGTGGTCCCGGGCGAGGTGCCGCAGCCGGTGAGGAGCAGCAGGCACACAAGCGGCCGGGCGAACCTCGACGGAAGCCTCACAGCATCGATTTTCGTCGCCACCAGGACGTGTTCACAAGGTCCGCGCCGGGGCGACCTCAGGCGTGCAGCGTCTCGCGGGGCGGCACCCCGTAGCTGGCGTGGTACCAGGCGGTGAACCTGCTGTGGCTGGCGAACCCCCAACGGCTGGCGATGGCCGACACGGTCTCCCGTCGAGGGTCGGCCCGGACCAGGTCGTGGTGCGCCCGGTCGAGCCGGACCCGGCGCAGGTACGCCATCGGTGTGGTGCCGAGGTGGCGACGGAAGGCGAGCTGCACCGCGCGCAGGGAGACCGCGGCGGCGTTGGCGATGTCGGCGGCGCCGATGTCCCGGTCGGCGTTCTCCTCCATGAAGGCGATGGCGCGACGCAGGGTCGCGGTACTGGCGTCGTGGCGGTCCCGGGCGGTCTCGTCGGTGAACGCCGTGTTGGGAAAGATCGCGAGCGCCGCCGCGGCGAGCATGCGGGCGGCGCTGCCGATCACCAGCGGCTGGGCGCTGGCGGTCGGGCTGTTCAGGACGACGTCGTTCACGTACCTGGTGGTCCGTCGCCACTGCCGGGTGAGGGTCGCGTCGACGGGGCCGAGGTCGGTGAAACGGATCGGGCCGGGCCGCCGAGCCGGCGTGGCGGTCGCCACCTGTCTCAGTACCCCGAGGTCCAGTACGCAGAGTTCCACCTCGCCGGGTTCCCACCGCAGGCTGAACGGCTCGCCCGGCCGGTTGGTCAGGAACACGTCGCCGGGGCCGAAGCGGTGGGTCTCTCCCTGAGAGGTACGGCTGATCAGGGCGCTGCGGGTACGGCAGACGATCAGCCCGTCGATGTCGCCCACCTCGATGTCGAGATGGGCGCTCTGGCCGGTTGTGGCGAGGGCGAACGGCCCGGCGTCGACGCGCTGGTGGACGAGGTGGTAGCCGGTCTCGCCCGCGTGGATACGCAGGTCCGCGGTGTACGTGCTGGCCAGGAAGCGGTGGATGGCCGCCGGGTCGTGACTCTCGAATGCTCGGGCCTGCACTGGTGACGTCATCCGCTGTCTCCGTCCGAGAGGAGACCGCCGGTCGGATCGGGGCCGGCGGTGGGGTCGGGACGTGGCTGGGCGCACGTGCCGGTGATCGCGGCGCGTTGCCGACCGGGTTCGGCGGTGGTGGTGGCGTCATTCCCAGCAAATCACATATCCATTGATGGGAATTCCACCATACGGCAACCGGCCGTGCACGTCCGTCGATCCGCCGTTTTGCCGAGCCGACTTCGCTTTCCGGCTATCGCACGCGGCGATCCTGCGCCCGCTGTCCTAGTCGCCTCCGATGCGGCAGCGAAATCTTGTTCATGATCCCCCGGGCGTCCCGACGTCCGGGCCACAGCCGGAGATCCGGCCGACAGGCGGGGGTGAGTCGTTGGACGGTACCGATCCGGACCGCGTCGTACGGTTGGCGGTGGCCGAGGCGCTGGCGCGGGTGGCGGACGAGGACAGCCTGGGACTGGGCGAGGGCGACGCGCTGATGAGCCTCGGCGTCGCGCTGCGGGAGGTGCTGCGCCGCGCGCTCGACGACCGCGTCCCGCTGACCACGCCCGAGTTCGTCGACCTGTGCCGTGACCTACGGCTCAACCGCGACTCGTTCGACCTGCTCGGGCACTACCTGCTCACGGCATTGCTGGCCCACCACGTCGGGCCGGACGCCCTGGTACGCGTCGGGGCGCTCCTCGGCACCGTCCGGCGCTACCTGCCCGCCGCCCGGCCACCCGGACGACGCAACGAAGGGCCCGAGCGCCGGCGACGCGACGTCCGCGCGGACAACAGCGTCGTGGGCCGCTATCGCCGTGCCAAGCTCCCCGAGCACCTGCCCAACCCGCCGAGCTGGACGTGTACCGGCTGCGGCCGCGAGTGGCCCTGCGCGACCAAGCAGAGCCAACTGCTCGCCGAGTTCGGCGGGGCGCGCGCCTCCCTCGCCGTCTACCTCGGCTCGTGCCTCGTCGCCGCCGCCCAGGACCTGCCGACGCTGCCTCTGCCCAACGCGCGACACCGTTTCCTGGGCTGGCTGCCCCGCGCCCGGATCTGAGGACGGCGCGCCGCCGTGGCCACTGGGCAAAGAGGCATCGATACGATGGAATGTCCTGGACGCGCCGCACCCGGGAGGACACCGATGCCGACCGCCCGAACCCGCGCACGAAGCGCCGCCGCCCTGGCCGGCCTACTGGTCGCGGCGCTCGCCGCCGCGCCCGCCACCGCCGACCCGACCGACCGGCACCGTCCGGCCCCACCCCACGTCGTCGGCACCGGTACGGTCCCGGCCTACTCCTATGCCAGGGCGATCCGGGAGAGCGTCTGGGTCGAGACCCGCGCCGACAGCGACGGCGACGGCGTCCGCGACCGGGTCGCGGTGGACATCGTCCGGCCCCGGGAGGCCGCCGCCGCAGGGATCCGGGTACCGGTCATCATGGAGGCGTCGCCCTACTACCTCTGCTGCGGCCGGGGCAACGAGGGCGAGTTCAAGGCGTACGACGCGTCCGGCGTCATCGCCTCGGTGCCCCTGTTCTACGACAACTACTTCGTCCCGCGCGGCTACGCCTTCCTCGCCGTGGACCTCGCCGGCACCGCCCGCTCGACCGGGTGCGAGGACGTCGGAGGCCCGGTCGAGGTGGGCAGCGCCAGGGCGGTGGTGGACTGGCTCAACGGCCGGGCCCGCGCGTACACCGCCGACGGACGACCGGTCGACGCCGGCTGGAGCACCGGCCGGGTCGGCATGATCGGCAAGTCGTGGGACGGCTCCGTCGCCAACGGGGTCGCCGCCACGGGCGTGCCGGGCCTGGCCACCATCGTGCCGGTCTCAGCCATCTCAAGCTGGTACGACTACATGCGATACCAGGGGACGCTGGTGTCGACCGACTATCCCGGCTGGCTGCACTCGGACGTCAGCAGCCGCCCCGAGTCCGCCTGCGCGGCGGTGCTCGCCCGGCTGCGGGCGGACAGCGCCGAGCAGACCGGCGACTACAACGGGTTCTGGGCGCAGCGCGACTACCGGCCGTCGGCCGACCGGGTGCGGGCCAGTGTCTTCGTGGCACACGGTCTCAACGACCTGAACGTCACCACGAACCAGTTCGCCCGCTGGTGGCAGGAGTTGGCCGAGCGGGGCGTACCCCGCAAGCTGTGGCTCTCCCAGGCCGGCCACCAGGATCCGTTCGACGTGCGACGCGCCGAGTGGGTGGCGACCCTGCACCGCTGGTTCGACTACTGGTTGCAGGGGTTGCCGAACGGGGTGATGGACGAACCGCGGGTCGACCTGGAGACCGCCCCCGGCAGGTGGACGACGCAGCGCGACTGGCCCGCGCCCGCCACCCGGGAGATGCGGGTTCACCTCGGCGTCGGGGACGGCGTCACCGGTACCCTCGGCGGCCGCGCCGCGCGGCCGGGCCAGGAGCGGGAGTACGTCGACGAGGCGCTGACCGAGGACGCGGTGGTCGCCGAGCCGAACAGCGCGACCGCCGGCCGGCTGGTCTTCCTCTCCGGTCCGCTGGACGCCGCGCTGCGGATCTCCGGCAGCGCGTCGGTGCGACTGCGCGTCCGGGTGGATCGGCCGACCACGCAGCTGAGCGCCCGCCTGGTCGACTACGGCACCGCCGAGCGGAGCTGGTTCGGGGCGGTGCGGACGCTGGACACCGAGTCCTGCTGGGGTGCGTCCACCCAGGCCGACGACGCCTGCTACCACGACACCGAGGAGATCACCGAGGTCTCCGACCACGCGGTGCTGGCCCGGGGCTGGCTCGACGCCGCGCACCATCGTTCGCTGCGGTTCACCACGCCGCTGCGGGCGGACCGGTGGTACACGGTCACCGTGCCGCTGAACGCGTACGACGCGGTGGTGCCGGCCGGGCACGTCCTCGGCCTGGTGCTCGGTCAGAGCGACCCGGAGTTCACGATGGCCGAGGACCGGGACGCGACCGTCCGGGTCGACCTCGGGCGCAGCGAACTGGTCCTGCCGATCGCCGGTCGGACCGGGTTGCCGGCCGTCGCCGTCGCGCCGACGGTGGTCACCGCGCCCGCCGCGCCGTCGACGGCCGAATCGGCACGCGTGGAGCGGGGGCGCCAACGCCCCTGATCCTGTCGCCCCGCTGTCGTTTCGTCACCCAGCGCCAGCGCCACCGTGCCCTTCAACGGGCTCGGCCAGGGAGTTCACCGGGTACCCGTCCGGCGTACGGCGGGCGTTCACCGACCTCTCCGAGGCTCCTTGATCGAAAGAGCATTCGCTTGATCGAGGAGAGGCTCTGACGTGAGAGACAAGCAAGCCGAAGAGGTCGAGCGCGCGCAGTTGTCGCGGCGCAAGCTGGTCAAGTACGCGGGTGTCGGCGCGACGCTGGCCGCCGCGAGTCCCCTGGTGGGCGGCGGCGCGGCGTGGGCCGACGAGGAGCGCCGGCCCGGCGATGACGAGGGCGACCGGGGCGGCGTCAAGAACCGGTCGTGGCGCGCGGGTGACCACCACGTCCACTCCGAGTACAGCGGCGAGTTCGACACCACCCGGAGCCCGATCGTCTTCCACAAGGGCGCGGACGCGGTCTACCCGATCGTCACCAACGCCATCATGGCCAAGAACTTCGGCCTGACCTGGGCGATGTGCACCGACCACGGTGGACCGACGCACTCGAAGGTCAACATCGAGCAGGCGTACCCCGACCTGCTGCGCTCGCGCAAGCTCGTCCCCGAGGTGCTCCAGTTCTGGGGCATGGAGTTCGACGCGCCCTCGCTGGACCACCACACGCTGATGATCCCGCGCCACGACGACGAGGCGAAGCAGCTCTTCGAGCTGGAGAGCCGCTTCGCCAAGTACGACGCGTTCCCCACCGACCCGGCCCGCGACACCGAGGCCAAAATGGTGGAGTTCCTCAAGGTCGCCCGGGGTATGCCGCACAAGCCGCTGGTGATCGCCCACCACGCCTCCCGTTCGGCGCCCGGCCTCGGCGTCTACGGCCAGGACACCCCGCGCGAGTTCCGCAACGGCAACAACGCCGCGCCCGACGTGTACATCGGCTTCGAGGGCGCGCCCGGTCACCAGGCCGGTCCGCTCAACGGCGGCAAGCGTGGCGGGTACGGCAACCACCCCACCTACGGCGGCTTCGACCAGATGACCGCACGGGTCGGTGGCCTCTGGGACTCGCTCCTCGGCGAGGGTCGGCGCTGGTGGATCACCGCGACGTCCGACTCGCACGTGCACTGGACGCGCGGCGGCTCGGACTTCTGGCCGGGGGAGTACAGCAAGACCTACGTGTACGCGCGCCAGGACTACGGCGACATCATGGACGGCCTGCGCAACGGCCGGATCTGGGTGACCACCGGCGACCTGATCCGCAGCCTCGACGTGACCGCCACGTCGCAGGGCAAGACGGCCGAGGTCGGCGAGACCATCACGGTCAACCGTCGCAGCCGCACCGACGTCGAGATCGAGATCCGGTTCCGCCCGCAGGACGGCGTGAACGGCAACGGGGTCCGTCCCGAGGTCCGTCGCGTCGACCTGATCGTCGGCCAGATCACCGGGCCGAGCGCCAACCTGGACGCCGACACCAACCCCACCACCAAGGTGGTGGCCCGGTTCGGCCCGCGCGACTGGCGTCGGCAGGGTCACGACTACGTCATCCGGCACACCCTGCGCAACGTCGAGGCCGACACGTACGCCCGGGTGCGCGGCACCAGCACCGACGAGGCCGAGCCCCTCGCGGACGGTCTCGAGAGCCCGTGGGACGACCTGTGGTTCTACTCCAACCCGGTGTTCGTGCACGTCCGCTGATCCCGCCCCACCCTCCCTGTTGATCAAGAGGTTCGCGTCACCGCAGGCCGGAATCCTGACGCGAATCTCTTGATCAACGCCGTTCTGCGGGTGGGGCGGGGTGGATTTCGGTCACCGCTTCGCAGAGGTTGCGGAGGGGGTCGGTGGCCTGGGTTGAGCAGGCCACTTTTTGCAGCAGGGTGCGCAGGGTCGTCGACTCGGTCGGCGTGAGCGACCCCAACAGGTGCGCCTCCACCCGTCGTAGCGCCTCGCGTCGCTGCTCCCAGGCCGCCCGCCCGGCGTCGGTGACGTCCACCAGTCGGCTGCGCCGGTCGGACGGGTCGGCCCGCCGGGCCACGAAGCCGGGGCGTTCGAGGTCGTCGATCAGGTACGTCAGCACCGTGCGGTCGATCCCCAACTCCTCGGCGATCGCGCCCTGATTGCGACCCGGGCCGGTGACCGAGGCGGTGAGCACCTGATAGCCGCGCGGGCCGCCGGGAAAATCGGTCAGCGCGTGCTCGGCCGCCCGAACGTAGCCACGGAAGACGATCCCCAGCATCCAGCCCAGATCGTCGTCGAGCGGATCGGGCCGGTCCGGCCGGTCGGTGGCACCCGTCATACCCCGACGATAGCCGAAGTCACAGACCATGTTGGCAACAGATGTTCTGTCTGACATAAGGTTGGCGTCGCGACGCATCGCGCGACGCGGCGCGTACGACAGGAGGCTCGCACATGAGCGACTACGGCCACGACCTGGTCTTCGGCTCGTTCACCACGCCCGGCAACGACGACCCGGACCGCACCGTCGGGCTCGCCGTCCTGGCCGAGCAGGTCGGGCTGGATCTGGTCACCTTCCAGGACCACCCGTACCAGCCACGGTTCCTGGACACCTGGACGCTGCTGAGCTTCATCGCCGCCCGGACCGACCGGGTGCACCTGTCCGCGAACGTCACCAACCTGCCGCTGCGCCCACCCGCCGTGCTCGCCCGCAGCGTCGCCAGCCTCGACCTGCTCACCGGAGGTCGGGTCGCGTTGGGCCTCGGCGCGGGCGCCTTCTGGGATGCCATCGAGGCCATGGGCGGGCGGCGGCTGACCCCCGGGCAGGGCGTCCGGGCGTTGGAGGAGGGCATCGACGTCCTCCGGCAGACGTGGGACGCGCAGGCACGCGGCGGTGTGCGGGTCGACGGCGAGTTCCACCGGGTCATCGGCGCGAAGCGCGGTCCGGCCCCCGCCCACGCGGTGCCGATCTGGCTCGGGGCGTACAAGCCGCGCATGCTCGCGCTCACCGGTCGTCGGGCCGACGGCTGGCTGCCCTCGCTCGGCTACCTCGAACCCGGTGACCTGGCCCGGGGCAACGCCGTCATCGACGACGCGGCCCGCGAGGCCGGCCGTTCACCCGCCGACGTCCGCCGGCTGCTCAACATCTCCGGCACCTTCGCCACGGTGGGCCGTGGCCCGTTGCACGGACCCGTCGAGCAGTGGGTGCGGGAGCTGACCGAGTTGGCGCTGGGGGACGGGATCGGCACGTTCATCCTGGCCAGCGACGACCCCGACGACCTGCGCCGGTTCGCCGGTGAGGTGGCGCCCGCCGTGCGTGAACTGGTGGCGACCGAGCGCGACCGGGACGCTGCGTCGGTGCGTACCCCCGCCGAGGTCCTTGCGGACACGCAGCCGGCGGCGGTCGTCGCGCCCTCCGCGCCGCGGGCCCGGGCGCGGGTGAGCGCCGGCGCCTTCGCGGTGGTGCCGACACCCGACGACGGCCGCCGGCTCAGCGACCGGCAGGTCTGGGACGAGGCGGCCCGCCCCACCGGGCCGACGCCCGATCCCACCCGCACCTACACCGCGCACGAGCAGGCCACCGGCCAGCACCTGGTGCAGGTGCACGACGGACTGCGCGCCGAGTTGGCGCAGATCCACGACCTGATCGAGCAGGTGGCGGCCGGCGAGATCGACGCCGGCGCGGCGCGGTCGCAGATCAACACGATGACCATGCGGCAGAACCGGTGGACGTTGGGGGCGTACTGCTAGTCCTACTGCCGCATCGTCACCACCCACCACACCATCGAGGACCAGGCGCTCTTTCCGCGCCTGCGGCAGGCCGACCCACGGCTGCGCCCGGTCGTCGACCGGCTGGAGCAGGAGCACCACGTCATCCACGAGGTGTTGGAGGGTGTCGACAAGGCGCTGGTGGCGTACGTCGGCGCGCCGGACGGGCTGGCCGAGCTGCGCGCCGCGGTGAACCTGCTGACCGACGCCCTGCTGTCGCACCTGAGCTACGAGGAGCGGGAACTGGTCGAGCCGCTCGCTCGCCTGGGGGTGAGCTGACCGGGTTGCCCGGAGGGACTTGAGAGACTACTTTCGAAACATGTCTCTCAAGAATCCGTACGGGGATTTCGAGATCACCGAGCCGCAGGCCCTGCGGGCGTTGGCGCACCCCGTCCGCCTGGCCATCCTCGACCGGCTCCAGCGACACGGCCCGTCCACCGCCACCGGGCTGTCGCCGCACGTCGGGGCCACGCCGTCGGTGGTGAGCTGGCACCTGCGTCACCTCGCGACGTTCGGCCTGGTCGCCGACGCCGACGGAAGCACCAGCAAGCGGGAGCGCTGGTGGCAGGCGACCGCGCGAGGGTTCCGCTTCAGCCTGCCGGACGACGCCGAGGGGCAGGCCGCGGCGCGGCAGCTCCGCGGCGAGATGTTCGCGCGGATCGCGGAGACGCCGCAGCAGTGGCTGTTGCAGGAGGAACCCCGACTCGACGACACCTGGCGCGCGTTGGCCGGGGTGGCCGACACCCGGTTCGTCGCCACCCCCGACGAGCTGCGCCAGCTGGAGGAGGCGATCGAGGAGCTGCTCGCCCCGTACGTGCGGCGCAAGGACGACGACACGAAGCCGGCCGACGCGCAGGTCGTCCGGATGCTGCGCTACCTGCTGCCCGAGGCCGCCGACGACGAGTCCGCGTCATGACCGTCGTCGACGCCCCGGCCGCGCCGGTTCGGCACCGCGACCGGCGCTTCCGTACCTTCTGGATCGGTCAGACGATCACGGCGTTCGGCGACCGGATCAGCGAGCTGGCCCTGCCCCTGATCGCCGTCGCCCTGCTCGCCGCGACGCCCGTGCAGGTCAGTGTCCTCACCGCGCTGATCTGGCTGCCCAACCTGCTGGGCCTGTTCCTCGGCGCGTGGGTCGACCAGCGCACCCACAAACGCCGCCTCCTGATCATCGCGGACCTGGTCCGCGCCGCCGTGCTGCTCAGCCTCCCGGTGGCGTACCTGTTCGGCGCGGTCAGCCTGACCCAGCTCTACCTGGTGGCGCTGCTCACCGGCGCCGCAGCGGTGCTGTTCGCCCTGGGGCAGCAGGCGTTCTTCGTCTCCCTGGTGCCACGCTCGGCGTACGTGGAGGCCAACAGCAAACTCAGCGTGAGCCGGTCCCTGTCGTTCATCGTCGGCCCGGCCGTCGGCGGAGGACTCGTCCAGGCGCTCAGCGCGCCGGTGGCGATCCTCGTCGACGCGGTGTCCTTCCTCGCGTCCGCGCTGCTGCTGCGTCGTATCCCGGTCACCGAACCCCCGCCACCGCCACGGCAGACGTCCACCCTCGGAATGGTCCGCGAGGGCATGGCGCTGGTGCTGCGCCATCCGGTGCTGCGCGCCGCGCTCGGCTGCACCAGCACCGTCAACTTCTTCACCTTCATCGCGTCGGCGCTGCTGGTGCTCTACGCCAACCGGGAACTCGGCCTGTCGGCCGGCGCGATCGGCGTCGCGTTCGGCGTCGGAGCGCTCGGTGGCCTGGCCGGAGCGGCCCTGGCACCCCGCATCTCGCGCGCCATCGGGCTCGGTCGTACGGCGATGATCGGCGCGGTGGTGTTCCCCGCCCCGCTCGCGCTGACGGCGCTGATCAACGGCCCGACCTGGGCGAAGGTGGCCATGCTGGCGGCCATCGAGTTGGTGTCCAGCGTCGGTGTGATGCTGATGGACGTCAACCTCAACGCCCTGCTCGCCGCCGTCACCCCGGACGACGCGCGGGGTCGTCGAGCGGGCGCGTACAGCGCCGTCAACTACGGCATCCGGCCGCTCGGCGCGCTGGTCGGCGGCGTGCTCGGCACCACCCTCGGACTGCGGCCGACCCTGGTCGTCGCCGGAGTGGGCGGTGTGCTCGCCGTGCTGTGGCTGCTCGCGTCCCCGGTGCGCCACATCAGGACCCTCGACACCGTCACGCCGTGACCGTCCCGACTGGCCGTCGCCCGGCTTGTGCCGCTCCTGGCTGGCCGTCGCCCGGCTTGTGCCGCTCCTGACTGGAGGCAACTGCCTCCCGAGGCGTGATGCCTGTGAGTCATCTTGATGACTCACAGGCATCACGCTCATGGCACCGATGCCCCCGAGCCGACCTTGACGGCGTGCCGGCACCGGCCGCCGGTCAGCTCGCCTCCGCCGCGAGCAGCGCGGCCAACTCGGCGGGCTGGGAGAACATCGGCCAGTGGCCGGTGGCCATCGTGAGGAGCCGCCAGCGCTCGCTGGCGAGCAGCGCCGCCACCGTGTCGTTGGGCTCGGGCCCGTCGAGCAGGCACTTGACGTACGTCGCCGGCAGGTCGCCCAGGTAACCGCTCAGCACGGCCGGCTCGGTCAGCGTGCGCCCCGGATGCGGGGTGGCGCCCTTGACCAGCCGCGCGATCTGCTCGTCGGTGAGACCCTGACCGTCGAACTCGGCTGGGGCGAGCGGCGGCCAGTCGCCGCCGTTGGCGGCGAGCACCGACTCGAACGCCGCCTGCCCCTGCCACCAGCCGGATGCGAACGACCCGCCGTCGACCGGCACCTCCGAGTCGAGGAAGACCACCCGGGTCAACCGGTCGCCAATCCGCTCGGCGGCCTGCCCCACCGGGATGCCCGAGTAGCTGTGCCCGACGAGCACCACGTCGCGCAGGTCGCGGCGTTCGATCTCGTCGACAATGTCCCGCACGTGGGTCTGCTGGCCGGCCGGCACTCCCTGCCTCTCGGCGAGACCGGAGAGGGTCAGGGCAAAGGTCTGGTGGCCGGCGGCCCGCAGGGGCGGCGTCACCTCGTCCCACGCCCAGGACCCCAGCCACGCTCCTGCCACCAACACCAGATCAGCCATGGCCGGAACCCTACTGCGGCCCTGCGACAGGTGCGCGCGTCACGACCAGGTCCGGGCCTGGGCGTCGAACACCTCGGGTGGACTCTCGACTGGCAGGACGCAGAGCAGGTGCCCTCCGGGCGCCCGCAGGATGCGGCACTCCATCCACCGCGTCACCTCAGTGGCGCCCAGGCCGACCAGCCGGGCGGTCTCGGCCGCCACGTCGTCGGTCTCGATGTCGAGGTGGTAGCGCGGCGCGTCGTCGACGGCCTGGACGGCGGTGACCAGGCCCGGCACCGCCTCGTGCAGCCCCACGAACTGCGGCTCCTCCGGGTGGGACCGGGTGCCGACGCCCAGGGCCGCCGACCAGAACTCCGCCGCCCGCGCGGCCTCCGCCTCGGGCGCGTCGATGAGCAACGCGTACACACGGCTTCGATGCATGCGAGGCAGGATATCGACGATTCCTACCCTGTGCTGGTCGCGCCGAGGTGAGCGGCGATCTGGGCCGGCAGCGGGTAGGGAGGGAATATCGCCGTCAGGCGTGGTCCGTCGGTGGCGGGCCGGCGTCGACCGGCATCCGGTAGATCCGGATGGGGTAGGCGACGGCCGGATGCCCGCCGTTGAACCCGGCCGTCAGGTGCAGTTGGGCCGCCGGCAGCCAGAGCTGCCCGTCGGTGTCGAGCCACATCGCGTCCACCCAGTTCAGGCGTGGGTCCGCGACGAGCGTACGCACGCTGCGGTCCGGCCCCACCGCGAGGATGCGGCGGCTCTCGACATCGCTGACGTAGATGGTGCCGCGCGCGTCGATGGCCGTGCCGCCGGTGCTCGGGGTGTCCGACCAGGGCTCGACCCGCCGGGCCAACTCCTCGTCCGACAGCGTCGGGTCGTCCAGCCACCGGGTGCCGATCCGGGACATCCCACCCGAGGCCGGCTGGTAGTACAGCCACCGACCGTCCGGCGACACCTCCAGTTGGTCGGTGTGCAGGCACACCTCGGCCCCGCTGGGATCCCGCAGCGCCCGGCCGTCGGCGACCACCGGCCTGCCCACCGTGCTCGGGTGCCCGTCCAACACCCGTCGGCACGCGCCCGAGTCGAGATCCACGACGACGAGGCCGGGCGCGCCGGCATCGGTGACGTACGCGGTGCCGTCGTGGAACCGGACGTCGTCGACGTAGCTGTGCGGACGCACCGCGCCGTCGAGGTGGTAGACCCGGTCCACCCGGTCGCCGTCCACGTCGACCACGATCAACCGCGCCCCGCCGGGCACCTGGTCGCCGCCGAGCTGGGGCGACCCGGAGTCGACGATCCACAGTCGACCGTCCGGGCCGGCGCGCAATCCATTGACGTGCACGAACGTCCCGTCCGGCGGTTGGTCCCGCGCATTCCAGGCGGCGTCCGGGTACGGGTTGCGACGGCCGTCCGGCAGCGCCTCGACCACCTGCACACCCGGCCCGTCCGCCGACGGGTAGCTCAGGAAGACGCGCCCCCGCAGCGTGGTCACGCCCGTGCAGACCCGGTCCTCGACGAGTACCGGTGTCAACCGAGGATCCTCCTCGGTGGGAAGCATGGACATCGGCCCGCTCCTCACCCGACGGGCGACACCGCCGTACCGTCGATGGTCCGCCACCGTTGGCGCGGTATCCCCGTGCCGGCCCCGGCGAAACACCGCCCCCGCCACCGGGTCGGGTACGCCAGCCACACCGCCCCGGGCCGCCGGTGGTGCGCTCCCGACTGATCGGTCAGGATGGGACCGGGCGACGCCGGGCCGCCGCCCCGAGCCGACACACCCCAGCCCTGCCGAGGAGTTCCGTGCCGTCCACCCTGCTCTCCCGCCGTGACCTGGACTTCCTGCTGCACGACTGGTTGCGGGTGGCGCACCTCGTCGAGCGTCCCCGCTACGCCGAGCACTCCCGGGAGACCTTCGACGACGCCCTCGACCTCGCCGAGCGGGTGGCCACCGACCAGTTCGCCCCGCACAACCGGGCCGCCGACCTCGCCGAGCCCACGGTCGACGGGAACCGCGTGCGGACGATCCCGCAGATCGAGGCGGCACTGCGCAGCTTTGCCGAGACGGGCCTGCTCACCGCCGCGATGGACGACTCCGTCGGTGGTCTGCAACTGCCGCACGCCGTCGCCGCGGCCTGCTTCGCCTGGTTCCAGGCGGCCAACGTGGCCACCTCCGCGTATCCGCTGCTGACCCTGGGCAACGCCAACCTGCTGCTGGCTCACGGCAGCGCCGAGCAGGTCGACACCTACGTCCGGCCGATGCTCGAGGGCCGGTTCTTCGGCACCATGTGCCTGTCCGAGCCGCACGCCGGCAGCTCACTGGCTGACATCGTCACCCGGGCCGAGCCGCAGCCCGACGGCACGTACCGCCTGTTCGGCACCAAGATGTGGATCTCCGGTGGCGACCACGAGCTGGCCGAGAACATCGTCCACCTGGTGTTGGCGCGGATACCCGGCGGCCCGCCCGGGGTGAGGGGCATCTCGCTGTTCGTCGTACCCAAGGTGCTGGTCGGCCCGAACGGCTCGCTGGGGGAGCGCAACGACGTGGCGCTGGTCGGGCTCAACCACAAGATGGGGTTCCGGGGCACCACCAACGCGCTGCTCAGCTTCGGCGACGGCGGACACACCCCGGGCGGCCAGCCCGGCGCGGTGGGCCACCTGGTCGGCGCGCCCCACCAGGGACTGGCCCAGATGTTCCACATGATGAACGAGGCCCGGATCGGCGTCGGGGCCGGCGCCACCGCGCTGGGCTACACCGGCTACCTCAAGAGCCTGGCGTACGCCCGGGAACGGCCGCAGGGCCGACCGGTCGGCGCGAAGGACCCGGCCACGCCGCAGGTGCCGATCATCGACCACCCCGACGTACGCCGGATGCTGCTGGCGCAGAAGAGCTACGTGGAGGGGGCGCTGGCCCTGGTGCTCTACTGCGCCCGGCTGCTCGACGAGGAGAAGACCGCGCCGACCGACGCGGACCGCGAGCGGGCGCACCTGCTGTTGGACGTGCTCACCCCGATCGCCAAGAGCTGGCCGTCGCAGTGGTGCCTGGCGGCGAACGACCTGGCCATCCAGGTTCTCGGCGGCGCCGGCTACACGCGCGACCACGACGTGGAGCAGCACTACCGCGACAACCGGCTCAACCCGATCCACGAGGGCACCCACGGAATCCAGGCGCTGGACCTGCTGGGGCGCAAGATGACCATGCACGGCGGCGCGGGCCTGCTCCTGCTGACCGAGACGATGGGGGACACCGTCGCGCGGGCGCGGGTGGCCGGCGGCGAGGCCGCCGAACTGGCCGAGCGGCTGGACACGGCGGTGCGACGGATCACCACCGTCACCCGGCGGCTCTGGGCCGGCGGCGACCCGGTGCTCGCCCTGGCCAACGCCAGCGCGTACCTCGAGGCGGTCGGGCACGTGGTGATCGCCTGGATCTGGCTCGAACAGGTGCTGGCGCTGCCGCCCACCGGAAGCGCCGATTCCTTCCACGCCGGGAAGCGGCAGGCCGCCCGCTACTTCTTCAGCGTCGAACTGCCCCGCACGGGACCCCAGTTCGACCTGCTGGACAGCCTCGACCGCTCCGCGCTCGACATGCGCGCGGACTGGTTCTGACCGTCACCGTCGACGGCCCTGATGGTGCATGGCCTGCCGCCCCTTGACCACACCCAGGACGATCACGATCACCAGCGCGATCAGACCGATGATGATCAGCCAGCGGACGGCCTCGAGGATCAGCCCGAGCAGAATCAGCACGCCAGCCACCACGCCGACGACCCAGAGCAGGGCACGCATCGCGACCTCCCGTAACTCGGTCGCGGCGCGAGATGCGGCGACCCCGGGCCCCACCTTCCCGCCCCCGCGAAACCCAAACACCCCCCGGACGCCCACCCCTGCGCGATCTTGCACTTTCTGTCCCGGCAAAAAGGACTTCGGCCCGCATATCACCAACAGAATCTGCAAGATCGGCGAGGGGTTGAGGGCGAGGGCGGGGGCGAGGGCGAGGGCGCGTCAGCGCCGGGCGACGTAGACGGTGTTGGCGGACTGGCCACCGGTCAGCGGGTTGGCGAACGGCACGACGTGCGCCCGTACGGTCGTGAACACCTTCCCGAGCGCCGCGGTGAACGCGTCGTCCGGTGGGTCGTCCGACCAGAGCGCGAAGACACCCTCCGGACGGAGCAGCGCGGCGAGCCGACGGAGGCCGTCCGGGGTGTAGAACGGCGCGTGGCTCGGGTGCAGGACGTTGCGCGGCGAGTGGTCGACGTCGAGGAGGACCGCGTCGAAGCGCCGCCCGGGGGCCTCGGCGTCGAACCCCTCGTCGCCGGCCACGGCGGCGAAGAAGTCGGCCCGGACGAACCGGGTCCGAGGGTCCTCGGCCAGCCCGGCCGCGAAGGGCAGCAGCCCTCGTCGGTGCCAGTCGATGACGTCCTCGATGGCCTCCACCACCAGCAGCGCCCGTACCCGTGGGTCGGCCAGCGCGGTGCACGCCGTATAGCCCAGTCCGAGGCCACCGACCACCACGTCGAGCGTGTCGCCGGCCAGTTCGGCGAGGCCGAGGCGGGCCAGCTCGATCTCGGCGACGGGGAAGAGGCTGGACATCAGGTACTCGTCGTCGAGCTTGACCTCGTACACCTCGACCTGGAGCGCCGGGTCGCGACGCCGCCGCAGGCTGATCGCGCCGATCGGTGTCTCCCGCCAGGCCAGTTCCTCGAAACGCGCGCCCACGGTGCCCTCTCGCCGCCGGATTCGTCCCCGAATGGTACCGACCGGGTTCCGCCCCGCCACGCAGGGTCCACGGGACATCGACGCAGCGCATATCCTGTGCCCGGTCGAACCAGCGGAAGGGACCCGATGCCGTCGCGGCAGGATCAGCTGCACTCCTACCAGTTCAGCGTCCAGCGGGCGGTCGCCGCGCTGGTGATGCGGGAGACCGACCCGGCCCAGTCGCCGTTCCGACGGCTGGCGGGCGCGGGCCTGGCCAGCGTCCTCGTCGCGGTGATCGGGCTCGGGGGCGCGGCGCTGTACGGCCTGTTCGCCGGTGGTGGCACCCGCTGGCGGGACCCGGGCGCGGTGATCGTGGAGAAGGAGTCCGGTGCCCGGTTCGTGTACCGCGAGCAGAAGCTGCACCCGGTGCTCAACTACGCCTCGGCGTTGCTGATCGTCGGCGCGGACCGGTCGAAGACGGTACTGGTCTCCCGGCGGTCGATCGACGGCGTGCCGCGCGGCCTGCCACTGGGCATCGCCGACGCGCCGGACTCGTTGCCCGCGCCGGGTCGCCTCGCGAAGTCGCCCTGGACGGTCTGCTCGACGACGGCCGGCGCGGACGCCCGTTCGGCCCTGCTCATCGGCGTCGACCCCGACGGCGGCCGGCCACTCGGCGACGAGGCGCTGCTGCTCCGCCATCCGGACGGCGACCTGCACCTCGTGTGGCACCAGCGTCGCTACCTGATCCGCGATCCCAACCGGGTGCTGGCCGCGCTGGCGACCACCCGGACGCGGGCGGTGCCCGTCGCGCCAGCACTGCTCAACGCCCTCCCCGCCGGGGTCGACCTGGCCCCGCCGCCGCTGCCCGGCGAGGGCCGGCCCTCCGCCCGGGTGCCGGGCGCCACCATCGGGCAGGTCTACCTGGTCCGCAACTCCGGCGGCGGCCGGCAGTACGCGGTGGCGCTCGACGACGGGCTGGCCGGGATCACCGAGTTGCAGGCCGGGCTGCTGTTGGCCCGTACCGGGCAGGGGGAGTCGGAGCCGATGACGTTGGGTCGGTTCGCGGCGCTGCCCACGATGCCCGACCTCGCCCCGAGCGGCCCGACCGCTCCGCCGCCCGCCCCGCCCCGGCTCGCCGCCACCGACGAGGCGGCGATCTGCACCCGCGTCGGCGACGACGACGCGGGCGAGGTGCGCTGGGGCGTACACCTGCCGGACCTGGCGGCCGTTCCGCGGACCGCGCCGTCCGGCGGCGCGGCGCTGGCCGACCACGTGGTGGTGCAGCCCGGTGGCGGCGCGGTGGTCGAGGCCGCCGCGGCGCCCGGCGCGTCCGGAGGGGCGGTGTCGGTGGTCACCGACCTGGGCCGGCGGTACGTGCTGGCCGACCGGGAGGTGCTGCCGATGCTCGGGTATCGCGACGTGCGACCGGTGCGGCTGCCCGCCGGCCTGGTCAGTCTCGTGCCGGCGGGCGCGACCCTCGATCCGGCCGCGGCGCGGGCCGTCGCCGCCCCGTCCTGACGCCGCTCGGGCCGTTCGCCGCCCCGTCCCAACGTTGCCCCGGCGTCAGGTTGCCGGACGGCGCAGCACGCTGACCGCGAAGGGCGCGTCGTCCCGCCACGGGCGCAGGTCCCAGGTGGCGAAGCGGTGTTCGAGGCGCAGCCCGGCGGCGACCGCGTCGGCGTCGAACGCGGTCAGCGGGTAACCGCGTTCGGTGCCGAAGCCCACCGCCAGGACGCCGTCCGGGCGCAGGTGCCCGGCGAGGCGGCGCAGCACCTCCGGCTCGGTGCCGACGGCGACGAACGCGAGCACGTTGCCGGCGAGCACGGCGGCGTCGAACGGCTCGCCCTCTCCCATCGCCGGCAGGTCCAGGTCGGCCAGGTCGGCGACGAGCCAGCGCGGACCGGGATGATCGGCGCGGGCGGCCTCCACCAGGACGGGGTCGGCGTCCACCCCGACGACGATGTGCCCGCGCTGGGCCAGGGCCGCGCCGACCCGACCGGTGCCACTGCCGGCGTCGAGGATCCGTGACCCGGGCTCGACCAGGGTGTCCACCAGTCGGGCCTCGCCGGCCAGGTCGGCGCCCTCGGCGGCGAGTTTGCGGAACCGGTCGACGTACCACTGCGAGTGCTCCGGACCGGTGTCGGTCGCCCAGCGGGTCGGGTTGGCCATACGGCCCACGGTAACCGGGTCGGCCGGGGCCGGGCTGGCGGGTGCGCCGATCGGTGGCGGCTCAGCCCTTCTCCGCGCCGCTGGTCAGGCCCTCGGTCAGCAGCCGTTCACTGGCGAAGAAGAGGATCACGATGGGCAGGGTGAGGACGACCGACCCGGCCATCAGCACCGTCTTGGGCACCTCCACGCCGTCGGAGAGCAGCGACAGGCCGAGCGACACCGTCCAGCGGTCGGGTTTGTCGACCAGGAACAGCAGGGCGAACAGGAACTCGTTCCAGGCGATCATGAAGTCGTAGAGCGCGACCGCCATGATCGACGGCATCGCGAGGGGCAGGCTGACCCGGCGGATGATGCCGAGCCGGCCGGCGCCGTCGATGGCCGCGGACTCCTCCAGGCTGACCGGGATGGTCTCGAAGTAGTTCTTCAGCATGTAGACCGATACCGGCAGGGTCTGCGAGACGTAGACCAGCACCAGCCCGAACAGCGAACCGCGCAGCCCGGCGAGGCTGAACACCACGAACAGCGGGATCGCGATGACGATCGAGGGGAACAGGTAGACCGCCAGGAACAGGAAGTCGACCTGCCGCCGACCGAAGAACCGCAGCCGGGCCACCGCGTACGCGCCGGGGATCGCGACGAGCAGCGTGAGGACGGTCGCCGCGACCGCCACCAGGGCGCTGTTGCGGATGAAGGTGAGGAATCCCTGGCCGCCGTCGTCGGTGGCCTTGAGGACCTCGGCGTACGTGGCCACGGTCAGCTCGCCGAAGCCGACGACCAGCGCGCCCGGGTCGAGCAGCAGCCGTTCGATGGGGCGTACCGAGAGCACCAGCATGTAGTAGAAGGGGAAGACGGTGACCACCAGGAACGCGGCGATCACCAGGCGGCGCAGCCAGCGCAGGCTCACCGTCTCGACCATGTCCCGGTCCATCAGCCGACCCTCCGTCCGAAGAAGCGCAGATAGATCAGCACGAACACGATGAGCACCACGGCCAGCACGACCGCCTGCGCGGCGGCGGCCCCGACGTCGGTACGGGCGGTGAGGAACTCGTAGACCCGGACGCTGACCACCTCCGTGCCGGCGGCCCCGCCGGTGAGCAGGTAGACGTCGTCGAACTTGTTGAACGTCATGATGAAGCGCAGCACGCCGAGCAGGGCGATCACCGGCAGGAGCTGCGGCAGCAGGATGTGCCGGAACCGCTGGGTGGGGGTGGCCCCGTCGACGCGGGCGGCCTCCTCCAGTTCGCCGGGCACCGCCTGGAGTCGGGCCAGCAGGAACAGGAACGCGAACGGGAAGTACCGCCATGCCTCGAACGTGATGACCGTGGCCAGCGCGGTCGACTCCTGGGTGAGGAACGGCACCGGCGCGTCCCAGCCCAACAGGCGCTGCCCCCAGTGGTTCACGATGCCGAGCTGCGGGTCGAGCATCACCTGCCAGACGAAGGTCACCGCGACCACGGGCGCCACGTACGGCAGCAGCATGGAGGCCCGTACCAGGGTGCGACCGCGGAACGGCCGGCGGACGACGAGCGCGGCGATCAGGCCGAGCACGATCGACCCGACGGTGCCGCCGACGCTGTAGAGCAGCGTGACCCACAGCGTGTCGGCGAAGCCGGGGGTGTGTAGCACCCGGTCGATGTTGTCCAGGGTCAGCTCGCCGAACAGGCCGGTCTTGCGCAGGGTGGCGAGCCGTACCCGTTGGAAGGCGAGCACCACGGTCCAGACGATCGGGATGCCGATGACGACGATGGTGACGAGCAGGGTCGGCGCGACCAACGCCAGCCCGGCGCGGGACTCTCGGCGGCGCAGCGTCAGCGGTCGACGACGCGCCCGCTCCGGCCGCTCTTCGGTGGGGGAGCGGCCGGGCGCGGTGGTGGTCAATTGACGCCCGCCTTGATCGCCTCGACGTCCTTCTTGGCCCGACCGGCGGCGGCCGCCGCGTCGGACTTGCCGGCGGTGAGGTCAGCCAGCACCTTGGGCACCGGAAGTTCACCGAGCATCGCGCCGACCAGCTTTCCCTGGCCCTGGCTGAGCCCCCAGCGCCCGAACGTGTCCGGGCTGCGGCGAAGGGTGGCGAGCACGTCGTCGCCGTACACGTCGGTGAGGGGCTTCTTGGTGTCCACGCCGGCCGGGCTGGTGGTCCAGGCGGTCAGGAACGCCTCCGGATCGGCCGGGGTTCCCTTGCGCACCGGGAAGCGGCCCTCGGGGGACATGCCGAACCAGCGCGGGTAACCGTCGCCGAGCATGAACTCCACGAAGGACTTGGCCGGGTCGGTCACCGCGCCGTCCAGCACCGCCCACGAGCTGATCTCGCCGTACTGGGCGGGTTCGGTGCCGTTCGGACCCTTGATCGCGGTGACGAACCCGCTGTTCTTGGCGAGGAACGCCGGGTCGCCCTGGCACTGGGGGCAGGTCGGCTTGGCGTCGTTCCGTAGCCCGGCCAGCTCGTCGAGGATGAACGGCGACCAGATCACCATGGCCGCCTTGCCGGCGAAGTAGGTGGCCCGGGTGGTGTCCACGTCCTGCGCGCCCTTGACGGAGCTGGTGCGGATGAGGTCGCCGTAGAAGCGGAACGCCTCGACGCACTGCGGGGAGTCGAGGGTGACGGCGCCGGAGTCGTCGGTGAGCTGGCAACCGTTGGCCAGGGCCAGGTGCTCGAAGGTCTGTTGGGTGAACACGTCGCTCGCCGAGGTGGCGGCGGTGATGCCGGCGACCCCGCCGGTGTTCAGCTTCGTCGCGGCGGCGGCGATCCGTTCGTACGTGTCGGGGGCGGGCAGGCCGGCGGCGTCGAACAGGTCCTTGCGGTAGACGAGCAGTTGCCCCCACCCGTCGCTGGGCACGGAGAGCTGCTTGCCGTCGTCCGAGGTCAGCTCCAACGCCCGGGGGGAGAACGTCTGCCGGCCCAGCGCGTCGACGACCTCCGCGTTCGCCGAGGCGTGCAGCAGCTCGTTGCCCGCGAGCGTACGGATGCCGGCCAGCGAGACCGAGCCGACCACGTCGGGCAGCTCGCCGGCGGCGGCGTTTGCGGCGATCAGCGAGGGGAACTGGTCCTCGTTGACGGTGACGAGGTCGACCTGGATTCCGGTCTTGGCGGTGAAGTCGGCGATTATCGCCTTGGTGGCGGTGACGCGGTCGGCGACGTCCTCCAGGCTCCACACGGTGATCTTCTTGCTGTTGCTGTCGGATCCGTCGTCTCCGCAGGCCAGCAGGGTGGACGTGGCCAGTGCCAGGATCAGGGTGGTGGCGAGTATCCGCCTCGGAGGTGCTGACATCGGTGGCACTCCTCTCGAAGGGTACAAGAGGGATCCAACACCTTCGATTGATCAATAGCAAGACATATGGCTATTTTTTGGCTATCCTGGAGCCCAGTGCTACCGGGATGTGACACATGGGCAACTGGGTGGTCTCCCTCGCCGGGCCTCGACAGATCAGTCTCGAGCCCTGCCCGCCAGATTCGCTCGGTCCCGGCCAGGTCCGGGTCCGCACCTGCTACTCGGGCATCTCCGCCGGCACCGAGCTGACCCTCTACCGGGGCAGCAATCCCCGGCTCCGCAAGGACTGGGACGACACCGCCCGCATGTTCGTCCCCCGTCAGGCCCCCGTGCCGTACCCGTTGGTCGGCTTCGGTTACGAGGAGGTCGGCGAGGTCGTCGAGGTGGCCGCAGAGGTCGCCGACCGGCATCCGGGCCAGCTCGTGTGGGGCATCTGGGGGCACCGCGCCGAGGCCGTGCTCCCCGCCGACGCGGTCCGACCCCTGCCCGTCGGGCTGGACCCGCTCGCCGCGGTCTTCGCCCGGCCCGGCGCCATCGCGCTGACCGCCGTGCTCGCCGGCGACCTGCACCTGGGCGACTGGGTCGGCGTCTTCGGGCAGGGCGTCATCGGGCTGCTCGCCACCCGCCTCGCGGCGCTGTCCGGCGCCCGGGTGGTGGCTGTCGACCGGGTGCCCGTCCGGCTGGCCCACGCCACCCACTACGGCGCACGGACCACCGTGGACGCCGAGGTCCGGTCCGCCGCCACCGTGCTGCGCGAGGCCACCGGCGGCCGGGGCGCGGACGTCTGCCTGGAGCTGTCCGGGGCGTACCCGGCGCTGCACGAGGCGATCCGCTCCACCGCGCACGCCGGCCGGGTCGTGGCCGCCGGCTTCTACCAGGGCCAGGCCGACGGGCTCGGCCTCGGCGAGGAGTTCCACCACAACCGCATCCAGCTGGTGGCCGCCCAGGTCTCCGGGCCCACCCCCGCGCCGGGCATGGCCGGCCGGTGGACCGGTGACCGGGTGGCACAGACCTTCATGGAGCTGGTGGCCGACCGCAGCGTCGACCCGCTGCCGCTGGTCAGCCACATCGTCGACGCCAGCGCGGTCGCCGACGCCCTCGCGCTGCTCGACCGCGGCGCCGGTGACGTCCTCCAAGTGGTGTTGAGGTTCTAGATGACCACCATCGCGCTCGCCTGCCAGGAACAACTCCTGCCGGGCACCAACCTGATCCAGAAGTACGCCCTCGCCACCGCGCTCGGCTACCAGGGCATCGAGCTGCGCGGTCGCGGTGACCTCGCGTTCGCCCGCCGCCTGCCCGAACTGCGCCGGGCCCGCGCCGCCGGCGTGGTGATGCCCACCGTCTGCGTCGAGATGACCCACTTCATCGGCGACTTCGACCCCGACCGGTCCGCCGACGCGGTCCGCAACCTGCGCTCCCAGCTCTCGGTCATCGCCGAGCTGGGCGGCATCGGGGTGATGACCCCCGCCGCCTGGGGGATGTTCTCCCGGCGGCTGCCGCCCTTCGAACCGCCACGCCCGCCGGCCGGCGACCGGCAGGTGCTCCTGGACGCCCTCGGCGAGCTGGGCGAACACGCTCGGGCCGAGGGGGTCACCCTGTTCCTCGAACCCCTCAACCGGTACGAGGACCACATGGTCAACCGGCTCGACGAGGCGGTCGCCCTGTGCGCCGCCCTCGGGCTGCCCTCGGTCCGGGTGGTCGCCGACACCTTCCACATGAACATCGAGGAGGACGACGTGCACCGGGCGCTGCGGGCCGCCGCCCCGTACCTCGGGCACGTGCAGGTCAGCGACTCCAACCGGTACCAGCCGGGCGCCGGGCACCTCGACTGGACCGGGCTCGTACGGACCCTGCTGGAGCTGGACTACCGGGGCTGGCTGTCCCTCGAGTGCCGGCTCCGCGGCGACCCCGTCCGCGCCCTCGGCGAGGCCGTCACGGTGCTGCGGCACGCGCTGCCCCGCCGGGCCGCCGCATGACCGCCGACGCCGTACCGGCCCGCATCGGTGGTACGGCCGAGCCGGCCGGGCTGAGCCGGCTGGCCGTCGCCACCCTCGACGCGAACTGGGAGCACGACCACACGGTGCCGTCGCGCACGCTCTACCCGCACCAGTGGAGCTGGGACTCGGCGTTCATCGCGATCGGGCTGGCCCACGTCCGGCCCGGGCGGGCCTGGCGGGAGCTGGCGAGTCTGTTCCGGGCGCAGTGGGCCGACGGACGGGTACCGCACATCGTGTTCAATCCGGCGCTGCGGGTCGGCGCGTACTTCCCCGGCCCGGACCTGTGGCGCTCGGCCGACGTGCCGGGCGCACCGGGGGTCGACACCTCCGGCCTGGTCCAGCCGCCGGTGCACGCGCTCGCCGCGCTGCTGGCCTATCGGCGGGTGCCCGACCAGAGTGGACTGGCCGCGCTGCGCCGGCTCTACCCGGCGCTGGTCGCCCAGCAGCGCTATCTGGCCGAGCGGCGGGATGTGGCCGGCGACGGGCTGGTGTGCGTCGTACACCCGTGGGAGTCCGGTCTGGACAACAGCCCCGCCTGGGACGAGCCGATGGCCGCGGTCCACGCCGAGGCGGCCGTGATGCGCGCGTACCGTCGCCACGACACCGCGCACGCCGACGCCGCGCACCGCCCCACGGACCTGGACTACGCGCGCTACCTGGCGATCGTCGCGGCCTACCGCGGCCACGGCTACGCCGACCGTCACCTGGCCGACGACCATCCGTTCCTGGTGGAGTGCCCGCTGTTCAACGCCGCGTTCGGCTCCGCCGAGCACGCGCTGGCCGACATCGCCAGGCTGACCGGCTTCGACCCGGGCCCGCACCGGCTCCGCGCGGACCGCGTCACCGAGGCGTTGGTACGACGGCTGTACGACCCGGTCACCGGCACGTTCCAGCCCCGCGACCTGCGCGCCGGACGGCTCATCGGCGCGCGTACCGTGCTCGGGCTCGCGCCGTTGCTGCTGCCCAACCTGCCTGCCCGGCAGGTCGACGCGCTCGTCGTCGAGGCGACGTCGGCGCGCTTCGGGGTGGCCGAACGAATGGATCGGCCGCTGCCCAGCTACGACCGCACCGCGCCCGACTTCGAGCCGCTGCGCTACTGGCGGGGGCCGAGCTGGCTGAACATCGGCTGGCTGGTGCGGCGCGGGCTGACCGTCCACGGTCACCCGGAGCTGGCCGCCGGCCTTCGCCGTTCGATGATCGATCTGGTGGCCGGCGCGGGCTGCCACGAGTACTTCCATCCCGACACGGGGGCCGGGCTGGGCTCACCGGCGTTCGGTTGGACCGCCGCGCTCCTGCTCGACCTGCTCGCCGCGTGAATGTTCCCGCCGGCGTCAGGTGGTAGCGTGCGCGCTCCCAGCGAGGCGGGAGGCGGCGTGCGCGAGATCGACAAGGTGGCGTGGATCCTGATCGAGGACGGGCGGGTGCTGAGCACCCGGTCGCAGGGCAAGGACGTGTGGTACCTGCCCGGCGGCAAGCGCGAGCCCGGGGAGAGCGATCTGGAGACCCTGCGCCGGGAGATCGGTGAGGAGTTGAGCGTCGAGGTGGACGTGCGCGGGGCGACGCACCTGGGCACGTTCACCGCGCAGGCGCACGGGCACGCGGCCGGCGTCGCGGTGCGGATGACCTGCTACCAGGCCGGATACCGGGGACGGTTGCGGCCGGCCAGCGAGATCGCCGAGATGGCCTGGCTCGGGTACGCCGACCGGCACCGCACCTCCCCGGTCGACCAGCTCATCTTCGACCACCTGGTGGCGGCCGACCTGCTGCGATGAGGGTCGCCGGCCCGCATCCGGCGCTGTTTGCCCCCGTCGGGCGCGGGTAACCGCCCCGGCGTGACCGACAGCGCGGGCGGCGACGGGTTTGGGCACTTCATCGACGCGGTGTCCCGGCGTTCCGGCCTACCGACCGGGCAGGCTGCCGCTCTCGCCCGCGCGGTGCTCACCACGATGGCGGAACGCGTCACCGGTGCCTCGCCCGACCCCGCCGGGCACCTCCCCGACCAGGTCGACGGCTACCTGTACGACTTCGCCCCGGACGCCCACCCGACCGACCCGGTCCCGGCCGTGACGACCGACGGTGACGGGCTCGACGCCGGGGTGGGTCTCGTCGTCGGCGGACCGGCCACGCCGCCGCCCATGGACGCCGGTCCGGTGGACTTCCTACGCCGGGTGAGCCAGCGTGCCGGAGTGGACGCGGCCACGGCACGGCTGGGCACGGGCGCCGTCTTCGCGACCCTGCGCGAGGCGGTGACCGTACGGGAGTTCCACGAGATGGTGGCCCGACTGCCCCGCGACGGGAGCGAGCCCGATCCCGCCTGGCCGACGAGCGATTGGTGATATCCGGTGCGGATCGACGGCGTCAGCTCTCGGCGTCGGGCAGCTCCTCGGGCTCGGTGACCCAGGCGGAGAAGACCGGCACCCCGTGCCACGGGCCGGTGGTCCCGTCGGCCCTGCTGTCGGTGGCGACGGCCACCACGGCGTACGGGTGGCCGAAGCGCAGCTCGGCAGTACGGGCGACTCCCTCCGGGGGCAGGCTGACCGTGCCGAACATCCCGGTCACCGCCGCCGCCTCGAACCCGTACCGGCCGTACCGGGCCATCGCCACCTGACCCGCCTCGAAGCCCTGGACCGGTTGGCCGAGTGCCCGAGCCAGTGTGCCGGCCGCGGCCTCGAAGCCCAGCGTCGCGGCCATGAGATCGTGCTCGCTCCGCGCCGACCAGCAGGGGAGTACCGCCTGATGCCGCTCCTCGCGGCCGTCGCGCGCGCGGGTCCGGACCCGCTCCTCGCGCAGCGTCCACAGCGGGGTCTCGCCGAGCGGCAGGTCGAACAGTGACCGCCGACCCGTCGGTTGCGCGCCGTCGGCCGCGCCAACGCTGAGTCGGTACGCGGCGGCGAGCACATCGCCCGCCGGCACGTGCGGCGCGGCGGCCACCGAGAGGACCACCAGCCCCGCGCCGTCGGTTGCCTGGGCGCGGGCGGCGTGCACGATCACGTCGCCGGCCCGCTCGGTCGTGACGATGGCCCCCTGGTGCCCGTGGCTCGGGCTGCGCAACGCCTGACGGAGGTCGCCCGCCCAGGCGCTACCGGGACCCAGCGCGCGGGCGTCGGTGACGTCGAACGGCTCGGCCCACGAGATCCGGGTGGCGAGCGCGCTGGCCAGGGCGAACACCACGTCCGGGCGGACCTTCAGGGGGAACGTCTCGATCAGGCCGTCGGTGTGCTCGCGCGCCCAGGCGTCCAGGCCGGCCTGGTCGGGGAGCGGGCCGACCTCGGTCGTCGCGGGGAGCGTGGCCCGCCATCCGGCCGGCTCGTCGACTCCTCGAACCGCTCGCAGCCACAACGCCGTGGCGGACGCGACCAGCGGGTGCGGCGCGTCCAGCAGCGTGCGGGCCACGTCGGCCGCGCTGGCCAGATCGGTGCCCAGAGCCGCCGCCAGCCGCTCGCCCGTCGCGTACCGGGCCGCCGCGTCTGACCCGGCTACCGCTTCTGGCCCGCTCGCCGCGTCCGCGTCGGCCGTGTGCAGGCCGGTCGCCTGGGCGGCTTCGGTCGTCGCGGCGCTGACGGCGAGCAGCAGCCAGGCGCCGAGCGGGGAGGCGACGTGGTGCCGATCGCCGATGGCGGCGTGCAGCCGTTCGGCGTACGCGGACAGCGGGCCGTGCAGGTCGGTCGTCATGCCTCCACTCTGCCCGGCGCGACCCGGTCCGGCATCCGCACCGGCCCGGTCACGACCACAGCTCGAACGGCTCGTCGATCCGCTCACCGGCAAGGAGGGGCGTGATCAGCCGAGGGAGCTGACCGGGATAGAAGCGTTCGGCGCTGGTCACCACGTCGGCAAGTGGCCACCAGCGGAAGCCGAAGTAGTCCTCCCGCTCGTAGTCGAGTCGGTCCGTCTCGTCCACGTCCGGGCCGGGACCGGTCAGTCGTACGGCGACGATCACCTCGTCCTGGACGTGGCGCAACTGGCGGTGCAGGAAGCTGGCCCGCCGTCGCCAGGTCGGCGCGCCCACCTGGTCGGCGGTGACGACGATGCCAGTCTCCTCGCGCAGTTCCCGCACCGCGGTCTCGCGGTACGTCTCGCCCGGGTCCATGCCGCCGCCGGGCAGCTCCCACCAGGTGCCGAGCCGAGGGTGGTCCGGGTCGCGGGTGTGGAACAGCAACACCCGGTCGGAGTCGTCGATGACGACCACGCGCACCGCGCGCCGTTCGAGGATCGGCAGGTCGTCGGGTAGGTGGTCCATCGGCTCAGTCTGCCGCAGCGCTCCGGCTCCGGGGGACCGCGCGGGGGCCGGTAGGCTGCCCGCCGTGGCTGGTCTGTTGAGGAACGTGGCGCAACGCATCTCCCGGGTGGGCGCGGCAATTCCGTCGCCCCGGCGTACCGGGCCGTCACCGGCGCGGGTGGCCCGCCCCCGGCAGGTGAACGCGTTGCAGCGGCGCGAGCTGAGCTACGCGCCGGAGGTCGACGGCCAGGCCGACCCGGGTGAGATCGTCTGGACGTGGGTGCCGTACGAGGACGACCCCCGCCAGGGCAAGGACCGCCCGGTGCTGGTGGTGGGGCGGCACAGCCGGACGCTGTTCGGGCTGATGCTGTCCAGTCAGAGCGAGCGGGACGGGCAGCGGCACTGGTTCGCGCTCGGCCCCGGCGAGTGGGACCGGGACAAGCGGCCGAGCTGGGTCCGGCTGGACCGGGTGCTCACCATGCGCGAGGACAGCATCCGCCGCGAGGGCGCCGTGCTGGATCGGCCCCGGTTCGACCGGGTCGGGCAGGCGCTGCGCGCCGGCTACGGCTGGCGCTGACCGTACCCTCGGCGGCCGGACGGACCGTCAGGCCGGCTCGCGGCTCGGACCGACCGCGGCGCCCTGCGCGTCCGGCGGCGGGTACGGCTGTTCGGCGAGCAACCGGGCCAGGTGGGCGCTGTTGAGCGCCAGGGCCTTGGTGGTGCGGCCGGTGGTGTCGGTCTTGGGGCCGGCGTCGCGGTAGTCCACCTTGTGCAGGGCCTCACCGACCCAGTAGGTCGCTCCGGCGGCGGCGACGGTGAACCCCACCTCGTTGAGCGCTCCCTGCACCTCGGCGATGGTGTGGTGCGCGCCGTCCTCGTTGCCGACGACCGCGACGCCGGCCACCTTGCCGTAGGTGAGCAGTCGTCCCTCGTGGTCGGTCTCGGACAGCTCGGCGTCGAGGCGTTCGAGGACCATCTTGGTGACGCTCGCGGGTTGGCCGAGCCAGATGGGCGTGGCGATGATGAGGATCTGGGCGTCGAGCAGCTTGGCGCGGATGGCGGGCCAACCGTCGCCGTTGCCCTCGTCGGTCGACACCCCGAAGCGCACGTCGTGGTCGACCACCCGGACGATCTCGCCGTCCACGCCCTGACGGGCCAGTTCGGCCAGCACCTCCCGGCCCAGTTGCTCTGAGCTGGAGGGGGCCGGCGACGGCTTGAGGGTGCAGTTGAGTACCAGGGCGCGGACGCTCACCACGAGGGGTTCCTCTCGTCGGTCGTATCGGGCTGTTCTCCCCGTACCCGTGTGTCGGGTCGAATCACGGTCCTGGTCCGGTGAAACCGTTGACAGTCGGCGGTCGAGCTGTAGATTCAACCTGTCGGTTAATTAGCTAGGTGGTTGAAAGCGACATGACAGCGGACCCGGTCAGCGCCGTGTTCGGCGCGCTCGCCGACCCGACCCGCCGCGCCATCCTGGCCCGGCTCGCCACCGGTGAGGCGACGGTCAACGAACTGGCCGCGCCGTTCCCGATCAGCGTCCAGGCCATCTCCAAGCACCTGGGGGTGCTGGAGCGCGCCGGGCTGATCGTGCGGACCCGCGACGCCCAGTGGCGGCGGTGCCGCCTCGATCCGACGCCGCTGCGCACCGTCGCCGAGTGGGTGGACCAGTACCGCCGGCTCTGGGCCGAACGCTACGACGCCCTCGACGACTATCTACACGACCTGAAGGAGACCAGCCATGACCGAGACCCGTGACCTGACGGTCGACGTGTCCTCCGAGCGGGACATCACGACGGTCCGTTCGTTCGACGCCCCGCGAGACCTCGTCTTCGCCGCGCACACCCAGGCCGAGCACCTCAAGCGATGGTGGTGCCGGGGCAATCCGGCGGACGTCGAGATCGACTTCCGCGAGGGTGGCCGCTATCGCATCGTCGAGCACGCTCCGGACGGCAACGACTACGCCTTCCGGGGTGAGTTCCGGCAGATCACCGCGCCGGAGCGGATCGTGCAGACCTTCGAGTTCGAGGGCATGCCCGGCCAGGTGGCGGTGGAGACGCTTGTCTTCGCCGAGCTGGACGGCGGCACGCTGCTGACCAGCACCACTCGCTTCGACACCGCCGCCCAGCGCGACGGCATGGTCGAGGCCGGCATGGCGCAGGGCACCGCCGAGTCGTACGCGGCCCTAGACCGGCACCTGTCCACCCTGCACTGACGGACCGGACCACGTTGATCAAGAGGTTCGCGTCAGAATACGAGCCGATCGTGACGCGAACCTCTTGATCAACACGGGTGGGGTGTGGGGTGTGGGGTGTGGGGGTTGTGGAGTGGGTTCAGGAGGCGTTTGGGCTTCGGTTGTCCGTTGTGGACGAGATCCCGCACGGGGCTGATGTGCGGGCTCGGCTGTGGCGGGGTGGGACGGGCGACGGTGGGCGGTATGCCGTCAAGGTCAGCGGTGGCGGTACGCCGGCCGGCCTGATCGTGGCCGCGCACCTGGCCGAGCGGGGCGTGCCCGGGGTCGCGGCGCCGGTCCGCACCCGTGCCGGGCGGCTGTACGCCGAGCGTGACGGGGTACGCCTCTCCGTGGTCCCGTGGGTGTCCGACCTGCGGGCGCTGGACGGCCCGATGAGCGAGGCGCACTGGCGTGCGTACGGGGAACTGCTGGCCGCCGTACACGCGGTCCCGGTGACCGGTGAACTGGAACGGCTGCTACCGGGCGGCGGTGACGCGTACCCCTCGATTCTGGCCGCGACCAGGGACGTGGCCGGACGGCTCCGTGACCAGGTCGACTCGGGCGATCCGCTGGTCGCCGACCTGGCGGCACGCTGGGCGGCGAACGCCGACCGGGTGTCCACCCTGCTCGCCGGGGTCGAGCGACTCGCCGCCCACCGGTCGGGGTCGGCGGTGGTCTGCCACGGCGATCCCCATCTGGGCAACCTGCTGCTCGGCCCGGACGGCCAGGTCTGGTTGATCGACTGGGACGACGCCGTGCTCGCCCCGCGCGAGTGTGACCTGATGTTCGTCGTGGGCGGGGTGCTCGCTTTCGCGCCGATCACTCCCGGGCAGGAGAGGGCCGTGCTCGCCGGGTACGGCGCGGTCGACATCGACGCGGCGCGGCTGGCCTGGTTCCTCGCGGTGCGCGCGCTCGACGACCTCAGCGACTGGACCCGCCAGGCGTTGGACCCCACCGGCGGCCCCGACGATCGCGCGACGGCCGCCCGGATCGTCCGTGGGCTCGTGTCGCCGGTCGGCCTGGTCACCCTCGCCGACGCCGCGCTGCGTGACCTCGACGAACGGCGCTGAGCGGCCCGGAAACGCGAAACGGCAGGGAGATCCAGCTCCCTGCCACCTCTAACGTATATCGCACCCGGGGTCTTGCGGCAAGACCCCCGTCGTGCCGCAGAATCGTCACCCGAAGCCCAAACCTGGGAAAATCGGGGGAATCGTGATCGATGTCATCATTGCCGGCGGCGGACCGACCGGTCTGATGCTCGCCGGTGAGTTGCGACTGCACGACGTACGCGTTGTCGTGCTGGAAAGGGATGCCGAGCCGACCCGCTTCGTCCGTTCCCTCGGCCTGCACGCGCGCAGCATCGAGATCATGGACCAGCGCGGACTGCTGGAGCGCTTCCTCGCCCTGGGTACGCGGCATCCGCTCGGGGGCTACTTCGCGGCGATCCCCAAGCCACCGCCGGGCGGCCTCGACAGTGCCCACGCGTACGTCCTCGGCATCCCGCAGACCACCACGGACCGCCTGCTGGCGGAGCACGCCGTGGAGGTCGGCGTCGAGGTCCGGCGCGGCAGCGAGGTGGTCGGGTTGCGCCAGGACGACGACGGGGTGACGGTGGAGCTGGCCGACGGGACGCGGTTGCGGTCGCGCTTCGTGGTCGGCTGCGACGGCGGCCGGAGCACGGTCCGTCGGCTGCTCGGCGTCGACTTCCCCGGTGAACCCAGCCGGGTCGACTCGCTGCTGGGCGAGATGGAGGTGGGGGTATCCCCGCAGACGGTGGCGGACGTGGTCGCCGAGGTGCGCAGGACCCACCTCCGCTTCGGTCTCGGGCCACTCGGAGACGGCGTGTACCGGGTCCTCGTGCCCGCCGAGGGAGTGGCCGAGGACCGCGATGTCCCGCCGACCATCGAGGAGTTCCAACAGCAACTGCGGGCGTACGCGGGCACCGACTTCGGCGTGCACTCGCCGCGCTGGCTGTCCCGCTTCGGTGACGCGACCCGGTTGGCCGAGCGTTACCGGGTCGGCCGGGTGCTGCTGGCCGGCGACGCCGCGCACATCCACCCACCGACCGGCGGGCAGGGCCTCAACCTCGGCATCCAGGACGCGGTCAACCTCGGTTGGAAACTGGCCGCCGAGGTCGCCGGCTGGGCGCCCGACGGGCTGCTGGACAGCTACCACGCCGAGCGGCACCCGGTGGCCGCCGACGTCCTCGTCAACACCCGTGCGCAGATGTTCCTGCTGTCACCGGATCCGGGGCCGCAGGCGGTACGCCACCTGTTGGCGGAGCTGATGGACTTCGAGGACGTGAACCGGTACCTGATCGAGAAGGTCACCGCGATCGGGGTCCGCTACGACTTCGGCGCGGGTCACGAGCTGCTGGGGCGGCACCTGCGGGACGTCCGGCTGACCCGGGGACGTCTCTACGAACTGATGCGCGCCGGCCGCGGGCTGCTGCTCGACGCGACCGGTCGCCTCTCGGCCGCCGGTTGGGCGGACCGGGTCGACCACGTCGTCGACGTCGGTGACGGGTTCGACGTACCCGGTGTGCTGCTGCGTCCGGACGGCCACGTGGCGTGGGTCGGTGACGATCAGACCGACCTGGTGGGTCAGCTGCGCCGGTGGTTCGGCGCGAGCGCCACCTGAGCCGCTACTCCACGAAGCGGGCGCTGTCGACGAGCTGTCGCGGCGCCCGCGGGCCGGAGAGGCTCTTCGCCTGGTACATGGCCGCGTCGGCGCGGCTGAGCGCGTCGGTGAGCTGGGCCGGACAGGTCACCGGGGCGAGCCCCACCGACGCGGTGACCCGGACACTGCACCCGGTCAGCCGGATCGGCGCGGCGACGGTCTCGCTGAGGCGTCGGGTGGCGTGCTCGATCCAGCGTCGGTCGACGGTCGGGCTGGCGAGCAGCCCCGCGAACTCGTCGCCGCCGAGGCGGGCGACGAGGTTGTCGCCCGCGAACCCGGCCAGTCGTTCCGCGACGCTGATCAGCACCTGGTCGCCGGCGGCGTGCCCGTACCGGTCGTTGATCTGCTTGAAGTCGTCGAGGTCGAGCACGATGGCGATCAGCGGCTCACCGTCGGCGTTGGTGAGCAGGGCGGCCGCGAGACGGTAGAAGGCGCGGCGGTTGGGCAGCCCGGTGAGCGGGTCGTGGCTGGCGGCGTGGCGTTCGGCGGCCAGCTCGGCCTGGAGGTGCTCGATCTCGGCCTCGGCGCGTACGGCGCGGCGACGCAGTTGCCAGGAGGAGAGCAGGGCACCCGCCGCACAGACGCCGGAGGCAACGCTCATCGGATCCGGCAGGAGACCTCCCATCGCCGCGACCGCCTCCCGCCTCCGGTCTGCGCGGCGCGCCTGCCGCGTCGGTGTCAGTTTTCCCTGGTCATCACCCCGCTCGGGGTAACGCAAAGTGAACGGATAAGCACCGATCACGTGCGTTATCATGCTCGCCATCCGGTGCAGATGCAATAGCAGATGCACGTGCATACGGCCCGACCCCGATACCGCACCCTCGCCGCGTCACCGCTCCTCCCACGGGCACCGGCGGGCTCGTGAGCAGAAAGACGCCTCTCATGCAGCAGCCACCCAATGGCGTTCCGATCCCTCAGTTGCCCCATCTGACCTGGCAGAAGAGCCGCCGTAGCAACCCGAGCGGCAACTGCGTCGAACTCGCCGAACTGCCGGGAGGGGCCGGCATCGCCGTCCGCAACTCGCGTCATCCGGAAGGGCCGGCGCTGATCTACACAGTGGACGAGATCGCCGCCTTCGTGCTCGGCGCCCGCGACGGGGACTTCGACCATCTGATCAACTGAAGGGCCGCGCCGGGCGGTCCCAGCGATGGGACTGAATCGCCGGTCCGGAGGAGTTCACCTCACTGTCGGTCCATGGCATGCTTACACGTCGGTCGGGCTCGGTGCCCGGCCACGTGGTCGGTATCCGGAGGTCCGCACGTGACGATGGTTCCCGCCGAGGGCGGCCCGACAACCGGGCCAACCGTGCTGCGCATGCTGCTCGGCGCCCAGCTTCGTCGGCTGCGGGAGTCCAGCGGGGTGACCCGGGAGGGCGCCGGGTGGGAGATCCGCTCCTCTGAGTCGAAGATCAGCCGGATGGAGCTGGGCCGGGTCGGCTTCAAGGAACGGGACGTCTCCGACCTGCTCACCCTCTACGGCGTCAGCGACGAGGGGGAGCGCGACGCGCTGCTCAAGCTCGCGCGGGACGCCAACAGTCCCGGTTGGTGGCACCGTTACGGCGACGTGCTGCCCAGTTGGTTCCAGTCCTACCTGGGCCTGGAGGCGGCGGCGGCGCTGATCCGCAGCTACGAGGTGCAGTTCGTCCCCGGCCTGTTGCAGACCCGGGAGTACGCCCGGGCGGTCGTGCTGCTCGGGCACGGCGGCGCCGGCGTCGCCGAGATCGACCGCCGGGTGGATCTGCGGATGCAGCGTCAGCAACTGCTGCTCCGGGACAAGCCGCCGCTGCTCTGGGCCGTGGTGGACGAGGCGGCGCTGCGCCGGCCGATCGGCGGTCCAGAGGTGATGCGGGGCCAGCTCACCGCGCTCATCGAGGCGACCAAGTCGCCCACCGTCCGACTTCAGGTCATCCCCTTCGCCGCAGGTGGTCACGCGGCGGCCGGTGGCGCCTTCACCATCCTGCGCTTCGGTGACCAGGAGCTGCCCGACATCGTCTACATCGAACAGTTGACCAGCGCCCTCTACCTGGACAAGCGCGACGACCTCGACTACTACGCCGTGGCCATGGAGCGGCTCTGCGTCGAGGCGGAGCCGCCGGAGCGTACGCCGGAGATCCTGGGCCGGCTGCTGGAGGAGACCTACCCGCGGTGACGGTGCCCTGAGGGGCGCGCGCGGGTTCATTCGCATTGACCGTTGCCGACGTGGCGGGCTAGTCTCTGTATCGATCCAGTCTGAATCGATACAGAGGGGCGTCGAGTGAAGCCGACACTGCAAGCCGTGGCGGACGCCGTCGGTGTCTCCCGCAGCACCGTGTCCAATGCCTACAGTCGCCCCGACCAGCTCTCGTCGGCCCTGCGCGAGCGCATCCTCGCCGCCGCGCGCCAGCTCGGCTACCCGGGACCCAACCCGACCGCCCGCTCCCTGCGCCGTGGCTTCGTCGGCTCGATCGGGGTGCTGTTCACGTCGCAGCTGTCGTACGCCTTCACCGACCCCTTCGCCGTCCGCTTCCTCGCCGGCGTGGGCGTCGCGGCCGAGCGACACGGCACCAGCATGCTGCTCGTGCCCCTGCCGCAGGCGCAGGCCGACGCCCGGCGGGCCGTGGAGAATGCCGCCGTCGACGGCTTCTGCGTGTACTGCGTGGCCGACGAGGAGTGGGCGCTGGACGTCATCCGGGCGCGCGGCCTGCCGTACGTCAGCACGGCCGTACGCGACGACGCCGCCGCCGACGAGCGGTTCGTCGGCATCGACGAGCGGGCCGCCGCGCGCGGCGTCGCCGCGCACGTGGCCGGTCTCGGCCACCGGCGGGTCGCCCTGCTCGTGGACTCCGTCCTGCCCGACGCGCCCGCCGGTCCGGTGACCCTGGCCGGGTTCGAGCACGCCCGGCACCCGACGACCCGTGGCCGGCTCGCCGGCTTCGCCGACGCGTTCGCCGAGGTCGGCGTCGCCTGGTCGGAGCTGATACTGCTCAACGCCCCCGGCAACAGCGGCCACGCCGCGTCGGCCGCCGTCGCCGGGCTGTTCGACCGGCCCGAGCCGCCCACGGCCGTGCTGGCCGGCGCCGACGTGCTCGCCCTCGGCGTGCTCGACGCCCTGGCCCGGCGACCGGGCGGCACCCACCCGCCGGTCTCGGTGACCGGGTTCGACGACGTCCCCGAGGCGGCGGCGGCCGGCCTCACCACCGTCCGGCAGCCGGCGCAGGAGAAGGGCCGGATCGCCGCCGAACTGCTGCTCGACCCACCCACGGACGCTGCCGCGGGTCACGTGCTGCTACCCACCGAACTCGTCGTCCGGGCCTCCACCGGACCTCATGTCAGGAGTTGACCATGGAATTCCCGACCGGATACGTCACCGCCCTGGACGCGATGAACCGCCACGTCACCTCGGCCCGACCGGACGCCCCGGTCGTCGTCGAGCGCGCCCGCCGGCCGCTGCTGGCCCCGACCCGGCAGTTGACCGCCGTCGCCCTGCGCCGGCTCGCCGACCGGATCCAGCCCCGGCCGGTGCCCCGCTGCTCCTGATCACCGCCCATTCCGGCACTCCGGGGACGAACGGTGCCGGTCCGGACACGTAGGGTGGTCGATCGCGCACTCGCCGGGCAGACTGGTCTGGCCATGTCACCCTTCACCCCCACCCTCCGCCTCCACGACCGCTACGTGCTGCACGAGCGGATCGGTCTCGGCGGCATGTCCGAGGTGTGGCGGGCCGATGACGACGTGCTCGGCCGGCCGGTGGCGATCAAGGTACTCGCCGGCCAGCTCGCCGCCGACCCGCACCTGCGGGCCACCATCCGGCGCGAGGCCCGCGCGGCCGCCCGGCTGACCCACCCGCACGTCACCCAGGTGTACGACTACGCCGAGGCGACCCTGGCCAGCGGCGTCGTCGTCCCGTACCTGGTGATGGAGCTGGTCGAGGGCCACAACCTCGCCGACCGGCTGCGCTCCGGCCCGCTGCCCTGGCCGGAGGCGGTCCGGGTGGCCGGGCACATCGCCGCCGCGCTGGCCGCCGCGCACCGCATCGGGGTGGTACACCGCGACGTGAAGCCGGCCAACGTCATGCTCACCGACACCGGGGCCAAGGTGCTCGACTTTGGCATCGCCGCGCTCGGTGGGCTCGACAGCCAGTCCGGCGAGCCGGTGATGGGCACACCCGCGTACTTCGCCCCGGAGCGCCTCGCCGCCGGTCCGCCCGACCCGGCCAGCGACGTGTACGCCCTCGGCGCGGTGCTCTACCGCATGCTCACCGGCGCGGCGCCGCTGCCCGTACAGAGCTGGGAGGACGCCATCGAGGTGCACCAGCGGGGCACGCCGGTGCCTCCGCTGCGAGTGCCCGGCCTACCCGCCGACATCGCCGAGCTGACCCTCGCCTGCCTCGCCGCCGACCCGGCCCGGCGGCCCAGCGCCGCACAGCTCGCCCGACGGTTCGGCGCCGGCCAGCCGGTCGAGCCCCCCACCGAGCTGCTCCGGATCGTCCCGGCCGCCCACCCGCCGACCCTGATCGACCGCTCGGCCGCCCGGCCAGCGCCGGTCGTGTCCGCGCCGGTCCGACGCCGTCCGCGCCGGCCCGTGGCGCTCGCCGTCGCGGCCGGCCTCGCCGTGCTGGTCGGCCTCGGCGCGCTGCTCACCCAGGGCATCGGCGCACCCGACACGTCCGGCCCCGGGCCGGTGGCCGGCCCGTCGTCGCCCTCCACCACGGCGCCCCCGCCCCGGACGCAGTCGCCGAAGCCGGCGACGTCGGCCTCCCCGTCGCCCCGCCCCAGCAGCGCCGTGCCGTCGTCCGTCGGGCAGGGGTTGCCGGTCAGCTTCCGGCAGGTCAGCGACGAGTTCGACCAGGTGCTCGCCGCGGCGGTGGCCCGTGGCGACGTCGACCGCAGAACCGCCGAGGACCTGCGCGACGACCTCGCCGACGTGAACCGACGGACCCGGGACCGCGAGCGGCGCATCGCCGACCTGCGGGACACCATCGCCGAACTGGTGGACCGTGACCGGTTGCCCCGGCAGACCGCCGTCCAGCTCGACGCGCTGCTGGCCCAGACCCGTGAGCTACCCGCCGATCGCGCCAACGACTAAGTAGTCTCACCGGCATGACGACGACGCAGACGCACCGCCTCGCCGTACCCGGCGCTGACCTGGTCTACGACGTCCGAGGTCCACTGCCTCCGACCGGCGGGCGTCGCGCGTTGCTTCTCATCGGCCAGCCGATGACGGCGGAGGGCTTCGGCGCGCTCGCCCCGCACCTGACGGACCGGACCGTCATCACGTACGACCCGCGCGGTCTCGGTCGCAGCACCCGTAGCGACGGCCGGTCCGACCAGACGCCACAGCAGCAGTCGGCCGATCTGCACCTGCTCATCGAGACCCTCGCCGCCGGTCCGGTGGACGTGTTCGCCAGTAGCGGTGGCGCGGTGACCGCGCTCGAACTCGTCGCGACCCACCCCGACGACGTCGTCACGCTGGTGGCGCACGAGCCGCCGATCAACGCGGTGCTCCCGGACGCCGCCGCAGCCGAGCGCGCTCGGAACGCCTTCTACGAGGCGTACCAGGCCAACGGATTCGGCGCCGGCATGGCCGCCTTCATCGCGATGACGTCGTGGCAGGGCGAGTTCACCGACGCCTACTTCGCCCAGCCCGCCCCCGACCCCGCGATGGTCGGCCTGCCGACCGAGGACGACGGCAGCCGCGACGATCCGCTGCTGTCCAACAGCTCATGGGCGATCACCGACTACCGCCCCGACGCGGCCGTCCTCACCGCCGCGTCGAGCCGCATCGTGATCGCGGTCGGCGCGGAGTCGTCGGGCACCTACACCGCGCGTACGGCCCTCGGCACGGCGGCGCTCCTCGGCCAGGAGGCCGTGGTGTTCCCGAGTCACCACGGCGGCTTCCTCGGCGACGAGCACGGATACGCGGGCAAGCCGGCGGAGTTCGCCGCGCGGCTGCGCGAGGTCCTGGACGCCGACTGACGCCATCGTCCGTCCGGACGGCTGATCTATCCGCGGACGTCGCTGGCATGATGGGCCGATGCGAACACGGCTGATCTTCGTGCGTCACGGTGAGTCGGTCCATCAGGTCGACGGGATCGTGGGCGGCCCGCACGGGTGCCGGGGGCTGACGTCGCTCGGCTACGACCAGGCCGACCGGCTGGCCAAGCGACTCGTGGACGACTACGCCGTCGAGGGGCCGGTGGCGGTGTACTCGTCGGTGCTGCGCCGCGCCGTCGAGACCGCGCAGCCCATCGCCGCGGCGTTCGGCGTCCGGCCGTTGGCCGACTGCGGCCTCTGCACCTGGCACACCCCGCCGTACGCCGACGGGCTGCCGGTCGCCCGCTTCCGGACCGAGCACGCGGTGCCCGGTGGGGGAGTTTTCCGCCCGTTCGAGGACGGCAACGAGAGCTGGGCCGAGTTGGTCGTCCGCGTCAGCCGCGCCGTCATGGAGATCGCGCACCGGCACCGGGGCGGCACCGTGGTCCTGGTCGGCCACAGCGAGACCGTGGAGGGCGCCTTCCACGCGCTCGCCGCGCAGCCGATCTTCCGGGCGTTCGATCTGGAGGTGCCCCCGGCGTCGATCAGCGAGTGGGTCACCGACCACGACACCGGCGGCTGGCCGCCGGCCCGCTGGACCCTGCGGCGCTTCGGGGACACCGTCCCGGGTCGGCTGGCGCTCTGACCCGTCCACGTCGGACGGTCGGCGCGTCAGTCGCGCAGGATCTGCTCGCGCAGGATCTCCGCGTGCCCGCAGTGCTGCGCCAACTCGCGCAGGACGTGCAGGTACATCCAGCGCAGTGGCAGCGGGCCGCGCCGGTTGCCGTGCAGCACGTCGTCCAGACCCAGCGAGGCCGTCGCGCGGCGCGACGCCTCGCACGCTTCGCGGTGGGCCTGCTGGATGCTGGCGATGGTGTCGCCGTCGTCGAGGATGAACGACTCGTCCGGCGTCGCCGGGATGCCGATCTCGGCACGCGACCGGCATGTGATCGCCTCGTCGAACCAGACCTTCTCCACGAAGGCCGCGTGCTTCACCAGACCCAGCAGTGTCGTTCGCGACGGCACCAGCGAGCGTCGTGCCTGCTCCTCGGTCAGCCCGTCCAGGGCCTCGTTGAGCGCGCGGCGATGCTCGTCGATGAACGCCTCGATCTGCGTCTGGGCTGGCTGGTCGACGACGTCGTCGGCGAAGGTGGGCGGGAAAACGGTCATGGACCGAAGCATGTCAAGGGCGTCGCCCGGGATCAACCACGGCACGGCTCACCCGCCGAACGAGACGAGCGCGCCGCGTTCGTCGAAGACCGCCGTACCCGCCCAGGCGATCTCCCACCGGTTGCCCTCCGGGTCGGCGATGTAGGCCGAGCGGCCACCCCACGAACGGTCGGTCGGCGCTGCCACGACCGACGCCCCCACCGCGACAGCCGCCTCGAAGGCCGCGTCGACCCCCGCGCGGTCGTCGACGTTGCAGGCCAGCGTCACGCCGGACCAGCCACCGGCCGGATCGGCGACACCCGGTGCCGCCTCGGCCGCCAGCTCGGGCAGCGGGTAGAGGGCGAGCAGAACGCCTCCGAGCAGGAACGCCGACCAGCCGTCGTCGCTGGCGGGCAGCTCCGGCCAGCCCAGGGATCGGTAGAAGGATCGCAGCCGGCCCAGGTCGCGGGCGCCCAGGGTGATCACGGACAGTCGAGGGGGAATCGCGCTCATCGCCCGATCCTGTCGTACCGGTACGACAGGAAACGCCGGTGTGCTCAGTGGATTGAGGTCGCGGCCCACTCGCCCGGTGTCGTGCCCACCCGCGCGGCCTCATCACCGTGCGGTGTCCAGATGGCCGAGCGGCCGGCCGCCTCGCGGTAACCGCCGCCGGTCGACCCGGCGAAGCTCGCCATCGCCACCCAGACCCGGTGCGTCGTGACGATCCGCTGCGCCCGCACGTCCGGCACAGCGGCGTCCCGGGCCGACTCCAGCACGCCCGCCGCGTACACGTCGATCCCCAGGGCCGCCGTCGCCTGCGCGTGCCCGGCGACACCGGTGTCCTTGCAGACCGCCAGCCCGATCCGCCATCCGTCCACGTCGAGCACGCCCGGTGCGTCGCCCGGCCGGAACCGCCGCGCCTCCACGCCGCCCAGCCACATCTTCCGGTACGCCACCGTCACCCCGTCACCGGTCACCGCCAGCACTCCGATGTGGTCTCCGGGCACCGGCGCGCCGGCCAACGCCACCGTGCCAACCTCGGCGCACGCGTCGACAAGTGGCGTCAACCGCCGGTCGTCCATCGGCACGACCGGCCCCTGCAACTCGTACCCCGTCAGGGACAGCTCCGGGAAGACCACCACCCGGGCGCGCGCCGCGCGGACCGCGTCGGCGTGCGCCCGCGCGTTCTCCCCGACATCCAGGGGTACGCACGGCGGCTGCGCCACCGCGAGCCGCAACGGAGCGCGGGCCGGCCCGTCCGTGGCTGCCTGCGAGGTCTCCGCCTCACGGTTGGCTCTCAGGATCGCTTCGTAACGTGTGGGCATGCTTCGAACGTCGCACGCCGTCCTCGCCACCGGAACCCCCGCCGCCGCGGCCGAACCGCCGCAGGGCGGGATCGTCGGGTACGTCAGCGATCTGGTGGAACGGCTCGGCGGGCCCGGCGCGGGTCTGGCGGTGGCGTTGGAGAACCTGTTTCCGCCGATCCCCAGCGAGGTCATCCTGCCGCTGGCCGGCTTCGTGGCCGCGCAGGGTCGGATCAGCCTGGTCGGCGCGATCTTCTGGACCACGCTGGGTTCGGTGCTGGGCGCGCTGGCGCTCTATCTGATCGGCGCGTCCCTGGGCCGCGACCGGATGCGTGCCATCGTGGCCCGACTACCGTTGGTGAAGCTCAGCGACGTCGACCGGACCGAGGCGTGGTTCCTGCGGCACGGCGTGAAGGCGGTGTTCTTCGGCCGGATGATCCCGATCTTCCGGAGCCTGATCTCCATCCCGGCCGGGGTGGAGCGGATGCCGGTGCGGACCTTCCTGCTCTACACGACGCTGGGCAGCCTGATCTGGAACACCACCTTCGTGCTCGCCGGCTATCTGCTCGGTGACAACTGGCACCTCGTCGAGGGCTACGTCGGCACCCTCCAGAACGTCGTGATCGTCGTCTGCGTCGCGGCCGTCGCCTGGTTCGTCGGCTCGCGGGTGCTCAAGGCCCGCCGCGCCGCCCGAAACCCCGAATCGGACCCGGCTCTGTCTCGCCGCGGTGCGCCCCCGGCGGGAACGCCGGATCCCGACGGTCGGGGCACCCTCTACCGGGGCGCCTCCTGGGCCTCGGACGAGCGCTAGCCCATCGCCGCCCGCACGATGTCTCCGGTCCGGTCCGGTCCGGTCCGGTCCGGTCCGGTGCGGTCCGGTGCGGTGCGGTGCGGACCCGGCAGCTTTCCGATTCCAGGGGGCGGCGACCACTCCTGCGGCGTTGATGCCGGTGAGTCATCTTGATGACTCACCGGCATCACAGCCCACAACCGCCATGCCCCGCCGCAGCCGCCCCGACGGACAGCGGAACAGCGGAAGGGGACGCCAGGTGGACAGGGTGGCGGCGGACCGGCCCATGGCCACGCTCACCTGCGGCTGCCGGTGGGCGTCGCCGTGGGCGGCCCGACGGCGAGCGCCGGGTGGTGCGCCTTGGGCGTGATGTCCGATTCCGGGTGGCGATGGGGTGTGACCGGGTGCATCCCCGGGCCGGAATCGTGGCCGACCCGGGGTCGTTACACACCCTGACGATCGCAGGACCACGGCCACCCCGCCCGGGGAATGGTCGGCCGGACCGGGTCGTTGCAGACCCCCGAACGACCGCAGGACGGCCCCGGGTCCGCTTCCGGATCCACGGCTGAGGGCCCGGGAATGACCCCGGACCGGCGGTCGTTACACACGGTCCCGGCGCCCACGAGCGACTTCCCTCGCCCGTCGGACGCCGCCCCGGCACCGCTCCGCTTGGTGCCGCACCCGAGACCCCCCGTTTGTGCAGCGCCGGACGAGGTGCGCACATCCGCGTCGCCGTTCCCTGTGGTGAGGCGGGTGTTTCCTACCCCCGAAGGAGCTACCCCCATGAACACGATCTTCCGTAAGAGCATGCTGTCCGTTGCCGGTCTCGCGTTCGCCGGTGGTGTCTTCGCCGGCCCGATCGCCCATGTCGCCGCCCCGAGCACCGACCCCCGGCCGGTCGCCGTGGTGCAGGCCGACAAGCCCGACGCGAGCAAGCTGATCCCGCACGGCACCCAGGGCGCGCAGTCGCACATCGACCTGAACGACGAGCAGACCGGCAACGCCAAGGCCATCATCGCGGCCACCAAGAAGGCGGGCCTGCCCGAGCGAGCCGCGGTCATCTCGATCGCGACGAGCCTGCAGGAGTCGAAGCTGGAGAACCTGGGTCACCTCGGCGACATGAACGACCACGACTCGCTGGGTCTGTTCCAGCAGCGCCCGTCGAGCGGTTGGGGCACGCCGGAGCAGATCACCGACCCGGAGTACTCGACGACGGCGTTCCTCAAGGGCCTGCGTCAGGTTGACGGCTGGCAGGACATGCCGCTGACCGAGGCCGCGCAGACCGTGCAGGTGTCGGCGTTCCCGGACGCGTACGCGCAGTGGGAGCAGCAGGCCGCCGACCTGGTCGGCCAGTACTGGAACAGCTGACGCACGACCGCATCGATGGCCGGCGCCCCCGGGGTGCCGGCCATCGGCATCCCCACCGCCGGCCCGACTAGTCGCCCGAACGACCTCGCCGGAGGGGGAACATCGGGCGGCGTCGGCTGGTTGTAGACCAGTGTCGGTGTGACTCAGTGTCCCCGGGCCTCACCTACATAGCCTTCGCGGAATACCGTTCGGCTGGAGCCGCGTCGCGCCACTCGCCGAGAGGCGACCTGCACACCGACACCGGCGCCGCCCCCGACCACGGTCGGGGGCGGCGCTTTCGTGTCCACCGGGCACGATGACCGGCCCGCGCTCGCGGCACAATGTGCCGATGGATGCCGCGCAGACCTGGTCCGAGCAGCCCGGGTTGCTCGTACTGCCCAGCGGGGCGGTGGTGCGGGGACGCCGCATCGCCGCGACCGCCCCGCCGGCCGACTTCGCGCTGCTGCTGGCGCCTGGACCGGAACCGGTCTGGCCATCCCGGCGGATCAGGTGGCCCGACTTCTGGGTGCCGCTCGATCGGGAGGACGCACTCGACGCGTTGCGCGAGGCGCTGCGGAGGGCCCGCGACGGCGAGCGCGTCGAGGTGGCCTGCCGGGGCGGGATCGGCCGCACCGGCACGGCGCTGGCCGCGCTGGCGATCCTCGACGACCTGCCGGCCGAGCGGGCGGTGTCCTGGGTCCGGGCGGGCTACCACCCGAAGGCGGTCGAGACACCCTGGCAGCGGCGGTGGCTGCGCCGCGTCGCCTGACCATCGGCGTCGCCGGCCACCCGACAGCGCCGGCCGCGCACCGGCCGCCGCTGGCCCGCTCACATCGCCGCCCGGGGCGCCCGGACCGCCCTCCGTGCGGCGTCAGGTCAAGTCGCCCGGCCCGGGTACCGCCGACCCGTCACCGCATCGTGGGCTTGTGGACGTACTCGCGCAGGTGGGTGGCGGTGAGAGTGTCGCCGTGGGCGACCAGGTCGGCCGGCGTGCCGGTGAAGACGATGCGACCGCCGTCGTGCCCGGCGCCCGGCCCGAGGTCGATGAGCCAGTCCGCGTGGGCCATCACGGCTTGGTGGTGCTCGATGACGATGACCGTGTTGCCCGCGTCGACCATGCGGTCCAACAGGGCCAACAGTTGGTCCACGTCGGCCAGGTGCAGGCCGGTGGTGGGCTCGTCGAGGACGTACGTGCTGGTCTTCTCCGCCAGGTGGATGGCGAGCTTGAGTCGTTGCCGCTCCCCGCCGGACAGGGTGGTCAGCGGCTGACCGAGGCTGAGGTAGCCCAACCCGACGTCGACCAGCCGGTCGAGGATCAGGTGGGCCGGCCCGCTGGGGAAGAACCCGTGTGCCTCGGTGACCGACATGGCCAGCACCTCGCTGATGTTCTTGCCGCGCAGTGTGTACGTGAGCACCTCGTCGGTGAACCGCCGCCCCGCGCAGCGCTCGCAGACGCTCGCCACGCCGGCCATCATCGCCAGGTCGGTGTAGATCAGCCCGATGCCCTTGCAGGCCGGGCAGGCGCCCTCGGAGTTCGCGCTGAACAACCCGGCCTTGACGCCGTTGGCCTTGGCGAAGGCGGTACGGATCGGGTCGAGCAGCCCGCTGTAGGTGGCCGGGTTGCTGCGTCGTGACCCGCGAATCGGGGACTGGTCGACGATCACCACACCGGACCGGCCGCGCAGCGAGCCGTGGATCAGCGAACTCTTGCCCGAGCCAGCCACGCCAGTGACCACGGTGAGGACGCCGAGCGGGATGTCCACGTCCACGTCGCGCAGGTTGTGCAGGTCGGCGCGGCGGATCCCGAGCTGGCCGGTCGGTCGGCGTACCTCGTCGCGCAGGGTCACGCGGTGGTCCAGGTGCCGGCCGGTGAGCGTGTCTGCGCGGCGCAGGCCGGGGACGTCGCCGGTGAAGCAGATCTGCCCGCCGGCCGTGCCCGCGCCGGGTCCCAGGTCGACGACGTGGTCGGCGATGGCGATCGTCTCCGGCTTGTGCTCCACCACCAGCACGGTGTTGCCCTTGTCACGCAGCCGCAGCAGCAGGTCGTTCATCCGGGCGATGTCGTGCGGGTGCAGGCCGACGGTGGGTTCGTCGAAGACGTACGTGACGTCGGAGAGGCTGGAGCCGAGGTGTCGGACCATCTTCACCCGCTGCGCCTCGCCGCCGGAGAGGGTCGCGGACTCCCGGTCCAGGCTGAGGTAGCCCAACCCGATCTCGACCAGTGAGTCGAGCAGGTCACGCAGGTTGCCGATCAGCGGGGCGACCCCCGGGTCGTCGATGGTCCGGACGAACGCGGCCAGGTCGCTGATCTGCATGGCGGAGCACTCGGCGATGCTGCGGCCGGCGATCCGTGACGACAGGGCGGCGGCGTTGAGCCGGGTGCCGGCGCAGGACGGGCAGGTGGTGAAGGTGACCGCACGGTCGACGAAGGCGCGGATGTGCGGCTGCATCGACTCGCGGTCCTTGGCCAGGAGGAGCCGCTTGACCTTGACCGCGAGCCCTTCGTACGTCCAGTTGTTGCTGCCTACCTTGATCTTCGTGGCTGGCTTGTGCAGGAAGTCCTCCCACTGCTGCGGGGTGAAGTCCTGGAGTTTGGCGTCGGGGTCGAACAGGCCGGAGCCGACGATGGTCTGCCAGTACCAGGAGCCGACGGCGAAGTTGGGCGCGGTGATCGCGCCGTCGTTGAGCGAGCGTTCGACGTCGACCAGCTCGTTGACGTCGAGGTCGGAGACCCGGCCGAGTCCTTCACAGGTGAGGCACATGCCCTCGGGCAGGTTGAAGCTGAACGCGCCCGCGCCACCGACTGACGGCTCGCCGAGCCGGCTGAAGAGGATCCGCAGCATGGCGTACGCGTCGGTGGCGGTGCCGACGGTGGAGCGGGAGTTGACGCCCATCCGTTCCTGGTCGACGACGATGGCGGCGCTGAGGTTGCGCAGCGAGTCGACGTCCGGCCGGTTGAGGTTCGGCATGAACGACTGGAGGAACGCGCTGTAGGTCTCGTTGATCATGCGCTGGGACTCGGCGGCAATGGTGCCGAAGACCAGCGACGACTTACCTGACCCGGAGACACCGGTGAAGACGGTCAACCGGCGCTTGGGGATGTCGACCGAGACGCTCGCGAGATTGTTCTCCCGCGCTCCGCGTACCTCGATCATGTCGTGGCTGTCGGCGGCGGACCTTGCTGGCTGCGACATGCGAACCCTTCACGAAGTGATGGCAGAACGACCCCGCCCTGCACGGGACGCATTAAATTGTCTCATTAATCCTCACATAGAGGGTTTGACGAACAATCGAGCGTGCGGCTGTTACTTAAGGACGGGAAAGTCTCAAATCACATGACAAGCGGTACGGTTGCCCGGTGGAGGCCATGCCGAAGGATCGCCTGCGAGCCGTGGACCTCGCCGCCACCGTCGGGATCTCGGTGCAGCAGGTGCGCAATTACGTCGAGGAGGGCGTCCTGCCGCCGGTGCGGCGAACCGCGAGCGGCTACCGGATCTTCACGACCGCGCACGCCCGCGCGCTGACCGTGGCCCGCCGGCTGGCCGAGGGGCACGGCTGGGGCCGTACCCGGGAGATCATGGCGGCGGTACACCGGGGCGACGTGCCGGCGGCCCTGGCGGCGCTCGACGGCGGCCATGCCGAACTGGACCGCGAACGCGCCGACATCCGCCGCGTGCTCGGTGCCTTCGAAACCGTGCTGGCCAACCCGCCGGCGACCCGGCCGGCCCAGCGCCGTGGTGTCCGCATCGGCGAGGTGGCGGCGCTGGTCGGCGTGCGGACCTCGCAACTGCGCCTGTGGGAGGCGCGCGACCTGGTGCGGCCGGGCCGCGCGCCCGGCACCAACTACCGGGTGTACGACGAGACCGAGCTGCGCGCCGCGCAGGTCGTCGCGCTCCTGCGTCGGGGCGCGTACCCGTTCGAGATCATCGAGGCGGTGCTGGGCGAGCTGCGCACCACCGGCAGCGCGCAGCGGGTACGCGCCGAGCTGGCCCGTCGTGAGCAGGACCTGCACGCCCGCAGCCTGCGGCGGTTGCGGGGCAGTGCCGCGTTGCACGACTACCTGGTGGAGCGGTCCGCCGCCGGATGGTCGAGCGGCCAACCGCTCCCGCCGAGCGATCTTGTTGGCTAGGGTCGGGCACATGAGAGCTGCTGCGCTGCTGGCGGTCACGGCGGCTGCCGTCCTGCCCGCTTCCGCGCCGGCTGTCGGCACGGCGGCGGCGGCCACGCGTACCGCTGCCGCCCCGCCGGCCGTGCGGTGTCCGCGGGCGTCGGCCCCGACGGTGTCCCGGCCGCCGCGCCCGTCGCCCCCGCCCACCGTGCCCGAGGCTCGGGTGGTCGGCGGCGTCGGACTGGCGACCAGCGGCCTGGTCGTGCCGGCCGGCGTGGACGCGCCACCGGCGATCACTGCCACGTCGTGGCTGGTCGCGGACCTCGACTCCGGCCAGGTGCTCGGCGGCTGCGGCCCGCACGAGTACGGCACCCCGGCCAGCGTCCAGAAGCTGTTGCTGACGGCCACGATGATGCCCCGACTCGACCCCGCCCAGACGGTGACCGTCACCGCGGCGGACATGAACATCGAGCCCGGCTCGTCCGCCGTCGGCCTGGTCGAGGGTGGCCGCTACACGATCGAGACGATCTGGCTGGGACTGCTGCTGAACTCCGGCAACGAGGCGGCGAACGCGCTGGCACGTCTCGGCGGTGGCCCGGACGGCGCGGCCGGGGGAGTGCGCGCCATGAACGAGCAGGCGCACCACCTCGGCGCGCTCCAGACACATGCCGTCACCCCGTCCGGGCTGGACGGCAAGGGCCAGTTCACCAGCGCGTACGACCTGGCGCTGATCGCCCGGTCCTGCTTCGCGCAGCCGACGTTCCGCCGGTACGCGCTCACCGACCTGGCGACGATCCCCGCGCAGCCGGCACAGCGGACGAAGGGGTTCCAGATCCAGAACGAGAACCAGCTCATCTACCGGTACCCGGGCGCGTTGGGCGGCAAGACGGGCTTCACCGACCTGGCGCGGCACACGTACGTCGGAGCGGCGCAACGCAACGGTCGCCGGCTGGTGGTGACGTTGCTGGGTGCCGAGCCGACGCCGAAGCGGGGCTGGGAGCAGGGCGCGGCCCTGTTGGACTGGGGTTTCTCGCTGCCCCGCGACGTCGGCGTCGGTCGCCTGGTCGAGCCGGGAGAGCTGACCGCCACGCCGTCGGCGACCCCGTCCGTGCTGGCCGCGCCCGGTCCGCCCCGCCCGGCGGCGGCCAGCGGTCCGGCGCACACCGGTTCCGGCTGGCTCTGGTCGGTTTCCGCGATCAGTGGCGCGGGAGTGCTGGTGCTGCTGGGCGGGCTGCTGTGGCACCGCCGCCGCCGGCTGCCCTGAGGGGTCGGCAACCGGCCGCAGCGATCGACAACCGGCTCCGGCATCCATAGACTCCGGTCTTTCTGGCAGCGCGAGTCCCAGGAGGATCCCTGTGTCGAGTGAACGCGAAACGCCCTCCGGCGCGGCGGCACCCCGCCCGTCGGTGCGTGCGCTGACCCGCCTCGCGGGCGTGACGGCGATCGCCGCGGCGCTGGTCGTCGGCGCTTCGGCCAGCGCGGTGGCCGCGCCGGGGGCGACCGTCGACGCGTCCGGCGTCGCCACCGTGGCACACGCCCCGGCGCCGCCCGCCGATGACCGCCCGCCGCGCACCACGCACGGCCCGTGCGCGTACACCGAGACGCCCGACGAGCCGGCCGCCCGACCCGTGCCGCTGCCACCCGACCCGCGCCGCACCCCGGACCGGGGCACCGTCCGCGTGACGCTCTCCACCAACCAGGGGCCGATCGGGTTGACCCTGGACCGGGCTGCCGCGCCGTGCACGGTGCAGAGCTTCCTGCACCTGGTCGGCAAGCGGTTCTACGACCGCACCCCGTGTCACCGGCTCACCGCGTACCCCACGCTCAGCGTGTTGCAGTGCGGCGACCCGTCCGGCACCGGCGAGGGCGGACCGGGCTACCGGTACCGCGACGAGCTGCCCACCGACCTGCCGCCCGCGCCCACCGACCCGACCGGCGTACGGCGGCTCTACGCGCGGGGCGTGCTCGCGATGGCCAACGCCGGTCCGGACACCAACGGCAGCCAGTTCTTCCTGGTGTACGCCGACTCGGCGCTGCGGCCCAACTACACGATCTTCGGGACGGTCGACGCGGCCGGGCTGGACACGCTGGACCGGGTCGCCGCCGGCGGCGTCGCGCCGACGGCCGAGGATCCCGCGCCGGTCGACGGCGCGCCCGCCCTGCCGGTGACCATCTGTCGGGCCGTACGCGCACACCACCACTGATCCGCTGGGCGCGGTGGGCGGCGAGGGCCGCTCACCGCGCCACCGGTTGCCGGAACTTCCGGGAGCCCGACCGGTAGCGGTGGAACCAGGTATCCGACCCGGTTCAGGCCGTTGGAACGACGTGGGTCACCCGGTCGACGGCGCGGTGGCGCTGTCCCGGACGACCAGTTCGGTGGCGAGCTCCACCCGGGGGGAGTCGATGCCCTCACCCTGGGCCAGCCGCAGCACCGTCCGCGCCGCGAGGCGGCCCATCTCCACCAGGGGCTGCCGGACGGTGGTCAGCGGCGGGGACGCCCAGCGGGCCTCCGGCAGGTCGTCGAATCCCACCACGCTGACGTCGTCGGGGACCCGCAGCCCTCGGCGGCGGATGGCCTCGTAGACGCCGAACGCCATCTGGTCGCTGGCCGCGAAGATGCCGGTCGGCGGATCGGCCAGGTCGAGCAGCGCCGTGCCGCCCGCGAAGCCGGAGGCGTGGTAGAAGTCGCCCGGGTAGATCAGCGCGTCGTCCACCGGCACTCCGGCGGCCTCCAGCCCGGCCCGGTAGCCGTCGAGGCGGGCCCGGCTGCACAGCAGATGTGTCGGTCCGGCCACGAATCCGATCCGGCGGTGGCCGACCGCCAGCAGGTGCTCGGTCGCGGCGAGCCCGCCCGCCCAGTTGGTCGCGCCGATGGTCGGCACGTCCATGGCCGGCACGCCGGCCGGGTCGACGACCACCACCGGCACGTTGAGGCGGCGCAGCTGTGCGTGCAGCGGCGGGCTCAGGTGCGACGTCACGAAGATGACCCCGTCGGTGGCCCGGGTGCGCAGGTTCTGCAACCACTGCCGGGCCGCGGTGGGCTGCCGGTGGATCGCGGAGACGACGGTGCCGACACCCGCGCCGTGCCCGACGTCCTCGACGCCCCGGATGATCTCCACGGCCCAGGGGCTGTCCAGGTCGTTGAAGACCAGGTCGACGAGGCCGGCGCGGCGGACGCTGCGGCTGCTGCGGCGCCGGTAGCCGTGGTGGCGCAACAGCTCCTCGACGCGTTCCCGGGTGTCGGGGGCCACATCGGACCGGCCGTTGAGCACCCGTGACACGGTCGGCACCGAGACGCCGGCCTCCCGTGCGATCGCGGTGATGGTCACCCTGCGTCCGTCGTCCGCGTCCACCCGTGTCTCCTTCACCGCTCCGGGAGGGGCCACCGCCCGCGTCGCCCGTCCCGTGTCCCGGAACGGCACGCCCGCTCCTCGGGTCATCTTGCCTCACCGAGGGGGTTGACGACACGCCAGGTCGGTCATAGCGTTCGGCAGAGTTGCGGAAATGTTCCGGTAATTTGTCGGATGCGTCTCGGCGTACCGTCCCACGTGACAGACAAGGACGCCATGTACACGGACCTGCCCGAGGAGCAGCTACGCGAGTACCGCGGCGTGGTGCGCGAGCCCGCCGACTTCGACGACTTCTGGGCGCGCACGCTCGCCCAGGCGCGCGACGCGGCGTGGCCGGTCCGGCTCGAACCCGTGGTGACCGGTCTGACCGCCATCGACGTGTACGACGTGACGTTCCCCGGCTTCGCCGGACAGCCCGTACGGGCCTGGCTCCGGGTTCCCCACGGCACCGGCACCGCCCTGCCGACCGTCGTGCAGTACGTGGGCTACGGCGGCGGGCGTGGGCACCCGCTGGAGAACCTGCTCTGGGCGACCGCCGGGTTCACCCATCTACAGATGGACACCCGGGGGCAGGGCTCCGGCTGGAGCCGGGGCGACACGACGGACCTGGGCGCGACCGGCGCGCAGGCGCCCGGCGTGGCGACGCGGGGCATCGCCGACCCACGCACGTACTACTACCGACGGTTGATCACCGACGCGGTACGGGCCGTGGACGCCGCCCGTACCCTGCCCATGGTCGACCCGACCCGACTGGCGGTGCTCGGGCACAGCCAGGGCGGGGCCATGGCGCTCGCGGCCGGCGCGTTGGCCCCCGGTGTGCGGGCGGTGGTGGCCCTCGTGCCGTTCCTGTGCGACATTCCCCGCGCCGTGGTGGTCACCGACGCCCACCCGTACCGGGAGATCCGTGACTACCTGGCGATCCACCGCGACGCCGAGGAGCGGACGCTGACGACCCTGTCGTACGTCGACGGCGTCAACTTCGCGCGGCGCTGCCGCCGGCCCACCCGCTACTCGGTGGCGTTGATGGACGACATCGTGCCGCCCTCGGGTGTCTACGCCGCCCACAACTCCCACGCGGGACCGACAGAGCTGTCGGTGTGGCGCTACAACGGCCACGAGGCCGGGGGTATCGACGACGACGAGGCGGCCCTGCGCTTCCTCGCCGCGCAGTTGGCCGAGACGCCCGAGGCGACGAGGGTCGGCGTCCACCCGGTTCCGCTGACGTCCGGCGACTGAGCGGGCCCGCTGGACCGGGCGCGGGACGCCCCGACCGATCCGCCGCGCGCCACCGACCGCCTTTGGTAAACAGGACCTGTGCGCAGGTCAGGACGGTTGGGTGGCGTCGCCGTACTCGCGCTCGCCGCGGCGCTCGGCGGCTGCTCCTCGCCGCCGCGCCCCACGCCGACGGTCGCCACCCCGGTCTCGGCGAGCCCTCGACCGACGCCTGACGGCCCTACCGCCCGCCCGAGCGCGACCCCGCCGGGCGCGGGCGAGTTGCCGAATTTTGTGGTGCTGACCGACGTCGACCCGCGCATCCACGCCGACATCCGGTACGCCACGGCGCACAACTTCGTGGGCCGGCCGATCACCGGCTACCGCGAACCGCTGTGCCTGCTCACCCGGCCGGCGGCCGAGGCGCTGCGTCGGGTCCAGGACGCCGCGCTCGCCGGGGGCCACAGCCTCAAGGTGTACGACTGCTACCGCCCGCAGCCGGCGGTGGACGACTTCGTCGCCTGGTCGAAGCGTCCCGGCGAGCAGCAGACCAAGGCCGAGTTCTACCCGGACCTGGCGAAGGACAGGCTCTTCGCCGACGGCTACATCGGTGCGCCGACCGCGCACAGCCGGGGCAGCACGATGGACCTCACCCTCGTCGACGAGCCCGCCGCCAGCCAACCTCCGTACCGGCCCGGCCAGTCGCTGGTGGCCTGCACCGCGCCCCGGGCGCAGCGCTTCGCGGACAACACCATCGACATGGGTACGGGCTTCGACTGCTTCGACGCCCGAGCGCACACCGACGACCCCCGGATCACCGGGACCGCCCGGGACAACCGGCGGTTGCTGCGACGGCTGATGACCGACGCCGGATTCGTGAACTACGACCGGGAGTGGTGGCACTACCGCCTGCGCGACGAGCCGTACCCGGACACGTTCTTCGCCGCGCCGGTCGCCCGTTCGTCGGTCGGCTGAGACCCGGCTCAGGTCCAGTAGAGGACGCGGCAGGCGGGTATCCGCGCGGTCAGCTCGTCGGTGAACCACCGTCGCAGCTCGGCCATCGTGTCCCGAGGGTAGACGTACTTCACCGCGCCGAACCTGCCGTGTTTGCGGCTGCGCGCCGCTACGTCCATCTCCAGCCGGGTACGCGGGTACCAGCCGAGCAGCACCTCCCGGCTGCCGGGCGTGAACCGGTGGGTGATCAGCTCGGCGGTCAGGTCCAGCTCCGGTACCCCGTCGACCGCCGCGCGGACCTGGTCCAGCAGGTCGCCGTACGCCTCGCGCCAGTCGGGCAGCGCGATGATGGGCGCGATGGTCAGCCCGACGGGATAACCGTCGAGCGCGAGCCGGCGCAGGGCGGCGAGCCGGTCCGGCACCCGGGCGGTGCCGCCCTCGAACCGCTGGCTGACCGGGGCGCAGTTGACGCTGAACCGGACCCGGGTACGGCCGCGGTGGGGCAGGCCGACGAAGCTGTCCACGTCGGCGTACTTGGTGGTCCAGCGCAACTGCACGGGGGCGTCCCAGTCGGCGAAGTGCCGCACCGCCCGTTGCCAACTGCCGGTCAGGTGCTCCAGCGCCAGGGGGTCGGTGTAGCAGGACGCCTCGAACGTGGTGCCCTCGTCGGCGCGACGCGCGTCGCGGCTGGTCACCGTGCCACGCCCGGCGTACGGCGTCAGTCCGGCGAGGATGTCGTCGAGGTCCGCGTACACCCGGGTCACCGGCGGGCCGGAGAGCGAGCCGGCCAGGTAGCAGTACTGGCAGTGCGCGGGGCAGCCCTCGGCGAGGTCGACGCGCCAGTCGGCGCTGGGCGCGATGGGTTGCAGGTCGCGCCGGGACGGCGGGCTCACCACGATCGCCATGGTCGCCTTGGCCCGCGCGTAGGTCTCGCGGTCGGTCTGCCCGCGTACTCCGCTGAGTCGATTGGATCGGAGCCGTTCCACCTCGATGCCGAGCGCCTGCACCCGGTCGACGATCCGCTGTCCGTGCGGGTGGTCCAGGGCGGCGGGGGTGGCCACCACCCGGCCCGGCGTCCACCGGCGCGCGGGTCGCGCCTCCGGGGCGAGGGCGGCCAGGTCGCGGATCGGCACCCGCTCGCCGCTGGCGTCGTGCGTCGCGGCGGGCACGTCCACAGCCAGCGGCCTGTCGACGTCGACGGCATCCGGGCTGGTCATCGGGCCGGAGTACCCGCTACCGCAGGAATCCCACCCGATCGACGCGGCCGGGCGATTGACGCCGCACGTCGGAAAAGCATAACCTTTCGTCTATCTGTAAACCTTGTGAACAGATTTACGACGACGCGGCGGCGCGCGTCCCCACCGAAGGGACGATCAGGTGATCGCAGAACTTTCCTCCCGTACCAGAAGGATCCTGTCGGTGTTCGTCGCGCTCGTCGTCGCCGTGACCGCCGGCGTCGGTCTCGGCGTCGCGCGCAGCGCGCAGGCTGCGCCGACGTTCAAGGTCCTGGCCTTCTACAACGGCACCTGGGACGACGCGCACATCGACTTCATCAAGGACGCGCGCGCCTGGTTCCCGCAGGCCGCCGCGCAGTACGGCTTCTCCTGGGAGGCCACCAACAACTGGAGCCTGCTGAACACGTCCAACCTGGCCCAGTACAAGGTCGTCATGTTCCTGGACGACGCGCCGCCCGCCGCCCAGCGCCCCGCCTTCCAGCAGTACATGCAGAACGGCGGGGCGTGGATGGGCTTCCACGTCAGCGCGTGGACCGACAACCCGTCGAGCTGGAGCTGGTACTACAACACGTTCCTCGGCTCCGGCTCGTTCCGGACCAACACCTGGCTGCCCACCCGGGTCACCATGCGCGTCGACAACCGCACCCACGCGGCCACCCGGAACCTGCCGGCGACGTTCTCGTCGTCGTTCAGCGAGTGGTACTCGTGGAGCAACGACCTGCGGCAGAACTCGAACATCGACATCCTGGCCTCGGTCGACCCGTCGAGCTTCCCGGTCGGGACCGACCCCAACCAGTCCTGGTACAGCGGCTACTACCCGCTGGTCTGGAGCAACCGGCAGTACAAGATGATCTACGCCAACTTCGGGCACAACAGGATGGACTACGGCACCAAGACCGGCCTGTCGTCCACCTTCGACAGCGCCCAGCAGAACAAGCTGCTGATCGACGGGCTGCACTGGCTCGCCGGCGTCGGCACGTCGCCGACCCCGACCCCGACGCCCACCCCGACCGGCAGCGCCGGCCCGATCTCCCCGACCGCCTGGCACACCGTCGTCAACCGGGGCAGCGGCAAGTGCGTGGACGCGCGGGCCGCCGGCACCGCGAACGGCACCGCGATCCAGCAGTACGCCTGCAACAACAGCACCGCCCAGCAGTACCAGTTCGTCCCGACCAGCGACGGCTACCTGCGGGTCAACAACCGCAACAACAGCGCGCAGGTGCTCGACGTGACCGACCGGTCGACCGCCGACTCGGCCCCCATCCAGCTCTGGTCCTACAGCGGCGGCGTCAACCAGCAGTGGCGCGCGGAGTCCGAGGGTGGCGGCTACTACCGCCTGGTCAACCGCAGCAGCGGCAAGTGCCTGGACGTGCCGGGCGCATCCACGGCGGACAGCGTCCAGCTCATCCAGTACACGTGCAACGGCACCGCGGCGCAGTCGTTCCGGCTGGTGTCCGCGTCGTAGGTCGGCCATAGCCTCGCGGCCATGGCGATTCCCGACAGTTCTTCGGCTCCGTCACCGCCACCCTCACCGGCGGTGCCGGAGCCGAAGACGACTGGTACCGCCGCAGGGGCGCGAGCGAGCACGAGGACGCCTCCATCGACCGGGCGGAGGCCCGCCTCACCGGGTGCCTGGACGCGTTGCCCGGTCGGGTCTTCGCCATCCGCCTGTTCCGGGTCGAGGTCGACGGGCACGCGTTCGGGCTGGTCGACTGGTCCGAGGAGTACGACGGCGACGACCACGCCGAGTTCCTCCCCGACGAGCTGGGGTTCGACCCGCCGTGGGACGGCTGCTACGACACCTGAACGGGCCTAGCGACGAGGGCCGGCCCGGTGGGCCGCTCGCTGTGTCGTGCCCCTGTCGAGCTGCCCCATAAATGGGGCGCGCTCCGCGCAGCCGGGCGCGCTCCGCGCAGCCGGGCGCGCTCCGCGCAGCCGGGCGCGGCGTCGCCGTGGCGGGCGCCCATCTGCTCGCCGGCCGCCGGCCGCCGGCCGCCGGCCGCCGGCCGCCGGTCGCCGGTCCGGGTGGCGGGCACCGGTCCGCTTGGCAGACGGTGGTCCGCTTGGCAGACGGTGGTTTGGGTGGCGGGGCCGGTCGCTCGGTGCCGCCCCACATCTGGGGCAGCTCGACAGGACCTGCGGGTGACAGGCCCGCCAGGCCCGCCAGGCCCGCCGGTGCCGCGCCCACGGAGATATCCATTGCGGACGTGCCGCCATCCTCCTACTGTCACCGGTGCAAGGTCGAGAGCAACCACGAGAGCAACCACGAGGGGAGTACGCCGTGTCGCGACGCGTCCGCACCGACGCCGCCCGGCGTCTGCTTCCTGCCGGCGGTTATCTCCTCACCACAGCCACGACCACTGCCTGCAACCCCTTGCGGGGCACCGGGCCGGGGTGGCGCGACTGACGCCGACGCGTAGCGCGTCCGCCGGCCGCCCATCCCCACCGGGATCGGGCGGCCTTCTCGTATCCCCGTACCGCCGCCGGACCACAGCCGCCCGGCGCATGATCGATATCGGTCACCCGCACGACAGAAGGAGACCATCATGGGATTCACCCCGCTCGCCGGGACCCGGGCGCCGGTCCGGGTCTGGACCGACCCGTACGCCATCGAGCCGCAGGCCGCGAAGCAGCTGCGCAACATCGGCGCGCTGCCCTGGGTGCAGGGTGTCGCCGTGATGCCGGACGTGCACTTCGGTAAGGGCGCGACGGTCGGTTCGGTGATCGCCATGCGACAGGCCGTCTCGCCGGCTGCGGTCGGCGTCGACATCGGCTGCGGCATGTCGGCGGTGCGCACCTCGCTGACCGCCGCCGACCTGCCGGACGACCTGGGCGGCCTGCGGTCCGCGATCGAGGCCACCATCCCGGTCGGCTTCGCGCAGCGGCCCGAGGCGGTCAACCCGCGTCGGGTCCGCGGGCTGGAGCAGGCCGGCTGGGACGACTTCTGGGGTCGCTTCGCCGGTCTGGACCCTCGGGTGGCGCAGCTCGAGACGCGGGCGCAGCGGCAGATCGGGACGCTCGGCGGCGGTAACCACTTCATCGAGGTCTGCCTGGAGCAGGGCGGCGACGACGAGGGCCGGGTCTGGCTGATGCTGCACTCCGGGTCGCGCAACATCGGCAAGGAACTGGCCGAGCGGCACATCGGGGTGGCCCGGCGGCTGCCGCACAACGCCGACCTGCCCGACCGGGACCTCGCCGTGTTCCTTGCCGGCACGCCGGAGATGGAGGCGTACCGGCGGGACCTGTGGTGGGCGCAGGAGTACGCCCGGCGCAACCGGGCCGTCATGCTGGCGCTGCTCTGCAATGTGGTGCGCGAGCAGTTCCCGCAGGTCGGCTACGACGAGCCCATCTCGTGCCACCACAACTACGTCTCCGAGGAGAGCTACGACGGCGTCGACGTGCTGGTCACCCGCAAGGGCGCGATCCGGGCCGGCCGGGGTGACCTGGGCATCATTCCCGGGTCGATGGGGACCGGGTCGTACATCGTGCGGGGCCGGGGTAACCCGGACGCGTACTGCTCCGCGTCGCACGGTGCCGGGCGGCGGATGTCGCGGGCGCAGGCGAAGCGGACGTTCAGCACCGCCGACCTGGCCGCGCAGACCGCGGGCGTGGAGTGCCGCAAGGATGCCGGGGTGGTCGACGAGATCCCCGGCGCGTACAAGGACATCACCGAGGTGATGGCCCAGCAGCACGACCTGGTGGAGGTGGTCGCGCACCTCAAGCAGGTCGTCTGCGTGAAGGGCTGAGGGGTACGCGCGGGCCGGGAGCACCGGCCCGCGCGGACCTCCTCAGAAGCCGACGAAGACCCGGCGCAGGTCGTCCAGGGTCACCGGCCCGCTCACCCGCACGCCATCCGGGGTGTAACGCTGCCCGAGCCGGCCGACCACCAGCCGCAGCCACGCCTCGGCCGGCAGGGACAGCTCACCGTCGGGCTGCTCCGGCGCGTCGGTGAGCGTGATCTGCTCGCCCAGCCGCAGCCCGAACGTCCGTTCCGGGTCCCGCAGCCGTACCAGCAGGGTCGCCTCCCGGCCGGCCAGCTCCTTGGGCCGGCTGGTCCAGCTCAGCATGCCGCCGATCTGATCGAGGAGCAGCGGCACCGCCTCCGGCGTCACCGCCGCGAACGAATTGAACGCCACCTCGGCGTCCCACTGGTGCAGGGCGAACTCGCTGAGCCGGAACCGGGCGGCGGTGGCGACGTCGACCGGGTCGGGCAGGAAGCCGAGGTTGATCCTCAGCGTCTCGCGGGTCTCGGCGTCCAGCGCCTCGTACGCCTCGACCAGACGCTCGTTGGACGCCAGGAAACCGGCGGCGTGCTCCTCGGGGGACATGGCGTCCCAGCGCTGCCACACGCCGCGGTTGAAGTCGCCGTCCGGGGCGGGCGTGCCCTCGATGGAGGCGTTCAGCCCCGCGAGGCCGATCTCGGCGCCGCTGCCCAGGTGGCTGAGCACCTGGGAGACCTGCCATTCGCTGGCCCCGGAGGGCTGGCGCAGGTCGTCGTCCTTCAGGTCGCGCACGAGCGCGGCAAGCTCCTCGTGGCCCGCCCGTAGCGCGTGGATGATCTGGTCGGCAGCCGTGGACATGTGTCTCCTCAACGGATCTTCGACGATGGTCGGGACGCTACCGGACGATTCGCCCCGGTCGGACGCACCCGGTGTGCGCCGCCCGGCCCGTACCCCATCGGGCGCGGGCCGGGCGGCGTCGTTCGGGCTCAGCCCATGTGCACGGCGTTGCCGGCCGGGATGTCCTCCTTGCGCACCTTCACCAGGACCAGCGTGACCAGCCCGGCGAGCACGATCAGGACCGCGCCCCAGGCGAACGCGACGCGGTACCCGTGCACCAGCGCCTCCACCTGCGTCGCCGGGTTCGGCGCCCGGCCGACCAGGTACGCGGTGACCGCGCTGGTGTAGAAGGTGTTCAGCAGCGCGGTGCCGAGTGAGCCACCGACCTGCTGGGTGGCGTTGAGCGTCGCGCTGGCCGCGCCGGCGTCGTGCTCCGGCACCCCGACCAGCGCGAGGCTGGACAGCGGGACGAAGGTGAAGCCGAGTCCCAGACCCAGGACGACCTGGGCGGGCAGCAGGTGGGTGAGGAACGACGTGTCGACGTCGATCTGGGTCAGCACCAGCATGCCCGCGGCGGCGAGCACCGCACCGGCGACCATCAGCGGCTTGGCGCCCAGTCGCGGCATGAGCTGGCTGGCGCCGCCCGCGGCGATCAGCACACCGGCGGTGACCGGCAGCGACGCGAGGCCGGCCTCCAGGGGCTTGTACTGCAGGACCACCTGGAAGTAGAAGGTCAGGAAGAGGAACGCCCCGAACAGGCCCGCGCCGATCAGCGTCGAGGTGAGGTACGCCCCGCCCCGGTTGCGGTCCAGGATGATCCGCAGCGGCAGCAGCGGGTGGTTGGTGCGCAGCTCGATCACCACGAAGGCGGCCAGCAGCACCACACCGGCGGCGATGAAGCCGAGCGTGGCGGTCGCGTCCCAACCGTCCTCGGCCGCCTTGGTGAAGCCGTAGACGAGGGAGACCAGACCGGCGGTGACGACGACCGCGCCGGGCACGTCGTAGCGGGTGTTGCCGTGCGCCCGGCTCTCCGGCACGAGCGGGAGGGCGAAGGCGATCGCGATGGCGGCGACCGGGATGTTGACCAGCAGGCACCAGCGCCAGTCGGCGTACTCGGTCAGCACCCCGCCGAGCAGCAGCCCGACCGCGGAGCCGCCACCGGCGATCGCGCCGTACACGGCGAACGCCTTGGCGCGCTCGGTGGCCTCGGTGAACAGCACTGTGAGCAGCGCCAGGGCGGCCGGCGCGAGCAGCGCGCCGAACGCGCCCTGCAACGCGCGGGCGGCGAAGAGCATCCCACCGGTGGTGGCGAGGCCGCCCAGCGCGGAGGCCAGCGCGAAGCCGGTCATGCCGACCAGGAAGGTGCGCTTACGCCCCCAGTAGTCGGCGATCCGGCCACCGAGCAGGAGCAGACCGCCGAAGGCCAGCGTGTAGGCGGTGATCACCCACTGCCGGTTCGCGTCGGTGATGCCCAGGTCGGCCTGGGCCTGGGGGAGCGCGATGTTCACGATGGTGGCGTCGAGGACGACCATCAGCTGCGAGACCGCGATGACCCCCAGGGCGATCCAGCGCCGCGGGTGCGGGGCGCCTGTCGACGTCCCGGCGCCGGGGGCGCCGGGGGCGGTCGAGGTGGTTCCGGGCATGGTGAAGCCTTCCGTGGTGCGGATGTTGATGGATCAGGCCTGGGACGGGCGGTCGTGCCGGTAGGTCAGGACCGGGATCAGCACCTGGTCGACGACCTGGGTGAGGAACGCGTCGTCGGCGGGCAGACCGTGCGCGACCAGTCGGGACATGAGGAGCGCGGGCGCAAGATCGTGGAACAGGTCCCGTTCGCCGGCCTCCGGGGGGATCTCCCCACGGGCGGCGGCGCGGACGAGGACGGCGGTGCTGGCCACCCGACCGGCGGGCAGCACCTGGTGGCGTACCAGACGCTCCAGCTCCGGACTCGTCCGCATGGCGAAGGTCAGCGCCTGCATCAGGTCGCAGTCGGCGACACAGATGGCGGCGGTGGCGCGGAGCAGCTCGAGCAGGTCACCCCGCAGTGAGCCGGTGTCGGGTGGGTTGAGCACGCCGACCTGGCGGTCGCTCAGGGCGGCGACGACCAGCTCGGCCTTGCCGTCCCACCGTCGGTAGATGGTGGCCTTGCTCACGTGGGCGCGGGCGGCCACGGCGTCGATGGTCATCCGGTCGTAGCCGACCTCGCGCAGCAGGTCGATCACCACGCTGAACAGGTCGGTGCTCGTGCACCGGGCGGACCGGGCGGCCGGCACGCCGACGCCCGCGCTCACCTGCTGACCCTCCAGCACTGGCACCCCCCGTGAAACGATGTCGTACTGACCCTAGTTCGCTCGGAGCCCTTCCTGCAGGCTTTTATGAGGTGCGTCGCATCGGGCGAGCGAAACGGTCACGTTTCGCGCTCAGCTGTCGGGCGGCGCGAGGAGCACCGGCACGGCCACGGTGTTGATCCGGGTGCCGTCCCGGGCCGACACCTCGTACACCTCGATCGTGCCGTGCTGCTCCCTGTTCGTACGCCAGTTCACCACCACCCGGTAGTCGCCCCGGCAGCCACTGCCGCAGCTCGCCGTGCCGAAGGCGGCGGCCACCTGGCGGCCGGCGTCGTCCAGCACTCGGACGCTCACCGTGGCCTCGAACACGTCCGCCGTGCCGCTGACGGTGAGCGGGGCGGTGACCCGCTCGCCGACGCTCGGCCCGGCGACCACGATCGGCGCGAGCAGGCCCGGATAGTCGGCCCGACCGACCGGTGCGCCCCCGGGAAAGCGGACCCGCCGGACGGTGGGGAACTGGGTGAGCGTCCACACCACCTGCGCCTCGCGCAGCCGCCGACGGTCCGCCGGGTCGTCGGCGGACGGGACGGGGCCGAGTGTCGCCACCCCGTCGACGATCCGGGTGACCTCGACGCCGGCCGGCAGCAGGGTCACCATCCCCGTGGCGGCCTCGGCCGGAGTCGGCCCGGCGGACAGCTCACTCAGGGCGAGCCGGGACGTCGCGACGGTGGCCGGTCGGGTGCGCCGGGTGGGCACGAGCCGCCCGGAGCGGACGTACCACAGCTCGATCGTCACCGGGTCCGGCCGGCGGGTCCCGGTGACCGCCGGCGTCGACGGACGCGGCGGGGTGCCGGTGGTCGGCGGCGCCGAAGCGGCCGGCGCGGTCGTGGCGGGCGCGACGGTCGGTGGGAAGGTGGTGGGCGGCGGCCCCGGCGGCGCCGTGCCCAGGACGCCGGAGCGGGGGGTGCCGCACCCGCTCAGGACGAGCGCGGCGACCAGCGCCAATCCTGCCGCACGGGACCCGTCACGGCCGCTCATCCCGCACCCCCTCCCGCGCGGCACCGTCGGGATCCCGCGCGGGCAGTTCCAGGCGGAACCGCGTGCCGACGCCCGGCGCGCTGCGCACACTCAGCACCCCGCCCAGCACCGCCGCGTGTTCCCGGGCGATCGCCAGACCGAGGCCGCTGCCCGGGGCCGAGCGCGCGGCGTCGACCTTGTGGAACCGGTCGAACACCAACGGCAGGTGCGCGACCGGGATGCCGGGCCCCTGGTCGGCCACCTCGAACACGACGCCTCGGCCCGCCGCGCGCACGCTCGCGGAGATCTCACCGCCGCCATGCTCGACCGCGTTGGCGACCAGGTTGGCCAGGACCCGCTCCAGGTGGCGAGGGTCGGTGCGCAGCGCCACGGGATCGCCGGTGACCAGCACCCGGTCCGACCAGCCGCGCGCCGCGACGATCGCGCGAAACAGCGCCAGCGCGTCCACCGGCTCGACGCTCGGGCGGTCCCGCCCGGCGTCCAGCCGCGAGATCTCCATCAGGTCCTCGATCAGGCGGCGCAGCCGGACCACGTCCCCGACCAGCAGCCGCGCGGCCGGCCGGGCGTCGTCCGGCAGCCGGTCCAGCTGCTCGCGCAGCAGCGAGGCCGCCGCCACCAGGGCGGTCACCGGGGTACGCAGCTCGTGCGCGACGTCGGCGGTGAACCGCCGCTCCCGGGCCTGCGCGGCGGACAGGGCGGCGATCTTCGCCTCCAGCGCCTCGGCCATCTCGTTGAACGACGCCGCCCACGCGCTGAACTCGTCCCGACCGCGTACCGGCAGACGGGTGGCGAGCAGCCCCTCGGTGAGCGCCCGGGCGGCGCGGCTGGCCCGGCCCACCGGCTCCAGGGTGCGGCGGGCCAGGAGGTTGCCCACCGCGGCGGCGACCAGGACGACGACCATCCAGCCGGCCAGCAGCGCGGCGTACACCTGGTTCAGGTCGGCCGCGACGTCGTCCTCCACGGTGATCACGTACAGCTCAGCGGTCGAACCGGGGACACGCCCGCCCACCACCAGCAGGCGGGGGCGCTGCGCCGACGTCGACCGCTGGTACGCGAGCTGCCCGTCCGCGACCGACGCCCGCAAGCGCGTGCCCAGGGCGGGGGCGTACCCGGGATGGGAGGGACGAATGACGCCGTCGACGAGGACCACATGCCGACCGCTGCCCTCGAAGCTGGTGAGCAGCTCGGCGTCGCGCTGTTCGGTCAACGGCGGGAACTGTCCGGCGAGCACGAGCTGGTAACGGGCGTCGGCGGCGGCCTGACGCAGCGACGCGTCCCACCAGGACTGCCGCAGCAGCAGCCCGGTCCCGCCGGCGAGCAGTCCGGCGGACACTCCGGCGACCAGCACGAACGCGATCGTCAGTCGGCGCCGCAGCCGGCCGGGCGGCACCGGGCGTACGGCCATCGCCGACCTCCCGTCAACCGGCGGACAGTTTGTAGCCCGCGCCGCGTACCGTGCGGATGCGCCGCGGGTGCGCCGGATCGTCCTCGACCTTCGCGCGCAGCCTCTGCACCGCCACGTCGACGAGCCGTGAGTCGCCCAGGAAGCGGTGGTTCCAGACCAGGTCCAGCAACAGTTCCCGGGTGAAGACCTGGCCGGGACGTCGGGCCAGCTCCAGCAGGAGCCGGAACTCGGTCGCGGTCAGCTCCACCTCCCGGCCGTCGCGGCGTACCACGAATGCGCCCGGGTCGATCTCCAGGTCGCCCACGGCGATGGTGCGCGACGGCGTCGGCGCGCTCACCCGCCGCAGCACCGAGCGGACCCGGGCCACCAGCTCCGGCAGGTCGAAGGGCTTGCGCAGGTAGTCGTCCGCGCCGCACTCCAGACCGACCACCACGTCGAGCGTGTCGGTGCGCGCGGTCAGCATGAGGATCGGCACCTGGCTCGTCCGCCGGATCTCCCGGCACACCTCCAGACCGTCCAGTTCGGGCAGCATGACGTCGAGCACGATCAGGTCGACCGGGTGCGCTCGCCAGGTCACGAGCGCCTGTCGTCCGTCGGTGGCGGTGTCGACCCGGAAGCCGGCGCGGCGCAGACCGAGGGCGGTGACCTCCCGAATGGAGACGTCGTCCTCGACCACCAGTACGCGGCCCTCCATCAGTCGAGGGTAGACCCGTGACCACTGTGCGTAACCCTGGCGGAACGGTCGTCATCGGCGGCCGGTCGGGTCCTCATCCCGGCGTCGTCACCGCTACGGTCAGGTGCCTCCGGGCATCCCCCTCACACGAAAGGGCACGACGTGCAACGTCATGGCTGCGTGATCCGACTCCGCCCCGAGCAGCGGGAGACCTACCTGCGGTTACACGCCGCCGTCTGGCCGAGCGTCGAGCAGACGCTGCGCGCGGCGAACTTCCGCAACTACACGATCTTCCTCCACGACGACCTGCTCTTCGGTTACTACGAGTACGTCGGCGACGACTACGAGGCCGACCTGCGGCTGATCGCCGCGGACCCGCAGACGCAGGAGTGGTGGAAGCTGACCGACCCGTGCCAGGAGTCGCTGGCCGAGCCCGGCTCGGGGGACTGGTGGGCCCCGATGCGCGAGGTCTGGCACCTGGCCGACGAGGCCCCGCAGGGCTCCGCAGGCTAGCCGTCTCACGGTCGGCGCCGGCCGGCTCCCGCCTCGACCTCGGCGGGCGCCGGCCCGGATCCCGGTCAGTCCGCGATCTTGATGATTGTCTTCCCCGCTGTGCGCTGGCGTCGGGCGAACGCCGAGGCCGTCTCGTCGAGCGGCCGTACCGCGCCCACGATGGGCCTGAGCCGTCCGGTGCGGACGCGTTCGGCGAGGTCGACCAGCCGGGCACGGTCCGGTTCGACGACGAAGAAGACGGCTCGCCCGTCCCTGGGCTGGACCTCGGGCGGCGCGGCGATGGTCACGACGGTGCCGCCGGGGCGGACCAGCTCGGTCGACCGTCGCAGGATGTCGCCACCGATGACGTCGAGCACCACGTCCACCTCGCCGACCTGTCGCAGGTCGTCGGCGTCCAGGTCGACGAACGCCTGCGCGCCGAGAGAGAGCACGACGGTCCGGTCGGCGGCGCGACCGGTGCCGATCACGCGGGCGCCCACCTCCCGCCCGAGTTGGACGGCGATCGAGCCGACACCTCCGGCGGCGCCGTGCACGAGGACGGTCTGGCCGGCCGTGAGGTGGGCGTGGTCGAACAGCCCCTGCCAGGCGGTCAGTCCGGAGATCGGTAGCGTCGCAGCCACCGGGTGGTCGACGTCGGCCGCCAGCGGGGCGAGGTTCCGCGCCTCCACCGCCGTGTACTCGGCGAGGGATCCGTCGCGGGCCCAGTCGGTCAGGCCGAACACCCGCTGACCCACGGTGAGGCCGGTGGTGCCGTAGCCGAGGTCGGCCACGACACCCGAGAGCTCGTGCCCGGGGATGGTGGGCGTCCGGTCACGGCCCGCGCGGTCGGTCCACGTCGTCGGCCAGTCGAGCTCGCCGGGTGTGAAGCCGGCGGCGTGGACGCGCACGATGACGTCGTTCTCCGCGGCGTGGGGGTACGGCATGTCGGTCAGGGTGAGTCCCTGCACCCCGGCGTCACGGTCGCGTACGGTGATGGCTTTCATGCTCGTTGCCTTTCAGCTCGGCCAGGGTGCGCCGACGATGCGCTCGACCGTCGTCACGCGCCGGAAGCCGGGAACGAAGTGTTCGAGATAATCGGAGTTGACGGTGCCGATCGTGGTTTCGGGTCGATTCTTCAGCCCGTCGACCGTGGTGCGCAGGAATTCGTTCTTGAAATCCCCGCGCGGATGGACGGCGAGGATTTCCGCCAACTGGTCGGTGTCCAGCCCGTCCAGGCCGAGGCCGAGAACGTCGGTCAGCACACCGAGGTAGGTGGTCGCGATCTCGGGACCCAACCGGTCGGGAATACCCGGCGTGGTGTGCAGGGCGATCGCCGTCCAGACGGTCTCGGCGGCGGTCGTGGGGAACCCCCGGTCCAACAGGAACCGGCGCGCATGGTCGGCGCCGTCGACCTCGAAGCGCTGCTGGAGGTCCGAGAACGGCGTCCCGAGCCCGGCGTCGTGGAACATGGCCGCCAGGTAGAGCAGTTCCGGGTCCGGTTCGACGCCCAGCCGTCGGGCGTGGATCAGGCCGAAGAGGAAGACCCGACGTGAATGGTGGTAGATGAGCGGCCCGGTCGTCTCCTGAATGTGCCGGGTCGCCTCGGCGACCGCCGTTGACCGCGGAATCTCGAATCCCGCGATGACCTCTGCCATTTACCTTTCACCTTCCCGACGAGGTGAGCCGAGTGCTGATGACCCCATGGTGCCCACCGGTCGTCGTGGCCCGCCGCCCTCGTCGAGCCAGGAACCCCTCATATCTGGACAGCGGCTGGTCGCCGAGACCTCGTTCGTTTCCGCTGGCGGCGTGCTACCAATGCATCGTGTCCACGCCGCCCGTCCGCCACCCCGGTAACCGTCGACACCCACCGCGCCGGGTGCGGCAAGGCGCGACGGCGCAGGGCCGGAGACCGTGAACGGCGGCCCGCATCGCGTCGCGATCTTCGTGTACGACGGGGTGACGCTGCTGGACGTCGCGGGTCCGGCCGAGGTGTTCAAGGAGGCGAACCGGTTCGGCGCCGCCTACCGGATCGTTCTGCTCTCGCCGACCGGTGCGGACGTCACGTCGAGCCTCGGCGTTCGGATGGCGGTCGACGGCGCGGTCTCCGCCGCGACGCCGGGCATCGACACGCTGCTGGTGGCCGGCTCCGACCGGTATCCCCGCGCCCGCGTCCCCGTCGACCTGGCGGACGCGGCCCGCCGGCCGGCCGTCGCGGCCGGACGGGTCGCGTCGATCTGCACCGGAGCGTTCGTCCTCGCCGCCGCCGGCCTCCTCGACGGTAAGCGCGCCACCACGCACTGGCAGGTCGCGCACGAGCTGGCCGCCTGGTGTCCCACCTGCCGCGTCGAACCCGACGCGATCTACGTGCGCGACGGCGCGACCTACACCTCGGCGGGCGTGACCGCCGGCATCGACCTGGCGCTCGCTCTCGTCGAGGAGGACCACGGGCCCGACCTGGCGCGCGACGTGGCCCGCGCTCTGGTGGTGTACATGCAGCGTGCCGGCGGTCAGTCCCAGTTCTCCGCGCCGTTGCAGGGGCCCGCGCCCCGGTCGCCGGCCCTGCGCAGGATCGCCGACGTGGTGACGGCGAACCCCCGCGCCGACCATTCGCTCACCGAACTCGCGAAACACCTCAACGTGAGCACTCGGCAGCTCACCCGGCTGTTCCATGACGAGTTGTCCACGACACCGGCCCGCTACGTCGAGAACATTCGATTCGACCTGGCGCGGGCGCTGCTGGACCAGAACCACACCGCGACGCAGGCCGCGACGCTCGCCGGGTTCCCCAGCTACGAGAGCATGCGGCGGGTCTTCGCCCGGAAGCTGTCGATCAGCCCCGCCGCGTACCAACGGCGGTTCCGTACGACCCGCCGCGTCGAGCCGGACGAAGTTCCGCCACCGCCCTGAGGCACGGCCGCCCGGGTCCGACCGTGCCGGGCCGGTGTACGGCGGCGGTCACCACTGGTGGGCGACGTCGAGCACGATCCGGCTGTGGGCGCCCGGACCGGCCAGCACGACGGCGCGGAACGGCAGCCGGGCCCGTACGCCGACGGCGAAGGTGGTGTAGCCCTCGAAGCTGCCGCCGAACACCACGTCGCGCAGCGTCGGGTAGCGCAGCAGGTTCGTGACGTGCGTGCCGACCGGGTACGGCACCGTGCCTAGGTGGTCGGCGTCGTACGCCGGGGCCCGCAGCGAAACCCGCAGCAGCGCGCCTCCGGCGGTGTACGGCGACAGCGCGAGCCCCTCGCCCTCGGTCCAGGTCTCGCCGTAGCCGATCGTGTACCCGTCGACCGGGCCGGCGAACTCGAACACCACCCGGTCGTAGCAGTCGTGCCGGCCCGTCCGGACGTCGACCAGGGGAGCGTCGCTCAGCGCGCCGGCCGACTTCTCCCCGCTGCCCCAGGTGATCCCGCAGTACGCCGCCTCGGTGGCGGCGCGCGCCGAGCCGGTGCCCGTCGCGCTGCTGGTGCCGGCCGCGCTGCTGCCCGCCGTGGCGAGCACTCCGGCGAGGACGACCGCTGTCGCGGTCAACGCGCTCCTGATCCTCATCGTGGTTCTCCATTCGGTGTCCCGGGGTCACGTCGCGGCGGCTCTGCCGGTGACCCTCAGTCGTCACCGTCGTCCCGCCCCGACACGGGCACCTCGCCGTCGGGTAACCGCCGCGTAACAGCCGACGCCCCGACCGCGATCGACGTCAGCCGCGTCGCGTTGCGTCCTGACGTGGCTCGGCGTGGCGTGGCGTGGCACCCCACGGCATCCCACCTTGCGATACGGTGCCTCGCATCGGCACATCGGAGGTGGATGGATGCCTGCCGTCGTCGTCCTCGCGTTGACCCTCGCCCTCGCGCCCGCGCCCACGCCGTCGGTCTCCGCCACACCCGGTCCGCTCGGCGAACTGGTCGGCGGTGTCGGCCGGATCGTCGGCGACCTGCTGGGCCGCGGCGGTACGCCCACACCGATCCCGACGCCGAGCGCCACCCGCGGCCCGACCTCCGGGCCGAGCCGACCACCGGCGACCGCGCCGTCCGGCCCGTCGAAGCCCGGCGCGACCCCCGGGCCCGCCGAGTCGTCGGCCGGTGCGCGGGCGACGGTCCCGCCCGATCGCCCCGACAAGCGGGCGGGCGCCGACGGACGCGACCCGGTCGTGCCCGTGCGGGGCGGCGACACCCCGGCGCCGATCGTCGCGCCGGCCATCGCCGACCCCGTCCGCGATGGCTGGCCGCCCGTGTCCTATCTGCTGGTGGCGGCGGTCCTGGTCGGGCTGGCGGTGCTGCTGCTGCGCCGCCGTGGCAGTGCCGGTCCCTCGGCCGTTCCGGCACCGACTTCCGACCCGACGTCACCTCCCGATCCCGACCCCGGGCCGGACAACGTCCGCCGCCTGCCGACCAGCCTCAACGCCATCTATGAGCTGGGTCGGCTGGACGAGCGACTTGAGCAGGAGCGCCGCCGCCGACCCTGAGCGGCGGTCTCAGTGCTTCGGGTACGCGCCCTCGCGCCGGGGGATCGCGTCGTCGTACGCCCCGGACGGGCCGTGGTAGCGGGTCGTGCCGTTCGGGTACGGCCACGCGTTGGCACGGCAACCGTGCAGGCCCAACGTCTGCTGCTGCATCACCGGCGCCGGCCGGCCCGATCCCGGGCAGCGTTCGTGGCCGAACCCGAGCCGGTGCCCCACCTCGTGGTTGACCATGTACTGCCGGTAGGTGGTCAGGCTCGCGCCGTAGTCCGGCACGCTCGACACCCAGCGCGCCACGTTCAGCACCACCTTGTCGCCGCTGCGGCAGGACGTGTAGCCGTCCGGCACGTCCTGGCAGAGAGTGTCGCGGGTGCCGGGGGTCGCCAGGTAGATGGTGAAGTCCGCCGGATCGCCGGCACCCACCCGCCGCAGCCGCCAGTCCCCGCCCGCCGTCCATCCGCGCGGGTCGTTCAACGTCGCGGTGATCGCGGTGGCGATGTCACCCGCCGCGAGACCATGGATGTCGCGTTCCACGGCGACCCGGTAGCGCAGCAGAGTGCCGCTCTCCGCGCCGCCACGCGTCGTCTCGGCCGCGGCCATCGTCCAGCGGTTCCCGCCGGTGGCGGGATAGCTGACCGGGTGGTTGGGCGTGCTACGGGTGCCGAGGATGCCGACGCCGGTTGGCCGGTGCGACGCCGCCGCGTGGTCATCGGGTCGCGGTCCGGTACCGGGGTCTCCGGCGGGCTGCCCGGCCGCTGGCCCTGTGCATCCGGTGAGCAGCGCCACCGCCAGCAGTGACGCCGCCGAGGCCAGATGCCACCGGCGGGTACCCTTCGTCGACATGTCTCTCCCCTCGCGCGTCGCCTGAAGGCGCGCACACAGGAGAAGACGGGTCATGGCGACAAAAAGTTGAAGTGATCCGGATCTCAACCTTCCGGCGGCCGCACCCGTCTGAGGTGATGTGGCACGGGGGAGGGTTCGCGGTGGCGCGGGGTGACGCGGAGTTCGTCGAGTTCGCGCGGGCGGCGTCCGCGCGGCTGGTGCACGCCGCGTTCCTGATGACCGGCGATCACCACCAGGCCGAGGACGCCGCACAGACCGCGCTGGTCCGCACGTACGCGTCGTGGTCGCGGATCCACGACGACGACGCCTACGGGTACGCGCGTCGCACGTTGGTCAATCACCTGGTGGACCGGTGGCGACGGCCGATGCGGGAGTACCCGACCGACGAGGTGCCGGAGCAGCGACGCGGTGACGTGGCCGACGACGTGGCGACCCGGCGCTGGTTGGTCGCCATCCTCGGCGTGCTGAGCCCTCGGGAACGGGCCATCGTCGTGCTGCGGTACTACTTCGACCTGCCGGAGGCGCAGGTGGCCCGAGAACTCGCCGTGTCCGTGGGCACCGTCAAGAGCACCAGCTCACGGGCCCTGGAGAAGTTGCGCACCGCCGCACCGCGCACCACCGACGAGGGGGCGCGCCGATGAGCGAGCTGGATCGGCTCCGGGACGCCATGCGGGCGACCGAACGCCCCGACGCCGTGATCGACCTGGCCCGGGTGATGCGTGACGGGCGACGGTTGCGGACCCGTCGGCGGGTCACCGGGGCGGCTGCGGCGACGCTCGCGGCCGGGCTGGTCGCCGTGACCGCGGTGACGGTCGACCCGAGCGGTTCGCGCGATCCCGCGCCGGCCGGGCCCGCGTCTCCGGCCGCCGTCGCCTCGCCCTCGGTCGGTGTCGCGCCGACGTCGGACGGGCCGACGCCACCGCCCACGCAGGCTCGTGGCGTGCCGAATCCCAAGCCCTTGGGTCAGGTGATCGACACCGGTATACGGCACGGCGTCGATCTCCGGGTGTACTACATCGTCGGGGTGACGATCCCCGGGGTGCCCAAGGTGACCATCGGCCTGGCCGCCGGTCGCCGCGCGCCGGACGGCACGGTGCGCACGGACATCCTGGTCAACGACGTCGAGGGCGCCGACCGCAGCCTGGGGTTCCACCAGATCGGGTACGACGAGAGCGCGTCGACCCCGGCGGTGCCCACCTTCGGCTACTTCGTCGGTCCGGCGGCCCGGATCACCGGCACCGTCGACGGTCGGCAGGTCGACGCCACGCTGGCGCGCTGGAGTCTCGACAAGCAGGTCGTGATCTTCTGGTTCGATCCGAGCACGCTCACCCCCGGCAGGCGGCTGGACGGCATCGTCGCCCACGACGGTGCCGGTCGACGGCTCTGATCCCCGGGACAGCGGTGACACGTGCCATTGCGCGACGGGAAACCGCTCAGTACCGCTGCGACCGGTTCCCGGCCACTCGGTACGCCTCGATCCGGTCGCGCGCCCACCGCAGCGCCGGGCACCCGTCCGGCCGGCAGCGCCCGCACGATCCGTGCAACCCGTGCTGTCTGATGACCTGCCGGGCCGCCAGCAGCACCCACACCGACCGGGGTAGCTCTCGCTCGATCATCGAGGCGTACCGGTCATGCCGTACCGGGCATCGCGATTGCCCGGCCATCCGCTGGCGCTTGACCTCCCCGATGGCCCACGCGAGCATTCCGCACCCGCCGTCACCGCACTGCGCACACCGCCCGGTCTCCCGGTGCGGGCTGGCCGGTTCCGCGTGTTGGTTGATCACGCGCATGGCTGTCCACAGCAGCAGCGCGGGCGTTACGGGTCCGTCGTCCATCGGCACGGCTCCACCTCCGAGAAATGGGCAGGTCCGGGCACCGATCTCCGATCAGGCACCCCGACCGCTCACCGAAAGGGACCAACCGGTTGCTGTCCGCACGATCCCTATAGTGACCGTGCCCTGTCATACACGACAGTGTCAAGTCTGACAGCTGTCATATATGACACTGACGGGTCCGCATAGCGTCCGGTCCATGGTCCGCAGGCTGTACGGCAGTTCCGAACTACAGGAACGCCTCCAGGTGTCCCGCGCTCGCGTCGTGCAGATCACCGGCCGGCCAGACTTCCCGGAGCCGTTCGACCGCCTGGCCGGGGGAGCGGTGTGGTTGGTGGAAGACGTGGAAGCGTGGATCACCGAGCACCGGCCCCACCAAGCGCGAGACGCGGACCCGGACGCACGCTGAAACGGCCCGGACCTGGCAGGTTCGGGCCGTTCTGTTGGTGCCCGCTCAGCGCTTGGCGATCTTCTCCAAGGCATCCGAAATGTACCGCGCGTGCGCGCCGATCCCGATGTGGTCCTGATCCGTTAAGGCTCCGCCGACACCATTGACCGCCTCGCGCAAGTCCCGGATCTCGTCACCCAGGGCGAGAAGCGCGTAGACCAGCGCCGCATGGCGGTGGGCCACTTTGTCGTCGGGTGTCGCGTCGTCGGAGTCGGCGACCGTGAGCATGTCGTAGGCGATCTGGCGGGCGGTTGGCTTTGCCACGTCGCGTCTCCTCGATTGATCGAACCGTCACGCGATCCTGACCGGCCGGACCGTTGCCGGCGGCGGCTCTGTCCGCTGGACGACAGAACGGGCGCGGCCAATCGACCGCGCCCGTTCCCTGTGACCGCTCCGGCAGGCTGAGACACGCTCTCGCGCCACCTTGGCGGCGTGCCGCTCCAGCCCGGCCAGCGCCTCTGCGGCGCTCTGGTGGGTCTGCCGGGCCGCCTCCACGACGCTCGTGGCCGGGATGGACGTCCCAGCGGTGAACAGCCGGCCAGCGCTCGGGGACTCCACGTCTGGCGCACCCGGTCGATCTCGGCGAGGTCGGTAACCGCCGACTCCAGCTCGGCCAGGACGAGATCCAGCCGCGTCAGCCCGGCGGCAGCCTGGCCGTGCAGGTAGCTCAACCACTCCGCCAGCGCTGCTCGATCTCAGCGGCTACCTGACGGCGGACCTGGCCGACCGCGTCCCGTGGGCCGTCCGCCGTGATCTGCGCGGCCTGCGCCTGTTCCTGTCGCTCCTTGATCGTCCGGGTCACCGCGGCGGCGTCGAGCGGGGTGCCGGCGGCGGCAGCGTCAGCGGCGAGCTCGGCCGGCTGGAGCGCACCCGGCGCGGACGGGAAAGCCACGGTGAGTGCATGCAGCTCCGCCCACTGGCCGGCCTTGCCTAACTCCCGCGCCTGCGCCTCACCTTCGGCGTTGTTGCACGGGCACTCGGCGGCGTTGGTCTCGACCGCTACCGGCACTTCCTCGGGCACCCGACCGTGCCCGTACAGCACGACGCCGCCCTTGCGGCCGATCCGGTGCACGGTGGGCGCGGTGGTGGTTACGCCGTACACCGAGACGCTGGACGACTCCGGGAAGCACACGCAGCCCGGCGGCACGTCGCCTGCCTGCACGGCGTAGACCATCAACGCGGCAAGGATCTGGTCAGCGCCTGCGGCGTGACTCTCGCCCGTGTCGACCACCCACACGCCCAATTATGGGGCGCGCTCCGGTCGGTCCGGTGCCCCGAGCGGCCCGGCATGTACATCGGCTCGGGCGGGATCGTGGGCTGCGGACGAGAGGGTGCGGCGCGGGGCATGTCGTGACCGAGCCCTCGCCTACCACGTTATGAGGAGTGAGCATCGATCGAGATCGGACGCCCTGAGACGCCGGTAAGCGCGGGCGTCACATATCCGCCTCTCGCTCGTTGCTACGCAAGGGACGGCAAGGCGCCGGGCCCCGCTGTGCAGTCCTTGAGCCGCAAGGAGGTGAGAACGATCGAAGGCTGGATGACCGCCGTGGTCACTGAGTTGGCGCGGGTGGTCCGGCACGCGCTGGGAAGCTGGGGCCGGACCACCCGACTCTGCGTCCTGACCATGGCTTTCGCCTTGGCCGTTGGCGTACTTCTAAAATAGACAATTTAGAAGCCGCGTCCTGCCAAACGACTGATGGTTGGGTTGGTGACGACAGATCCCGCCAGCATCATGCTGGCGGGATCTGCGCCGTCTGGGCGCGGGGGACTTCGGTGTCCTCGCGGACTTTATCCAGCCGAGCACCGCCGGGTCCCGTTCGGAGCGGTGGAACCCCAACACGGTGATGGTTGCCGAGAAGAAGGCCACCACCGCAACTAGGAGGTCTCGACAGCGCCACCACTAAGGGGCTGCGGCCGGTCGGTGCACGCGATGCCTATGACAAGTACATCCCCGAGCACACCTGCGCGGAGCACCGACGGCGAAAACGGCGATCCATCAGACAGCGTCCACATACCTATCCACAGCGGCGCTCCGGAAGCTGTCGCAGAGCTGTAGTACCCCCGTGCGACGCTTCGGCGCACGGTCGGGCGGGACGGTAGGGGAGGGAGATGCCGTTACAGTCCAACCGAGCGTGGGAGACGGGCCGCCGAACGCTTGAGGGTGGGGTCGCTGTCCGGTCCGCTAGCTACATTGCTCCATCGGAAGTAGCCGGCCTGGCTCGCCAGGTCAAGGCGGCGGACTCCCGGGGACTGGCATCCCCGGGGCCGCCTTGAACGGTCACGTCCGCTCATGTCCGAGGCAAGGACCATCTGAGAGGGAGAACGAGACCAAGTGACCACGGTAACGAGAGGTACCGGGCGGCACCAGCCCGGGGGACCTGGCAACCCGGAGAACGCCCTGCTCGCGGGGTTGTTGCTGGTGACGGCGCTGTCCATCGGGGCGCTGCTCTGCATCGTCTTGAGCAGCGCCGAGGAGATGGGCAACGTCGCCCCGGTGGCGATTCCTGCCATCAGCGGCATTGCCCTGGCCGCGATCGGCGCGATTGCGGTGGTGCTGCGCAAGCGGCCTCCCCGGGGCCGGCGGTAGCACGGGCGGCAGTGCGGGTTGTGCTCGGCAACCCGCACTGCCAGCCGTACGCCCACCACTTCATCAAGGCGGGCGACTCTTACCCGGGGAAGATTTCGTCAGGCGGTCGGGTACCGGTTTCAGCGACTTGGACCGGTTGCTCAACGCGCTGCACTTGGGCGCCCGGACAGGCGGACATGGACGGCCGGACGGTCCGGACAACTCCGGGCGGATCGTGGGCGGCCCGGGAAAGCGGGCGCGGGGGCGCGCGGGTGACCTCCCCGGGCGGCACGATCAGCCGGTCTGACTCCATGGCGGTCCAACCTTCGCCAATCCCTCGGTCTGCTGCGTCGAAAGTGCGGGGCGCGGTCGAAAGGACATCTCCTGAAGATCGGATGCGGTGGTCTCACTACCTCGGGCGGCCCCGGATGGACATCGGTTCCGGAGGGGCCGAGCGAGGGCATCTGCGACCAGGAGTCCGGGCGAAATGCGGGATGATCCATGGTGGATCTGCGATAGACCAACCCGATTTTCGTGTTCGGCGTCGCAGGCGGTGGGAAGAGTCGTCCCGGGTCACCTACCGTCGAGGGATCAACGCGTTCCGCGAGGTGGAGGCCGTGACCCGGTCCCGATCGAGGAGCGGTTGAGCCAGTCGCCCGAGCGCATGACGTGAGGGCGGGTGCGGGACCGTGGCGATGCGGTCACCCGGCGCGTGCCGATGCAGGCAGGCGCGGGTGACACGCTGAACAACCCTGTAGAGGCGTTGTCCAGCGTGGTTGCTCGATACGGTCTCGGTGGCCGGCTCGGGAGGCTCCATAGGGCAACCGCGAGTCGACTAGTCGGAGCAAGGTTTGATGCGCGGACCCCACGGCGCGAATGGTGGGTTCCGCCAGACCGCCCCGATACAGTGCTTCCACCAGAGACAAGACCCGCAGTTATGTGTCAAGGCGGGTACCCGGGGGGTCACAACCCCCGGGCCCGCCTTGACGGGTCACGTCTCACCACATGTCCCTAGGCGGACTAGCAGAAAGAGAGAAGGGACCCTTGAACTCCACGACTACGGTACATACGACATCTACCAATCTCCAGCAGAACGCGACGAGCAGCACAGAGAAGGTGCTGATCGCGGCCCTGACGATCATCACGGTGATCTCGATCGGGGCGGTGCTCTGGATCGCTCTGGCCTACGGCCAGCGGATCGACGCCATCGGCCAGGCGGCCGTCGGCGCGGTCAGTGCGGTGGGGGTTGCCGCGATCAGCGCCATCACGCTGGCGCTGCGTAAGCGGGCCACCCGGAACCGGCGCTAGCGCGACGAGTGCGGGCGCAAGGGCATCTTGCGCCCGGACTCCGCAAATTCATCGCTTAGGGGGACAGCTTCCGCATGGACCTGCTATCCGGCACGGGTGGACAGCCGGACGGTCCGGACAGCTCCGGGCGGTGAACAATGACGGACACACGGACAGGTTGGACAACCCCGGGGACGTGGCCATGTCCGAGCGCTGGACAACCCCGGACGGCGGACACGTGGACCACGCCGAGGGCGGACACTTCGACGCCGGTTATGGCCGGTCCGGCCAACCTAGGGCGGCTACCTAGGTCAGAGCGCCGATCGGCGTTGACCAGGAAAACACCGCGCCCCGACCTAGGTCGGGGCCTACCTGTGAGCCGCTAAACGCCTCTGAGGTCAATTCACTAAGAGCTGACTAGGTTCCCGTGGGGGGAGAGCCAGCCCGAGCAGGGCGGAGGTCAGGAGATTCTTAACCCGCTTTGCTTGCGCGGTGGCACAGGCCGAGCCGGTCGCTCGGTGTCAGACCAGCCGGCGTTCGATGGTCACGGTCGTTCCCTCGCCGGTCGAGACGAGCCGTACGTCGCCGTAGGCGTTCATCAGTAGCGCGCCACGCCCCCGGTCCATGGCCGGTCGACGGTCCCGCCAGGTGCCGAAGTCGCGTACCGAGATCCGGACCAGCGCGTCACCCACCTGGAGCCGGACCCGCACCTCGGGGCGGCTGGGTCGTTGCGCGTGTTCGACGGCGTTGTTCATCGCCTCGGAGGCGGCGAGCAGCAGATCTTCCGCCACGTCCCCGTCGACGTCGAGGTCGTCCAACGCCAGCCGGACGTCCCGTCGCATGGCCGCCGCGGAGGTGGGCACCGACGGGTACGTCCACTGCTCGTCCAGCCGGTCGCCGAGCCCGTCCTCGTCGGGCCTGGCGATCGCCGACGCGCGGGTCGGGTCGCCGGCGCGGTCCACGGGTGACGCGCCCCCTGCCGGTGCGGCCTCGACCGGTGCGGGCTGGTCACCTGAGGGTCCGGTCCGGGCCCTGGTCTCCGTGGCCGTGCCGACGGGTTGCGTCGATGTCGGGGTGCTGACGGCTGTCGGTGCGGGGCTGTCGTGGTCGGACGCGCCGCTGCGCGACCGGCGGATGGCGGTCCGGATCCGGGCGATCAGCTCGGCGGCGGCGAACGGCTTCACCAGGTAGTCGTCGGCGCCCAGGCTCAGACCTGCCACGCTGGCCTCCTCGCCCGCTCGCGCGGAGAGCACGAGCACCGGCAGCGACCGGGTCGCGGGGTCCGCGCGCAACCGGCGGACCAGGTCGAAGCCGTCCAGCACGGGCATCATCACGTCGGTGAGCACCAGGTCCGGTGGGTCCCGGTGGATCGCGTCGAGGGCCTGCCGGCCGTCGGTGACCGACCGCACCCGCCAGCCTTGCGCGGCGAGCAGCCGACTCAGGTACGCGCGCATGTCGCTGTTGTCGTCGGCGAGCAGGATCCGTGCGCCGGCCAGCTCGTCGGCGGCCGGACCGGGCGCCGTGGCGGGCTCGGCGACGTCTCCGGCCGGGTCGGTCAGCCAGCCCGTCGCCTCCTGGACGGCGGCGCGTGCCGCGTCGCCCCGCCCTTCGGGGGACGGACCGGTCGCCGCCGCGCGCCGTGCCGCCGACCAGGGCAGGGCCACGGTGAAGGTGGTGCCGACGCCCACCTGACTGGTCACCCGCACCTCGCCGCCCTCCAGCCGGGCCAGCTCGTTGACCAGGGCCAGGCCGATTCCGGTGCCCTCGTGGCTGCGCGACCGCGCGCCCTGCACCCGGTGGAAGCGTTCGAAGAGCTTCGGCAGCTCCGCCTCGGCGATCCCGATGCCGGTGTCGGCGACGGTCAGGCGTACCTCGTCGTGGTCGGCGTCCACGGCGACGCGGATGCCACCGATGAACGTGTACTTCAGGGCGTTGGACAGCAGGTTGGTGACGACGCGTTCCCAGTTGACCGGGTCGACGGTGACCGGGTGGGGCAGCGGCGGGCAGTCGACGTCGAGGGTCAGCCCGGCCCGCTCGACGGCGGCGCGGAAGACGCTGGCCAGTTCGGCGGTGAGCGCCGGCAGGTCTACCTCGTGGGCGTCGCTGCGAGCCCGGCCGGCCTCCAGGCTGGAGAAGGTGAGCAGGCTGTTGACCAGTGTCAACAGGCGGGTCGCGCTGCGCCAGGCGGTCTCGACCCGCTCCCGCTGCGGTGGCGTCAGGGGCGCGGCGGTGTCGGCGAGGGCGTCGGCCAACGGCCCGAGCATGAGGGTCAACGGGGTACGGAACTCGTGGCTGACGTTGGTGAAGAAGGTGGTCTTCACCCGGTCCAGCTCGGCCAGCGTCTCGGCCCGACGTCGCTCCCGCTCGTACTCCTGGGCGTTGCGCACCGCCGTCGAGACCTGCTGCGTCAACAGTTGGTAGAACGAGCGGTACGCCTCGTCCAGCGAGCGGTTGGGGCTGACGCCGACCAGCAGGACGCCGAGCGGCTGGTCGTCGGCACCCGCCGGCAGCGGCAGCGCGAGCGCGGCGCGGGCCGGATCGCCCCACGGACCGGCGGGCAGCGACAGCCGCTCGTCGAGGCCGGTCACGTCGGTGGGCCGCCCCGCCGCCGCGTCCGGTAGCCCCCAGGCGCGGGCCGTCGGGCCCGGGTCGGCCAGGTCGACGACGGTCGGCAGCGATCCGGTGATGGTCGCGTCGCGCGGGCCGCCGCCCGCGTGGGCGATCCGCCGCAGGGTTCCACCGTCGCGCAGGTAGATCGCGGCGAACGGTACGTCCAGTGGGTGGCCGCCGATCGCGTCGATCAGCCGCGCGCAGGTCGCGTCCACGTCGACGGTGCGCCCGTCGCCGCGCAGGGACAGGTCGCGCAGCAGCCGCAGTCGCCGTTCGCCGACGACCTGTTCGGTGACCTCGCTGCACACCGTCAGCACACCCACGGTGCGGCCGTCGTCGTCGCGGGCCGGGGCGTGCGAGACGCTGAAGTAGGCCTCCTCGCGGTAGCCGGCGCGCTCCAGCAGGAGCTGGAGGGCGGGTACCCAACTGGCCACCCCGGTCGCCATGGCCTGCTCGATCAGGGGGGCGAGGACGTCCCAGCCCTCGGCCAGGGTCACCCGCACGTCGTCGCCCAGCGCGCCGGGGTGCTTGTCGCCGATCAACGCCGAGTACGCGTCGTTGTAGAGCTGCGAGAGGCGGTCGCCCCAGAGCAGCAGCATCGGGTAGCGGGAGGAGAGCACCATCCGTACGGCGGAGCGCAGGCTCTGCGGCCAGTCGGAAACCGCGCCGAGCGGTGTGTCGGCCCAGTCCAGCTCCGCCATCAGCTGTCCGGTGGCCCCGCCGTCGTCGAACAGGTCGCTGCGGGGTCGTGTCACGCTCGACCCGGCCTCATCGCTAGCCCCCCGTTCCGGGCCCGACGACCCCTGCTGGCGTTACCTACCCATCCTGGCACCTCTACTCACCTGTGCCGACGCCGGTACCCACCGTCTAACGGGCGGGGGTTCGGGACGAACGTCCGATGTCACAGACATAGATATCTGTAAGTGTCTCGGTTATCTCTCCGACCCCGAGGAGCCCCCATGAGAGGTAGAACGCTGAGCGCGGGAATCGCGCTCGCCGTGTTCACCGGGATGACGGTGACGTTGGCCGCCCAGCCGGCGACCGCGTCACCCTCCGCCGCGACGACGGCGGGCCGGCCGATCGCCGCGTCCGCCGCCGTCCTGGCGGCGCCGGACATCTCCGTCACCAACGTCCAGGCGCACCTGACCCAGTTCAACTCCATCGCCAGCAGCAACGGCGGCAACCGGCGGGCCGGGTCTGCCGGCTACACCGCCTCGCTCAGCTACGTCAAGGGCAAGCTCCAGGCGGCCGGCTACACCGTCAGCGAGCAGTACTGCTCCAGCTGTACGTACCCGTCGAACAACCTCATCGCCGAGTGGCCCGGCGGCCCGGCCGACCAGGTGGTCATGTTCGGCGCCCACCTGGACAGCGTCTCGGCTGGTCCGGGCATCAACGACAACGGCTCCGGCTCGGCCACCCTGCTGGAGAACGCCCTGGTCCTCGCCGCGCAGAACCCGACCATGACGAAGAAGGTCCGGTTCGCCTGGTGGACCGACGAGGAGCAGGGGCTCAACGGCTCCCGCTTCTACGTCAACTCGCTCAACTCCACCCAGCGTGGCTACCTCAAGGGCTACTACAACTTCGACATGGTCGGCTCCACCAACGGCGGCTACTTCATCAACCGGGTCACCTCCACCACGGCGGCGCCGCTGAAGGCGTACTGGGACTCGCTGGGGCTGCAACCGGAGGAGAACGTCGAGGGCCAGGGCCGCTCCGACGACTACTACTTCCAGCAGGCCGGCATCCCGACCTCCGGGTACGCCGCGGGCGCGAGCGCCCGCAAGACCAGCAGCCAGGCGGCCAAGTGGGGCGGCACCGCCAACGCGGCGTACGACGCCTGCTACCACCGGTCCTGTGACACCACCGCCAACGTCAGCGCCACCGTGCTGAACCGGGCCGCGGACGGTGTCGCGTACGCGCTGTGGCAGCTCGCCGTGGGCACCGGCACCCCGACCAACGACTTCTCGGTCGCCGTCAGCCCCACCGCGCTCAGCGTCGCCCGGGGCGCCAGCACCAGCGCCACGGTCAGCACCGCGACCACCTCCGGCTCGGCCCAGACGGTCAGCCTCAGCGCGTCCGGCGCGCCCAGCGGGGTGAGCGTCTCGTTCAGCCCGTCGTCGGTGACCTCCGGCGGCTCGGCCACGGTGACGCTGACCGCGTCGTCCAGTGCCGCCACCGGCACCGTCACCCTCACGGTCACCGGCACCGGCTCGGTCACCCGGACCGCCAGCCTCACCCTCACGGTGACCGGTACCGGGGGCTGTGCCGGTGGGCAGGTGATCGGCAACGGTGGCTTCGAGAGCGGCAGTACGCCGTGGACCGCCTCCTCCGGCGTGATCACCAGTTCCAGCGGCCAGGCGGCCCGGACCGGGTCGTACAAGGCGTGGCTCGACGGGTACGGCAGCACCCACACCGACACCCTGTCCCAGTCGGTGACCGTGCCGGCGGGTTGCGCCAGCTACACGCTGTCGTTCTGGCTGCACATCGACACCGCCGAGACGACCGGTTCCACGGCGTACGACAAGCTCACCGTGCAGGTGGGCTCGACCACCCTGGCGACGTACTCGAACCTGAACGCCGCCTCGGGCTACACCCAGCGCACGTTCAACGTGGCCGGGTTCGCCGGGCAGACGGTGACCCTGAAGTTCACCGGCACCGAGGACTCGTCGTTGCAGACCAGCTTCGTGATCGACGACGTGACGCTGCAGGCCAGCTAGGGCGCGTCGGGTGGGGGCGTGCGTCGCGCTCCCACCCGACATCTGGTCACGTCCGTCTATCTCTGGTAGAAATCCTCCAAGGCCGGCCCCTGATTCGCAGAATTCCGCCCCTCACGCGAACGGGAGTGCCATGTCACCCACTCGATCCACCCTGCGCCGCCGCGTGCTCACGCTGCTCGTGGCCACCCTTGCGGCGGTCTGCGCCACGTTCGGCCTGGCCGCTCCGGCCTTCGCCATCAGCCATTCCAGCGCCACCTCGCAGCTACGCGCCGCCGGCATCTCCTGGACCTCCAGCGGCAACTGCAGCGACCGCAACGTGTCCACCTGCACCTCGTTCGACGGGGTCCGGCAGGCCACCATCGACGGCATCATCACCTTCAAGCGGGCCAGCGGCTGCGCGGTCACCATCACCGCGGGAACCGAGGTCGGGCACGCCGGGGGCACGTACAGCCACTGGAACGGCTACAAGCTCGACATCGCGCTGAGCACGTGCATCCAGAACTACATCTCCGCGAACTACGCCTATGTCGGCTACATCTCCGGCTTCGGGTACCAGTACCGGGCGCCGTCGGGCAACCTCTACACCAAGGAGGGGAGCCACTGGGACATCCTCTTCTACACCTGCGGTGGCTGCTGACCGCGAGTGTGACGGCGTACGCGGCGGGAGCTGACCGCGTACCCGATCAAGGGCCGCCGCCGGTGCATGCCGGCGGCGGCCCGTCGCGTTCCCGGTGGGGGGGCGGTCAGGGGAGCTGCGGGTAGAGTGCGGCGACGCCGCCCGCGAGCCCGGCCTGCACCTGCCGGCTGACGTCGTCGGTGACGATCTCGTACGCGTCGGCCTCGATGCCGTCGACGCCGATCCGGGCGATCTCCGCCGGGTCGGACTTGGGGCCGTCGATCGTCGCGGCCATGTCGGTGTCCATGTAGCCGACGTGCAGGCCGGCGACCCGCACGCCCCGCTCGGCGAGCTGGAGGCGCAGCGCGTTGGTCATCGCCCACTCGGCCGACTTCGCCGCGCCGTACGCCGCGTGCAGGGGGAAATTCACCCAGGAAAGCACGGACAGGACGTTGAGGATGGTTCCGCCACCGTTGCCGGCGATGACCGGCGCGAAGGACCGGATCATCGACAGGTTGCCGAGGTAGTGCGTCTCCAGCTCCAGGCGGATCAGGTCGAGGTCACCCTCAAGCAGGTCCGCCCGGCTGTCGATGCCGGCGTTGTTGACCAGCAGGTTCACGTCGCCGGCCAGCTTCGCCGCGGCGGCCACCGAGGCGGGGTCGGTGATGTCCAGCCGGACCGGCGTCACGCCGGGCAGGTCGACGCTGTCCGGGTTGCGCGCGCCGGCGTAGACCGTTGCTCCGCGGGCGACGAGCTCGGCGGCCAGGTGCCGGCCGAAGCCCCGGTTGGCGCCGGTGACGAGGGCGGTGCTTCCAGCGATCTTCATGGAGTGCTCCAGGGTTCGTGGCGGCTTGTCGACAGGAACGCTATCCGGCTGACTTCTGTCAGGCAAAGTCAGGTAGGTCACGCGACGGGCGGACGAGAATCGGGAATACGACCCGGAGGCGCACACACCCGCGCCGGTGACGGCTCGTATCCTTTGCGCGAACCTCCGTACGAGCCGAGAAGGGAGACGGTGTGAGCAACCAGGCCGAGACGTTGGAGTTCCAGGCCGAGGCGCGTCAGCTCCTGCAGCTGGTCGTCCACTCGATCTACTCGAACAAGGACGTCTTCCTGCGGGAACTCATCTCGAACGCGTCCGACGCACTGGACAAGCTGCGGCTGGCGACGCTCGTCGACAAGGACCTCGTCGCCGACACCGACGACCTGCACGTCGCCATCGAGGTCGACCGGGACGCGCGCACGCTGACCGTGCGGGACAACGGCATCGGGATGACCCGTGACGAGGTGGTCCGGCTGATCGGCACGATCGCCAAGTCCGGCACCGCCGAGCTGCTGCGCCAGCTCCGCGAATCCGCCGACGCCCGCGCCTCGCAGGAACTGATCGGGCAGTTCGGCGTCGGCTTCTACGCCGCGTTCATGGTCGCCGACCGGGTCACCCTGCTGACCCGCAAGGCCGGCGAGACCGGCGGCACCCGCTGGGAGTCCACCGGCGAGGGCACCTACTCGATCGAGTCCGTCGACGAGGCGCCGGCGGGCACCGCGGTGACCCTGCACCTCAAGCCCGCCGACACCGAGGACAACCTGCACGACTACACCGCCGAGTGGACGATCCGCGAGATCGTCAAGCGCTACTCCGACTTCATCGCGTGGCCGATCCGGATGAGCGTCGAGCGCTCGCGGGCTGAGGGCGAGCCGCCCACCAGCGAGGAGCAGACCCTCAACTCGATGAAGGCGCTGTGGGCGCGTCCCCGCGACGAGGTCGACGCCGCCGAGTACAACGAGTTCTACAAGCACGTCAGCCACGACTGGGCCGACCCGCTCGAGGTCGTGCACATGAAGGGCGAGGGCACCTTCGAGTACGAGGCGCTGCTGTTCCTGCCCAGCCACGCCCCGCTGGACATGTTCTCCCCGCAGGGCCGCCGCGGCGTGCAGCTCTACGTCAAGCGCGTGTTCATCATGGACGACTGCGAGGCGCTGGTCCCCACCTACCTGCGCTTCGTCAAGGGTGTCGTCGACGCCCACGACCTGTCGCTGAACATCTCCCGCGAGATCCTCCAGCAGGACCGGCAGATCCAGATCGTCCGCCGCCGCCTGGTCAAGAAGGTCCTCGCCACCGTCAAGGACCTCAAGGCCAACCACGCCGAGCGCTACCGCACCTTCTGGACCGAGTTCGGCGCGGTGGTCAAGGAAGGGCTGATCGACGACGCCGACAACCGCGACACCCTGCTGGAGATCCTGTCGGTCGCGTCCACCCACGACGCGGCGGAGCCCACCGACCTGGCCGGCTACGTGTCGCGGATGAAGGACGGCCAGACCGACATCTGGTACGCCACCGGCGACTCCCGGACCACCATCGAGAACTCCCCGCACCTGGAGGCGTTCCGCGCCAAGGGCCACGAGGTGCTGCTGCTCACCGACCCGGTCGACGAGGTGTGGGTCGAGCGCGTCGGCGAGTACGACGGCCGGCCGTTGCGCTCGATCGCCAAGGGCCAGGTCGACCTGGACACCGACGAGGAGAAGCAGCAGGCCGAGGCCGAGCGTGAGCAGCAGCGGCAGGAGTTCGCCGCGCTGGTCGACTGGCTGGGCACGACCCTGGCCGACAGCGTCCGGGAGGTCCGCCTGTCCTCGCGGCTGACCACCTCACCGGCCTGTGTGGTCGGTGACGCGCACGACCTCACGCCGACGCTGGAGAAGATGTACCGGGCGATGGGGCACGAGGTCCCCTCGACCAAGCGGATCCTGGAGATCAATCCGGGTCACCCGCTGGTCGCCGGGCTGCGCAAGGCCCACGAGCAGGGCGATTCCGGCCCGGCCCTGACCGAGACCGCCGAGCTGCTGTACGGCCTGGCGGTCCTCGCCGAGGGCGGCGAGCTGGCCGACCCGGCCCGGTTCACCCGTACCCTCGCCGACCGGCTGGCGCGCACCCTGTAAGCCTCCTCGCGAACTGTCTCGCCTCGTCGATCATGGAGTTGTGGTGGGTGACAAAGCGCTCATCACGGTGCCTGACAGGCACCATGACTCCATGATCGACGAGGTCGGCAGACCGTGACGTCGCCACCGGTCAGCGACCGGGGATCACCAGGCCGGATTCGTAGGCGATCATGACTGCCTGGGCGCGGTCGCGCAGACTCAGTTTGGCGAGCAGGTTGCCGACGTGAGTTTTCACCGTGTGCTCGCTCAGGTGGTGGTGGGCGGCGATCTCGGCGTTCGACAGACCGGCCGCGATCAGGCGCAGGACGTCCGTCTCGCGGGCGGTCAGGGCGGTCACCGCGGCGGCGAGCGCCGGGTCCGGGTGGCCGCGTCGGTGTAGTTCGCCGATCACCCGGGCGGTGACGCCGGGAGCGAGCAGCGCATCGCCGGCGGCGACCACCCGCACCGCGTTGACCAGGTCGGCTCGTGGGGCGTCCTTGAGCAGGAAGCCGCTGGCACCGGCACGCAGGGCCGCGTACAGGTAGTCGTCGGTGTCGAACATGGTCAGGGCGAGGACCCGGCTCGGGGTGAGTGAGCAGACGTGCCGGGTCGCGGCGACACCGTCGAGAACGGGCATCCGCATGTCCATCAGGACGACGTCGGGACGGTGGTCGAGGGTGGCCCGCACGGCGGCGGCGCCGTCGGGGGCCTCGGCGACCACCTCGATGTCCGGCTCCGCGCCGAGGATCGTGGCGAATCCGGCCCGGAACAGGTCCTGATCGTCGGCGAGCACCACACGCAGCATCAGACGGCCACGGGTGCGCAGAGCGGCAAGGTGGCGGTGACGGTGAAGCCGTGGCTTTCGGAGGCCGGGCCGGTGCGCAGGGTCCCGCCGCAGGTCCGGGCGCGCTCGCGCATGCCGACGATTCCGTATCCGGGCACCCCGACGCCGACAGCCCGGTTGCCGCGACCGTCATCGGTGATCGACACGGTCAGGGCGTCCGCGCTGTAGCTCAGCAGAATGCGGACCGATCGGGCCTCGGCGTGCCGGACCACATTGGTCAGGGACTCCTGCACGATCCGGTAGGCGGCGACCCCGACGTGCGCGGGCGGTTCGACCGGTGGACCGAGGGTGACCTCGGACTGAGATCCGGCGACGGATCCGCACGGCGGGGGTGAGATGGTGAGGACGGCGTCGAGTCCGGTGGCGCGGACGCGTTCGACGAGGACGGGCAGGTGGGCCAGGCCCGGCTGGTCGAGGGACTCATCGGCGGGTTCGTGCAGGCTGCCGACCGCGCGGCGGAGCTGGACGACCGCGTCCCTGCCGGTGGCCGCGATCGTGGCGAACGCCGCGTCGGCGCGGTCCGGGTGGGGGCGGACCAGCAGAGGTCCCGCCTCCGCTTGCACGATCATGACGCCGACCGCGTGGGTGAGGATGTCGTGCAGGTCCCGGGCGATGCGCGCGCGTTCGCGCAGCACGGCCGCCGCACGTTCACCGGCGACGCGACGATCGCGTTCGGCGTGGGCCATGGCCTGGGTACGGCGGGCGCGGGCGCTCGTGCCCAGGGCGTACGCGAAGCTGTAGGCGACCACCAGGTACCGCAGCACCTCCACGTCCGGGTGTGGATAGAGCAGCGAGACCAGCAGGCCGCCGGCGGTGACCAGGATGCCGAGCAGGCGGATCGGCAGGGCGGCCCGCGCCGCGAACGTGTAGAGGCAGACGAGCGGACCGACCGGCAGCAGCGGGGGTGCGCCGAGCGAGGCGGAGACGGTCGTGGCGAGGCCCACGACGACGGCGACCTGGACCAGCGCGCGGTCACGCCACAGCACCGGGACCGAGGACGCGACCGCGAGCGGCAGCACCCACCAGGCACGGGGACCGCCGGCCAGGGCGGGTAGCACGGTCGCGGCCACGGCGGCCACGGTGACGGCGAGATTGACGTACCGCTTCACGCCGGCAGTATGGTCTCGCCGGGCGCTGCCGCGCCTCCCTCCACAGGACCAGATCACCTCCAGTTCGTACGGCGATCCGCCCCGGCCGCTCCCGCCGCACGATCGACGCATGACGACGATCATCGCCGCGCTCCTCAGTGGACTGCTCTGGCTCGGTGGTTCCGGGCTGCACCCGGTTGCCGCGCTGACCTGGCTCGCCCCGATCCCGCTGATCCTCGCCTCGGTGCGGGTACGCCCGAGGACCGCGCTCGGTGCGACGGTTCTCGCCTGGTCGATCGGCCAACTCGGCATTGTCGGGTACTACCGCGGCACGCTGCGACTACCGGTCTTCGTGGTCGGCGGCGTGTTCGTGCTCGGCCTCGGCCTGGCAGCCGGCACGGTCCTGCTCGCCCGGACGCTCCTGCGGCACGGGCGAGTCGGGACCGCTGTTCTCACCGTGCCGTCACTGTGGGTGCTGGGCGAGTACGCCGCGTCCCGCCTGTTGCCGCACGGCGCGTGGTGGAGCCTCGCCTACACGCAGGCGGACGTCCGCCCGGTCATCCAGCTGACCGCGCTCACCGGCGTGTGGGGCGTCACCTACCTGCTGCTCGCCGTCCCGATCGCCCTCGCCGCCCTGCTCGCAGGCCTGCGACCCACCCGCACCGCTCGGCTCGACGGCCCACGCCCGGCCCTCACCTGCCTGCTCGCCCTCCTGCTCGGCGTCGGCGGATGGTCGGCCTGGTCACTGAGTCGCTCCCCGCAGCCGGCCGAGCCGCTGACCGTGGGCCTCGTCGCGCTGCGACAGTCCGAGGACGGGCTCCCGATCGACGAACCGTCCGGGCGGGACCTGCTCACCCGGTACGTTCCGCGGGTCTCGGACCTGGCCGCGCGCGGGGCGCGGATCGTCGTGCTGCCGGAGAAGGTGTTCGCCGTGACAGACGCCACCCTGCCCCTGCTCGTCGAGGCGCTCCAGCAGACCGCGGCCCGGGTCGTCGTCGGCGTGGTGCTGCGGCGGGCCGGGACCGCGAGCAACGTGGCGCTGGTGCTGGACCCGAGCGGAACGATCAGGACGTACGAGAAGCAACATCTGATCCCGGGCCTGGAGGACTGGCTGACGCCGGGCGGCGACGAGGTGATCGTGGACGGGCGGTTCGGCGTGGCGATCTGCAAGGACCTTGACTATCCCGGTCTGGTCCGGCGGTATCGGGCGCAGGGCGTCTCGGTGCTGCTCGTCCCCGGCCTGGATTTCACCTCCGACGGCTGGCTGCACAGCCGGATGGCCCTCGTCCGTGGGGTGGAGAACGGGATCACCGTGGTCCGCGCCGCCGCGTTCGGCCGGCTGACCGTCACCGACCCGGGCGGCAGGGTCGTGGGCGAGGCGACCGCCGGTGACGCGGAGCTGCTGGTCACGGCCGCTCCGACGCGAGGGTCAGGCACTGTCTATTCGCGTACGGGAGACTGGTTTCCGATCGTGTCCCTGGTCTTGTTCGTGATCTCCGTGGGAGCGGCGGTGGGCCGGCCGAGCGGCGGACCCCGCCGACGGGTCACGACCCCCCGGCGGCCGTGAGCCGTTGACGGATCCGCTGCGCGTCCGGGTGGCCCAGCTCGTCGAGGATGCCCAGCGCCGCCCGCCAGCTCCGCGCCGCTTCCGCCGGGTCGCCGGCGTCGACCAACGCCTCCGCCAGGTGCGTCAGCGTGTCCGCCTCGTAGTACCGGTCCCGGAACTCCCGGTACAGCGCCAGCGCGTGCCGGTAGGCGACCACCGCCTCCGCTGGTCGTCCGGCGCGGTGCTGCGCGTAGCCGAGGGTGTCCCACGTGGGCGCCTGGCCCTGCCGGTCGTCGAACTCGCGCAGCAGCTCCAGCGCCTGCTGGCACGCCTCAACGGCGGCGTCGTGCTCGCCGAGCTGGGCCCGGTACCAGCCGACCGCGTTGAGGGCCATCGCCTGCCCGTAGCGATGGCCCGCCTCGCGGTACAGCGCCAACGCCGCCTCGGCATGCCGGACCACCTCGGCTCGCCGGCCCTCCCGGTCGGCCACCTCGGCGAGATCGAGGTAGGTGTGCGCCTGGTTGGCGGGGTCGCCCAGCTCGCGGAACAGCTCCAGCGCCCGCCGGAGCTGACCGGGCGCCTCGTCGAGCCGGCCCAGCCGGGCCTGCGCCCGCGCCAGGCTGCGGTGCGCGTACGCCTGCCCGACCGCCGCGCCGCCGCGCCGCGCCGCCGCCAGCGCCGTCCGCTGCACCGCCAACTGGTCGTGCCAGCCGCCCTGGCGGTCCAGGAAACTGGTCAAGCTCCACGCCAGCTGCCAGGCGTGCCGGTCGGCGCCGCTGGCGGCGCACCGTTCCACGAGCGCGATCAGCACGTCGCGCTCGCGCGTGAACCACGCCATGGCCTCGTCGTGGTCGCCGAACTTCTCCGGCCGCACGCCGGCGACGGCCGGGGCGAGGGTGATCGGATCCCAGTGCGGATGCAGCAGCACGGCCGCGGCGTGCGCGCTGTGCAGGTAGTGGTCGAAGAGTCGGCCGCGCGCCTCGGCCCGGTCGCCGGCCGGGTCGTGCTCGGCGGACAGTTCGGCCGCGAACGCCCGCAGCAGGTCGTGCATGGCGTACCGGTCCGGGGCACGTTCCAGCATCAGGTGCGCATCCGCCAGCTCGGCGAACGCCGCCTGGACGGCCCGCCGGCCGGCACCGACGAGACTGACCCCGGCCGCCGTACTCACCGTCACGTCCGTGCTGCCGCCGACCAGCCGGAACAGCCGCGCGGTCGGCACCGACAGCAGCCGGTACGACCAGGACAGCGCCGCCCGCACGCTGCTGTCGTGGTCGCCCGTGTCGAGCCCGTCCAGCCGGCCGCCGGCCCGGAGCTGCGCGCCCAACTCGGCCAGCGGCAGGTGGGGCCGGACCACCGCCCGCGCCGCCACCACGACCAGGGCCAGCGGTAGCCGGTCACAGAGTCGGACCAGATCGTCGACCGCGGCCCGCTCCGCCTCCGCCCGCGCCCCGATCCGCGCGTACAGCAGGGCCTGCGCGTCGTCGGCGCTGAGCAGATCCAGCACGACCGCCTCGGCGCCCTCGGTGGCCACCAGACCGGTGAGCCGATCCCGGCTGGTCACCAGCACCAGGCAGCCGGCCGCGCCCGGCAGCAGCGGCCGTACCTGCGCGGCGTCCCGGGCGTTGTCGAGCAGCACCAGCACCCGCCGACCGGCGAGCAGGCTGCGGTACAACGCGGTCTGCGCCTGCTCGTCCGCCGGCACCTCGCGCGGCGGCACCCCGAGCGCGGCCAGGAAGCCCCGGACCACCTGCTCCGCGCTTCGGACGACGCCGCTGTGGCTGTAGCCCTCCAGATTGGCGTAGAGCTGCCCGTCCGGGAACTGCCCGGCGACCCGGTGCGCCCAGTGCACGGCGAGGGCCGTCTTGCCGACCCCGCCCGCTCCGGAGAGCACGGCCAGCGGGACGGCCCCGGGTCGCTCCTCGGCGGACGCCCGCAGCGCGTCCAGACGGTCCAGCTCCGAACGCCGCCCGGCGAAGCCCCGGACATCCGACGGCAACTGCGCGGGGACCGGGCGGTCCGGCCGCGACGGGGCGACGATGACCGCGGCGGCCGGCACGGGGGACACCTCCGGGGTCGGCGAGGTGACCTCGCCGCGCAGGATGGCCTGGTGTAGCTGGCGAAGCTCGATGCCCGGGTCCACACCGAGCGCGTCGGCGAGCCGGTCCCGCAGTCGGGCGTAGTACGTCAGTGCCTGCGCCCCGCGACCAGCCGCGGCCAACGCGTGCAGCAGCACGGCGGCGACCGGTTCGTCGAGCGGGTGCTCGTCGGCGAGCCGGGTCAGCGGATCGATCACCGCATCCGGCTCGCCCCGTCGCAACAGCCCACGGGCCCACTGCACGACGGTGTCGGTGTGCCGGCGGTGCCAGTCCTGCCGGACCCGGGCCGCCCACTCGCCCGGCAGCCCCGCCAGCGGCTCGCCACGCCACAGCTCAAGCGCCCTGCGCAGCAGTTCCACCCGTTCGGGGTCCCCGTCGGGCAGCCCGTCGGCACGCTGCCGCAGCGCGTCGAAGTGCGGGCCGTCCACTGTCTCCGGTGGCAGGTCCAGCAGGTAACCACCCGACCGTCGCGCCAACACGTCCGGCGCGCCCGCGTCGGCCAGCACCCGGCGGAGCCGGGCGAGGTAGACGTGCAGGTTGTGGCGAACCCGGGGCGGCGACGCGTCGCCCCAGACCCGGTCCACCAGAGCGTCCAGGTTCACCGGTCGGCCCACGTCGACCGCCAGTGCGGCCAGGACGGCGCGCTGGCGGGCCGCTCCGGCATCGACCGGACGGCCGTTCGCCCAGACCTCGACCGGCCCGAGGACCCGAATCTCCATGAACCGCCGCTCGCTGCACCGCCGGTCGCCCCACCGGCACCCCCGGGACAGCCGGATTGAGGTTCCGGCAGGAATTCGTCGACCTTCCGCGCAGATCATCGTTGCTACAAGGACATCGATCAACGTGATGTCGGCAACTCGACTCGCGGCCGGTTCCGGTCGTGACGACACCGGAGGTCACCATCGTGCGAAGTGCTCTGCGAAGGCTCACGTCCGCGCTGCTCGGTACGATCGCCGTGGGCGCCACGCTCGGCGTCGCCCCGAGTCCGGCCCAGGCCAACTACGCCTGCCCGTCGGGTCTGCTCTGCCTGTACGCCGGGGCCAACTTCAGCGGCGACATCTTCCTGCTCGACGGTCCGTACAACGGATGCAACGACGTCCCGCTGCCCTCGTACTTCCGCAACCGGGCCCAATCGATCATCAACAACCGGCCGTCCGGCACCGTCTCCACCTTCTGGGACAACGCCAACGCCACCGGCCTGCTCGGCTACCAGCACGCCTATGCTACCGGGCGAACCTGGCGTACGACTCGGCCGCGATCGGGGGGAACTGGAATCAGCGGATCGAGGCGGTCCGGGTCTGCTGATCCATGAGCGTCGCCGCGCAGGGGGGGAGCCGGCGACGCCGCACCGGGGGAGGGGCCGCCACGGCGCCGGCCGGAGTCCGCGAGGGCTCCGGCCGGCGCTGTACGGCGGTCAGCCCGGGTAGTAGCAGACGTTGGGAATGACCGGGCCGCCGTTGACCCCGAAGATCGCGAAGCCCATGTAGGCACGTGTCTGCGGGCCGTACTCGCCGTCCTCGGCGATGTTCGCGTACACGATGTCCTCATTGATCTTGTGCTGGGCGTACCGGACGGCGTCCCGGGTCTTCGGACCGTAGTTCCCGTCCAGGCTGAGCGACCGCGCGTAGCAGTTGTTCAGCGCCTCCTGGAGCACCAGCACCGCGGAGCCCGAGTGGCCGTAGGTGAGGTAGCAGCTTTTGTTTCCGGTCTGCCAGCCGACGGTGGGCACGTGCATGTCCGCGCCGCCCGGGTAGCCGCCGACCCGGTAGAAGGTCAGGCTGGTGCACGGGCTGGACGCCTGTGCGGCGGTCGGCGCGGACAGCGTCAGGCCAGCGCCGGCCAGTAGGGCTACGAGGACGGCTGCGGCGCGGCGACGGCCGTTGCGACTCTGCTGGAGCGGCATGATCTCCTCCTGGGGTGTCGTTTCCGGGATGGACCCGGTGTGCTCCAGAGCATCGCTACCGCCCGTCTACGGTTTCCTGTCCGAACGTCAATTCACCGGGACGGCAGGCCCTGATCGGAAACGGTCCATGATGGCCGCTGCACAGGTGGACGTCGTCCGCAACCGCTGGCCGCAGCGCCCCGCGTGAGCCGGTGAACAACTTCACAAGCGGTGGGCGACCGTCACCCACCGTGCCTACCGTCGGTCGGGTCCACCACCGTGGACGCCGCGACCGGCAACGCCAAATCCTGCCCCCGGTCGTCGGAAACAGAACCCGGGCAGGAGCGGGGGACCCAACGTTCCTCGGTGCATGTCACCTCGGGGTGAAGCCGCCAGCGCGCGGCCGGGCTCCTCGGCCCGAACCCGACAGCTCACCTCGCCGGCGTGGAGGAATGATCCATGACGTCTGCGTACACCCCCCGTCATCGACGGGTCACCACCCGCCGCGTCGCCGTCGGTACCCTGGCGGTCGGCGCGGTCACCGGCGCCGTCGCCCTCTTCGGCCCGGCGGCCCCGGCCCAGGCCGGTGTCAACTGGGACGCGATCGCCCAGTGCGAGTCCGGCGGCAACTGGAAGATCAATACCGGGAACGGCTACTACGGCGGGCTGCAGTTCTCCCAGGGCACCTGGGCCGGCTACGGCGGCACGAAGTACGCCGCCCGCGCCGATCTGGCCAGCCGTGGCGAGCAGATCGCGATCGCCGAGAAGGTGCTCGACGGGCAGGGCATCGGCGCGTGGCCGACCTGCGGCCGCAAGGGCGGCTCGTCGGGCGGTACCTCGACGAAGTCCACCGCGAAGTCCCCGACGAAGTCGACCTCCAAGTCGTCGACGTCCACCTCCGGCAAGGAGCGGCCGGCACGCGGCGACCAGCCGGCTACCCGTGGTCACGAGCGGACCGCCCCGGCGGCCGGCGGCGACACGTACGTGGTCGCGCCGGGGGACACCCTGTCGGAGATCGCCGAGCGGCACCCCCGCAGCGGCGGCTGGCAGGCCCTGTACGAGCGCAACCGTCAGCTGATCGGCGCGGACCCGGGCCTGATCTTCCCGGGGCAGCGGCTCGCTCTCTGACGTACGTACCGACGAACGCTCGGCCGGGTCACCGGCCGAGCGTTCGTTCGTCTGGCGCTGTCCTCGCGGGACGGGTCACGCCGCCGAGGCGGCCGACCTCGCCTCGCGGCGGGCCATCACGTCGCCGTTCCAGCCCCAGCGCTGCGCCGGCGCGGCGGCCTCGGCCGTCCAGCCGGTGCCGCCCCCGCCACCGTCGATGGCCGTCTCGACCGAGTCGGGGGTGCTGCGGGCCAGTCGCAACGACTGCTCGGCGGTCGTACGCGCCGCACACGGCCAGGACTGGCCGGCGCACTGGAGGTTGCGGCAGCGACCCTCGTCGTCGGCCTCGTGGGCCTCGAGCACGTCGACCGCGAGCTGCCAGAGCAGCGGGTCGGTCACGTCGCCCGGACGTTCGGCACGACGGCTCGGTCGGTTGCTGGTCTCGTCGGACATGGGCCCCCCTCGTCAGGCTTTCCCCTCAAGACTTCACCTGTGTGCGGCCGGCTAAACCGCCGACCTGCTGTGATGTGTCTCCGGTCGCAGCAACCGGGGCGCTCTAGTCCGGCAATAGCGGCATCTCGACACCGGGAGCGCGGCCGAGCAGCGCCGCCCGGGTGAGCGCCGTCGAGCCGAAGCGGTCGCGGACCGCGTCCACGGCGGCGTCCAGGTCGGCCCCGGTGTTGGCTTGGAACGGCAGCTCCGGCTGCACCGGGTTGTCGTCCAGGTTGCCGACCGAGACGCCGAGCAGGGTGACCCCGCGCCGGTCGATCTCCGGTAGGGCGGCCCGCAGCAGTGTCCGGGCGGCGGCGAGCAGTGCGGTGGTGTCGGCGGTCGCCTTGGCCACGGTGTGCGAGCGGGTGGCGCGGGTGTAGTCGCCGAAGCGGAGTCGCAACACCATGGTGCGTCCGGACCGTCCGGCCGCCCGCATCCGTCGGGTGACCCGGTCGACCAGACCGGCGAGGATGGCGTCCAGTTCCTCCGGCGCAGGTGGGGTACGCCCCAACGCGTGCTGCGCGCCCATCGAGCCCCGCCGCCGGCCCACCTGCACCGCCCGGGGGTCGCGGTTGTGGGCGAGAGCGTGCAGGTGCAGGCCGGCGCCGGCCCCGAGCAGGGACACCAGCGCGGCCTCGCCGAGCCGGGCCACGTCCGCGACGGTACGGATCCGGCGTTCCCGCAGCTTCGCGGCGGTGACCGGACCGACGCCCCAGAGCCGTTCCACCGGCAGTGGATGCAGGAACGCAGTCTCGGCGTCGGGGGCGACAACCAGCAGCCCGTCCGGCTTCGCCACTGCGCTGGCCACCTTCGCCAGGAACTTCGTCCGGGCCACACCCACCGTGATCGGCAGGCCGACCCGGTCGCGGACCTCCCGGCGCAGCCGCTGGGCGATGTCGGCCGGTGTGCCGACCAGCCGGCGCAGCCCGCCCACGTCGAGGAACGCCTCGTCGATGGAGAGCCCTTCGACCAGCGGCGTGGTCTGTCGGAAAATCTCGAACACCGTCCGGCTGGCCTGCGTGTACGCCGACATCCGGGGCGGCACCACGATCGCGTCCGGGCAGAGCCGTCGTGCCTGCTGACCCCCCATCGCGCTGCGCACACCCCGCGCCTTCGCCTCGTAGCTGGCGGCCAGCACCACGCCGCCGCCGACGATCACCGGCCGTCCGCGCAGGCGCGGGTCGTCACGCTGCTCGACCGACGCGTAGAAGGCGTCCAGGTCGGCGTGCAGGATGTGGGCGTCGTGCGACACGTACACATGTTCGCATGACGGCCGGTCGTCGCGGCAGTGAGCTGGGAGAACGCCCGCTCAGTCGAGGCAGAACTCGTTGCCCTCCGGGTCTGCCATGACGATGTGACCGGCGCCGAGCGGGGGAGCGGGCTCGTGTCGGGCGAGCCGTGTGGCACCCCGAGCGGTGAGCCGGTCGGCCTCCGCCTCCAGGGCCGCCATCCGGTCGTCACCCGTCAGCCCCGGCGCGGCCCGCACATCGAGGTGGACGCGATTCTTGGCCTGCTTGCCCTCCGGCACCCGCTGGAAGAACAGCCGTGGCCCCGCCCCCGTGGGGTCGACCACCGCCGACGCGTCGTTGCGTCGCTCCGGCGGCACGCCCATCGCGTCCAACGCGGCCTCCCACGAGTCGAAGCCCCCGGGCGGGCCCTGCAACTCGTAGCCGAGGGTGTCGGCCCAGAACGCCGACAGGGCGGCAGGATCGGCAGCGTCGAACGTTATCTGCACTTCACGGGCCATAGCAGCATCCTCGTTCCCGGTCCGGTCGGTCATGTCGCCATCCTCTCGCGACGGACCGACAGGATCGTTGCGACAGCGGGTGCGGTCCGGTCACAGGTCGTCGAAGGGGCGGGCGTAGCGGAATTCGCCCCGGATCGATCCGTGCCAGGCGGTCAGCGGTCGGGCCATGAAGTACTGCGGGCCCCACGGCTGCGGCGGGGTGACGCCCAGCTCGACGGCCGGCCGGAACCCGAAACGCGGGTAGTACTCGGGGTGCCCGAGGAGCACCACGAGCGCCTCGTCTCGGGCGTCGGCGGCGCCCAGGACCGCGTGCATCAGGGCGCTGCCGACCCCGCGTCGCTGCCAGCCGGGCAGCACGCCGAGCGGCCCGAGACCCAACGCCACCGGCGCACCGGCCACGCGGGCCCGCGTGGCCACCACGTGACCCACCACCAGGCCGTCCGTATCGACCGCCACCAGGGAGTACGCGGGCAGCCACCCGTCGTCGACGCGCAACGCGTCCACGAGCGTCGCCTCGACCGGCAGGCGACCGTCGCCACCGCCGTCGGTGCTCCTGGTGGCGGTGTCCGTGCTGGGCCCGTGCTCCGGATCGTGGTCCGGATCGTGGTCCGGCCCGTGGCCCGGATCGTGGTCCGGATCGTGGTCCGGCCCGTGGCCCGGATCGTGGTCCGGCCGGTGGCCCGGATCGTGCTGCGGCCCGTGCTCCGGATTGTCGGCAGGGCCGTGGTCGGCGGCGGCGAAGGCCGCGGCGTGCACGGCCCGGATGGCGTCGATATCGGCGGGGGTCTCACGTCGGATCAGCACCGCGCCACCATAGGTCGGCCGGGAACACGACTCCACGAGTTATTCGCGCGGCGCCGGATGACGCCGAAGGAGACTCTGGCGGACCCGCTTCTTGGGGGGTGTCGGATGGCACCGCAGAGGCCTCGGGGCGGAAGCACCACAAGAAGCGTGATGCCTGTGAGTCATCAAGATGACTCACAGGCATCACGCTCTTCGGGCGGCGGGCCGGTGGGGCGCGGGCCGGTGGGGCGGTAGGCCCGGCGGCGGTTGGCGGCGGCCCGGTGGCCCGGTGGCCCGGTGGGCCGGTTGGGGCGGTAGGCAGGTTGGCGGCGGGCCGGCGGGCCGGTAGGCGGCGGGCCGGTGGGGCGGTAGGCAGATTGGCGGTGGGCCGGTGGGGCGGTAGGCAGATTGGCGGTGGGCCCCGTGGGCGGCGGGGCGGTGGGCGGGATCAGCCGACGGCGGTGGGTGACGGCGGGGCGCTGCCGCCCTGGGGCGCCTCCGGGATCATCAGCCGGATGATCTCTTTCTGGTCGGCAGGGGAGGGCAGGCCCCAGTGCGGGCGGTACCCGTACACCTCGTGCAGTGGGGTGGAGCCGGTGCGGCCGTCCAGGATCTCCACGGCGTCCGTGCCGATCAGGCCGGGGTGTTCCACGCCGCAGGCCTCGGCGACCTTGGTCAGGTCCCGGCGCAACGTCGCCAGGTAGTTGGCCGCCCGGACGGACTTGAGCGTCGGGTCGAGGCCCCGGGCCAGCCACGCGTTCTGTGTCGCCACCCCGGTGGGGCAGGTGTCGGTGTGGCACTTCTGCGCCTGGATGCAGCCGATCGACAGCATCGCCTCGCGGCCCACGTTGACCATGTCGCAGCCGAGTGCGAACGCCACCACGGCGTTGTCCGGCAGGCCGAGCTTGCCGCTGCCGATGAACACCACCCGCTCGTGCAGGTCGTGTTCCGCGAAGACCTTGTAGACCCGGGAGAAGCCCTGTTGGAACGGGAGCGACACCGAATCGGTGAAGATCAGCGGCGCGGCGCCGGTGCCGCCCTCGCCGCCGTCGACCGTCACGAAGTCGACGCCCCGGCCCGTGTCGCGCATCAGGCCGGCCAGCTCCTGCCAGAAGCTCAGGTCGCCGACCGCCGACTTGATGCCCACCGGCAGGCCCGTCTCGGCGGCCAGCAGCTCCACCCAGTCCAGCAGGCTGTCGCAGTCGGAGAACTCGGCGTGCCGCGACGGGCTCACGCAGTCCCGCCCGGCCGGGATGCCCCGGGTCGCGGCGATCTCGGCGGACACCTTCGCTCCGGGGAGCAGGCCGCCGATGCTCGGCTTCGCCCCCTGGCTCAGCTTGATCTCCAAGGCGCGCACGGGAGCACCGGCGACGAGGTCCTTGAGCCGGTCCAGACTGAACCGGCCGTGTTCATCGCGGCAGCCGAAGTACGCCGTACCGAGCTGGAAGACCAGCTCACCGCCGTTGCGGTGGTACGGCGACAGGCCACCCTCGCCGGTGTTCTGCAGACATCCGGCGAGGGCGGCGCCCTTGTTCAACGCGGTGACGGCGTTGCCGGAGAGCGAGCCGAAGCTCATTCCGGAGATGTTGACCACCGACCCTGGCCGGAAGGCGCGCGCCCGATCCCGGGCCGCGCCGAGCACCTTCGCGCACGGCAGTCGGACGTCGTGCCCGGCCGTCGGCGACGACGGTGGCACGGCCCGGCCGAACGTGCGGTGCTTGATGATCGGGTACCCGGGCGTGAACTCGATGTTGTTGTCCGTACCGAAGCCGAAGTAGTTGTTCTCCTGCTTGGCGGACGCGTACACCCACCGGCGCTGGTCCCGGGTGAACGGCCGTTCCTCGTCGTTGCCCGCCACGATGTACTGCCGAAGCTCCGGCCCGATCGCCTCCAGCAGGTACCGGGCGCGGCCCAGCACCGGGAAGTTGCGCAGCAGCGCGTGGTCGCGCTGGATCAGATCCCTCGCGGCGAGCGCCGCGACGGCGGCGGCGACCGCGGGTACGGCTCGACGGGCCCAAGTCATGCCCAGCACTCTTTCCGCCCGCACCGCCGGCCAAACCGACCGGTCGCGCCGACGCGCTGGTCAGGACCCGGGCTGGGAGATGTTGACCAGCCAGCCAGCCAGCCAGCCAGCCAGCCAGCTAGCCAGCCAGCCAGCCAGCCGATGCCGCATCGTCGCAGGCCGACGGAGGGCCGACAACGAGGCGCGCGGCTTCGCGCTGGTGATGGGCCCGGTGCGGTGCGGGTTCGACCCGCACCGCACCCGGTGGCTCAGCGGTGCCGGAACGACTCGCGGACGGACCCGCCGACGATCGTGCACCACGTGCTGGTGCTGAGCTTGCCGTTGCGGGGCAGGCCGTGCAGCGCCTGAAGGTCCTGCACCGCCTTGCGGGTGGCATGGTCGTAGGCCCCGGTGACGGTGACCGCGTACCCCTTCTTGGCCAGGATCTCCTGCACCGCGGTGACCGGCGCTCCGCTCGCGTGCTGGTCCAACTCGGGCGCCAGCGTCTCCCAGGTCGCCGTGGTCAGCGTGGCGTCCACGTCCACCGGGATGCCGTTGCGGGCCTGCCAGTCCTGCACGGCGGCCACGGTCGCGGCGTCGAACGTGCCGCTGACCGTCACGGCGTAGCCCCGGAAGGCCAGCAGGTGCTGCACCACCCGGACCGACGGCGAGTTGACGAACCGCCACAGGTCGGGCCAGCGACGGGCCGGCACGTCACCGAGCGAGGTGCCGAGGGCGGCGTGCACGCGCCGCCGCAGCTCGGGGAACTGCCGGTAGAAGGCCGCGCCCGGGCAATCGGTCGTGCGGAAGTCCCAGTGGCCGAAGATGTCGTACGCGTGCAGCCCGTACTGCCGGCTGATCGCGACGCAGAGCTTGACCAGCGAGTCGGTGAGCGCCTCCGGTGGCGTCTCGGTGACGTAGGTGCCCTCGTTCTCGATGCCGATGGCCCGGCCGTTCTCACCCGGGCAGTGCGCCGCGATCATCTGGCGGTCGCCGGCTTCGAGGCGTTCCAGGCTGCCCCGGCGGCCCTCCAGTACGTAGCCGCCCCGGCTCACCGTGAAGTGCTGACCGGAGTCCGACCAGCCGTTGCCGTCCATGTGCAGGTCCTGGCAGTCGTGGGCCAGCTTGACCGCCTGCTCGCGGGAGTAGTCGGTGACGTTCGGGAACGCCATGTGATGCACGATGATCTTGTTGGTGGCGATGGCGCTGACCGACAGCGGGTCCGCCGGTGGGCGGGCGCCCCACTCGTCGCAGCCGATGATCCAGTCCAGGTCCGTGCCGGGGGCGGCCTGCGCCGCGCCCGAGAAGGCGAGTTCACTTCCGACGACGGCGACCGCGGCCGCGCCGAGACCGGCGCGCAGCAGTGTCCGGCGGTCCACTTCGGAATGCTCGACGTGCATGACAGCTCCTCCTGCGGCCGACGGCGGGGGGATGAAAAGTAGCTCCAGTGGCCGCACGCAACACGGAGAATATTGCCAGACCCGCCGGCGCGCCAGGGGTCGGCGGCGTTTCCCTGCGCGCTGGTGGGGGTAGGTGGGGCCGACTATCCCCGCTGCCCCTAAGGAATGACCAGATGAGTGACAACGTCAGCGACGCGGTGGGCGACGCCCTCCGCTCGGTGATGCTCTTCCTGCCCAAGGCCGTCGCCTTCGTGGCGATCCTGGTGGCCGGATGGCTGATCGCCAAGGCCGTGTTGAAGATCGTGGAGAAGATCCTCGAGCGGGTCGGCTTCGACCGCGCCGTCGAGCGCGGCGGGATCCGTCGGGCGCTCAACCGATCCCGGTACGACGCCAGCGACATCGTCGCGAAGCTCGTGTACTACGCGGTGCTGCTGCTCACCCTCCAGCTGGCCTTCGGCATCTGGGGCCCCAACCCGATCTCCGACCTCATCACCGCCGTGGTCGCGTGGTTGCCCCGCGCCTTCGTCGCGATCGTCATCGTCGTGGTCGCCGCCGCCATCGCCAACGCCGTCAAGGACATCATCGGCGGCGCGCTCGGCGGGCTGTCGTACGGCCGGGCTCTGGCGGGCATCGCCTCGGTGTTCATCCTCGGCCTGGGCGTCATCGCCGCGTTGAACCAGATCGGCGTGGCCACCGCGGTCACCACCCCGGTGCTGATCGCCGTGCTGGCCACCGTCGGCGGCATCCTCGTGGTCGGAGTCGGTGGTGGCCTCATCCGTCCGATGCAGAGCCGCTGGGAGTCGTGGCTGACCCGCGCCGAGCAGGAGTCGCAGCTGATCGCCACGCACACCCGCGCCTACCGTGCCTCCCGCGCCGAGGCCGAAGCCGAAGCCGCCCGCGCCGAAGCCGCTCGTGTCGAGGAGGCTCGCGCGGCAGAGGCCCGTGCCGAAGCCGCTCGTGTCGAGGCCGAAGCGGACCGCTCGACCGCCGCCCGCGCCGACGCGGACCGCACGCCGGCCGTCGGCCGCCCCTTCGAGGCGGACCGCACGTCGGGGACCACCCTCCCGTCGGATGTCGACGTCACGCAGGTGACGACCCGACCCGCCGACCCCGACGCCACGCAGATCGTGACCCGCCCGTCCGACGCCGACGCCACGCAGATCGTGACCCGCCCGCCGGACGCGGACAGCACGCAGATCGTGACCCGCCCGTCGGACGCGGACGCCACGCAGATCGTGACCCGGCCGTCCGACGCGGACGCCACGCAGGTGACCCCTCGTCAGTCCGATCCCGAGGTCACGCAGGTGGTCACCCGGCCGTCGGACGCGGACGCCACGCAGGTGCGGCCGTCGACCGATGACACGACGCAGGTGGTGGGCCCCGGCCGGGAGGCCGACACGACCCAGGTGATCAGCGGCGGTGCGGTCCCCGGGCAGCGCACCGGCGACGACAGCGAGACCACGACGGTCATCCCGCCCGTGGATCCCGACCGGCGCTGAGCCGGGTCGGGCCGAGCGGCGGGCCAGCGGGGCGGAATCCACCGGGATTCCGCCCCGCTCCCGTCTCGCTCGGCCCGTCGAGAAGCCTGGCCGGGGTCGGCGCGGCCGGTCTACCATCGCCGACATGACCTGGCGACATTGATCCCGCCCCGTAGGCCACACCCGTGGGCCACCGCGGACACCGCACGTCCGGTGTCCGCGTCCACTCCCACGGGAAGGCCCCCATGAACCATCTCGCCGCGCGCGTGCCCGACCCGGCGGTGCGCCGCCTCTCGGCGACCCTCTACGGGTACGCGTTCCTCAGCGACCTCGTCCTGCTCTACCCGCTGTACGTGGTGCTCTTCGCCGACACCGGCCTGTCGGTGGGGCAGATCTCGTCGCTGTTCGTCATCTGGTCGGGCGCCGGAATCCTCTTCGAGGTGCCGTCCGGCGCGTGGGCCGACTTGGTCTCCCGCCGGCTGCTGCTGTGCCTCGCCCCGTTGGTGACCGCCGCCGGCTACGCGCTCTGGGTGCTGCTCCCGTCGTACCCGGCCTTCGCGGTCGGTTTCCTGCTCTGGGGCGCCGGCGGCGCGTTGGTCTCCGGCGCGCTGGAGGCACTGGTCTGGACCGAGTTGGCCCGCCTCGACGCCAGCGACCGGTACGCCCGCGTGCTCGGCCGCGCGCGCACCGCGGGCGTCCTGGGCGTGGTGGTCACGGGGGTGCTTGCCGGCCCGGTGTTCGCCGCCGGTGGGTACCCGGCGGTCGGCGCGGGCAGCGTGCTCGCCTGCCTGCTCGCCGCGACCGTCGCCACCCGGTTCCCCGAGCACCGCCCGCCGCCGGACGCGCCACCGCCGGACGCGCCACCGCCGCCTGTCGCGTCCGCCTCCGTCGCCCTGCGACCGCCCGTCGCCCCGCCACCGCTCGTCACCCCGGACGACGACGCGCCGCCGGTCGTGGCGTCCGGTCCGGACGACCACGACGACGAGCTGACCTGGACCGGGACGCTGCGGGCCGGTGTGCGGCAGGTCCGTACGCGGCCACCCGTGCGGGCCGCCGTGCTGCTGGTCGCCGTGGTGGCCGCCGACTGGGGAGCGCTGGACGAGTACACGCCGCTGCTGGCCCTGGACACCGGCGCTGACGCGCGGGCGGTGCCGCTGCTGCTCCTGTTGCTGTGGGCCGGCGTGACCGTGGGCGGGCTGCTCGCCCCGGTGGGCGAACGGCTCGGCCGTCGGGGCTACGCCGCGCTGCTGGGGCTCGTCGCGCTGGCGCTGGCCGGGGGCGCACTCGTCCGGCACCCGGCCGGTTTCGTGCTGCTCGCGGTGGCGTTCGCGGCCGCGCAACTGGCGACTGTCCTGGCCGACGCGCGACTACAGGCCCGGATCACCGGCGGCAGCCGCGCCACCGTCACCTCACTGGCCGGGATGCTCACCGACGTGCTGATCATCGGGACGTACGCCGGGTACGGGCTGGTCGCCACGGCGGCCGGCAACGCGGTCGCGTTCGCGGTGGCCGCCGGGGCGTACCTCGTGGTGGCGCTGGTGGTGCGGGGTCGCCGACGCCGCCCCGCGGCCGTGCGTGACGACGTCGCCGCGACCGGTGCGCGCGGCCCGGGGTGAGGTCGTGGCCCGGCGGCGGTCCCGCCGTCGGCCGTCGTCGTAGGTCGGCGGGGCCGTCAGGACAGTTCGCCGTCGAGGTAGACCCAGCGACCGTCCGTGCGGACGAAGCGGCTGCGTTCGGTCAGCGTGCCCGGCCGACCGGCCTCGCGGTAGTGGGCGTGGAACGTGACCGTGCCGGTGGCGTCGAGCAGACCACCGCGCTCGGTCTCGACGATCTCCAGCCGGGTCCACCGCTGTGCCGGGTCCAGTTCCAGCCGTTCCGGCCGGGTGTCGGAGTGCCAACTGCGCAGCAGGTAGCCGGTGTCGTTCCGCGCGAACGCGCTGAACCGGGAGCGCATCAGCGCCTCGGCGGTCGACGCCTCGGCGGTGCCGCCGTGCACGGGGGCGCAGCAGTCGGCGTACGCCCCGCCGGACCCGCACGGGCAGCGCCCGCCGGTCGTCGCGTCCGCCCGCCGGCCTCGTCCCGCTCTGCCCACCGGCCCATCCTGCCGTACCCGCCGGCCGGCCGCGAGAACCGGTCGCCCACGCGTCGACGGACAGTGATGGTCGACGATCGCCCCTAGAATCCCCAACATGACGCGTTCCCCGGCGGTGTCGCTCGCTCCGAACGTCTGGCGCATCCCCACCGTGGGGCGCTCGGCCGTCAACTCGTACGCCTTCGTCGACGACGACGGCAGCGTGACGCTCGTCGACTGCGGGCTGGCCAAGGCCCCGGCCCGGATCGTGCGCGGGCTGGCCGCGATGGGCAAGACGCCGGCGGACGTCACCCGCATCGTGCTCACCCACGCGCACCCCGACCACGCGGGCGGGGCGGCCGAGATGTCCCGCCGTACCGGCGCGCCGATCGCCGCGCACGCCGCCGACGTCCCGTACGCCGAGGGCGGCCACAACCCACCGGTGGACCCGGCGGTGACCGGCGGCCGGTTCTTCACCCGGATGGCCGGCGGCCGGTTTCCGGCTGTCCAGGTGGCGCAGCCGCTCGCCGACGGCGACGTGCTCGACGTCGGCGGTGGCCTGCGGGTGGTGCACACCCCCGGGCACTCGCCCGGTCACGTGTCACTGCTGCACGAGCCGACCCGACTGCTGATCACCGGGGACGCGCTGTTCAACGTGCTCGGCGTCCGCTGGGCCCCGAAGCTGTTGTGCAGCGACTACCGGATGACGCGGCAGACCGCCCACGTCTTCGGGGAGTTGGAGTACGACATCGCGGCGTTCACCCACGGCCCGGAGCTGACCGACCGGCCCCGGGAACGGATCCGCGCCTTCCTCGCCCGCCGCCGATCCTGACCCCTCGCCGATCTTGCACTTGCTGTCCCCGCATTGCCGGCAAAGGGTGTATGTCGGCGACCGGAAGTGCAAGATCGCGGGGGAGGGGGTCAGAGCCAGCCCGAGCGGCGGAACAGGCGGTACAGGGCGAGCGCGGCCACCGCCATCAGGGCCAGCGCGCCCGCGTAACCGTAGCGCCAGGCCAGCTCGGGCATGTGATCGAAGTTCATGCCGTAGACGCCGGCGATGCCGGTCTGCGTGGCGGCGATCGCGGCCCACGCGGCGATCTTTCGCATGTCGTTGTTCTGCTCGACGGCGAGCTGCGCCAGGCGGGACTGCACGATCGAGGTGAGCAGATCGTCGTACGCGGCCACCCGGTCCACGGCCCGAGCCAGCCGGCCGTCGACGTCCACGAACCAGCGGTGCAGGGCGCGCGGCGGTCCGTCGCCGGTCGGGTCGAGCAGTGTCCGCAGGGGCGTCTGGAGCGGAAGCACCGCCCGCTTGAACTCCACGACCTCCCGCTTGAGCTGGTAGATGTGCTGAATGTCGGCCGACCGTTCGCGGGCGAAGACCGCCTCCTCGACGCGTTCCAGATCGCGCTCCACGTGCCCGGCCACCTCCAGGTACGTGTCGACCATGCGGGCGCAGACCGCGTACGCCACCGCCCAGGGACCGGCGGCCAGCAGCGCCGGCCGGCGTTCGATGTCGGCGCGGACGTCGCGCAGCGCCCCGGCCGCGCCGTGCCGCACGGTCACGGCGAAGCGGTCACCGAGCAGCACCATCACGTCACCGGTGTCGATCACCTCGGACGTGTCGGTCAGCTCGGCGTGCTCCACGTACCCGGCGGTCCGCAGCACCAGCAGGGTGACCGGCCCGTGCCGCTGCACCGTGGGCCGGTGCCCGTCGGCGAGCGCCTGCTCGACGGTCAGCTCGTCCAACCCGAAGGTGCGCCCCACCGCGGCGAGCACCGCCGGCCCCGGCTCGTGCAGTCCGAGCCACACGAAGGCGTCGCGGGTGCGCCGGGCGCTCGCGTACGCGTCGTCGTAGTGCGGTCGGCCCGGCTCGCGGCGACCCTTGACGTACACGGCGCAGTCGACCACGGCGTCCGGATTGGACCGCCGGGGGGCGGGAGTCTCGCCTCCGGGACGGCCGAGCAGTCGACGGGCCAGGGCGCGTACGCCCCGACCGGCCCGGTCCCGTACCGCTCGCTGATCCACGACGCGCCCCCTCCCCGCGCACCGTCGCGGCCACGGCGCTCGCAGGGCATGGTGCCACCGGATTCTGCCCAGCGGCGTCCGGCCCCCGACAGTGGGGCGCTCACCTCAGGCGGTACGGGTGGCGAAGACGACGATGTTGTCCACGTAGTTGCCGGTCGCGTCGTCGAACCGGCCGCCGCAGGTGATCAGGCGCAGTCCGGCGACGTCCCCCGGGCCGTAGACCAGGCCGCTGGGGAAGCGGTCCTTCGGGTACGCGTGGACGCCGTCCACGGTGAACGTGGCGACCCGCGCGTCGGCCCGGGTGACCTGGATCTCCTGGCCGGCGCGCAGGCGTCCGAGGTCGAAGAAGACCGCCGGGCCGGCGGGGGAGTCGACGTGTCCCACCAGGACGGCGTTGCCGGTCTCGCCGGGGCTCACTCCGTACCGGTACCAGCCGGCGAGGGTCGGCCGGTCCAGGGGCGGCACCTCCAGCACCCCGGCGGAGTCAGCACCGACGGCGACGATCTCGGCGCGTACGTCGATGGCGGGGATCCGCACCCGGACGGGCGCTGCATGGGGGAGGGGGGCCAGGTCCGGTCCGGGACGGGTGCGGGTCGGCGCGTCAGCCGACGGCCCGGGTGGCCGCTCCGGGTCGGCGGTGAGGCCAACCGTGATCAGCCCCAGCCCGCTGACGCCGAGGAGGGCGACCACGGCCGGCAGGCTTCGCCGCCACCACACGTGCGCACCTCCGTAAGGGCTCGTCGGGGTGCCCGCGCCGGTCGTACCGGCACGGGCACCCGACCTCTTGGGATGGAGCGGTCGCCGGTCAGGCGACGGTCGACACCGGGCGGCGTCGGCGTACCAGCAGCACCGCGCCCGCGGCGGCCGTGCCGAGCAGGGTGCCTCCGGCGGCGAGCGCGCCCGCGTCGCGTCCGTCCCGGTTGTCGCCGCCCGAGCCGGCCGGGGCGCCGCCGATCGGGGTGACGGCGAAGGTGGCGCTGCCCGCCGAGCTGCCGTCGCCGCAGGTCGCGGCCACCGTGTACGTGCCGAGGGTGAACCCGGCGGTGAACAGTTCGGCGCTGAGCCCGCCGCCCGCGGCGGCCGTGGTGGATCGGACGTTCTCGTCGCGGTTGGGTCCGGTGACCCGGAAGATGACGTCACCCGACTTCGGGTTGCAGGTCGTCGCGGTGAGCACGACGGTTCCTCCGACCGGGGTGGTGGCCGGTGACACGACGGTGTCGGCCAGTGCGGCGCCCGGCAGCAGGAGCGTGCCGAGACCCACGCCGAGCGCCGCCGAGCAGAGTGCTGTTGAGACCTTCATACGCGTCTTCCCTCACTTTTCGTCCGCTGACTGCGTGGGACGTCGTTCGGGTGGCCAACTCCGTGACTAGCACCGGTGTGCCCAACACTAGGTGGGTTGGGACCCCGATCAGGTGAAAATGAGAAACCTTCGTTGCCGTCACGTGTCCACCCGAAGGCGGGGGAGAGCAGCCCTTGGGCCTGCACGGACCGACCGGCGTCGGTGCTCCGGTCGATGTCCGCTGCGGTCGGGCTGTCACCCCTGGGCCGATGGCGAGGTATCGGCTCCGGCGGCGCCAATGCTCCTCATCGCGCGCGCGTGGATCGGCGAGGGCGGGGCCTGGATCAGCGAGGCGTCAGCCGGCCTGGGTCGGCGCGGCGATCGGCTCGCCGGTCTCAACGAGGGTCTTCAGGCTGGCCAGCAACTCCGGCCAGCCGCCGCTGCCGTCAAGTTGGCCGCTGATGGCCCGGTGCATCTCGCTGTCCGGGGAGAAGCCGTCGTGGCGGACGATCAACCGGACGGCCGACTCCCCGTGCGGCTCGATCTCGAAGGTGACCGTCGATCGGCGCTCGCCCAGTCGGACGGCCAACTCCTCGGGGGACCAGCCGAAGTGCTCGGCGTGTTCCGGCTGGAAGCCGTGCCAACTGTAGGAGAGGCGTCGGTAGGGCTCGGCGACCAACACGCGCTGGCCGAGATCCCGGGGTTCGACGTCGGGCGCGTCCTGCCAGAGCACGGGCGCGCCGACCGTCCAGTCGGACACCAGCGCGACTCCGCCCCAGTAACGGCGGGTGAACGCCGGTTCGGTGAGCGCGGCCCAGAGACGTTGCGGCGTGGTGGCGACATACGTGGTGTAGACGAACGTAGGGCTCTCCATGGGCTGTTGCTCCAATGCTGTGGTCAGGTCGGCGAGCGCGGCGGCACGCTCCCGGTCGTAGCGGCTGAGCCAGCGGTCCGCGATCGCGTTTATCGGAGCGGCGTTGAGGTAATGGACCTTCTCGCGGCCGCGTCGTTCGGTCGCTACGAGGTCGGCCGCCTCCAGCACCGACAGGTGTTTGCTGACGGCCTGACGGGTCATGGACAGCCCTTCGCAGAGCTCCCGCAGGGTCTGGCCGTTGCGGTCGTTGAGCCGGTCCAGCAGTCGACGCCGGCTGGGGTCGGCCAAGGCCCGGAACGCGTCGTCCACGACTCTCCCTCGACAGGGAACCGAACAGTTACCTGTGCACCATAGGCAACCAAATGGTTGCGTGTCAACGCGATGGCGGCGCGTGGTCGAATCGCACCGTGTGGCAGCGTGGGGCGGGTGACCGATCCCGCACGGCTCGACGTCGACCTCGCGCTGCTCGGCGGCGGGGGCGCCGCCTCGCTGCTGCTCGCCGCGCTGGACCGGCACGGCGTCCGGGGCCCGCGGATCGCCGTCGTCGACCCGGTCCGTCGGCGCGGTCAGGACCGCACCTGGGCGTTCTGGGGCCACCCCGACATCGACCTCGACCCGCTGCTCAGCGCGAGCTGGCACCAGGTCGAGGTGGTCACGCCCGCGCGGCGTCGCGTCCTGGACCTGACCCCCCTGCGGTACGCCATGCTGCGCTCCGGCCCGGTCTACGACCGGGCTGCCGAGGCCGAGCGCCGGCTGGACGTGACGCGGATCGCGGCACCCGCCGACGTGGTCCGCGACGACGGGACCGGGGTGGTCGTGCGCACCGGCGACGGGCGGGAGATCCGGGCCGGCTGGGCACTCGACTCCCGCCCCCGGCCACCGGCCCGCGCCGGGCGGACGACCTGGTTGCAGCACTTCCGTGGCTGGTGGCTGGAGGCCGACCGGCCGGTGTTCGACCCGCGGCGGGCGGTGCTCATGGACTTCCGCACCCCGCAGCCCGCCCGGGGTGTCTCCTTCGGCTACGTGCTCCCGGTGAGCGACCGGTACGCCCTCGTCGAGTACACCGAGTTCTCGCCCGACCTGCTCACCGACGCCGGCTATGACACGGCGCTGGCCGGCTACCGCGACCTGCTCGGGCTCGACCCGGACGGGCTGCGGGTCCGCGAGGTCGAGAACGGGGTGATCCCGATGACCGACGCGCCGTTCCCGGCCCGGCCCTCCCCGCGCGTCGTACGTCTCGGCACGGCCGGTGGCGCGACCCGGCCCTCCACCGGCTTCACCTTCTCCGCCATGTACCGCCAGGCCGACCAGGTGGCCCGCGCGCTCGCCGCCGGCCGGCCGCCGGTGCCGGCCCCCGCCTATCCGGCCCGGCACCGCTGGATGGACGCGGTGGCGCTGCGCGCGCTGGATTCCGGTGGCGTGGGCGGGCCCGACTTCTTCGACCGGCTCTTCGACCGCAACCCGGCCGAGCGGGTCCTGCGCTTCCTCGACGGCGTCACCACCCCGGCCGAGGAGATCGCGATCATGAACTCGACCCGGCTCCTGCCGATGATCGCCGCCACGGCCGGCGACGCCGCGCTACGCCTCCGCGACCGCCTGCGGCCCGCCCGTCCGGCTCCGGCCATCCCGGCGGCCGTGGTGGGCGGTCCGCAGCGACCCGTCCCCGACCCGGAGAACTGACCCGACCCGGTCAGCGTCGGGCCGACACCGCGTCGCGAATCAGCACCCGCAGGTCCTCCATCGGGTCACCGTCGCCGGCCCCCAGCAGGGTCTTCGTCGCCGCGACCGTCAACCCCAGCTCCGGGTACGCGTACGCGAGGCTGCCGCCGCTGCCGGCCGCGCCGAACGAGCCGTCGTCGTCCACCGCGTACCCGAGGCCCCAGGTCGTCTCCTGCCCGAACACCCACTCCGGGCCGGGCGGCCCGTCCGGCGTCGTCACGGCCCGGAGCCGGGTCGGCGAGATCAGCCGGACGCCGTCCACCTCACCGATCAGGGCGGCGAGCATCCGCGCCGCGGCGCGGGCGGTCATGGTGCCGGTCGCCGGCACCTCGGCGGTGAGGACGTCGGCCCGGCCGCCGACCTGCGCGCCTGGACGGACGCCGGGCGGGGCGACCCGGTCGAAGTTCGGCAGGTTGGCGCTCGCGAAGTCGAACAGCGCCGACAGGTTGCGGTCCTCGACCCGGGCCAGCCGGTCCAGGTCGGCGGCCGGTACCGCGAGGTACAGCTCGTCCGCGACGCCGAGCGGCCCGGCCACGTCCTCGGCGAGCACCGCCGAGACGCGCCGGCCCGTCACCCGGCGCACCACCTCACCGACCAGCCAGCCGAACGTCCACGCGTGGTACGCCTTCACCGCGCCCGGCGCGGCGATCGGTTCGGCGTCGGCCACGATCGCGCACATCCGGTCCCAGTCGGTGAAGTCCTCCGGCGTCACGTCCACCGGCAGGGCGGGCACACCCGCGGTGTGGGTGAGCGCGTGCCGCAGGGTGACCCCGTCCTTGCCGTGCCGGCCGAACTCCGGCCACACGTCGACGATCCGCAGGTCGTAGTCCAGCTCGCCACGCTCGACCAGCACGTGCACCACGGTGGCGGTGAGGGCCTTGCCGGTCGACACGCTCCAGATCGGGGTGTCGGCGGCGAGTGCCCGGCCGGTGGCCCGGTCGGCGGGCCCGGCGTGCACCTCGAGGATCGGCTCGCCGTCGAGGTAAGCGGCGACCTGCACCCCGGACTCCCGCCCGGCGGCAATCAGCTCGTCGATCGTGCTTAATACGTCGGCTCGCAGGCCGTCCCAGTTTCCGTCCACGACGGTCGACTCTGACAGACCGGGCCACGGTCGGCGCGCGATTTTCGGCGACCGTCCTACCCGGTGAGGAGGCGGTCACGCAGCCGGGCGGTCAACGCCTCGTCCACGCCGAGCCGGTCGGTGGCGTAACCGACAACCGATCCGTACGCGTCAGTCAGATCGGCCAGGAAGTGCCGGATGATGGCCTCGGGCGCGCGACCGTACCCGGGCCAGAGCAGCTCACGGTCGGGGTTCAGCGCCTTCCAGTCGGCGATGAGGCGCGCGGTGGCCAGCTCGGTGAGCGCGAAGTCGGCGGCGGTCTGCTCCTCGTCGACGCCGAGCAGGGCGAGCAGCAGCGCGGCCAGCAGGCCGGTGCGGTCCTTGCCGGACGCGCAGTGGAAGACCAGCGGTGCCTCGGCGGCGGCGATCACCTCCAACGCCTGGCGCAGCTCGGCGGCCCCGTCCTCGGCGACCTCGGCGTACCGGTCGGCGAGGTGGCGCCACGGATCCACCGTCGGGTCGATCGTGGCCTGGTTGTAGGGGCGGTGCTCCACGCTGAGGTTGTGCCAGGCCAACCCGTCAACCTGCGGCGCGCGACCCCGTGCGGCGATTTCCCACGGATATCGCAGGTCGATCACCGTGCCGACGCCGAGGGCGTGGAAACGGTCCAGGTCGGCGCCCGCCAGCTTGCCCAGCGAGTCCGAGCGGTAGAGCAGCCGCCAGCGGACCGTACGCCCGTCGTCGGTGCGGTAACCGCCGAGATCGCGGAAGTTGTGCAGACGGTCGAACGCCACGTGCCGCTCCATCCGGCCGACCCTAGTGCCTTCGATGTCGCCGCGCCGGCCCCCGAACGGCCGGCGCACGGTCGCCGCCCGGTAGGTTGCCTGCCATGGTGGACGTGGCGGCCGGCAGGGGCGTGCAGATCTGGACCGACGGGGCGTGCAGTGGCAACCCCGGGCCGGGCGGCTGGGGGGCGCTGCTGCGCTACGGCGACCACGAGCGCGAGCTGTGCGGCGGCGAGGCCACGCCGACGACCAACAACCGGATGGAGCTGATGGCGGCCATCCAGGCGTTGGAGAGCCTGAACCGGCCGGTCACCGTCGAGTTGCACACCGACAGCACGTACGTGCGCAACGGCATCACGAGCTGGCTGGCGTCGTGGAAGCGCAACGGCTGGCGGACCGCCGCGAAGCAGCCGGTGAAGAACGCCGACCTGTGGCAGCGGTTGGAGGCGGCCTGCGAGCGCCATGAGGTCACCTGGCTGTGGGTCAAGGGGCACAACGGCCACCCGGAGAACGAGCGCGCGGACGGTCTGGCCAACAAGGGCATGACCGAGGCGCGCGCCGCGCTGGCGAGCCGCTAGCCCCGGCGGGTCGCGTCGGGGTGTCCCGGCATGCTCGAGCCGCCGCCGCTGCTGCCGGACGAGCCCCCGGCGACACCCGAATTGTCGCCCTCGGTCACGATGTCCGGCCGCTCGTCGGTGTCGGCCGGCGCGGGGACCTCGGTGTCCGTCTCGACCTGCACCAACGGCACCTGGCCGGCCTCGTCCTCGCTGTGCTGCGGGTCGCCCGGCAGCTCACCGTCGCGCTTTCGGTAGCCCACGCCGTGCCTCCCGTCGATGCCGGTCCGCGTCGGCGGTGGCTACCCGGCGCGTCACCCACGAAACCTCGTCCGCCGGCCGCTGCCGGCTCGGCGGCCGGGGTTGTCGGCGACGGGGTGCTCGGCCGGCGCGGGATCGGCCGGCGGACGCGGACCTCGTACCGTCGTCAGCGCCGCCGCCCACGGCGGCTCGCAGCCGGGGCGCGCACCGGGGTGAGCGCGAGCGCCGTCCAGTGCGGCGGCCGGGTCAGCGTCGCCGGCAGGGCCGTGCGCGCGTCACCGCGCGCGGCGTCGAGCTGCGCCTGGTGCAGGAACAGCGTCGTCCGCAGGTCCGCGCCGCGCAGGTCGGCCCCGCGCAGGTCCGCACCCGTGACATCGGCCAGCGCGAGGTCCACGCCGCGCAGGTCGGCGCCGATCAGCAGCGCGCCGCGCAGATTGGCCCGGCGCAGGTCCGTCCGACGCAGGTCCACGCCGAAGAGGTGGGCGCCCCGCCGGTCGATGCCCCCGGGAGCGCGCGCCGCGTCGCTGGCGCGCGACAGCAGCGGGTTGACCCGGGCCCGGTGCGCGTCGACGTCCACCGCGCGCAGGCGAGTCGGATCGCCCTCGGTGAGCCCGGTGATCTCGACGCGGGCGCGGTCCAGCTCGGCGCGCAACCCGGCCGAGGGGCCCAGCGACAGCGCCTCGGTGAGATACCAGAGCAGTTCGTGCAGCGGACGCAGCACCCGGAACGCCTCGGCCATCGCCGGCAGGGTCTCCGGAGCGTCCCGCCAGTCCCGCCCACCGAAGGTGACCTGCGCGACCTGCTGCCCCGCGCCGAAGCAGTCGAAGACGGTGCAGCCCGCGAATCCGCGCTCCCGCAGCTCCGGGTGGATGCCGCAGCGGTGGTCCGGGCGCAGGTTCGGGCAGGCCCGCCCGGCCGGCTTGTCGATGGCGAAGTCGGCCGACGCGGCGAAGGCCGGCACCACGCAGCACAACCCGAAGCAGCGCGCGCAGTCGGCCCGCAGCGGCGTCGGCCCGGGGCTGGGCGGCACGGGCACACTCCTCCTGGTCGGTGGCACGCGGGCGGTCACCAGTGTCCCGCCCGGCACCCGACGAGTCGAAGCCGGGTCACCCTCCGTGCGTGTCGCCGGCCGCCGCGGCACGAGGAACGGGGGTACGCGGACCCTCCGGCGGCGGCACCAGTCGGCGAACTGCCCGCTGCCCGTCGCCGTGCCCGTACTTCTGGTCGAAGTGCCGGGCCACGACGGCGGCCGGCGTCCGGTCGCCGTCGGCCGGCTCAGCCAGCGCGAACACCGCTGGCATCGCTCCCGGGCGGGGCGGCAGGACGGCGCGCACGGTCAGCGGGCCGGTCACCCGGAACGCCCGGCAGTCGACGTAGTGCTGCCCCTCCACCGTCACGTAGGGCACGCGCACTTCGACGACGTCGGAGTCCTCGTGGCGCAGAGTCACGGTCACCGACCAGTACTGGTCCAGGTTCGAGGTCTCCCGCTGGTGCTCCCACAGCTCCTCGAAGCGGGAGTGCACGAATCCGCCCCACGGGCTGTCCATGTCGACCTCGAGCTGGGGCACGTTGAACGACAGCTTCCCGATCGGGAAGAACGAGATCAGCGCCCGACTGTCCCACTGGTAGAGCTGGATCGACGGGGACGCGTCGTAGAGCCGTACCTGTAACCGGTGCCGCACCGCCGGATCGAGGCCGTCGGAGAACGCGGCGAGGTGCCGCAGGTTGGTACGGATCTGGCGCGGCACATCCACCCGCTGCCGCTCCAACTCCTCGGAGCGTTGCTGCGCGGCCGTGCAGTCGGGATCGAGCAGGAGCAGTTGGACGTGGGCGCCGTTGCTGAGCGCCGCGCGTACGGCGTCGAAGGTCTCCTCGCGGTGCCGCTGCTCCAGCAGGATCGTCCAGGTGTCGAGGATGCGGACCCGGCGCGCCGAGCGGCGCAGGCGCGTCACGAACGCCGCCTGGTCGAAGCTCAGGTGCTCCTGCACCCGGGCTTTGCGGGCCTCTTCGAACAGCGGATCGAAGATGACGTACGAGATGGCCGCGAGCACGACGCTGGACCCGAGGTTGAGCAGCAGGTCGCTGAGGAAGCCGGCACTGCGCCAGGCGGCCACCAGCATCACCAGCGCGACACCGAGCAACGGCCCACCGACCACGAAGGCGCGTCGCTGGCGGCCCCGCCCCGCCCACTTGGGCATCCGGTCCCCTTCCGTCGTGGCCCATGCCCGCCGAGATGCGGAGGATACGTGCCGGCTTTGCCGCTCGCTGTCCCGTTCGCGACCGGCGGTTTCGTCGGTCGGGCCCGCTGTGCCACTCGTAGGGTGACGGTATCGGAGTCGGGCGAGCGCGGAAGGTGACGGTGTGGACGACGCGGAACGCGAGAAGGCGCTGTTGAGCGTCCTCAACACCGAGCACTACGCCCTGCAGACGTCCCGCGCCGGCACGATCGACGAGGCCACCGGGCGTGCCACCATCTTCCTGTCCGTGCTGTCGGCGGCCCTGATCGGCCTCGGCTTCGCCGCCGGCAACGACCAGGTGGTGCGGCCCTATCTGGGCGCGGTGCTGCCGACCCTGGTGATCATCGGCGGGCTGACGTTCCTGCGGTTGGTGGAGACCACCGTGGAGAACTCGCTGGACATGAAGCGCATCCAGCGCATCCGCGCCTACTACCACCACCGTCTCGCCAGTGAGCACGACTTCTTCGCCGACGCCGTGGCGTCCGACGACAGCGCGGATACGGCGCGGATGCTGGTGGGCACCCGGCCCGGACGCTGGGAGTTCCTGCTCACCACGGCCGCGCTCGTGGGCGCGGTCAACGCGGCACTGGTCGGGTCGGGCGTGGCCCTGGCGCTCGGCATGGTCGAGGGCTGGCACTGGCTGATGGTCGTCGCCGGGGTGGCGGTCGCGCTCGCGGCGTTCGGAGCGCAGTTCCTCTACATCGTCCGCATGTCACCGGGGCGACGGCGGTGACGGTGCTGCCGTCGACGGTCAACTCCGGGGCGAGGGCGCGGGTACCGTCGTCGGATGCGGATCACCCGATTCACGCACTCCTGCGTCCGCGTCGAGCAGGACGGCGCGGTGCTGGTGATCGACCCGGGCACCTGGAGCGAGCCGCGCGCGCTGGTCGGCGCGGACGCCGTCCTGGTCACTCACGAGCACACCGACCACGTGGACGTGCTGCGGCTGGCCGGGCTCGGCGTGCCGGTGTACGCCCCCGAGGGGGCCCGGCTGCCCGACCTCGCCCCGCTGCCGGTCACCCGGGTACGTCCGGGGCAACGCTTCACCGCCGCCGGCATCCCGGTGAGCGCCCACGGCGGCCGGCACGCCGTGATCCACGAGGGTCAGCCCGACTGTCCCAACCTCGGCTATCTGGTCGGTGACGGGCTCTACCACCCGGGCGACTCGGTGCACGTGCCGGACGAGCCGGTGCACACCCTGCTCGTGCCCGCCCAGGGGTCGTGGCTCCGCCTCGACGAGGCGATCCGCTTCGCCCGCGCGGTGGGCGCCGAGGCCGCGTACCCCATCCACGACGCGCAGCTCAACGATCGTGGCCTGGCAAGTGTGGCCGGCTGGTTCGCCGAGACCATCCCCGGCTACCGCCACCTCGCCCCGGGCGACACCGCCTGAGCGACGCGGCCGTCCGCGCGTCCGTCGTTTCAGATCGCCTGCGTGGCCAGCCCGCGCAGGGCCCGCGCAGCAGGTGATCCGGGGTCGGCCGTCATCAGGACGACTTCCTGGTCATCCTCGGGCACGAGCAGGACGTCGCAGTTCAACCGCAGCGCACCGGCCGCTGGATGGTCCAGGGTCTTGGTGCGATGCCCGGGAGCGTGGACCGGACGCGCCGCCCAGATCTGCCGGAACTCCGCACTGCCGGCGTGCAGTTCGGCCAGCAGCGCGGCCAGCTGCGCGTCAAGCGGGTAGCGGTCCGCGGCGCGGCGCAGCCGTGCCACCACGATGTGCCCGAACTCCTCGGCGCTGGAGCTCTCGTACATCCGCCCCTGGCCCAGGAAACGGCGTCGGGCCAGGTTCGTCGTCCCGCCTCCAGGGTCGGCGCCGAGCAGTGCTCGGGCCAGCGGATTCCAGGTGACAACGTCGTACGCCGCGTCCGTGACGATGGCAGCGGTCTCCGGCAGCCGCTCCAGCATCCGGGCCACGTGCGGGCGCACCCGCCGCACGGCGCTGACGCCAGGTGGCGCGCTCGAACCGGCCAGGCGGAACAGATGGCTGCGCTCGGCCGGCGTGAGCCGCAGCGCGCGGGCCAGCGCGTCCAGGATCCGGGCCGACGGCCGCGGCCCCCGCGCCTGCTCCAGCCGCGTGTAGTAGTCGACCGACATGTGGGCGAGCTCCGCCACCTCTTCGCGGCGCAGACCCGGCGTGCGGCGGTCGGTGCCCGTCACCGCCAGGCCGATATCGCCCGGACGCAGGGCCGCCCGGCGGTCCCGCAGGTAGTGCGCCAGCTCCTGCCTCGCCATGTCGCCTCCTGAACTGCCTGGTACCGGCTGTCCCTGACAGAGCACCCCCCGACCAGGGAAGACTCGCGTCATGGATGAACGCACAGCTCTGGTCACCGGTGCCAACAAGGGCATCGGCAAGGATATCGCCCGACTGCTCGCGGCCGAGGGTCTCACCGTGTACGTGGGCTCCCGTGACCCCGGGCGCGGGCAGCGGGCCGTCGAGGAGATCGGAGCCGGAGCCCGTCTGCTGATCCTGGACGTGACCGATCCCGACGCCGTCGCCGAGGCCGCGGCTCAGATCGACAGCTTGGACGTGCTGGTCAACAACGCCGGCATCTCGCCGTCCCTCGATCCGCCGACCGGCGCCGGCATCGAGGAGTACCGGCACACCTACGAGACCAACGTGTTCGGGGTGGTGACAGTGACCAATGCCTTCCTGCCCGCCCTGCGCCGGTCCCCGAGTCCGCGCATCGTCAACATCTCCAGCGGCACCGCGTCGCTGACCTGGAGCACCACCCCCAACCCCCAGTTCACCCCGGGAAGCGGGGCCGCCGCCGCCTACCGGTCGTCCAAGGCCGCTCTCAATGCCCTCACCGTCCTGTACGCCCAGACGCTGGCGGAGGACGGCTTCAAGGTCAACGCGCTCGCCCCCGGCCTGCGGGCCACCGATCTCAACCCCCGGGCCGCCGCTGCCGGCGGTGACCCGGCCGAGGCCGCGCAGGGCGCCCTCCGCCTGGCCCTGCTGCCGGACGACGGCCCCACCGGTGGCTTCTTCTCCTGGGACGGAACGCCCGTGCCCTGGTGAGTCATTGGCGCCGCCGCCCGCTCGCCGACGCCGTCCGCGCGGGGGTCCTGATGCCCCATTTCCGGGGCAGCTCGACAGGGCCCGGATGGAACCTCGGCAGGCGCGTCGCCACGACCCTCGTGGGTGGGCCGCGCACACACCGGCATCGACAAGCGTGTCGGTCGGGCTCATGTCGGGTGTGGTCCACGTCACGGTAGCTTCGGCGCGCGTCGACGCCCCCGCCGGCGCTGCCGAGGAGAGCGTCCATGACCACACCGCGCAGAGCCGTCACCGCCCTGACCGCCGTCCTGCTGCTGATCCTGACCGTCGCGGCCCCCGCCCAGGCCGCCACCCCCGCCACCACGACCCCGGTGTCCGGGTCGCTGGGCACCTACAACATCTCCGGGGTGTACGTGGCCGGGGTGTCCTCCGGTGGCTACCTGGCCACCCAGCTGCACGTCGCCTACTCGTCCCGGATCCGGGGCGCGGCCGTCTTCGCCGCCGGGCCCTACTACTGCTCCCAGAACACCGTCGCCCAGGCGCTCTACGGCTGCGGTGACAACATCTACCCGACGAACGTGTCGGCGCTGGAGACGTACACCCGCACCTGGGCGTCGTACGGCTGGGTCGACCCGGTCGGCAACCTCTCCGGTGACCCGGTGTACGTGTTCCACGGCAACAACGACACCGCCGTCAAGAAGTCCGTCACCGACGACCTGGTCCGCTACTACCAGCGCTTCGGCGCCAGCGTGCAGTACGACAGCGGCTCGGCCGCCGGTCACGCGTGGGTAACCCCGTACGGCACGCTGGGATGTACGGCGACCGCGTCGCCCTACCTGAACGACTGCGGCACCGATCCGCAGAACGCCCTGCTGCGCAAACTGCTCGGCGGAGTCAACGCGCGCAACACGGGAGCGCTGGGCGGCACGCTTGTGCGCTTCGACCAGAACACGTTCGCCGTCAACGGCTGGGCCAACGGGTTGAGCATGGACGCCAACGGCTACGCGTACGTCCCGTCGGCGTGCGCGGTCGGCCAGTCGTGCCGGCTGCTGGTCGCGCTGCACGGCTGTGTGCAGGGGGCCGGGTCGGTGGGTACGGCGTTCGTCGACCGGGCCAACCTCAACCAGTACGCGGACACCAACAACCTGGTCGTGCTCTATCCGCAGGCCGGCACGGCGCTGAGCAACCCCAACGGCTGCTGGGACTGGTGGGGCTACCTGGGCGCGACCAACTTCCCGATCAAGGGCGGCGCCCAGCTCGAAACGATCATGAACATGGTCCGCCGTCTGGACGGCTGACGGCGACGGCCTCAGCCCAGGAACAGCTGGAGCAGGACGACCACGGCGAGCAGCGCCGGCCCCCGGGAACCCTGCCGCAGCAGGTCGACCGGGACCATTCCGAACGGCGTGTTGACCGTCGCGCCGCCGTAGTCGATCGGCGGGCGGGTGCCGGCCCGGAAGGCGGCGGCCACCACCCCGAGCACCAGCGTCGGCGCGAGCCAGGTCGGGCCGGCGTCGACGCTGGGCAGGCTCGGCAGGGTCAGCAGCCACCACAGGCCCGCGCCGATCGCCGGCACCACCACGTGGACGCCGCGCAGGAGAGCGTCGCTGCCGCCGAGCGCCCGGCGCAGTCCGGCCGACCGGCTGACCGCGCGCAGCCCGCCGGTGAGCCGGTTGACGGCGAGATAGGCGAACACCACCTGCGCGGCCCCGGCCAGGCCGGGCAGGGCGAGCGCGGCGGCGTACTGGACACCGACGAGACCCGCCCAGATCAGCAGCGCGCTGGGGTGCCGGCGCAGTCGTCGGACGTCCGCCTGGAGCAACGCCCACCAGCCCGGACCGGGCAGGAACCGGCTGCTGCGGACCCGGCCGACCCGCCGCCAACGACGGCTCTCCACCAGGCCGGTCAGCAGGCTCGGGTCGAGCAGGATCGTGGCCGTGGCGGCGGCGTTGGCGAACTGCGCGCCGGTGGTCAGGGTGGCCCGGTCGACGACGGGCAGCGCGCGTACCGCCAACACCGTGGCGACGACCGCGAGCGGCACGGCGACGGCGACCAGCGCGATGGTCGGCGTCGACGACGGCCGGGGCAGTCCCTCGCCGAGGCGGCCGATGAGCACCACGACGGCGGTGATGACCGCCGCGGCCACCATCGGGACCGCGCCGGCCAGGGCCGGCCACCGCCGTCCCGTCCGGCTGCTCTGGGCGACGACGCTGAACGCCAGCGTGGCGGCGCCCCATCCCGCGCCGGCGGCGGCCGCCCAGCCCAGGGTCGCCGGGTCGCTGACACCGCCGAGCGCCGCTACGGCCACCCCGAGCGCGGCCGTGCCCACCGCCGCGCCCGCCACCAGGACCGCGAGGCGCGGCGCCAGCCAGGCCCGCCGATCGATCGGCGCGCTGGTCACCCAGCTCTGGGTGGCCGGGGTGACCAGCAGCGGGCCGAACGCGCGCAGGCCGCGCCAGACGAGCCCGGCGCCGGCGAGCAGCGCGGCGAGGGCCAGCCACCACCGCACCCCCGGCTCGGCCTGGCCCACCGTGGGGGAGTCCAGCATGTTGCGACTGGCGCTGATCGCGAACCAGCCGTACATGCCCACGAACAGCACCATGACGTAGGCGTCGCCCAGCACATCGCCGAGCGAGTGCTCGTGGTGGCGGCGGCGGGCGCGGCGCAGGTGCGTACGGACCTGTCGGGCCGTGGGCAGCCCGGCGGGCGCTTCGGCGATCGTGGTCGGCGCGGCCGTCACCGGCCGATCTCGATCCGCTCGTCCACGACCGCGTCGATCAACTCCGGGTCGTGCGAGGCCATCAGCACGGTGGTGCCGGCGTCGCGTTCGCGCCGCAGCCGGTCGGCGAGCCACTGCCGTCCGGCGACGTCGAGGCGCTGTTCCGGCTCGTCGAGGATGAGCACCCGACGCGGCCGGACGAAGCAGGACGCCAGCGCGAGCCGGCGGCGCTGCCCGCTGGACAGGGTGACCGGGAGTTGATCACGGGCCGGTTCCAGGCCCAGCTCGGTGAGCACCTCCTCGACCGGCTCGGCGTTGCCCCCGTGGGCGTACGCGACCAGCTCCAAGTGCTCGACCACGGACAGGTCGGGGAAGAAGTCGATGTCGTCCAGGGCGGCGGCCACCAGCGAGCGCACCTGCGGGTCGGTCTCGTCGGCCCGGTACCCGTGCACCCGCACCTCGCCCGCGTCCGGCCGGTCGGCGCCCACCACGCAGCGCAGCAGAGTGGTCTTGCCGCTGCCGTTGGGGCCCAGCACCACCGCGATCCGGCCCGGCGGCAGCGTGAAGGTCACATCGTCGAGCACGACCAGGTTGCCGAAGTTGCGGCTGAGTCCCCGCACCGAGAGAGCGTCCACGGTCACACACTCTCCCAGACCGACGCCACCGACCACGACGAGCGATCGACATCACGCCGACCCGGGGGGGACACACCGCTCAGGGGGTGGCCGGTGGCGCTTCGACGTCGGGTACCAGGCGTTCGTCGGCGGCGGCCAGCGCCCGGTCGTCGCCGACCTCCTCGGCCACCGTCGCCGCGTCCGCCCACCGCCGCCGCGCGTCGGCCCGGTCGCCCAGCGCCGCGGCGGCGTCGCCCAGGTAGAGCAGGGTACGCGCCAGCCCCGCCGTGGGCCGGACGTCCTCGCGCAGCCGTCGGCTCTCGGCCAGCAGCTCGTACGCCGCCCGCGCCTGCCCCGGCGCGCTGGTCAGCAGCGTCGCGCCCGCGTTGAGCAGCGCCGCGGCGCGGCTGGTCGGGTCGTTGACCGACTCGTACTCGCGCAGCGCGGCCCGCCAGGCCTGCGCCGCGTCCAGGTGCTCGCCGAGGCTGGCGTGCACCAGCACCAGGTTGGTCAGCGCGGCGGCGTAACCGCGCGCGTCACCCACCGACCGGAACGTGTTCGCCGCCCGCACCAGATGGTGGTGTGCGGCGTCCAGCTCACCCCGGGCCAGCTGCGCCGCGCCGAGGCCCAGCTGGGTGAGGGCGTGCCCGGCCCGGTCCGCGGACGAGCGGTGCCGGCGGGACAGCTCCAGGTGCTCCACCGCGTCGTCGAGTTGCCCCAGGTCGAGCAGGGCCAGGCCGAGGTTCATCCGCGCCTGGGCGGTGCCCCGCCGGCCGCGTTCGGCCACCGCGAGCGTGAGCGCCGCCGCCGCCCCCTGCGGGTCGTGCCGACGTCGGCGCAGCACGCCCAGCTCGTTGTGCGCCCAGCCGGCGATCTCCGGTCGGTCGTCGGCCGTCGGGGTGGCCAGGACCGTGCGGCACACCTGCTCCCACTCGTCGAGCCGTTCGACGTGGGCGAGCCACCCGCACAGCGCCACGGCCAACCGGAACCACCACCGGCGTACCCGTCGGGGCAGCGTCTCGGCCGCCCCGGCGGGCACCCGGACGACCGCGAGCAGCAACTCCTGGTGCAGGTCGAACCAGCCGTACGGGTCGTCGTCCAGCGGCAGCGACCACTCCCGGTCCGGCGGGGAGCCCAGCACGGTCAGGTTGGCGGCGTGCCGTTCCGCCCGCCGGGCCAGATGCCGGGTGAGCCGGGCCTGCGCGGCGACCCGGGAACGGGCCGGGTCGGCGTCGCGCAGGTGCAGGCGGGCGTTCGCGGCGAGCAGCGGACGGACCTCGTACCGGTCGCCGGGGGCGCCGACCACGAACGCGGCGGCGGCCAACTGGTCCAGCAGCCCGGTGATCCGCTCGGGGTGCCGGCGGGCCAGCGCGGCGATGGTCGGCCGGTCCACCGGGGCCGGCGCCAGCGACATCAGGCGGTAGAGCCGGCGGGCCTCGCGGGTCAATGCCCGGTAGGCGGTGTCCCGTTCGGTGACGAGCTGGGCCGCCGGCGAGACGGCGACCCGCTGGTGCGGCGGGGTGCGCACCGCCCGGCGCAGCGCGTCCAGGACGTCGACGTGCCGCCAGCCGTGCTGGGCCGTGCGGTAGCCGAGCGCGCGGACGGTGCGCGGCTGCCGGCCGCACAGGTCGACGATCTCGCGTACGGCCGGATCGGTACGCGGGTCGGCGCGGCGGACCCGGGCGGCCGGGGCGGCGCCGCCAGCGGCGGCGAACAGTTCGACCGCCTCGTCCGGGCCGGGCTCGGCGATCCAGTGCTCCACCACCCCGTTCAACCCGCTGAGCGCGGGACCGCCGGCCAGCAGCAGCCGGCAGGTGCGCGCGGTCGGCGGTAGCAGCGCGCGGACCTGCTCGGGCCGGTCGACGTTGTCCAGGACCAGCAGGATTTTGCGACCGTCGATCTTGCGGCGGATCGCGGCGGCCGCGGCCGCGAGGGCGTCCGGCCGACCGGACACCGGCGGCGCGCTGCCCAGGACCCCCGCCAACGCGGTGAGCACCTGCCGGGGAGACCGGCGTCGACCGCCCCGGCGCAGGTCGAAGTGGTACTGCCCGTCCGGGAAGTCCGCCCGGCACAGGTTCGCCGCCTCGATGGCGCAGGCCGACGTGCCCACCGCCCGCCGGCCCAGCACCGCCACGGCGTGCTCGCGCGCGAGCAGGTCCAGCACCGCCCGCACGTGCTCGTCGCGGCCGGTGAACCCCGCCGTGTACGGCAGGGTCGGCACATCCTCGACCGGCGTGCTGACCACCTCGGTGGGCTCCGGACCGGTCTTCCGCCCGGCCCGGCGCTGATGCGCGTACACCGCGAAGCCGATCGCGCCGACGAGGCCGATCACGATGCTCGCCGGGCCGAGCAGCTCGGCGGCCGGGCCGAGCGCGCTGCTCACCAGCTCGGAGAGCAGGTTGATGCCCACGTTGCCGAGCACGCCGCCGAGGAGCGAGACGACGGCGGCGAGCAGCGGCCACCTCGGCCCTCGACCGGGCGCGCCGGTGGGGCGGGTCACCGTACGCCCCCGGAGACCAGGCCGGCGACGAGTTGCCGCCGGGCGAGCACCATGAGCGCCACCGGCAGCACCGAGGCGAGCACCGAACCGGCTGCCAGGACCCCGCTGTTGGACACGAAGCCGCGGCTCTGCCCGGCCAGGAACAACCCGAGCGGAGTGGCCTCCGGGCTGCTGAACAGCAGGCCCACCGCCAGGTCGTTCCAGACCTGGACGAACTCCAGCACGGACACGGCGACCACGGCGGGCAGGTTGTGCCGGGCCAGTCGACGAAGCGTGCCCCACCACCGCCGGCCGCCGAGGCGAGCGCCGCGCACCTGGTCGGCCGGCAGGTCGGCGAACGCGTTGCGCAGCACCAGCACCGCGAACGGCACCCCCAGCGCCACGTGCACCAGCGCCAACCCGCGTGCGGTGCCGGAGGAGAGCACCAGGCCGAGCACCTCGTTGACCGGCCCGGCGATCACCTGCACCGGGACGACGGTGGCGGCCATCAGCAGCAGGCCGGTCGCCTGCGCGGCCGGCCCGGTCAGCCACGCCAGCGGGTACGCGGCCAGCAGCCCGACGACGAGAACCGTCGCGGTGACGACGGTGGCCAGCAGCAGGGTGAAGCCGAGCGCCCGCCACAGCTCGTCGCCGCCGAGCAGGGCCTCGTAGGAGCCCGCGCCGGGCGGGGCCGACCACCAGCCCTGCGCGGCGGCGTCGACCTGCCCGTGCGCGGAGGTCGCCAGCAGCACCACCAGTGGAAAGAGCCAGGCCACCGCGGCGGCGGCGGCGAGCACCCGGAACAGCCGGCGCGGCGGCCGCGTCGGCGCCGCGTCGGGCGTCGCCTCGACCCGCGGCGGCGGCCACGCCTGGCGGACGAAGAACGCCGCCACCAGCATTCCGGCGGCCACCGCCGCCAGCCAGACGACGCCGAGCGCGGCGCCCTGCCCGGTGGTGGTGCCGCCCGAGGTCTGCCAGACCCGCAGGGCGAGCACCGCCGCGTCGTCGCGGACGGACCCGGGCGTCATCACCAGGATCAGGTCGAAGGTGCGGCTCGTGCCGAGCGCCACCAGGGCGAAAACCACCGCGACGGTACGCAACAACAGCGGCCGCCACTGCGCGTCCCACAGGACGTGTCGCCGGCCGCCACCGTAGGCGCGTACCGCGTCGGCCAGGCTCGGCGGTACGCGGTCCAGCGCGGCCCGGAAGACCAGCACGGCCAGCCCCACCCACGCCCAGACGAACGCCGACATCAACGCCACCGTCACCAGGCCCGGCCCGAGCAGTTGCGGGGCGTCCTCGGTGGAGCGGCCGGTCACCCGCGCGGCGAGCAGGGTCACCAGGCCACGGGTCGGGTCGGGGTCGTACATGAGCCGGAAGGTCACGCCGGTGACGACCAGCGGCAACGCCACCGGCACCAGCAGGATCAGCCGGACCAGGCCACCCTCCTGTGAGCGGCGCGACACGACGGCGAACAGGTAGCCCAACGCCGTCACCACGGCCGGCACCAGCACCGCCCACAGCACCGTACGGCCGACCACCGCGCCGGTGTGCGGCGCGGCGAGGGCGGCCCGGAAGTGCTCCGCGCCGACCCAGCGACCGTCGGTGGTAACGCTGGCGTGCAGCGTGCGCAGCACCGGCCACAGCACCAGCGCCCCGAGCAGCAGCGCGGCCGGCAGCAGCAGGGCGGAGGTCGCACCGGCCGCCGGGTAGGCCCGGCCCCGGCGCGGCGGGCCGACGTCGTCGAGCACCGCCAGCTCGCCGAGCACCCGGGTCTCGCTCACCGGTCACCGCCCGCCTCGCGGGCCGCCGCGGCGAGCTGCCCGGTGGCGTCGTCGATCGCGCGGCGGGCCGGCACGCCGCCGGTGACGTCGGCGAAGAAGTCCTGCATGATGCGCCAGATGCCGACGCCGTCGGAGCCGGTGAACGCCCCCGGCAACTGGTCGGAGAGGTCGAAGTGCAGGGTGTCCGGGCCGCGCATCTCGCGGGCCAGTTGCCGGCGGACCGGGTCGGCGTACTCGGTCAGCGCGATGGTGGTGTTCGGCGACAGGTAGCCGCCGGCCCGCAGCCAGGGACCGAACGAGTCGGCCCGGGTCAACCACTCGACCAGCTCCAGTCCGCCCCGGTCGTGGTCGAAGGCCACCGCGACGTCGCCGCCGACGATCAGCGCGCCGCTGCCCGCCCCGGCGCTCGGGAAGCGGAAGGTGACCGGCTCCTCGGCGCCGCTGCGGAACCGGCCCACCACCTCGGCGGTGAAGTCGGCCTCGAAGACCATCACCGCCCGCCGTGAGCGGACCACCTGGATCACCGACTCCTCGTACTGGGTGAGCAGGGCACGTTTGCCGCCGCCGGGGAACGCGCCGTCGATGCTCCACAGCTCGGCGAGCCGGTCCAGGGTGTCGCGCACCGCCCGGCCCTGCCAGTCACCCTCGGACGCGGCGAGGGCGTCGTAGGCGGTGGGCGCGAGGTCGGCCAGCACGTTCTCGAACCAGTCGGTGAGGACCCAGCCGTCCGCCGCGCCGATGGCCAGGGGCGCCGGACCGCCGTCGCGGGCGAGCGCGCCGAGGCGGCGGGTCAGCGAGACCAGTGCGTCCCAGCTCGTCGGCGGCTCGGGCAGCATCGAGGGCAGATGCCACACCAGGGACTTGTGCGCGGCCTTGACCCACAGGCCGTAGCGCTGCCCCTTGGCTATCAGCAGGTCGCCGAGGCCGATCGGCACCGCGTACTCGGTCGACGGTCGCACCGGGCGCAGCCAGCCCCGCGCGGCGTACTCGGTGACCAGGCCGGGACGCGACAGGATCGCCACGTCCGGCGAGGTGCCCGCGAGGTGCCGGGCGCGCAGGAACGCGTCGATGTCGTTGCCGGCGCTGACCACCCGCACCGGAGCGGGGTACGCGGCCACGACCTCGCGGAAGCGGTCCAGCTCGCCGCCGCTCCAGACCACCGCCACCTGTATCGAGCGGGTGCCGCCGCCGCACCCGGCCGCCGTGGCCGCCGCGCCGACGGCGGCGGCGCGCAGCAGGGTACGGCGGCTGAGGCCACCGGCCGACGTCACCGGGGGGCCTCGTCGGGCTCGGTGACCAGGTGGTGCCGCGTCGGGATGTCGGCCAGGGTGGACGGATCGGCGGTGCAGACGAGCGTGGCGACCCCCGGCGTCTCCGACGGGGCGAGGCGGGGCAGCAGGTCGCCGAGGCGGCTGCCGCCGGCGGGGTCGACGGGCAGGTCGACGACGAGCACCTCGGGTAGGCAGACGGCGGCGCGGGCCAGCGCGACCCGGAACCGCTGCGCGTCGGAGAGCACGTGCGGGAGCAGGTCGAGCGTCGGCGCCAACTCCAGCCGCTCCACCACCGTCGCCGTCCAGTCGTCCGCCATCTCGTGCACCCGTTCGCGTTTGCGTTGGCCGTACTCGATGTTGCGCCGCACGGTGAGCTGCGGCAGCAGCGCGCCGCCCGCCGGCACGTAGCCGATCTGCCGGCGTGGTGGCGGCAGGGACGTGACGTCCCGCGCGCCCACCATGATCCGACCGGTGACCGGGGCGGCCAGGCCGGCCAGCACCCGGGCCACGGCCGTGCCGACCCGGGGCGGCGCGACCAGCGCGGCCGTCTCGCCGGCCGCGACGTCGAGGGTGACCGGCCCGGTGCCGGGGACGGCGACCAGCGCGCGTAGTCGTAGCGTTGCCCTCACCTCCGGTGACCGCTGGCGACCGTCCCAGGGTGGCACACGTGGCCGACAGTCGATGTCCCGCCGATCTTCCATTGTGGAAGGCGACGGCACCTACCGGGGGCCGTAGAGGGCTGCCAGGCCGGCGGCCGTGGCGGCCAGGAGTTCGCGCAGCGCGACCGGGGTCAGCACCTCCACGTCGGCGCCGAGGCGCAGCAGGTCGCCGTGGGCGTGGGTCAACGACTCGATCGGCAGCACGGCGGTCACCCAGCCCTGGGCGTCGGCGGGACCGGCACTGGCGTCCACGGCGGCCACCACCGGATCACTGCCGATCTCCCGCAGCCGCTGCCGGCCGGCGGGGGACAGGCGTACGGTGGCCTCGTCCTGGTGCAGTCGGGCGCGGAACCGCACCACGTGCTCGCGCCACCAGGCCGGCAGGTCGAAGTCGGCCGGCCGGTCGAACTCCTCGTCGAGCGAGGTCAGCGCGAGGATCTGGTTGACCCGGTAGGTCGCCGGCTCGGACCGGCCCGGTTGCGTGGCCACCACGTACCATCGGCCGCCCTTGAGCACCAGGCCGTACGGCTCCAGCACCCGGGTCACCTCCCCCCGCCAACTGCGGTACCGCACCCGCACGCGCTGCTGCCGCCAGACGGCCTCGGCGGTGCGGGCCAGCTCGGGGGAGGCGTCGCCGTCCGCGTACCAACCGGGTGTATCCAGGTGGAAGCGTTGCTGGAGCTGGGTGGCCCGGTCGCGCAACGGCGTGGGCAGCGCCTCGTTCAGCTTGAGTCGCAGCGCCGCCACCACGTCGCCGTAGCCCAACTCGTCGGCGGGGCCGGGCAGCCCGGCCAGAAAGAGCCGCTCGGCCTCCTCGGCGGTCAGGCCGGTCAGCCGGGTCCGCCAGCCGTCGACGAGCTGGTAACCGCCGGCGTGCCCGGCCTCGGCGTAGAGCGGGATGCCGGCGGCGTGCAGCGACTCCACGTCGCGGTAGATGGTGCGTGGGGAGACGGACAGCCGCTCGGCGAGCTGCGCGGCGGTCAGCCGGCCGTGCGACTGGAGCAGCAGCAGGACGGAAATGAGTCGACTGGCCCGCACTTCACTGACACTAGCTGTCAGCGAAGTGGTCCTACCGTCCCGGCATGGCATTCGACGACAAGGATCTACGAACGCTGGAGCCGATCGTGGTGGACGGTTGGCAGCTCAAGCGTTACCACATCGACCAGCCGGGGCAGCCGATCGAACCGGCGGTGGAGAAGGCCGCCTACGACGTCCTGCCAGCGCTGCTGGCCCGCGCGGTGCGCGACGGCACGCCGGCCGCCGGGTGGGTGGTGCTGCACCGGGGCGCGGACACCGGCGCCTACCTGTTGGCGTACACCTGGGTGTGGGACAACGCGTTGCAGGCGCACATCGCGGTGGCCGGTCAGCCGGTGCTGGACTGCCCGGACGACGACCCGACCCACTTCGTCGAGCTGGGTCGGCGCGAGGTCGGCTGCGTCTGGGAGTTGGCGGTGCTGGAGCACGAGCGGGCCGCCTGGGTCCGGCACCTGCTGGCCCCGGAGAGCCCCGACCTGGCCGGCTATCTGGGCGACTCGCGGGCGGAAGGGCCGGTGGGCCACTGATGGGCGACTTCGACTTCTACGTGGGCACCTGGAACGTGGTCAACCGGCGGCTCCGCGAACGGCTCACCGGCTGCGACGAGTGGGACGAGTTCCCCGGCGTGTCGGTGGCGCGCAGCTTCTTCGGCGGGGGCGGCAACTTCGACGAGATAACCTTCCCGACCAGGGGTTTCTCCGGTGCCACGATCAGGATCTTCGACCCGGCGAGCGAGCAGTGGTCGATCTACTGGATGAACAGCGGTCGCGGCGAGTTGGAGCAGCCGCCGATGGTCGGTCGTTTCGTCGACGGGGTGGGCCGCTTCTACGCCGACGACCAGCACGAGGGGCGTCCGGTCCGGTGCCGGTTCATCTGGTCCGGGATCACCGCGACGAGGGCCCGCTGGGAGCAGGCGTTCTCGGTCGACGGCGAACGCACCTGGGAGACGAACTGGATCATGGAATCGACGCGAGCGTCCATGGACTAGCCTGCGGGCCGTGCGCAGATGGCGGCGGATGGATCCGTGGGGCCTCACCCAGGCGGTCACCGGGCTCATGGTGGTGGTCGGATCGGTGGTGGGCCTGGCGATGCTGGCCGGCGTCGGGTCGGCGCTGCTGCGCGGAGACCTCGACCCGCGCGACGATGTCGGCGTGTTCACCGTGTTCCCCTTCCTCGGCTTGTGGTTGACGGGGGTCACCCGCATGTACCTGACCGGGATCTACGTCAACGACGAGGGCGTACGGCTGCGGCACATCTCGCGCACCCGGACGTTCCCATGGTCGGAGGTGACCGGGTTCGAGGCGCGTCCCGCGCTGTTCCTCGGCGGGCCCACCGTGCGCCTCGCGTGCTGGGTGCGGACGACCGGCGGCGCGTTCGAGTCGTCGGTGCAGCGGCGGTCCCGCAAGGGCGGGTGGCGCAAGAACAGCGGACCGGTCCTCGCTCCGGACGACTTCGAGGGGATGCTCGCTCGGCTCGACGCCGAGCGGGCGTCCCGCCGCTCCGGCCCGCAGGCGGTCCGGCGCTAGTTAACGGTCGTTCGGTCGCGGTGTTAGGGTCCGACCACCGCCCCGGATGGAGGAAACGATGCCCTCCGACCACGTTGACGTGCTCATCGTCGGCGCCGGCCTGTCCGGCGTCGGCGCGGCCTGCCACCTGCGCCGCGACTGCCCCGACAAGACGTACGCGGTGCTGGAGGCGCGCGACGCGGTCGGCGGCACCTGGGACCTGTTCCGCTACCCGGGCGTCCGGTCCGACTCGGACATGTTCACCCTCGGCTACGCGTTCCGGCCATGGACCGACGCGCGGTCGATCGCCGACGGCGCGAGCATCCTCGAGTACGTGCGCGAAACGGCCCGGGAGTACGACGTGCAGCGGCACATCCGCTTCTCCCACCGGGTGACGCGCGCCGAGTGGGACAGCGACGCCGCCCGCTGGACGGTGTACGCCGAGCGCACCGACACCACCGAGACCGTGGTGCTGACCTGCTCGTTCCTGTTCGCCTGCACCGGCTACTACCGGTACGACGAGGGCTACACGCCCGCCCTGCCGGGCGTCGACGCGTACGCCGGGCGGTTGGTGCACCCGCAGCACTGGCCGGACGACCTCGACCACGCCGGCAAGCGGGTGGTGGTGATCGGCAGCGGCGCGACCGCCGTGACGTTGGTGCCGGCCCTGGCGCGGCGGGCCGCCCACGTGACGATGCTGCAACGCTCACCGTCGTACCTCATCGCCCTGGCCGCACGCGACCGGCTGGCCGACGCCCTGCGGCGTCGGCTGCCGGCGGGCGTGGCGTATCCGGTGGTGCGGTGGAAGAACGTGCTGCTGTCCACGGCCACGTTCCAGCTCAGCCGGCGCGCGCCGGGGCTGGTGAGACGGCTGCTGCGGCGGGCCGCGACGCGCCTGCTGCCGGTCGGGTACGACGTCGACCGGCACTTCTCGCCCCGGTACGATCCGTGGGACCAGCGCCTCTGCGTGGTGCCCGACGGCGACCTCTTCACCGCCGTGGCGGAGGGTCGGGCGTCGGTGGTGACCGACACCATCGACACGTTCACCGCCGACGGCCTCCGATTGGCCTCGGGCGACGAGGTGAGCGCCGACATCGTGGTCACCGCGACCGGGCTCAACCTGCTCGCCCTCGGTGGCCTGACGCTGCGCGTCGACGGTGTCGACGTCGACCTGGCCGACACCGTCGCCTACAAGGGCATGATGCTCTCCGGGGTGCCGAACTTCGCGCTGACCATCGGTTACACCAACGCGTCGTGGACCCTCAAGGCCGACCTGGTCGCCGGCTACGTCTGCCGGCTGCTGCGCCACCTGGACCGGACCGGCCAACACGTCGTGACCCCGCTGCCGCCGCCCGGCGATGAGCGGGCGCCGCTGATCGACCTGCGCTCCTCGTACGTGCTGCGCGGTGTCGCGGCCCTGCCCCGGCAGGGCGCGCGGACGCCGTGGCGGCTGCACCAGAACTACGTCCGCGACGTGCTGCTGATGCGGCACGGCCGGCTCGCCGACGAGGGTGTGCGGTTCTCCCGCCGCGCCCGCCAGGGAAGGAGCACCGATCGTGCGGAGGTTTGAGTTCGCCGGCGCGACGGCAGTGGTGACCGGCGCGGCCAGCGGCATCGGCGCGGCGCTGGCGCACGGCCTGGCCCGTCGCGGCTGTGACCTGGTGCTCCTGGACCGGGACGCCGAGCGGCTGGACGGCGTCGTCGCCGCCATCGGCGTCGCGCACCCGGACCGGCGGGTGCACACCTACCGGGTGGACCTCGCCGACCCGGCGGCCACCGCGCGGGTGGCGGCCGAGATCGGCCAGCGTCATCCGCGGATCCGGCTGCTGGTCAACAACGCCGGCGTCGGCCTCGGCGGTCGGTTCGACCAGGTCACGTTCGACGAGTTCAGCTGGGTCATCGAGATCAACTTCCGGGCGGTGGCGCAGGTGACGCACGCGCTGCTGCCCGCGCTCAAGGCCGAACCGGGGGCGCACCTGGTCAACATCTCCAGCCTGTTCGGGCTGATCGCGCCGGCCGGGCAGGTCGCGTACGCGGCGAGCAAGTTCGCCGTCCGGGGCCTGACCGAGGCGCTGCGGCACGAGCTGGTCGACGACGGCATCGGCGTGACGTCGGTGCACCCGGGCGGGATCCGGACCCGGATCACCGAGAACGCCCGCGTCGGCAGCGGCGTGCCGGCCCAGGAGTACGCCGCCGGTCGGGCGCAGTTCGAGAAGCTGCTCACCATCGCCCCTGAGCGGGCCGCCGAGGTGATCCTGCGGGGCGTCGAGCGACGGCGGGGCCGGGTGCTCATCGGCTGGTCGGCGAAGGTGCCCGACCTGTTGGCCCGGATCATGCCGGCGTCGTACCACCGGGTGCTGATGGTCGGCCTGAACCGGGGCGTGGCGCGGCCCGCGCCGGTCCCGCCGCCAGTCGCCGACCCCACCTGATCAGGGCGGGCTGCCGCCGCGCTTCTCCTCCTGGGCCAGCACCGCCTCCCGGTGCTCGGGCTCGTCGCGGCGGGCCAGCTCGGCGGCGAGTCGCGGGTCGGCCACCAACCGCTCCCGGTTGCGGTGCAGGAAGCTCTCGAAACCCCCGGTGTACGGGCAGGCCAACTCGCCGAGCGCCCGCTCCGGCGCGTACCGGCAGCCGGCGCAGTAGTCGCTGATCTCGTCGATGTCGGTGCCGTCCACCGCGTACGGGCGAGTGTCCACCCTGGCCAGGTCGGCGTACTGGCTCATGCCGATCACGGTCGCGTTCATCACCCAGTCGGTGCCGTCGACGAAGCAGCGCTGGAACCAGTCCGCCACCTCGGCGGGACGCCAGCCGCGCTGCAACGCGTAGTTGCCCAGCACCAGCAGCCGGGGGCTCTGGTGCGTCCAGGCCCGGTCCCGGACGGCGGCGAGCACGTCGGCCAGACAGCGCGCCTCCACCGCGTCCGCGTCCAGGTCGGCGAACCACTGCGGCATCGGCTCGGTCGCGGCCAGCCAGTTCGCGCCCCGGAACCGCGGCTCGTGGTACCAGTACAACTGCCAGAGGAACTCCCGCCAACCGAGCAGCCCGCGGATGAACGGCTCCACCGCCGTACGGGGGGCGGCGCCGGACCGCCACGCCTGCTCGGCGGCGCGCACGGCCGGCTCGGGGTGCAGCAGCCCCAGGTTGAACGACGAGGAGAGCATCGAGTGCGCGAACAGCGGGTCGTCGGCGCTCATCACGTCGGCGTAGCGGCCGAACCCGGGCAGCCGGTACGCGAGGAAGTGCGCCAACCGGGCCTGCGCCTCGTCGTGCGTGGCCGGGTACCGCCGGGGGCCGTCCCGACCGACGAACCGGACCCCGTCGGCCGCCCACCCGTCGAGGTCGCGGCGGACCTGCGCGTCGATGTCGTCCTCGACGATGGGCGGTGGTGGCGGCGGGGTGGCGGGCACGGCGGCGGCCTCACCGCGCGGGCGGCGCGGCGTCGGGGCCGAGGCGGCGATCCGGGACGGCCCGCTGAGCACCTCGTGCCGGCGACGGGCCTGCCGGTAGTAGTCGGCCATCCGCAGCGGGCCGCGCCGGGTGCGGTCCGCCCAGGCCGCGAAGTCGGACTGGCTGGTGATGAAACCGCGCGGCGGCAGCACGGTCAGGCCGGGCACCGAACGGGCGAACGCCAGCGCGGCCCGGGAGTGCGGGTGGCACACCTCCACCGGCTCGGTGACCTGCGTCAGTGCCTCGCGGAACGTGTCGGTGCGCAGCAGCAGCGCCCGGTCGCCCAGCTCGGCGGCGCGGTGGCGCAGGGCGGAGAGGATCAGGTGCGCCTTCTGCCGGTGCATCGGGCGGCGGCGGAACAGCTCCCGGATCTCCACCAGGAGGACCGGTTGATCGGGGTCGTCGAGGAAATGTGGCCCGAGTTGGTCGGCCAGCAACCATCGGCGGCGTAACATCCCGCAATTCTGCCCATTTTCGGGCCGTCCCGCGCGCCGGCAGGCCGGATGATCGATGTCTGATCCAGATCGATGTCAGGCCGTACGGCTCGTGACGGCCCCGGCGTCACGTTCGCGCAGCACCACCGTCAGGGCCACGAGGGCGACCAGCAGCAGCGCGAGCACCGGCACCGGGGCCGGTCCGAGCGGCACGAGCAGCGCCACCGCGGCGACGATCGGATAGGCGACCACCACCGCGCCGTGCTGTTGGCGGCGGACGTGCAGCACCCAGACGGTGAGCAGGAAGACGGCCAGCGGTACGGCCACCGCGTACGCGGCGGTCGTTCCGGACACGTGCGCGAGGTGCCGCTCGTGGTCCACCACCACGGGCAGGCCGGCGCCGACGGCGGCGATCGCGGCGAAGACGAGGTAGTGGCCGTAGCCCCAGACCAGGGAGTACGGCAGCCGGTCCGGCGTCTCGACCGGGCGGTCGAAGTAGAGCCACCAGAGCGCGTACACGATGACCGCGCCGGCCGCCGCGAGCGCCCAGAGACCATGGTCGCCCGCGTCCAGCCCGGTCTGGATCGCCAGGGAGATCGCCAGCACCGCCTCGCCGAGCACGATCAGCGTGAACAGTCCATACCGCTCGCCGATGTGCCCGGGGTGCCACGGGGTCATGCCCGGCCGCTCGGCCACCGCCGGAACGAGCAGGTCGGCGAGCGCCAGCAGCAGGAACGTGCCGATGCCCCAGTCGTCCGGCAGCGCCAGCCGCAGCAGCCAGCCGAGCTGCACGATGGTCACGCCGATCGCGTACCTGCGCGCCGCGGCCCGGTGCGTCGGATCGCCGGCGGCGGCCCGGCTCCACTGCACGACGGCGGCCAGCCGCATGACCACGTACCCGTAGGTGATGACGGTGAAGTCGCCCTCGGCGAACGCGCGCGGCACCCCGGCCGCCAGGATCAACGCCCCGGTGATCTGCACCAGCGTGGTGATCCGGTAGACGTCGTCGTCGGTGTCGTACGCCGAGGCGAACCAGGTGAAGTTCATCCACGACCACCAGATCGCGAAGAACACCATCAGGTAGCTGCGCAGCGCGTGGTCGAGGTGCCCTTCGGCGACGTCGTGGTGCAGGGCGGACGCCGCCTGCGCCACGGCCACCACGAAACACAGGTCGAAGAAGAGTTCCAGTGGAGTGGCCGCGCGGTGCGGCTCGTCCCGGCGGCGGGGCCGCATGGGCCGGTAGAACGGCCGCACCGAACGACTGTGGGTCACCGCAGCTCCTCAGGCCGACCGTCGGGGTCGGGCACACGATAACGGGTGCCGGCGGCGCGGTTACGCCTGATCAGCCGCGCCGACGGCGGTGGGTCAGCCCCTCCAGCACGAGCGTCAGGCCGGCGCCGAGCAGCCACACGTCCTTGGCCAGCCCGGCGCCCTGCTGCGTCGGTCGGATGCTGCCCTGCCGGCGCATCCCCGGCGTCTTCAGGTAGAGCTGCACGAGACCCGCGCCGAACGCGGTCAGGCCGAGCCCCACCAGGGGCGTCGGCACGAACGGCGCGAGCAGCGCCGCCCCGAGAGCGATCTCCGAGTACGACAGCAGCTTGGCGAACCGGGGTGGGTCCAGTTGGCCGAGCTGCGGCATTGCCGCCTCCGCCATCCCGTGCATGGCCTGCGCGGCCTCGCCCTCCAGATTGCGCTTGCCGAGACCCGAGTCGAGGAAGTACGCGCCGATGCTGGCCCGCAGCGGCAGGTGCGCGATTTTCATGATCACTCCCGGTGGCCGTGGTCCGAATCGTGGCCCGCGTACCCCGCGTGACCCGCGATAACCCGCCCCCTGGCCGACTGGGCCGGCCGTGGTGATCGCGGTAGGTTCGCCCGGGGCCCACCGCCGAGCCCGCTTCACCGCCCGGCCCCGGGTCCCGCCACCGACCACCACCAGGAGGCGCAGTGAGCCAGGAAGTCCGGGGAGTCATCTCCCGCAGCAAGGGCGCACCGGTCGAGGTCACCACCATCGTGGTGCCCGACCCCGGCCCCGGTGAGGCGATCGTCCGGGTCCAGTCCTGCGGCGTCTGCCACACCGACCTGCACTACCGCGAGGGCGGCATCAACGACGACTACCCGTTCCTGCTCGGCCACGAGGCGGCCGGCATCGTCGAACAGGTGGGGGAGGGCGTCACCGACGTGGCCCCGGGCGACTTCGTGGTGCTCAACTGGCGGGCGGTCTGCGGCGACTGCCGGGCCTGCCGTCGCGGCCGACCCTGGTACTGCTTCAACACGCACAACGCGAAGCAGCGGATGACCCTCACCGACGGCACGGAACTCACCCCGGCGCTGGGCATCGGCGCGTTCGCCGAGAAGACGCTGGTGCACGCCGGGCAGTGCACGAAGGTGGATCCGGCGGCGCGGCCGGCCGCGGTGGGCCTGCTCGGCTGCGGTGTGATGGCCGGCCTCGGCGCGGCCCTGAACACCGGCAACGTGACCCGCGGCGACTCGGTCGCGGTGATCGGCTGCGGTGGCGTCGGGGACGCGGCGGTGGCCGGCGCGGCCCTCGCCGGCGCCACGACGATCGTGGCCGTGGACACCGACAGTCGCAAGCTGGACTGGGCGAGGAAGTTCGGCGCCACGCACACCGTGAACGCCTCCGACACCGATCCGGTCGAGGCGATCCGCGCCGCCACCGGCGGTTTCGGCGCGGACGTGGTCATCGACGCGGTGGGCCGACCGGAGACCTGGAAGCAGGCGTTCTACGCCCGGGACCTCGCCGGCACCGTCGTGCTGGTCGGCGTACCGACCCCGCAGATGCGGATCGAGCTGCCACTGCTGGACGTCTTCGGGCGCGGCGGCGCGCTCAAGTCCAGCTGGTACGGCGACTGCCTGCCCAGCCGGGACTTCCCGATGCTCACCGAGCTGTACCGGCAGGGCCGCCTCGACCTGGACGCCTTCGTCACCGAGGAGATCGCCCTCGACCAGGTCGAGAACGCGTTCGAGCGGATGCACCACGGCGACGTGCTGCGTTCGGTGGTGGTGTTCTGATGACCGTCCGGGTCGACCACGCGGTCACCGCCGGCACGTTCTCGCTCGACGGGCAGACCTTCGAGGTGGACAACAACGTGTGGGTGATCGGCGACGACGACGAGTGCGTCGTCCTCGACGCGCCGCACGACGTGGCCGCGATCCTCGCGCTGGTGGGCGAGCGCCGGGTGCGGGCCATCCTCGCCACCCACGCGCACGACGACCACGTACGGGTCGCCCCCGAACTGGCCGAGGCCACCGGCGCGCCGATCCTGCTGCACGCCGACGACCGGGTGCTCTGGGACCTGGTCCACCCCCACCTGCCGCCGCACGGCGAACTGCACGACGGGCAGATCGTCAAGGTGGCCGGCACCGCCCTGGAGGTGCTGCACACCCCGGGGCACAGTCCCGGCGCGTGCAGCTTCCACGCCCCGGGCCTGGGCGCGGTGTTCACCGGCGACACCCTGTTCCAGGGCGGACCGGGCGCGACCGGGCGGTCGTACAGCGACTTCGACACCATCGTCGAGTCGATCCGTACCCGGCTGTTGACCCTGCCACCGGACACGGTCGTGCACACCGGCCACGGCGACGACACCACCATCGGCGCGGAGGCCCCGCACCTGCCGGAGTGACTGGCCCGGGGGCACTGACCCGAGCGGCCGGCGGACGCCTCAGCGTTCGTCGGCCGCGCCCAGCACCGGTTTCACGTCCAGCACCGGGGTGCCGTCGAGGGCTTCCAGGTCGGCGACCTCGACGCGCAGCCCGTCCACCGCCAGCACCCGGACCCGGTGCAGCCCGATCGGGTTGGGCCGGTGTGGGGAGCGGGTGCTGAACACGCCGGTCACCGGGCGGGTCTCGTCACCACGCGGACGCACCGCCAGGACGTCGCGCCGGGCCCGGTCCAACCAGGTCAGCACCAGCAGCTCCGCGCCGACGTCCAGGTCGCGCAGGGCGGGCTCGACCTGCGGCTCGAACACCAGCCAGGCCGGTGGCGAGCCCTCGTCGCCCTGCCGCGGCGCGGTCGCCGCGTCGGTCAGCGGCGAGGCGACCCGGCCGACCGGACGCAGCAGGTACGCGTCGACCATCGTTGCTCCCTTCGGGACAGTGCCCCGCCAGCCTAGGGCGTTACGATCCGCCGCATGGTCGCCGAGCAGCCCGTACCCGTCGTCCGTCAGCTGCGCCTCGTCGTGGAGGCGGCCGACCACGAGGCCGCCGTGGCGTTCTTCCGGGACGCGCTCGGCCTGCCCATGGAGGCCGAGTTCACCAGCGACGGGGACGCGCGGGTGGTGATCCTGGACGCCGGCCGGGCCACGTTGGAGATCGCCAACCCAGCGCAGAAGCGCCTGATCGACGAGGTCGAGGTGGGCCGTCAGGTCGCCCCGCGCCTCCGGGTGGCCTTCGAGGTGGACGACGCCGCCGCGACCACGGCCCGGCTGGTCGCCGCCGGTGCGAGGGAGGTCGCGCCGCCGACGCTGACGCCGTGGCGCTCGCTCAACGCGCGCCTCGACGCCCCCGCCGACCTGCACATCACCGTCTTCCAGGAGCTGGACACGGAGCCGGACACGGAGCCGGACACGCCGTGACGGCGACGTCCGAGCGGGACGCGCCGCACGCCGGGGCCCTGACGCCGGCGCAGGCGTCCGCCCTCGCGTACGTGCGGTCGTCGGCGGTGACCGAGCGTCCTGCGGCGCTCGCCACGATCGCCCGCCACCTCGCCGCCGCCGCTGTCGACGAGCCGGCTCAGCGGTTGCTCGCCGCCGTCGAGCGCGGCCGGATCACCGTCAACTTCCACCCGGATCGGTTGTGCGCCGACGGGCGTGCCGTCGCGACCGCGCTGGCCGAGGACGGGGTGTACCGCAGTCAGTTCGTCACGGGGATCTCCGCCGGTGGCCTCACCGCGTACCCCGGTGGCGACCGGGACCGTTGGGAGCGGCGGATGTTCGGCGGCGCGTACCAACAGACCGGGGTGACCCCGGCGGACCGCCCGATCTACGGTGGGTTGAACCTGCTCGACCACGCCGACGGCGCCTGCCCCCGCTTCGGCTCCTGCCATCTGCGGCTGCGTCCGGCGGTGCTGGCGCGGGCGACCTTCTGCCTCGGCGACAGCTACCTCGGCCCCGGTGTGGTGGGGACGGCGGACGCCTTCGAGGCGGTCCTCGCCGGGCTCCTGGCCGAGGTGGCCCGTACCGGCGTGTGCCTCGGCCGCGCCGAGACGGACGTCGCCGCCCTGGCGCGGACGCTGCTCGACGGCCCGCGCACGCCGGGAACCGTCGGTCGGGCGCTCGACGACTACGTGGAGGCCCAGGTCCACGGCGCTCTCGACCTCGCGTCCGACGTCGAGGAGCTGGTTGCGGACCCGTCCTTCGTCGGCACCGCCACCGGCGAGCAGTTGGAATCTCTCGCGCGTCGGTACGGTTTCCCGCTGCGCTGGCACCCCGGCTTCGTGCTGCCCGTCGGCGAGGTCGACGCCGAGTTCCGGGGTCCCGCCATCCCGGTGCTCGCGGCCCGCCTGCACCGGGAGTTCGGCCAACCGGACGCGCCGGTGGACGCGGCGCTGATCGGCCGGGGCGCCGTGTCGCTGGTGACCGAGCCCCAGCGGTGGGCCGACCGGGGTCCGGTGGCCGACACCCTTGCGCACCTCAAACAGCTCTGGCACGTGCTCGTCCGGTTCGGCGTGGCCCATCCGGGCTGACCCGTCTGCGTCGATAGTCCGAATCCGCCCACCCGTCACCCGGGTCCGGCCGGCCATCCGAATTCCCCGGTGTGACCGGGTCCCAGCTCGGGGGTGACTCCGGCATTTCCGGAATGACCGACTCGTCAACCCGGTTGTGTCCCCCGTACCGCCGGAGCCCAAACCCCTTTCCCGCGGTCCCTCCCGAGGGGCGTTCACCCCGGAGCGCTCCGCACGATCGAAAGGAACCATCGTGAAGCCCGACTTCACTCGATGGCTCCCCGCCATCGCCAAGGACTCGTACCGCAAGACCGCGCTCGGCGTGGTGGGTGTGGCCGCCCTCGGTGGTCTGGCGCTCGCGCCGACCGCGACCGCCGCCCCGGTCACCTCCGGGCCGCACCAGGGCGCCGTCGCCGCCATCGACCTCGCCACCGGCAAGGCCGCCACCGGCGCTGCGCACCAGGAGCAGCCCGTCGAATCCGGCCTGACCACCGGCTCCGCCACCGGCAAGCCGCCGACCGGCAAGCCGAGCCGCGACGAGCTGATCCCGCACGGCATCGAAGGCGCGCAGTCGCGCATCCCGCTCGACAAGGCGCAGCTCGACAACGCCCGGTCGATCGTCGACGCGGCCAAGAAGACCGGCGTCGGCGACCGTGGCGCGGTGATCGGCGTCGCCACCTCGTTGCAGGAGTCGAAGCTCTACAACCTCGGCCACCTCGGCGCGTCCAACGACCACGACTCGCAGGGCCTGTTCCAGCAGCGTCCGTCGTCCGGTTGGGGTTCGCCCGAGCAGATCACCGACCCGGAGTACGCCGCCACGGCGTTCTTCGACGCGCTCAAGAACGTGGGCGGTTGGCAGGACCTGCCGCTAACCACCGCCGCGCAGACCGTGCAGGTCTCCGCGTTCCCGTACGCGTACGCGCAGTGGGAGGAGCAGGCGGCGGACCTCGTCCAGCAGCTCTGGTGACCGCATCCTGAACACACCGGCCGGCTCCCGTCACGGGGGCCGGCCGGTCTCGTCTTTCGTCAGCAGGGGGCGTAGAGGCGGCGGGTGCCATCCCCGGCGGCGTACACCGCCCGGTCGCTGAACCGGCAGCCGTAGTCGGGTCGGGCCACCACCGCCGGATCGGTCACGGTGTCGCCGGCCGGGCGCTTGCCGGTGCGTACCCAGGACACCAGGTCGTCCCAGGCGGCCCCGGCCTCGGCCGGGCTGAACTCGCAGTGCTGCGCGGCCCGGATGGCCCGCTGCACCACCAGCCGGCTACGACCGTGCCGTGCCACGTCGGTGGCGTACGCCTGCTCCATGCTGAACGGTACGAACAGGTCACCGAGGTCGTGCAGGCTGACCACCGGCGCGCTGGGACGGCCGGCGATGCGCGGCACCTCCGTCAGCGTCGGCAGCAGCCGCTGCCGGACGTTCTCCGGCGCGACCCGCCGCACGGTCGAGTTCAGGTCGACCGGACTGTTCGGGCGGTAGCGGGTGAGCAGGTTCGTGGCGAGTTGTCCGGGCCGCTGGGCGGGGGAGTCGCCGCCCTCGGTCACCATGATCGAGAAGAGGAAGTCCTTCCACACCGCGAACGCGGCGTCAGCGCCGGGACGCGGCCCGCCCGAACGGTCCACCGTCACGGCCCGCAACTGCTTGCCCCGCTCGGTGGTCGTGTCCGGGCCGGTCGGCGTGAGCCCCGCGAGGCCCAGCGTCGCCTGGATGCGCGGCACCGCGTTGTTCAGGTAGTCGGTCGGCGTGGGGTAGGCCGGCACTCCGGCGAGCGCCTGCGCGACCAGGTTGTAGTCCAGGTAGAAGTCGAGCAGCCTCTGGTCGCCGAGCACCCCGCACATGGGCAGGGCGCCGTCGTAGTAGCCGGGATACTGCTCCAGCGAGCGACCGATGACGTACCCGCCCATGGACACCCCGGCGAGATACGTGCGGTGCGGCCGACGCACCGTCCGGGCGAAGTGGTCCGCGAGATCCTTCGTGCCCAGCACCCCGGAGCGGATGTCGAAGCCGTTGCGGTCGTACGACGACGACGCCCACGCGTACCCCTGGGACAGCAACCGTTGGCGCAGCTCGAAGCCCGGCGGCTCCGGCGAGAGAACCGTGCCCTGACCCCGGTAGCCGTGCGCCCACAGCACCAGGTCGCCGTTCCACCGGGAGGGAACCTCGATGATGTACGCGGCGTGCCGGTGCACGCCCTGACGTACCGTCGTCGGTTTACCCGCCACCGTCAGCGGCGTCAGCGGCGGGTTCTGGAAGGTGTAGCCGGGCAGCGGCTGGTCGCCGTCGGAGCCGCGGTCCGCTGCGACGCCTGCTGCGGCGGCGGTGGGTGCGGGGCCGATCAGCCCGACGGCCAGGGTCAGTGTCGCGGTGGCGGCGACCAGGCGGCGCAGGGTGCGAACGGGTACGGACAGCATCGATGCTCCCCATCGGACGGATGTCGCCTGCGGGGGCGACCAGGCGGGACGGTTGCCTACCGGCCGGTAGCGTCCTGAACCTAGGACCGCCTTCGACCGGAGTCAATGGCTACGCTGACCGACCGGTCAGGCCCCGAGGGAGCCCGGTGGCGCTGGGCCTCGACGGCGTGGGTGCCGATCGTCGGCCGGTCCGGTCCGATGCGGTTGACTGTCGTCGTGGACGACTCGATCTGGGCGGCGGCCCGGGCTGCGCGGGGCTGGCTGGACACCGCGAACGGCACCGGGGAGACGGAACTGACCTGCCGAATCCTCAAGCTGACCGAGGAGGCGGGCGAGGCGTCCGCCGCCTGGATCGGCCTGCTCGGGCAGAATCCGCGCAAGGGTGTCACCCACACGCGCGAGGACGTGGCAGCCGAACTGGCCGACGTGGTGTTCACCGCGTTGGTGGCGATCGAGAGCCTGGGACTCGACGCGCGAACCGTTCTGGACTCGTGTGCGAACAAGGTCCGATCTCGCCTGGGCGAGTGAGGCAGCCCGCCGCCGGCCCCCCGGCGGTCGTGCGGTGTCGTGATCGACACGAGTTCGCCGATATGGGGGCATCGACCGGTCCGGGATGCCCCGAGTTCGGCGATCCGGAGTCGATCACCCAGGCCGACCACCGCGCGGGCGGTATGTCCGGTTGTGGGGCCGCTGTGGTGACCGGCTGCACCCGTGGGCCGGAATCGTGGCGGGCCGGGGGTCGTTACACCCTCCGACGATCGCAGGACCACGGCCGAGCCCCCCGCCCCAGGGGAGCCAAGCCCCCGGGAATGGCCCCGGACCGCAGGTCGTTACACACCCTCCCGGCACGACGAGCCCCGCTCACGCGGATCGTCAGCCCTCCGGGAATGGCCCCGCCCCCCGGGTCGTTACACCCGGACCGGCCGCCACGAGCCCCCCGCTCGCAGGCCGCCCCCCAGACTTTGAGCGCCCGGACGAGGTGCTGACACCCCCGTCACCGATCCCCCGC
>NZ_JBITMW010000006.1:343443-401004 GCF_044466585.1 Micromonospora sp. NPDC049359 | reverse complement strand
GGCCTTCCTGCATCACTACAATCACCACCGACCCCACACCGCCACCGGCGGCCTACCACCCATCACCAGGTTGACCAACCTCCCTGGACAGCACACCTAGGCAGTGTCCTCAAGGTTCACCACCATTGGAGTGGCTCTGCGACCAGCGCGGTCGGGGCGGGGTGCTGAGCGGCGGCGGTAATGCTGATGAGCGTGATGCCGGTGAGTCATCTAGATGACTCACCGGCATCACGCTCATCAGGTGGTGTCGCCGTCGGTCGCCTGGCGTGGCGGTCGCGAAGACGCGCGGCGTGGCACTGCGTGAGCCGGTTAAGGCCGGCCCGCCTGGTCGAGGACCAGGCGGGCCGGATCACTGCGTCAGCGCTTCGGGGTCAGCACCGAATCGGCGCCAACCCGAAGTTCTCCACCGTGGGAGTGGTGGTGCTGATCTTCGTCTGACGGGTCTGGGGCTTCCAGCCGTCCTTGGCGACGATCAACGTGAGCGGGTTGTTCCGGCGGTCCATCCAGTAGGCGTAGTTGCCGGCGGCGTCGGTCGCGAAGGTGAACGACATCGCCCACGAGTCGACCTGCACCACCGCACCGGCGATCGGCGCGGTCGCGCCCGCGCAGCTCGTCCCGGTCACCGTACCCATCAGCTTGCCCCAGGTCTTCGGGGGCGTCACGATCATGGTCACCGCCACCGGCGGCACCGAGTACGGCGTGTTCTCCCGGATCGTGACTCCGGCCGAGTAGGTGCCCGGCTGGTCCACGTTCGCGGTCAACCCGACGGTGACCGTGACCTTCTCCCCCGGCGCGAGGGTGGCCGTGGTCTTGTCGATCGTCATCCAGCTGACGTCGGCCGCCGCCTCGGCGCACCCCTCGAAGCCCGGCAGCGCCTCGCTGTCCGGCGCCGCGTCGAAGCTGCCGGACGAGCCACCGATCTTGTAGAAGCCACACGCCGCGCCACCCCGGTACCGGGCGGTGTTGGCGTTCGGCAGGTTCGACCACGAGCTGGTGGCCGGGTCGAAGGCGAAACCGGCGTTGGTGATGGCGCCGCCCTGCGAACCGCCCACGACCAGCAGCTTGCCGCTGGCCACCGCGTACGAGCTGGCCCAGTTGTCGGTCGGCGCGTCCGCGATCGCGGTCCAGGTGTTGGCGCCCGGGTCGTAGGCGTAACTGGCCTTCTGCGCCGCGGTGCCGTCGTTGCCACCCGTGCAGTAGAGGACGCCGTCGATCCCGCCGCAGGAGGCGAAGGCCACCGACTTCGGGTAGTTGGCCACCGTCTCCCAGGTGTCGGTGCCGGGGGTGTAGCGGACCACGGTGTTCGACATCGGCACGCAGGCCGCGGTCGTGCACCCGCCCACGGCGTAGAGCTTGCCGTCGACGACCGCCTGCCCGGCCGCGGCCCGTGGCGCGGGGTTGTCGGCCAGCTCGGTCCAGGTGTTGGCCGCCGGGTCGTACGACCAGGTAGCGGCGTCCGGACCGGAGTCGCCCCAACCGCCCGTTGCGATGATCTTCCCACCGACCACGCCGACGGTCAGCGCGTTGCGGGCGCCGGGAAGGTCGGCGGCAGCCGTCCAGGCCTGCGCGACCGGGTCGTAGGCGTAGGTCTTCGCGGTGGAGGCGGTTCCGTCACCACCACCGATCGAGTACACCTTGCCGTCCAGGGTGACCACCCGGTTGTCCATGATGTTGCCCGGGTAGTCGGCGATGTCGGTCCACGGCGCGGCCTGCGGACCGGCCGCCGCGGGCGTCGCCGTCGCCGCCTTGCCGGACGACCTGGCCGCGACCGACGTCGGGACCGTCAGCCGTTGCTCGGCCGCACCAGCCGCGCCGAGCGCCTGCTGCCGGGTCACCCGCGAGCCGTCGGCCCGCAGCAACTCGAAGCCGTCGTCCCGCTCACCGAAGGCGACCTCCACGGGCGCGCCGCCCGTGTTGGTCACGGTGAACGTCCTGGTCGCCTTGCCGCTGGGCATCTGGAGCGTCGCGCTCAGCGCGGCGGGTGCCACCGACAGGCGGCCGGCCGCGAGGACGAAGTTCGCGGTCGTCGCCCAGTCAGGCTCGACGTCGACCTGCTTGCTCTGGCTGACGTAGCTGCCGGCCGTCGCGGTGAACTTGTGGGTACCGGTGAGCGTCGAGTAGATCCAGTAGAACCCGTCCGGCAGCCCCGGGTCGTCCGGGGTCGCCACGGTCACCGCCTTCTCGGCGGGCCGGTCGTTGCTGGTGACGGTGGCGCCGTTGAGGTAGCTGTCGTCGTTCTTGTCGCGGACGTTGCCCACGACCAGGCCGCCGTCGACCGGCACGCAGGTGACCTGGCTGCCGATCAGGACGTTGTCGACCTCCCACCACCAGTCGTACTTGGCGTCGTAGTAGTGGAACCGCACCTGGACCTGCGACTTGCCGGCCGCCTGCGGGATCGGGATCTCGGTGAGCTTCGGTCCCCGGACGTCGGTCTCCTGCCGCAGGACGTTCGTCCAGGTGGCGCCCCCGTCGATGCTCAGGTCGACATCGGCGGTGTCGTCGTTGAGCTGGTTGAAGTCCTGGTTGAACCGGATGACCGGGGCGCTGACGGCGGTCAGGTCGACAACCGGGCTGACCAGGGAGCTGTCCTGGGTCTTGCCCGCGCCGTAGTCGTCACTGTCGATCATCGCGAAGTTGCCGGCGCCACCGGTCAGGTTGCCCCGGCCACCGTCGTCGGTGAACTTCCACACCTGGCCGCCGCCGACGTTGTCCACCACCGACCAACCGGCCGGGGTGGTCGTCGCGTCGAAGGTCTCGTACTCGCCGTCGGAGCCGAACGTGTAGCCGGGGGCTGTCGTGCACCTGGTGGTGTCCACCGGCACCGCGACGTTGGCCGTCACGTTGCGGGTGCCGACCACGACCTCCTTGGTGACCTTCTGGTAGCCCGGGTACTGCACCTCGTACGTCAGGGTGTACGTCTGCCCGGCCGGCACCGTGATGCTGTAGCGGCCGTTCGACGGGGTCGTGTAGTCGTACACGCCCGCCGGGCCGCTCACGGTCACCTTCGCGTATAGCGGCCAGCCGTGGCCGGAGCCGTCGGTGACCGAGCCGGTGACGTTGACGCGCGGCACCGCCGTCAGGGCGACGTCGAGCGTCGTGGTCGTGCGGTTGGTGACCGTCGCCGTCTTCGTGGCGCTGCCGTATCCGAACGCGGACACGACGACCTGGTAGTCACCGGTCGGGAGGAGGGTCGAGTACGTGCCGTCGGCGCCCGTGGTGATCTCGCGCGAGGTCGGGCCGGTGAGCGTCAGGGTCGCGCCGGCGATCGGGGCGCCGGTGGCCGCGTCGGTGACCGTGCCGGCCAGGGTGCCGACGTCGCCGGTGGGGGCGGCGTTGAGCAGCGCGAGGGCGTCCAGCCGGCCCTCACCCCAGACGTTGTTGTCCGCGGCGGTGCCACCGCACTGGTCGTCGGCCTTGTCGATCGCGGTGCCGTTGAGCAGCGCGCGCGTCGCGTCGACGTCACCGACCAGCGAGGGTGCCGCCGAGTACAGCAGGGCGATCGCGCCCACCAGGTGCGGTGCGGCCATTGACGTGCCGCTGGCGGTGCCGTACCCGTTGCCGGGGACGCTCGACCGGACGTTCACGCCGGGCGCGGAGATGTTGGGCTTGATCTCGCCGTTCTGCCCGACGCCCCGGGCCGAGAAGCTGGCGATGTTGTTGTTGACGTCGTACGCGCCCGCCGAGTAGTTGCTGGCCAGGCTTCCCGGCGAACCGCTGGTCTGGCACGCCGGTCCGCTGTTGCCGTTGGAGAACACCCCGAAGATGCCCGAGGCGGCCCAGGCCAGGGTCACGTCCTCCATGAACGGCTCGTTGGACGGCAGTCGGGTGCCCCACGAGTTGTTGATGATGTTGGGGCGCTTGCTGGCGTCCGGGTTCTGGCCGTTCGAGTCGGTCGGCTCGAGCATCCACTGACCGGATTCGATCAGCGCCTCGTCGGTGGGGCAGCAGCCGTTCGCCGCGATCCACTTGACGCCGGGCGCGACACCGATCTGGTTCGCGCCGGCGGAGCCGGCCATGGTGCCCATGGTGTGCGTACCGTGGCCGTCGTCGTCGCAGGGCGCGCCGTCGCACGTCCCGGCGGCGTCGAACCAGTTGTAGTCGTGGTCGAACGTGCCGTCGCCGTTGTTGCCACGGTAGGAGTTCACCAGGGCCGGGTGGTCGTACTGCACACCGCTGTCGATGCTCGCGATGGTGACGCCCTCGCCGGTGACGCCGTACTGGGACCAGACGTCGTCGGCGTTGATGTTGGCGACGCCCCACTCGACCGCGTTGACGGTCTTCTCGTCGGTCCCCTTGGTCAGTTTCGGCAGCTCGTAGGCGACCGGGGCGTAGAGGCCCTCGACCTCGCTGCGGGCGGCGAACTGCTGGGCCATCGCCAGGGAGCCGCTGTTCACCTTGATGGCGTTGGTGGCCCAGAAGCTCTGGTACTTCGTACCGGAGCTGTCGAGTTCGGCGCGGACCTTGCTCTGGCTCCCGGCGGCGCTGTCCCGCAGCGCCTGCGCCACGGCCGCGCCCCGCTTGGTCCAGTCCTTGATGGCGCTGGCCTTGCTCAGGTCCGCGCGGTCCTTGAACCGAATCCAGAAGTCCCCTGCGCTCTTGGCCTCGAACTGCTTGGCGAGTTCCGGCCGGATCTTGTCCCCGACGGCGGTACCCGTCGAGCCGGGCGCGGCCTGCGCCCCGGAGCCGAAGCTGGCCAGGCACGTGGCGGCGAGGACCAGCGCCGCGCCGGCGCTTACCGCCGATCTGGCCGTGCGTCTCCATTGTGGACGTCTGAACATCGGTGCCGCCTTCCTCAGAACGACCCAGGGGTGTACGTGGGCCATGGTGGGAAGTGCACGAGATCCACTCGACGGAACCGAGCGAACGGACCCCTTCATGCCTCCCCCATGCACCGCGCGGGTCACGCCGGTTGCCCGAGTGGACACTATGATCGAGAGGAAAGGACGATCAAGAACTTGCTGTGAGCATCTTGTCGCTACCGGTTGCCCTGCTGGTGACGCGCTTGCCAAACATTGTCAGGACCATGACGATAGGTGGGCAGGGATGCCCATCGATTCCAGGCGGTGCGGTGGCGGAGACCGACGACGCGGCGTTGGACGGGGGCGACCCGGCCGACGAGGAGTTTCCGCTGCTGATCGCGGTAACGCCGTCACCGCGCGAGCGCATTCGACTCGCGGAGCGGCTCGACGGCGTCGCGCCGCTGCTGCTGGTGGCCGACCTCGACGAGCTGCGCCGGCTGATCGGAGCGCCGCAGCAGCGGACCGGGCCGCCGAGCGAGCCGTCGCCGGGTCGTCCGCCGACGGCCGAGTCCCACCCCGCCCTGGTCGTCGACTCGGCCCGCTCCACCGCCCGCTACGCGGCGCGCGAGGTCGGCCTGACCCGGTTGGAACATGACCTGCTGATCTGCCTCACCACCGAGCCGGTCCGGGTGTGGAGCTACGCCGAGCTGCACCGGTCGGTGTGGCACGACGAGGGGCGCGCGCAGCGGGCGGACGTCCAGTCCCTGGTGAAGCGGCTGCGGCGCAAGCTGGTGGTCCTCGGCACCGGCGCCACGATCGAAGTGGTCCGTGGCGTCGGGCTGCGGCTCACCGACCGGCAGGACCCGCGGATCGGGCGTGCCTGACTGCCGCCTGATTCAGGCAGTTCGTCAGCACGGGCCGACCGCCACGGCCCGGGTCAGCGTGTTTTCCCGTATCCGGGAGGAGCGCCGTACGGGCACGTAACGTGAACTACAGCCGATCAACGGCGAACGCCGGACGCGCCCGCCGCCTGCCCGCTCAGCCGCAGGAGGTGAGAGTTCCATGCTGTCGGTATTCGATCCCCGGCACACCGTCGCTCCCCCGGGATACAGCCGCTGGCTCATCCCGACCGCGGCGTTGGCCGTGCACGTGTGCATCGGTCAGGTCTACGCGACGAGCGTCTACAAGAACTCGCTCATCGCGCACTTCGACGCGAGCCAGACGGCGATCGGGGCGATCTTCAGCATCGCCATCGTCATGCTGGGATCGTCGGCGGCGGTGGGCGGCCGGTGGGTGGAGCGCAACGGCCCGCGCCGGGCGATGTTCGTCTCCGCCTGCTTCTGGGCCACCGGCTTCCTGGTCGGCGCGCTCGGCATCGCGACCCAGCAACTCTGGCTGCTCTACCTCGGCTACGGCGTCATCGGCGGCATCGGACTGGGCATCGGCTACATCTCGCCCGTCTCCACGCTGATCAAGTGGTTCCCGGACCGGCCGGGACTCGCCACCGGCCTGGCGATCATGGGGTTCGGCGGTGGCGCTCTGGTCGCCGGTCCACTCGCGCGCCAACTGCTGTCGCTCTACGACCCCGACTACAACCCGGCCAACCCGGCGGCGGTGGCGTCCGGGTCCGCCCTCGTGGGACTGTTCGTCACGTTCGGCATCGGCTACTTCGTGATCATGATGTTCGGTCCGTTCAACGTGCGGGTGCCACCGCCCGACTGGCGGCCCGCCGGGTTCGACCCCGATCGGGTCGCGGCCCGACCGCTGGTGACGAGGGCGAGCGTCTCCGCGTCCAACGCCGTACGCACCCGCTCGTTCTGGCTGCTGTGGATCGTGCTGTTCTGCAACGTCACGGCGGGCATCGGCATCCTGGAGCAGGCCAGCCCGATGATTCAGGACTTCTTCCGGGACAACGGGTCCACCGCCGTGTCGGTGTCGGCGGCGGCCGGCTTCGTGGGTGTGCTGTCGCTGTTCAACATGGCCGGCCGGTTCGTCTGGTCGACGACGTCCGACGTGATCGGCCGCAAGCCGATCTACCTGGTCTACCTCGGTGTCGGCATGGTGCTCTACGCGCTGCTAGCGGTGGCCGGGCACGCGGCGACGGCGCTCTTCGTACTGATCGCCGCTCTGATCATCTCCTTCTACGGCGGCGGCTTCGCCACCATGCCCGCGTACCTGCGGGATCTGTTCGGGACCTTCCAGGTCGGCGCCATCCACGGGCGGTTGCTGACCGCCTGGTCGGCGGCGGGCATCGCCGGCCCGCTGATCGTCAACCGGATCCTCGACACCCAGGGCAAGCCCGGGACGCTCACCGCGTCGGCGTACCGGCCCGCTCTGTTCACCATGGTCGGCGTGCTCGCCATCGGCTTCGTCGCCAACCTGCTGGTCCGTGCCGTCCCCGACCGGTTCCACGAGCCGGACCGGGGGTCGGCCTCGCCCGTGGCCCGGGCGAGCGTCACCGAGCCGGTCGCCCTCGGCCCGCAGAGCACACCACCCGTGCCCGAACACGTCGGCGATCAGACCGGGCGGCTCTGGCTGTCGTGGCTGCTCGTCGCGGTGCTGCTCGGCTACGGCATCGTCGAGACCGTCAGCACGGCCGCGAAGCTCTTCACCGGCTGAGGCGGCCGGAGCGGCCGGCGCTCACCGCGCGGGGCGGTCAGCGCCGGCCGGCGCCGGCGAGGCGTTCCCGCTGGGGTACGACCGTGTATCTCGGATCGCGCGCGGACACCGATCCGGCCTCGAAGATCCCGAACCGGGTGGCCACCGACGAGGCCACCAGGGCCGCGCCGGAGAGCACCGACAGGAACCGGCTACGTCGGGAGAGCAGCGCGGCGACCGCGCCAACGCTGATCAACACGTTGCCCGCCCGGACCAGGCGACCGCTGTGACCGCTGCGGTAGGGCTCGCCCGTGACCGGCAGCCGCTCCATCCGGTGACCACCGACCAGCTTGAGGGCCGCGCCGGCGACGGCGAGCCGGCGCAGCGGGGCGGTCTGGGCGGGGGGCGCCACGATGAGGCCGACCCCGGCGGCCGCGACGAGCGCGCTGCCGCCGAAGACGAACGGCAGATCGGGGTACGCGTCGTGCCAGGCCGGTACGGCGGTGTCGGCGAGCAGGACCCCGGTGTACGTGGCCAGTGCCGGAGCGGTGGCCGCCGCGGCGAGACCGGCGATGTCACCGACGCCGGGCGCCAGCCGACGGGCGAGGCCCAGCACACCGTGCCGTGGCAGCCGTGGCGCGAGTTCGGCGACCGCGGCCACCCCGGCGGCCGGGCCGAACGCGGTGAGGATCCAGGTGCCCATCGACATGGGCGAGGTCGGTTTGGCGACCCGGAGCATGTGGTGGAACCGCGCCGGCCGACCGAGGTCGTGCACCAGCAGGTACGCGCTGGCGAGGGTGCCGCCGAGAGCCGTCCAGCGGCCCACCCGGCGCAACTCGGGACGTCCGGTCAGTTGGGCGCCCGCGCCGATCAGGGCGCCGCCGGCGGCGAGGCCCCCGGTGAACAGGTATCCGGCGATGTCGCGCTTCCACACCGGCGCCTTGAGGATCGGCCGACCGTAGTAGGAGCTGAAGTCGGCCGGTGGCACGGTCAGCTGCTCGCGCGTCATGACCGCCTGCCGAGGAACGCGCCAACCGTGACGGCGGCCATCGTCAGGGCGGCGATGCCGGCGTGTTTCCACATGGCCGGTAGGTCCCGGGTCGTCACCACCGGGTCCGGCGGCAGCCCGTACACCTCCGGCTCGTCCAGCAGCAGGAAGAACGCCCCGTCACCACCCACACCATCGTCCGGGTCGTGCCCGTACAAGCGGGCCTCGGGAACACCCCGGCCGTGCAACGTCGCCACCCGCACCGCCGCCCGCTCCCGCAACTCGTCGAGGGGCCCGTACTGGATCGACTCCGTCGGACACGCCTGCGCACACGCCGGCGTCATCCCCACACCCAGACGGTCGTAACACAACGTGCACTTCCACGCCCGACCATCACCCTTACGCTGATCAATCACCCCGTACGGACACGCCGAAATGCAGTACCCACACCCATTACAGATGTCCTCCTGCACCACCACCGTCCCGAACTCCGTCCGGAACAACGACCCCGTCGGACACACATCCAAACAAGCCGCATGCGTGCAGTGCTTACACACATCCGACATCATCAACCACCGAAAATCCGACCGACCCTCCGCGCCAGAACCACGCCCCGGCGGCTGCGCCCCCGGCATACCCAGGAACTCCGGGCCGCCCGACATGCGGGTCGCCGCAGCGGGCTCGCCAGGTGCCAGACCCGGGTCGGTGCCGGTGTCGGCGGCGGTCCGCGCCCCGACGGCCGCCGTCGCCGGGCTGACCGCCGGCCCGTCCGGGTACCCGGCGAACGCCGGGGTGGTCCCACCGAGTGGGCGCGGCTGCTCCACGAACGCCACATGCCGCCACGAGTTCGCCGTCAACGCACCCGTGTTGTCATACGACATCCCCAACAGATCCAGACCACTTCCCGGGACGTCGTTCCACTCCTTGCACGCCACCTCACACGCCTTACACCCGATACACACACTCGTATCGGTGAAGAACCCCATCCGCTGCGGCGCGTCCACATAACCCGCGTCCGGCGCCGGATCGAGCGGCCCGTACAGGGCGTTGGCATGCGGCATCGCTCAGTCCTCCTGGTCGCTGCTGCTGTCGGCGACGTCGGTCGTGACCAGCGGCGGATAGCGGTGGCTCAGGTTGCCCGACCGTCGCCGGTAGTCCAGGACAAGATCCAGCAGGTCCTGTCCTCTCGGTCGCCGGCCGGGCCGTACGTCGCACGTGCCGACCTTGCTCTCCTGGATGAGGACGTTGGGGTCGAGGGTGATGCCGAACAGGTCGTTGGCCGAGTCGCCGGTCACCAGACCCTCGAACCCGAAGTGGTACGGCAGCCACACCTGGTGCAGGATCCGACCGTCAACCCGCAGGGGTGTCACGCGGTCGGTCACCAGGACCCGTGCCTCGATGGCCGCGCGGGTGGTGACCAGGTGCGCCCAACCCAGGTGAGTCAGTCCCCGGTGCGCGGCCAGCTCGGGCGACACCTCGACGAACATCTCCGGTTGCAGCTCGGCGAGGTGCGGCACGGTCCGGCTCATGCCGCCGGCCGTGTGGTGCTCGGTGAGCCGGCTGACCGTGAAGACGTACGGGAAGACGTCGCTGTGCTGCTCCGGTGGGCTCGGGTTGAGGTTGTTGATCGGATGGATGTAGACCTTGCGGGTCGGGTTGGCCTGCTGGCGGTAGAGCGGGTTACGCACCGGCGACTCGACCGGCTCGTAGTGGGTGGGCAGCGGCCCGTCCAGGACGCCGCTGGGCGCGTACAGCCAACCCTTGCCGTCGCCCTGGAGGATGAACGGGTCGTCGCCCGCGATGCCCGCGACGCCCGAGGTGTTCGGCGGGGGCCGGTACGAGGGCGCCTTGGTCTTCTCGAAGTCCGGCACGTCGTAGCCGGTCCACTCGGATTTCTCCGCGTCCCACCAGACGTACTTCTTGCGTTCGCTCCACGGGCGGCCGTCCGGGTCGGCGGAGGCACGGTTGTAGAGGATGCGCCGGTTCGACGGCCAGGCCCAACCCCATTCGGGCGCCACCAGGGACTGTTCCGCGCCGGGCTTGCGGCGGGCGGCCTGGTTGACGCCGTCGGCGTACACCCCCGTGTAGATCCAGCAGCCCCCCGCCGTGGAGCCGTCGTCCTTCATCTCCGTGTAGCTCGCCAACGGTCGGCCGGTCGTCACGTCGTACCCGTTGATCTCGCGCAGCACCGACTCGGCGCTGGGCTCCGCGTGCGGACCGTGCGTGGGGTAGTCCCAGGTGAGGTCGAGCAGCGCCCGGTCGCGCGGTCGGGTCGAGCGCGCGAGGCGTTCCCGGATGATGCGACCGAGGTGGTAGAAGAACCACAGCTCGGAGCGGGCGTCGCCCGGCGGCTCGACGGCCTTCTCCCGCCACTGCAACAGCCGCTGGGTCTGCGTGAACGTGCCCTCCTTCTCCACGTGCGACGCGGCGGGCAGGAAGAACACCTCGGTGCGGCACTCCTCGGGCACGATCTCGCCGGTGGCCACCTCGGGGCCGTTCTTCCAGAACGTCGCGCTCTCGATCATGAACAGGTCCCGCACGACCAGCCAGTCGAGGTTCGCCATGCCCAGGCGCTGCGCCCGGCCGTGCGCGGACCCGACGGCCGGGTTCTGACCGAGCAGGAAGTACCCCTTGATCTTCCCGTCGATCATGTCCAATACCTGCTGGTACGTGCCGTGGTCGCCGGTCATCCGGGGCAGGTGGCCGTAGCAGTAGTCGTTCTCGGCGGTGGCCGCGTCACCCCAGTACGCCTTGAGCAGGTTTACCCCGTAGGCGCGCGCGTTGCCCCAGAAGCCCTTCTGCTCGGGATGGGCGATGCTGCCGATCCACTCGTCGAGGGTCGGGTGGTCGGCGTGGTGAGGCATGGGCAGGTAGCCGGGCAGCAGGTTGAACAGGGTCGGGATGTCGGTCGAGCCCTGGATGCTCGCGTGCCCGCGCAACGCCATGACCCCGCCACCCGGACGGCCCACGTTGCCCAGCAGGAGCTGGATGATCGCCCCGGCACGGATGTACTGCACGCCCACGCTGTGCTGCGTCCAACCCACCGAATAGACAAGCATCCCGGTGCGTTCCCGGCCCGAGTTCTCCGTCCACGCCCGCGCCAGCTCCAGGAACTTCTCCTGGGGAATACCGCAGACCCGCTCCACCATCTCCGGCGTGTAGCGGGCATAGTGCCGCTTGAGGATCTGATAGACGCAGCGCGGATGGTGCAACGTCTCGTCCCGCTGGGTCTGCCCACCCACCGGCGCACCGTGCGACTCGTGCTCCAGCCCCGCCGCCGTCTCCCGCTGCGTCTCGGTGTCCCGGGTGGAGATGTTCTCCGGGGCGCCCTCGTACTGCCAACTGCTCTGGTCGTAGCTGGCGTTGGCCTCGACGAAGCCGGAGAAGAGCCCGTGCAGGTCCTCGGTGTCCTGGAAGTCGTCGGTCACGATGGTGGCGGCGTTGGTGTAGGCGAGGACGTACTCGCGGAAGTCCAGCTCGTTGTCGAGGATGTACCGGATCACCCCACCCAACAACGCGATGTCCGTCCCCGCCCGGATCGGCAGGTACGCGTCCGCCACCGCGCTCGTGCGCGTGAACCGCGGGTCGACGTGGAACACCTTCGCGCCCCGACGCTTGGCCTCCATCACCCACTGGAAACCGACCGGATGCGCCTCGGCCATGTTCGAACCCTGGATGATGATCACGTCGGAGTTCGACAGGTCCTGCTGGTACTGGGTGGCGCCGCCGCGACCGAAGCTGGCCCCCAGACCGGGGACGGTGGCGGAGTGTCAAATACGCGCCTGGTTCTCGATCTGCAACGCCCCCATCGCCGTGAACAACTTCTTGATGAGGTAGTTCTCCTCGTTGTCCAGCGTCGCCCCACCCAGGCTGGAAATCCCCAGCGTCCGGTGCAACGGCCGGCCCTGCTCGTCCACGTCCTCCCAGGTCTCGTCCCGGGCGGCCAGGACCCGGTCCGCGATCATGTTGAGCGCCGTGTCGAGGTCCAGGTCCTCCCACTCGGTGCCGTACGGACGGCGGTAGCGGACCGTCGTCTGGCGCAGCGGACTCGTCACCAGGCTCTTGCTCGCGGACCCCTTGGGACACAACCGACCGCGCGAGATCGGACTGTCCGGGTCACCCTCGATCTGCGTGACCTGCCCGTCGGCGACGAAGACCCGCTGACCGCACCCCACCGCGCAGTACGGACACACCGACCGCGCGACACTCTCGGCGGTCTCGGTGCGGGCGGTCAGCGACCGGGATCGGGCCGACTTGGCGGCGGCGCCGCGACCGAGCGGGTCGGTGCCGCTGAGCTGGCGATAGAGCGGCCAGCTCTCGATCCAGCGGCGCACCCCCATCGCTGCACCTTCCCGACGAAAGACCCAAAATATGAATACTCCGACAGTAGCTGAGCGGACGGGCCCGCCGCAGCGAGATCAGCAGAGCGATGCCTCCCCCGGCCGGGTCACGGCGGCCGAGGGAGGCATGGTGGACGGGGTCGTCGACTACGGATGCCCGGCGGCCAGATGGTCGCCGAAGGTCCGGTAGCGGCGCAGCTCCCAGAGCAGCCAGCCGATGCTCACGATCGCCACGGCGACGAAGACGAACGAACCGGTGAAGGTGTCCCAGAGCGTGTGCAGGACGACGACGCCCACGAAGGTGCCCAGGAACCCGAACAGGCGGCGGACGCTCGGGGTGGCCAGCAGCGCCCACAGCGCGCCGGCGGTCAACCCGGTCCAGGCGGTGTGCCCGGCGGGCGCGGTCAGCCCCCGGATGAACAGGGTCTGCTCCACCGCGCCGATGTTGCCCTTCGAGCTGAGCAGGGCGGTGAAGGCGTACCCCATCGTCTCCAGCGCGGCGAAGCCCATGCCGGCCGCCACGCCGATGACCAGACCGTCGGACGGCACCCGACGGCGATGCTGGGCCAGGGCCGTGAACAACAGCACCACGGGGACGATCAGCTTGGCCGACTCCTCGATCAGCGCCACGAACAGCATGGGCAGCCCACCGAGGCCGCGCAGGGTGTCGTACTCCAGGGTGCCGGCCACCACCGTGCCGATCACCCCACCGAAGAACGCCGACGTCACCAGCACCGACGCCGGCACCTGCCACCGCCCGGTACGGGCCTGGGCGAACGTCAGGAACGTCAGGGGCGCCAGGGTCGCGCCGAGCAGGATCAGCGCCGGCACGAAGTTCGGATTCTGGGTGCGGACCAGGGTCCGCAGCACCGCCACGTAGAGGATCAGCCCGACAAGGAGGACACCGACCCACGCCCACCGGCGAGAACGATCACGCATACCGGGGAGTCTGGCGGATCCAGGTTACGAAGACCAGCGCGGGTGCTGAGATGACTGCGATGAATCGCCACGCACCGCAGCGGCCACTGCTGCGCGACCGGACGGCTCCGAAGCAGCCGGCGTTCATCGAGCTCTTCTTCGACCTGGTGTACGTCTTCGCCCTGACCCAGCTCACTCACCTGCTGGTCAACGACCTCACTCTCAAGGGTGGGTTCGAGGCGCTCGTGCTGCTGCTGGCGCTGTGGTGGGTCTGGATCCTGACGGCGTGGATGACCGACCAGTTCGATCCGCAGCACGCGTCGGTCCAGTGGTACGTCGTGCTGGTCATGTTCGGCGTCTTCCTGATGGCCATCCAGGTGCCCGAGGGATTCCACGGCAACGGCCCGTTCTTCGCCGCCACCTTCGCCCTCATCAATTTCGGGCGCTTCCTGTTCGTCATACGGGCGGCCCGCAAGACGCCCGTTCTGAACCATGTGCTGCGGGCCCGGTTCTGGTCCCTGATCTCGACGCTGCTGTGGATCCCCGGAGCATTCGTCGACGGTTGGGCCCGCGGCATCCTGTGGCTGGGGGCGCTGACCGTGGACTACGTCGCGGCGGCACTGCGCTGGCCCACCCCGAGCCGGCTCGGACACGAGCGGGGAGCGGCCCTGGAGATCACCGCCACCCACATCGCCGAGCGTTACCGGCAGGTCTTCATCATCGCGCTCGGCGAGATCGTCCTGGCCATGGGCATGACCTTCACCGCCACCAGTTCCTACGGGTTCACGCCCCGTCGTACCGTGGCGCTCGTCCTCGCCTTCGCCAGCGCCGCGCTCATGTGGCGGCTCTACATCTACCAGGCGGGGAGCCAGCTCGGGCCAGCCATCAACGCCGCCCGCGATCCCCACCGGCTCAGCCAGTGGTCGGCGTACGCCCACATGACCATGGTCGCCGGGACCCTCCTCGCGGCGGTCGGCTTCACGCTGGCCATGGACCGACCCGCCGCCCACACGCCAGCGCCCTGGAGCGTCGGCATCATTGGCGGTCCCGCCCTGTTCCTGCTGGGCCGCGTCGGCTTCGAATACGTGATCTTCGGCCGGGTGACCGTACCCCGGTTGATCGCCATCCTCGTGCTGGCCGCCCTGTCTCCCGTTGCGGTCCACCTGCCGCCGGAGGTGCCATTGGCCTTCACGACGCTCGTCCTCGCGGCGCTCGCCGCCGAGGACACGGCGCGCGGCCGGCGCAGCCCTCCGAACCAGGCGATGCCACCCGCCTGACAGCGGCCCACCGTCCACCGCAAGCCCTGCCGGTCACGGTCACGGCGGACGCGGTGGGCAGCAGAGCGGAAGAGCAGCGTGACAGGAGTCGGGCAGGGTGAAATGGTCTCGTGGTGGCCACCTACGACGTCGCCCTCGTTCTGCTCGTCGATCCGTCCGGAGCCGTGCTCATGCAGCATCGCGATGAGCACGCGCCCGTCTCGCCGAACCAGTGGAGCCTTCCTGGCGGCCACGTTGAGCCCGGCGAGTCGCCCGAGCAGGCGGCCCGCCGCGAGCTGCTGGAGGAGACGGGCCTGACAGCCGGTGAGCTGCACCTGCTGTGGAGCGGTCCACGTCCGTACGAGGCCGCTTTTCCCCACACCGTGACGGTGCACGTGTTCCGTGGCGCCACCACCGCGCGGCAGAAGGACGTGGTGCTTGGCGAGGGGCAGGCCATGGTCTTCGTGCCGCGCGACGAGGTGTTCGATCGTGAGCTGGCGGTCTCGACCGTGGCGGCGCTGTCGATGCACCTCGGGGACGCCTGATCCAGGGTTCGGCCAGGCATCCCCGAGGCTCTGGAACGGTGCTCAGCGCTCGCGGCGCAGCACGGTGAACGCGCCTGCCTCGACGGCTTCCACCTCCTTGAAGCGAAAGTCGGCCCGCGCCCCGGGCGCGAACAGTCGCTCGCCCGCACCGACGATCGTCGGGAACGTGATCAGCCGGTACTCGTCGATCACGTCCGCGGCCGCCAGCGTCCGGACCAAACTCAGGCTGCCGATCACCACGACGTCGCGCCGCGTCCGCTCGTCCGCCGCCCAGGCCACCGGGTCGCCGTCGATCGGGGCCGAGTTTGACCAGGCCGCCGCGTCGATGCCGGTGGTGGTCGCCACCCGCTTGGGCACGGCGTTCATCAGCGAGGCGTAGCCTCCATCGCGTTTCGGCCACAGTTGGGCGAAGTGCTCCCAGGTGCGCCGGCCGTAGAGCTGGACGCCCTGCTCCATCCGGGCGCCGAGGCGGAACTTGTCGTCGCTGACCGGCCCTGGCCCGTACCGGAACGCCCACCCACCGTGGTCGGTGCCCCAGCGCCCGTCCGGGTCGGAGACCACGCCGTCCAGCGTGGCGAACTGAATGACGATGATGTCGCCCATGCGGATTCCTCCCGCCGTGGCGGTCCACCGCGGACCGCTCCTACCGCACACCTACCGACGCCGCGCCCCGAACTCATCGGCCTCGGCTGGGAAATCTCGACGGTGGTGCGGCGTACGCTCTGCGGCGTGGTCGAGGCGGCGGCGCAGGACCGGGACGAACGGTACGAGGCGTACCGCGCCGATCTGCTGGCGCACTGCTACCGGATGCTCGGATCCGTCGACGAGGCCGAGGACCTCGTGCAGGAGACGCTGCTGCGCGCCTGGCGGGCGACCGACCGGTACGACCCGCAGCTGTCGTCGCCGCGTACCTGGTTGCACCGGATCGCGACGAACGTCTGCCTCACGGCGCTGGCGGGACGCGCGCGCAGGCCGCTGCCGAGCGGGTTGGACCCGGCCGGCGATCCGGAAGCCCCGCTGCTCCCCCGCCTCGACATCCCCTGGTTGCAGCCGTTCCCCGATTCGCGGCTCGGCGATCCCGCCGACGCCGTTGAGCAGCGGGCGGGTCTGCGGCTCGCCCTGGTCGCGGCGCTGCAACTGCTGCCCGCTCGGCAACGCGCGGTGCTGGTGCTGCGGGAGGTGCTGCAACTGTCGGCCGTGGAGGTGACGCAGATCCTCGGCGGCAGTGTGGCTTCGGTGAACAGCGGTCTGCAGCGGGCCCGAGCGACGCTGCGGGCCGCCGGTCCGACGCTGGAGGAGTTACGCGAGCCGGCCGACCCCGACGAACGTGCCGTGGTCGAGCGCTATCTGGCGGCGTTCGAGGCCGCTGATGTGCCCGGTCTGGCCCGCCTACTCGCCGACGACGTCGTGTTGGAAATGCCTCCGGTGGCGCTCTGGCTCGCCGGCAGATCGCACTATCAGCGTTTCCTGGAACGCGTCTTCGGCATGCGGGGGACGGGGTGGCATCTTCTGCCGGTGGCGGCGAACAGCTCCACGGCCCTGGCGGCCTACGCGCCCGACCCGGACACCGGTCGCGTCCGCGCGCACTCGCTCCAACTCTTCAGCGTGACGGACGGCCTGATCCGGCGATGCGTGACGTTCGTCGACCCGGCGCTGTTCGGCCTCTTCGGACTCCCGCCGAGCCTGCCCTGCCGTGCACCGGTGCGGCAGGGGCATCGGCCGACGACGGACAGCGGCGCCCGCGGTTGATCGTTACGATCTCCGCCCATGCGTCGCCTCGCTCCACCCCTGGCACTGGTCCTCCTGCTCGGCGTCTCCGCCTGCACCTCGAAGCCCTCGAAGCCGGCGGAGTTCACGAAGGTCGCCCTGACCGTCTTCCTGGAACACGACATCACGGCGGACCGGAAGACCACCGTGGAACAGCGGCTGAGGTCGATGCCCAGCGTCGAACAGGTGACGTTCGAGAACCGCGAGCGGGCGTACGCGCGAGAGAAGGAGGCGCTGAAGGACAGCCCCGACCTGTTGGCGGAGATCAAACCGGAGTACCTGCCGGAACTGTTCCACGCCACGGTCACCGACGCGCCGATCGCCGAGGCGGTCGAGCTGGTGATGGCCGACGTCGCGGGCGTCACGGATGTCGTCCTCAAGGTCGCGGACGTCGATCCCCTGCCCTCGCGGATCGGCATCGTCGTCCGGGTGAAGCCGACCGTGACCGACGGGCAGCGGACCGCCGTGGAGCAGGCGGTACGGGCGCTGCCGACCGCTCGGTCGATCGCCTTCGAGGACCGGGCCGCCGCGTACGAACGTCTGCGTGAGCGCTGCCAGGGCAAGGGCGACCTGACCACGCAGCTCGATCCGCAGATGGGACACGAGTCCTGGCGGTTCGAGATGCCCTTGGACAAGAAGGGCGCGGGAGTGTCCGAGCTGAGGAAACTCGACGGCGTCGACACCGTGCAGCTCGTCCCGCTGGCGATGCTGTAGCCACGTGCCTCCCTCGACAAGGCTGCGAAATGGGTTGTTGGTGTGGCGACGCGGGCCTACCGTCGTGGGGCACTTCCCGGTGCGCAGGCAACGGCTACTTCCGCTTCAAACGGGGAGACGTAGGTTCAAATCCTACCGCCACTTCGGGTGGCGTCGACCAGCGGCCTAGGTCACCTTGGCCCGCGAGGGCCGGTCGCCGTCGCCGCTTCGATCTCGGGAGGTGCGCTCGCCGCACGCCCGGTGCGACGGATACGGCTACTTCTGGTAACGGCCCGGCAAGGGCCTGCGGTTCGAACCCGCGAAGCCGTGTCCACCTTTGATCTCGGGCGTGCGGCGCGTACGCAGGGCGCTCGTAACGTGATCACAAACTCCGTTGCCCGCCCGGCGCCACCGCCGCTACGGTCGTGACCGCACTTCCCGGTGCGTAGGCGACGGTTACATCTGGAGGGGTTCCGGCCCCGGTGAAGGACCTCCGTCGCCGACCTCGATCTCGGGAAGCGCGACCACACGCACACCCGGTGCGCAGGCAACGGTTACTTCGGGATCCGCAGATGGGGGTTCGAATCCCCCGACACCTTCGGGTGGGTAGTTCAACGGACAGAACGGCGGACTGTTCCGTGGCCGACTCTGATCTCGGGTGTGCGCGGTGGTGGCGCCTTCTCGGCCGACCGACGTGGGGGACGTCATGGCCAAGTTCAACCTCAAGCCGCGCACGAGCCAGCAGCGGCCGGTGACCACCGAGGGCGCCCCCGGTTTCGTCCGTGAGCCGCGCCTCGAACTGTTCCTTCTCGGTGTCTCGAACATGGTTGGCGAGGCCACCTTCTACGAGGGCTCCACCGATCGGGACGCTCGTTTCCGGGACCTGGTCGCCACCGTCGCCGTCGCTGATCCCGACTGGTTCGGCCGGTTCGTGTCGTGGCTGCGGACGGGCGCGATGATGCGCTCGGCGTCCGTGGTGGCGGCCGTCGAGGGCGCCCGCGCCCAGGTGGCGGCCGGCATACCGGGTTCGCGCGCGGTCGTCGACGCCGCGTTGCAGCGTGCCGACGAGCCGGGCGAGGCGCTCGCGTACTGGCTGGCTCGTCACGGCCGGGCACTGCCCAAGCCGGTGAAGCGGGGCATCGCCGACGCGGCGGTCCGGCTCTACACCGAGCGGAGCCTGCTCAAGTACGACTCCGTCGGCCGCCAGGTGCGCTTCGGTGACGTCATCGACCTGACCCACCCCACCGCCAGGGACGAGCGACAGGGTGACCTGTTCCGGCACGCGCTGGATCGGCGGCACCACCGGGACAACCCGGTCCCGGAGTCCCTGCGGATGCTGAGGGCGCGGGACGCGCTCATGGCGATGCCGGTCGAGCAGCGCGGGGAGGTCTCCGACCGGGCCGTGCTGGACGAGGCGGGTATGACGTGGGAGGCCCTGGCCGGCTGGCGACAGCGGGCGATGGACGCGGCCGCGTGGGAGTCCGTCATCCCGACGATGGGCTACCTGGCGCTGCTGCGTAACCTGCGCAACTTCGACCAGGCCGGGGTCGGCGACGCCGTCGCGGAGACGGTGGCGGCCACGCTCTCCGACCCGGCGCGGGTGGCGACTTCGCGGGTACTGCCGATGCGCTTCCTGTCGGCGTACAACGCGGCACCGAGCCTGCGCTGGGCGTACCCGCTGGAGAAGGCCTTGCAGCACGCCCTCGCGAACGTTCCCGCCCTGGACGGACGGACGCTGATCCTCATCGACACGTCCGGCTCGATGGAGAGCGCGTTCAGCAAGGACGGCACGCTGCGCTGCTGGGACGCCGCCACGGTGTTCGGTCTCGCGCTGGCCGCCCGCGCGCAGGCGGCCACCGTGGTGTCGTTCTCCGATCACAGCCGGGTGTTCCCCTCGGTGGCGGGCGAGTCGGTCCTCGCGGCGGTGCGGCGGTTCAGGGAGGGCGGCTACTTCCTCGGCCGGGGAACCGACACCGAGAAGGCGGTCCGGGAGCACTTCGGCGCACACGACCGGCTGATCATCCTCACCGACGAGCAGGCGCACTGGCACGGGTCGGCGGATGTGGCCGCGTCGGTGCCGGCGGAGGTGCCCGTGTACACCTGGAACCTGGCCGGATACCGGGTCGGGCACACATCGACGGCGACCAGGCGACACACGTTCGGCGGGCTGTCCGACGCGGCGTTCGCGATGATCCCGCTGATCGAGGCCGGGTCCGACGAGCAGTGGCCCTTCTGATTCGCGCCGCGCGGGGGCACGACTGCCCCGCGGCGCGAATCAGGGCAGGAACTCGCCGGTCAGGGCGATGAGGGCGCGGGCTGCGGCGCCGACCGGGCGGTCCACGGGCGTGGCCAGCGACGCGGTCCAGTCCAGGTCGGCGTCGGTGACGGTCAGGGTGCGGACTCCGGGAGCGTCGGCGACGACGAAGCGGGGCAGCAGGGCGATACCGAGACCGTGCCGGACGTGGTCGGCGCCGGTGGCGATGTCGGGGATCTCGATGGTGACGCGCCGGGACAGGCCGGCGGTGGCGAACGCCCGGTCGGTCACGGTGCGGTTGCCGTAGCCGATCGGAGAGTCGATGAAGTCGAGACCGGCGAGGTCGCGCAGCGACACCGCCTCGTTCGCGGCGAGCGGGTGACCGTCCGGCACAACGAGGTCGATCACCGACCGGGCCAGCTCGGTGAGGTGGATCTGCGCCGGTGGCGTGCCGGGCAGCGAGACGAAGGCGAGGTCGAGTCGGCGCTCGGTGAGCGCGTCGATGAGCCCCTGGGAGCCGGACGGCGCGACGCTGGTGTGCAGCAGCACTCCGGGGTGCCGGCGGTGGAACTCGCCGAGCAGGGCCGGCAGGTGCAGGAGCCTGATCGAGGTCATGGTGCCGATGCGCAGGGTGCCCCGGAGGCCGCCGTGCACCTCGGCGACCGCGTCGCGGGCGTCGCGGGCCGCGTCGAGGGCGATGCGGGCGCGCGGCAGCAGCGCGACGCCGGCGTCGGTCAGGAGTACGCGTTTGGAGTTGCGGTCCAGCAGGGGTGCGCCCAGTTCACGTTCGAGCGTCTTCACGGCCGCCGAGACGGCGGACTGGACGACGTGCAGGCGGGCGGCGGCGCGGGTGAAGTTCTGCTCCTCGGCCACCGCGACGAAGTACTCGAGCTGACGCAGTTCCACGCCCCAAGTATCACTCGCAGCGATGGTGACTAGCGTCAACTTTCGTTGGACGTGATGATCGAGTGGGGTGACAGTGGGCTCATGTCGTCAACGACCCTGCCCTCCCGTCGGCCCGTCGCCCCGGCTGGCCCCGGCGAAGGATCATCCCGCCACGGCCGTGGCTTCTGGGCGATCGCCCTGGCGTTCCTCACCGCGATGGCGTTCTGCACCGTTCCGTCCCCGCTGTACCCGCTCTACATGGCGCGGGACGGCTTCTCCACGTTCACGGTCACGATCGTGTTCGCGGCGTACGCGGTGGGTGTGGTGATCAGCCTGCTGCTCGCCGGGCACGTGTCGGACTGGGTCGGCCGCAAGAAGATCCTCATCCCGGCGCTGGCCCTGGAACTGGTCGCCGCCGCGCTGTTCCTGGGCGACGCGTCCCTGCCGGTGCTGCTGGTCGCCCGCCTGGTGAGCGGGCTGGGCATCGGCATGATCACCGCGACCGCGACCGCGTACCTCCAGGAGTTGCACGCGGCGCACCGCCCCGGCGCGTCCCGGCAGCGCTTCGAGGTGGTCTCCACCGCCGCGAACATCGGCGGCCTCGGCGTCGGCGCGCTGGTCGCGGGCGTCCTCGCCCAGTACGTCGACGCGCCGCTGCGCACCCCGTACCTGGTGTTCGCCGTGCTGCTGGCCGTCAGCCTCGTGGCGGTCGCGGCGACACCGGAGACCGTGTTGGAGCGGCCGGTCCGGCCCACCTACCGGCCGCAGCGGATCAGCGCCGACCACGGCGACCCCGCCGGGTACGTGGCGGCGACCGCCGCCGGCTTCGCGTCGTTCGCCGTGTTCGGCCTGTTCACCTCCGTGGCGCCGGGCTTCGTCGCCGGCGCCCTGCACCTGCCGTCGCGGGCGCTGGCCGGCGCGGTCGTGTTCGCCGTGTTCGGCGGCGCGGCCGTGGCGCAGAGCCTCACCACCCGGCTGCCCGCCCCGGCGAAGGTACGGCTCGGGTTGCTGGCGCAGGCCGTCGGCGTGCCCGTCGTGCTGGTGGGGATGCACACCGCGAGCCTGACCGCGTTCCTGCTCGGTGGCGTGCTCGCCGGCGTCGGCGCGGGTGTGCTGTTCAAGGCCTCCGTCGGCACGGTCGCGGCGATGGCCGCGCCGGCCCGGCGCGGTGAGGCCCTGGCCGGGCTGTTCCTCATCGCCTACCTCGGGATGAGCCTGCCGGCCCTCGGCATCGGGATCGCCACCCGCACGGTCAGCACGATCACGGCCATGAACTGGTTCACCGGCCTGCTTCTCGTCCTGCTGGCCGGCGTGACGGCGCTGTTCCGCCGCAGCTCCGCGAGCCGCTGACCGGACCGGGGCCGGGCCGGGCCCGGCCCGGTCCGCCGCGTCACCGTGGATCGGACCAGAACGGTTCCAGCAGGGCCGGGTCCGCGACATAGGCCGCCACCTGGGTACGCTCCGACTCCGTCAACGTGAGCGCGCGCAGCCGGGCCCCCCACTCGGGCACCCGGTCGGTCTTGCCCAGCGCCACCGACAACTCAACGAGCGCGGCCAGCGCCATCGCCTGCTCGACCACCGGGGCGTCCTCGGCACGGCGGCGCATCCCCGAGTCGAGCGCCCGGTAGGCGGCCCGGTCGTCGGTCTTGAACTCGCGCAGGATCCGCGCGTTGTCCAGCACCCGGGCCAGCCCCTGCAGCTCGGACGACCCGCCGTACTCCACGTCCTTCGGCTCGTCGCGGCGGATGAAGACGATGGTGTTGCCCGACGGGTCGACGATGCTGAACCGCGACGCTCCCGCCCGGAAGCGGGTCATCCGGGGCAGGCCCTTGACGAGCACCTTGCCGTACACGCGGCGCATCGCGTCGGCGAACGCCGCGTGGTACGGCGCGACCGCGTCGACCATGACCAGGGCGCCGCCGGACTGCTCCCGGGCCGGGTCGAGGTCCTTCGGCGCGGGGCCGTAGTGCAGGTCGAACCCGCTGAACCGGAACGCCAGATAGACGTACGGTCGCAGTTGCTCGTAGGTCACCTCGAAACCGAGGGCCCGCCAGAACGCCAGGGTCTCCTCGGGCGCTGGGCAGGGCAGCAGCGGCACGGTGGCCTCGTTCGGCTGGACACGGTCCTCGCTGGTCGTCACGGTCACTCCCCCGGTCGGCAGGCCGGCCATTGTGCCAGCATCGGCGGCGGATCGCGCCCGATCTCACCTCCTACCCAGGGAGGAGGCGGGCTCCGACCCGGGGCCGCGACCGGGGCCCGAGGTCGGACGCGTACGGCACGGGCGGCCACGAGCATCTACAGGCATGACTACCGTTCTGCGCCGGGCGGCGCGCTGGAACCGCCCGCTGACCCTCTTCGTGGCCGCGTCAGCGGTGCTCGCCGTCGTCGCCGCCGTCGGCGTCCTCGTCGACCCCCGCGTCCTCACCGGGGCGCCGATCTGGCTCAAGCCGTTCAAGTTCGCGGTCTCCTTCGTCGTCTACGGCGCGACGCTCGCGTGGATGCTGTCGCTGCTGCCGCGTCGCAGCCGGGCCGCGGAGTGGGCGGCGGCGACCATCGTCGCGCTGGCGCTGGTGGAGATGGTGGTGATCGTCGCTCAGGTGATCCGGGGTACGACCAGCCACTTCAACGACACCACCGCGCTGAACGCGATCCTCTTCGCGGTGATGGGCGCAGCGATCATGGTGCTGTTCGTCGCGCACCTCGTCCTCGCGGTCGTCCTGCTGATCCGGCGGATTCCCGACCGGGTCGCCGCGACCGCCGTCGGGTGGGGGCTCGGCCTGTCCCTGCTCGGTATGCTCGCGGCCGTGCCGATGGTGCTTCCGACGCAGGACCCGGGCATCGAGGGCGTCTCCGGGGCGCACAGCGTGGGCGTGGCCGACGGTGGGCCGGGGCTGCCCGTGGTCGGTTGGAGCACCACCGGCGGCGACCTGCGGATCGGGCACTTCGTGGGGCTGCACGCCCTGCAGGCCCTGCCGCTCCTGGCGATCCTGCTGACCCGGTACGCGTCCCGGCTCGACGCGCGTACCCGCGTCCGGCTGCTGGTCGTCGCGGGCACGGCGTACGGCGTACTCACTCTGGTGTTGACCTGGCAGGCCCTGCGCGGGCAGCCGCTGCTGCGCCCGGATGCCCTCACCCTGGCCGTCGTCGCGGCCCTGGCGGTCGCGACGGCGACCGCCACCGCCCTGGTGCTCGCGCGCCGCCGCCCGGAGCTGGCGCTCGCGGCATGACCGGGGCGCTGTTCTCGCTGACGTTCGCGCTGGCCGCGCCGTTCTGGGCGCTGATGATCCTGCTGCCACGCTGGTCGTGGACGGCCCGGATCGTCGGCTCGCCGCTGATCGTGCTGCCGGTCGTGGTGATCTACGCGCTGCTGGTGGTGCCGGCGTTCGGCACGGTGCTGCCCGCCGTCGCGTCGCCGACCCTCGACGGGGTGCGCGACCTGCTCGGCACACCCGACGGCGCGGCGGCGGGCTGGGCGCACATGATCGCGTTCGACCTGTTCGTGGGCCGCTGGGCGTGGTTGGACAGCCGGGAACGGGGGGTACCGGCGCTGGTCATGGCCCCGGTGCTGCTGCTGACCATCCTGCTCGGGCCGCTCGGCCTGACCGCCTACCTGGGCGTACGGGCCAGGTGGCGGCGGCCGGCGGTCGCAGCCGTCGACACCGGGCACCTAGGCTGACGAGCGTGGCGTGGTGGGGGCGGCTGTTCGACGCGCGGGACGCGCGCGGGCGGATGCTGCTGCTCGACCTCAGCGGATTGGGCTACCTGCTCTTCGTGCCCCACTCCGCTTCCGTGCCCTCGCCGACACAGTGGACCCTCGCGGTGGCCGCGTTCGCCGTGGCGGTCGTGGCGTACCGCCGGCCGGTGGTCAACCTGGTGGCGCAGACGGCGTTGCTGGCGGTCGCGATCTGCCTCGTCGACGACGTCACCATCAACCAGGTGGGCGCGAGTTGGGCTCTGCTCGAGGTCACCATGCTCGCGGGTCGCGCCCGCACGATCTGGCTGGCGGCCGGGCTGCTGACCGTGGTCGACCTGACCACCAGCATCGGTGCCCCGCTGCGCCAGGTCGGCTCCGGCGTCGTCGGTCTGGGCCTGGAGGTCGGCGTCCCGGTGCTGCTCGGCCTGGTCATCCGGGCCAACCGGGAGGTGGGCCGGCAGGCGTTGGAGCGGGCGCTCGCCGAGCAGCGACGCCGCGAGTCGGAGGGCCGGGCGGCGCGCGCCGACGAGCGCGCGGCCATCGCCCGCGAGCTGCACGACGTCGTCGCCCACCACGTGGCGTCGATGGTGCTGCGGGTCGGTGTGGCCCGGCACGTCCTGACCGACCTCGATCCGCGGGTGGACGAGGTGTTCGACGACGTGCACGGCACGGGCACCGCGGCGCTGTCGGAGCTGCGCCGGCTGGTCGCGGTGCTGCGCGACCCCGACGGGGTACGCGGCGACGCCGCGCTGACCGCGATCGAGCCCGCGGCGCTCCCCTCGGCGCTCGGCGCCGCCGTCGACCGGGCCCGCCAGAGCGGCATCACCGTGGAGGCCGACGTCGACGCGGCGATCGGCTCACTCGACGCGGTACGGGGTCTGGCGGTGCTGCGGCTGACCCAGGAGGCGTTGACCAATGTGGCCCGCCACGCGGGGACGTCCGCGCGGGCACGCCTGGTGGTGGCGGTCCGCGACGGGGCCGTGCACTGGGAGGTCACCGACGACGGGGGTGGTGTCGACGGCGACCGCACGTCGACGGCGGTGCCGGCCGGCGGCGGTCACGGCGTCACCGGGATGACCGAACGCGTCGAGGTCCTCGGCGGCCGGCTGGAGGCGGGTCCGACCGGTACGGGCTGGCGGGTGCGTACCGTCCTGCCGAACACCCTGCCCACGCCGGCTCCCCGGGCCCGCGCGGCCCCGCCCGGAACACCCACCCGGAGGCCGGCGTGATCCGTGTCCTGCTCGTCGACGACCAGCACCTCATCCGGGCGGGCCTGCGCATGCTGTGCGACGCGCAGACCGACATCGAGGTCGTCGGCGAGGCCGACAACGGCCGCGAGGCGGTCACCCTCGCGGCGCGGCTCGTCCCCGACGTCGTCGTCATGGACCTGCGCATGCCGGGCGTCGACGGGATCACCGCGACCGGGCGCATCCTCGCCGAACGTCCCGCCACCCGGGTGCTGGTGCTGACCACGTTCGGCGACGACGACCACCTTTACCCCGCCCTGAGCGCCGGCGCGTGCGGTTTCCTGCTCAAGGACGCGCCGCCGGCCGAGCTGTTGGACGGCATCCGGCGGGCCGCCGCGGGCGACAGCCCGTTCAGCCCGGAGGTGCTGCACCGCCTCGTCCAACGCGCGGTGCGGGCCCGCGTCACGCCGCCCCGGCAGCATGACGGGCTCACCGCCCGCGAGCAGGACGTGCTGACCCTGGTCGCCGAGGGCCTGTCCAACACCGAGATCGCCGAGCGGCTCCACATCGGCGTGACCACCGTCAAGACCCACATCACGAGCCTCATGACCAAGACCGACAGCCCCAACCGGGTACGCCTCGCGCTGTTCGCGCGCGGCGCCTGACCGGCGTCTCCTACCGGCCGCAGGCGTAGCCCTGCATGCCCCTCGGGTTCGCGCCCGCGGCGAGCACTCCGGTGGCCGGGTCCCGGGACACGGCGCAGAGCCGACCGAGGCTCCACGCGTCGGCGAGCCGCACCTCGTGCCCGTACGCCCGCAGGGCCGTCACCACGGCGGCGTCGAGCCGGTCCTCCACCAGCAGCACGCCGGGCTCGCGGTCGCGGGGGTAGAACGACGACGGCACGCCGAGGCTGTGCCAGGCGGGCGCGTCGATGGCCTGCTGGAGGTGCTGACCGCCGACGAGGTGGCGCAGCAGGAAGGGCAGCTGCCACTGGTCCTGCTGGTCGCCGCCGGGCGTGCCGCACGCCAGGACGGGTTGCCCGTCGCGCAGCACCAGGGTCGGGCTGAGCGTGGTGCGTGGCCGGCGGCCCGGGGCGAGCGACGCGGGCAGTCCCTCCTGAAGCCAGCACATCTGCAACCGGCTGCCCAGCGGGAACCCGAGCTCGGGGATCGTGGGTGAACTCTGCAACCACCCACCGCTCGGCGTCGCGGAGATCATGTTGCCCCACCTGTCGACGACGTCGACGTGGCAGGTGTCGCCCCGGGTGACCCCGTCGGACCGTACCGTCGGCTCGCCCGTGGTGGGGTCCGGCACGTCGGCCCGGTGGGTGACGCCCGACCGCAGGTGGTCCGGCAGACGCGGTTGGGCACCGCCGGGGCTTCCGGGTCGCAGCTCGCTCGACGCGCGGTCCCCGATCAGGGCCGCCCGGTCCCGCGCGTACGCCGGGTCGAGCAGCGCCGGGGCGGGCACGTCGGCGCTGTCGCCGTACCACGCCTCGCGGTCGGCGAACGCGAGCGTCAACGCCTCGGCCTGGGCGTGGATGCCGGCGGCGGTGGCCGTGTCGTACGCGCCGTCGTCGTCGAGCGCGTCGAGCACGGCGAGGGTCTGCAGCAGCACCGGGCCTTGGCCCCAGAAGCCGGTCTTGGCGACCGTCCAGCCCTGCCAGTCGAGGGTGGTCGGCGTCTCCCAGGTCGCCGAGAACGCGGCCAGGTCGTCGCCGGTGACCAGCCCGGCGTGTGCGCGTCCGCTGGAGTCGCGGAACGGCCGTCGGCTGAACGCGTCGATCGCCTCGGCCACGAAGCCCGTGCCCCAGGCTCGGCGGGCCGCCTCGATCTGCGCCTCCCGGTCCCCGCCGGCCGTCTGCCCCGCCTCGACGAGTCGGCGCAGTGTGCACGCGTACACCGGGTTGGCGAACCGCTCCCCCGCGACCGGCGGCCGGCCGCCGCGCAGCCAGAGCTGGGCGGAGGTGGGCCAGTGCTCCTCGAACAGCGATCGCACGGCCGCCACCGTCGCGCCGACCGCGCCCACCAGGGGGTGGCCGGCGGCGGCGTAGCCGATCGCCGGTTCCAGGACGTCGGCGAGGGAGAGCGTGCCATGGTCGCGCAGCAGCAGGAGCCACGCGTCCACCGCGCCGGGCACGGCCGCCGCGAGCGGGCCGGCGCCCGGGACGAGGTCCAGGCCGAGCGACCGGAAGTGGGCGATCGTCGCGCCGGCCGGCGCGGGGCCCTGCCCGCACAGCACCGTCGGACGCGGATCCCGGGCGGTGGCGACGATCGCCGGCACCTCACCGGCCGGGCCGTTGAGGTGGGGTTCGACGACGTGCAGGACGAACCCGGCGGTCACCGCGGCGTCGAACGCGTTGCCGCCGCGTTCGAGGATTCCCATCGCCGACTGGCTGGCGAGCCAGTGCGTCGACGACACCATGCCGAAGGTGCCCTGCAGGGTCGGTCGGGTGGTGAACGACATGACAACACCTCACTGGGGGCCGGGAGGCGGCCCTCGGCGGCCGCCTCCCAGCGGGCAATGTTAGGCCGCGTTGTACGCCTGGGCGGTCACGGTGGCCTTGCGGGGCAGGCCCGGCCGGGCCGGCCAGGAGATCCGCACCTGACGCGTCTCCCCGGGCAGCAGCCAGAGATAGTTGTCGTCGAAGCGGGCCGGAAGGATCCGCTTCCCGTGCTCGTCGCGCACGGCGAGCCGGACCATGGCGGCGACCGTACGGCCCTGGTTGCGGACCGTCGTGGTGACGGTGTTCCGGCCGTCCACGATGCGTGCGGTACTCGTCGACGTCGACAGTCGCGCGCCCGCCAGGGTGGTGAGCGCCCGCATCTGCTCGGCCTTGTCGTAGCGCCAGTAGGTGTTCTCCGCGAGCAGCCGGTCCCGGCCGTCGCGCAGCTCCAATCGGACCAGGTGCAGCCCACCGCCGTCCGCCGACGCCACGGCGAACGCGGGCGTCGTCGACGAGCGCGGCACGTCCACCCGCTGACGCTGCGCGGCGCCCAGCGACCGGCCGTTGAGGTCGTACCGGCGGGCGGTGACCGTCACGCCGGTGAGCGCGGCCGTGGTGTGGTTGACCACCCGCGTCTGCCAGGTGCCCGGGTCGGCCTGGACGTGCACCGGCTCGCACCCCTTGCGGGCACCGAAGTAGGCGCCGTTGACGTCCAGGTCGTAGTCGTACGTCTGCCAGACCGTGCTGTGCCACGCCGGGTGCGACATCCACAGCAGCAGGCCGGTGGCGTCCTGCCACAGGTTGGCGTTCCACGCCTCGAACATGGCCCGGTGGCTCTCGTAGTTGACGAACTGCGCCCGGGCGGCGAACTCGTCGAGCGAGCCGGACGCGCCGAGCCGCGTGTCGATCGCGTCCTGGTACGTGCCGACGCGCTGGTTACCGATGGTCGACCAGTCGTGGTAGTTCCACACCTCGCCGATCGGCCACTCGGGAGCGTCGCCCACCAGGTTGCGCATGCTCTCGGCCACCGACACGACGGGCATGCCGATCTCGGTGTGGAAGCCGAACGAGTCGGCCTCGTAGATCGTCGCGTCGGTGTAGGTGGTCGGGTCGACCCAGCCGTACGGTCCGCGTCCGCTCACGATGCCGCTGGCGGAGTTGGGGATGTACAGAATCTCCGGGTGCTCGGTGGCAACGGCCTGCTTGAGGCCGGCGTCGACGATCGGCGGCGGGTCGCCCTCGTTCGCGCCGCACCAGACGACGATGCTCGGGTGGTGCCGGAACCGCCGGATCGTGTCGGCGGCGATGTCGACGTAGCCGGGCGGGTTTGGCAGGAAGCCGCCGGCCTGCCAGAAGTCGTTCCAGACCAGGATGCCCTGCTCGTCGCAGGCCCGGTACAGCTCCTCCCGGTTGCTGCTGCCCAGCCAGTTACGGATCATGGTGAAGTTCATGTCGCGGTGCATCTCGACCGTGTCGGCCAGCCGGTCCGGCAGCACCCGGCGCAGCAGCTCGTCCCAGCCCCAGTTGCCGCCCCGGACGAACACCGGCACGCCGTTGACGCTGATCTTCAGCTCGGTGATCTTGTTGCTGACCGCCTTGACGTCGGTCCACGACTGCCCGTCGTCGGACACCTGGATGACGAAGTCGCGGGCGTACGCCTGCTCCCAGACGATCGTCACCTGGTCGAAGGCGACCGGAGCACCGAGGTCGACGGCGATCCACTGGTTGTCCTCGAACGCCGACGACCACCGGGTCCGCGGGTTGCCGTCGACGGCCCGGTCCGGCCCGTTGGAGTCGCCGTCGGACGACGACGCGGTCGCCGTCCGGTGCAGCGCCAGGTCGACGTTCGGCTCGGCCTGCCGTTGCACCGACAGCCCCCACATCGAGACGCCCCACGAGGTCACCCGCGCGCCGGTCCGGACGCGCAGGTGCCGGGCGGTCCGGCTGGCGAACGTCTCGACCTGGGTGGCGCGGCTGCCCAGCGGGGTGTCGTTGCTGACCGACGTGACGTCCGTCCACTCCTGCCCGTCGGCGGAGACCTGGACGCGGTAGTCCAGGGCGTACGCCTGCTCCCAGACGATGGTGACCCGGTCGAAGTCGACGGCGGCGCCGAGGTCGACCTGGATCCACTGGTCGTCCTCGGCCTGCGAGGCCCAGCGGGTCGACATGTCACCGTCGACCGCCTTGGCGGGCACGTTGCTGTCGTTCTCCGCCGACGAGGCGGTCGCGTCGCGGCGCAGCGCGAGGTCCGGGCCCGAGCCGTCGGCCACCGACAGCGCGTACATCGAGATGCCCCAGCCGGTGGCGCGCTGGCCCGCCTGGATACGCACGTGCCGGGCGTGCTGCCGGTCGAACGTGACGGTCTGCGTGGCGGCCCCGTCGACGAAGTCCAGCGGCGGCTGGCCGGGTGGGGAGATCACGACCGGCTGGTGCCAGTCGTAGCCGAACTGGCGGACACCGAAGCGCAGCTCACGCCGGTCGCTGACCGCGCGCCCGACGGTGGCGGTGAGCGTCAGGTCGTAGAGGTGCGGCTCGCCGTAGCCGTTTGGCCACCACAGCCGGGGCTGGGCGAGGCGCAGCGCCCGGAAACGCTCGGGCGCGAAGGTGACCGTCGTGGAGGTGTGGGCGGCGATGGTCACCGTCGACTCGACGCGTACCTTGTCGAACTCCGCGCGCACGGTGACGGTGGTCGCGGTGGCCGTGGCGTTGCGCACGGGCACCCGGATGGTCACCTCGGCCGTGCCGGTGTCGGGCAGTTTCGGCAGCGTGGTCTCGACGTGCGGGTCACCGACGACCACGGCGCCCGTGCTGCGCAGCCGCACGTGGTCCCACAGCCCGGTGACGCGGTCCCGGACGGCGGGCATCCAGTCCCAGCCGGACACCGCCAGGTAGGTCGGCGCGTCGAGGTAGTGGTGGGCGGACTGGAGGAAGGTACGGCCGTCGGGGCCCTTGTCTCCGGGGGTGCCGACGTGTGGCATCGGGGTCACCCGGACGGCCAGGACGTGGTCGCGGTGGCCCGCGAGGGCGTCGGTGATGTCGAAGGCGGCCCGAGCGAACGGGTGTTTGACGCTGCCGACCTGCACGCCGTTCACCCAGACGGTGGCCTCGTGGTTGATGCCGTCGAACTCCAGCCAGATCCGGCGGCCGGCGGAGGTGTCCAGGCCGCGCGGCAACCGCAGCGCCCGCCGGTACCACCAGGTGTGCCGCGACAGCGCCTCGGGGATGCGCAGGTTGTTGAAGCCGGCGACCGGGTCGGGCAGGTGGCCCTGCTCGACGAGGGTGCCCAGGACGGTGCCGGGCACGGTGGCCGGCAGCCACGAGCCGACGTCGACACCGGCCCGGGACAACTCGGCCCCGTCGGTGGTGCCCGCGAAGTCGTCCATCGTCAACGACCAGCCGGATTCCAGCGCGACCGTGCCGTTCGGGGCCGCCGTCAGCTCGGGCGGCCGGCCGGTGTTGCCGCCCTCCCAGCTCGTCCAGCCGTCCGCCTTCGGGCGAGGTGCCAGAGCGACGCCGTAGACCTGGAAGCCGTTCAGGCCGACCGGATTGGTGTTCGACCGTTTGGTGACCGTCATCCGGACCCAACGCGCGGTGACCGGCTCTGGGAGCTTGATGGCCTGTACGCCGCCCTGGCCGTCGGTGGTCTCGTACACCGACCGCCAGTCGCGGCCGTCGGTGGAGACCTCGATGCGGTACGCCGTCGCGGCGCTGGAGAGGATCTCGTCGCCGTCGGTGTCGGTGTAGTTGCCGTCGAACGGCCCGTCGGCGAGGGTCGCCTCGAAGACCAGGGTGACGGCCTCGACGCGGCACGGTGCCTGGAGGTCCACCGAGATCCACTGCGGATCGCCGTTTGCGGCCCGCCATCCGCTGCCCCGGACTCCGACCTGGGGCAGGCCGTCCACGGCGAACGCGGCGGGCGTCGGCGCGTAGTCGGTCGAGGAGACCGCCACCGGCCGATATCTGGCCAGGTCAGTGGTGGTCGACGGGCCGCCGGCCGACGGCGCGGCGGCGGCAGCGACCGCGTCCGGCAGGACGGCGGTCACCCCGACCGACGCCAGCAGCGTCGCTCCGGCGGAGAGGAAGGTACGCCGCGAAACGGGCGATGGCTCGGACATTGCGCCTCCAGGGTGGCAACGTTGTCAGAAGGGACGGGGGTATGTGACAACGTTGTCAGATGGTGGCCCGATGTTTCCCGGGAGTCAAGAGGCGGTGTCCTATCCACTGGGGAGCGGGCGTCAGGTCGCCGCCCGCTCCCCGAGGAGCGTCACTCCGGGTACGACGGTCCCGGCTCGGTGCGCAGCATCCGCTTGAGCATCCGGTTGGCGGCCCGCATGTCGTCGGTGATCAGACGGGTCCGCACCGTCCCCTTGCCGGTCAGCTTGCCGCCCACCTCGAACACCGCGTTCTCGCCCGGCAGCGGCACCGCCTGGCAGCCCGTGTACGTCTCGGCGGGCAGCCGACCGTCCAGCAGGTAGGCGTAGACCGGGTCGTCCACGCACGGGGTGTAGTACGGGAAGACGCCGTGGCTGCCCTCGTTGTCGACGCTGATCATCGACGCGCCGGGCAGCTTCTTCGAGGCCGCCAGCGCGCCCTCGTACGCGGTCGCCACGTCGAGCTCGTCCTGGAGCATCAGCACCTTCGGGAACGTCCTGCGGTCGAACTTCGGCATCCGGTTGCTGGTCGGCCAGTACGCGCACGCCGGCGGGTTCTGCAGGTACGGGGCGACCAGCGGCGCGTCCCGGGTGAGGCGTCGGCTGAACGCGTTCCAGTGCGCGATGCTGTCGTTCCACTGCCCGTCCTGGCAGCGGATCACCTCGAAGACGTAGTCGATGTCGTACGTGTACTCGTCCGTGCCCTGGGCCAGCAGGGACCGGTCACCCTGGGTCTTCAGCGTCGCCTGGGCGGCGACGCGGGACTGCTCGATGTACGCCCGGTCGTCGGCCGTGATGCCCGGCGCGGCGAGCAGCTTCGCGGTCGCGGCGCTGAGGATCTGCTCGGGCGTCCAGCCGTTCCACTCCTCGTAGTACTGGATGACGGTGTTCACCGCCGCCGCGGCCGTCGGATAGTTCTGGGTGTCGTAGAGCGCGCCGAGAATGAACCAGCCGAACATGAACGGTCCCATGCCGACGCGGGTGCCGCCGGCCCGCTCGAACATCTCCCGGATCTTCATCGGGTCGCTGCCCCGGCCGTACAGGTCGTCGTGGCGGGCCATGTACGGCAGCAACTGCTCCTGGAACGCCCGGTCCCGGGTGAACGGTTGCAGGTCCCAGGTCTCCTGCAGCGTCGGCGAGCCGACCGCCGCCACCGAGTCGAGCACCATCCGGCCCGTCCGGCTGCCGAACGTCGCCGCGTACCAGGTGCCCAGCCAGGTGCCGTACGAGTAGCCGAGGTAGTTGAGCTTGCGCTCGCCCAGCAGCACCCGGATGAAGTCCATGTCGTACGTGGTCTGCTCGGTGGTGATGTACTTCGTCAGCTCGGTGCTGCGGCACCCGCGCACGTTGGCCTGGGTGATCAGGTCGTTGGTGTTGTCGGTGTCGCGGTAGGTCACCGTGCAGAGCAGCGGGGTGCTCTGCCCCACCCCGCGCGGGTCGAAGCCGATCACGTCGTACCGCTCGGCGAGGGCGGGCGCGGACCGCGCCACGTACGGCGCCAGCGACAGGCCGCTGCCGCCGGGGCCACCCGGGTTGACCAGCAGGATGCCCGCCCGGTCGGGGCCGGACGCGGCGGTGCGACTGATCCGGACCTGGATCGTCTCTCCGTCGCGCGGGTGGTGCCAGTCGCGCGGCACGGTGACCGTCGCGCAGGACAGGCGTAGCTGCGCCTCGTCCTCGGGGCTGACCTCGGTCAGCCCGCACGGCTCCCAGGCGAGCCGCTGGGTGGCCAGGGACGCGGCCAGGGCGGCGGTGTCCGGCTCGGTGGCCGTGGCCGCGTTGGCGGCGGTGCCGGCCGCGCCGCTGGTCAGGGCCGCCGCGACCAGGGTCACGGCGAGCAGGGCGGCCGGCCGGCGCACGCGGCGTGGGTGGCGCGACCCGGTCGTGGGATGGGGCATCGTCCCGTCCTCTCAGACAGCGATTGATCGAACGGACTTCACCCTGGCCCAGGAGTGTTTCGCCGCCGCCGTCCCGCCGTGACGAAGACCGGTCATGGCAGGATCCGGCCAGTTACAACCAGCCGCGGCGGGTGGCCTGCACGCCGAGTTGGAACCGGCTGCGCGCGCCCAGCAACTCCTGGAGGCGGCTGACCCGACGGTGCACCGTACGGTTGCTGACACCCAGGTCACGGGCGATCGCCTCGTCGGTCAGGCCGGCGGTGAGCAGCGCGAGCAGCCGCTGGGTGGCCACCGTCGGCTCGGCGTCCGGTTCGGCGGTGTCGGCGGTGGCGTGGATCGGCGCTCCGAGCCGCCAGAACACCTCGAACAGCTCGGACAGCCCCTCCAACAACCGGGAGCGGTGCACCAGCACCGCGTCGGCCTCGTCACCGCTGGCCCGGGGCAGGACGACCAGAGCACGCTCGGCGTCGGCGAGCATCATCTTCAGGGGCAGCTCGGGAAAGACGCGCGCCTGCTCACCGGCGGCGACCGTGGCGCGCACGGCCGCCAGCATCGCCTCGTCGTGCAGCAGCTCGCCCTCGTACACGCAGCGGTACCGCCGCCCGCGCCGCAGCGCGTCGTACTGCACCTCCTCCGGCACGCGGGTGGTGTCGCGCAGGTACGGCCCGCGTTCCAGACCGCGCACCTCGGCGTGGGCGCCGGCCTGCAACTGGCGGAACAGCTCGCGGACGGCGTCCTTGCCCTCGATGACCTCGACGAACGCGGCGCCCGCTCCGTGCACGGCGGTGTAGAGCCTGGAGAGCGTCTCGGCGGCGGCGCGCGCCCGGGCGGCCTCCATCTCCCGCAGCGCGGCCCAGTTCTCCAGGGCGGTACGCGGTGGCCGGACGTGCAGCACGCCGGCGTCGTCGCGGTGCACGGCGCCGCTGCTCAGCAGGCCGGCGAGCGCGCGCGTGGCCCGTGGCGAGGCGGTGGTCAGGAAGGTCCGCTGCGCCACCGGCGCCACCCGCAGGAGATTTTGGTAGACGTCCACGGCGTCCGCCGTGAGCGGGAGCGATTCCACGTCCAGGGCGGGCGTCACGGCGGGGGGACCGATCCGCATGCCGGCGATCGTAGAGCGCGTCGATGTCGACGGTTCACGCAGGTCGGAGGGCATTTATTGCGATCATTCCGGGGCCGCGTCCCCGCCCTGGCCGGGCTCGCGACGGTACTCGGGTTGCAGCCGTGCGCTCGTGAACGCCGACTTCACCGCCGCCGTGAGCGCGGCGATGTCGTACGCCCCATGGTGGCGCTGGCCGTTGACGAAGAAGGTCGGCGTGCCGGTGACGCCGCTGAGGTCCGCCGACTCGACGTCCTCGGCGATCCGGTCGACGCCCATCCGCTTGACCATGTGCTCCCGGAACTCATCGAGATCCAGGCCGAGCTGCTCGGCGTACCGCAGCAGGTCGGCGGGGTTGAGCGCGTCCTGGTGGGCGAGCAGCAGGTCGTGCATCTCCCAGAACGCGCCCTGGTCGCCCGCCGCCTCGGCGGCCTCGGCGGCGACCTGCGCGTGCGGGTGGACGTCGGTGAGCGGCAGGTGCCGCCAGACGTACCGGACGTTGGCGAAGTCGGCCAGCAGCTCCCGGACCGCCGGCTCGGCCTGCCCGCAGTAGGGGCACTCGAAGTCGCCGTACTCCACCACCGTCACCGGCGCGTCGAGCGACCCGCGCAGGTGGTCGCGCTCCGGGTCCACCGGAAGTTTCAGGTCGACGATGCCCATGGCCATGCCGAGCAGCGCACGGGCGCGGCGGGTCGGCGAGAGCCGGGCGACGATCCGGAACAGCAGCCAGGTGAGGACGGACGCGCCCACCGTCGCGACGAGGATGCCGAGCTTCGCCTCGTCCAGCGCCGGGCCGTGCAGGGCGTGGTTGGCGATCAGGAGCGCCACGGTGAACCCGATACCGGAGACCGTGCCGACCCCCACCACGGCGACCCAGCCGACCGGCGGCCGGAACCGCTCGCCGCTGAGCCGGGTCACCAACCACGAGGTGATCACGATGCCGACCGGCTTACCGACGACGTACGCCGCCACCACGCCGAGCGTCACCGGTGAGGTCACGGCCCGGCCCAGCAGCTCGCCGTCGATGACGATCCCGGCGTTCGCCAGCGCGAACAGCGGCACGATCACGTAGCTCGCCCACGGGTGGTAGAGGCTCTGTAGTCGTTCGTTCGGTGACAGCGCGGCGGTGAGCCCGGCCTGGGCCATCCGGGCGAGCTTGGGGGTGGGCTGCTCCCGGAAGAGGCGGAACTGGTCGCTCGCCCACTGCAGGTCCTTGCGGCCCGGGTCGTACGCGTAGGTCAGCAGCCCCATCAGCAGGCCCACCACGACCGGGTCGACGCCGGACTCCGACACCGCGAGCCAGGCCGCCACCCCGAGCAGCGTGTAGAACCACCCGTGCCGGATCTTCCAGACCCGCAGGAGCAGCACCACGGCGAAGATCAGAGCCGCGACGAGCAGCGCCCTCGGCGAGGAGTGCGACGGGTAGGCGACCGCCAGCACCGCGATCGCCACCAGGTCGTCGACGACCGCGACCGTCAGCAGGAAGGCCCGCAGCCGGTCCGAGAAACGCGGCCCGAAGACGGCCAGCGCGCCGAGCGCGAGGGCCGTGTCCGTGGCCATCACCGCACCCCAGCCCACGGCGGTCGACCGTCCGGCGTTGATCGCCAGGTAGATCCCGATCGGCAGCAGCATGCCGCCGAACCCGGCCAGCATCGGCAACCACAGCCGACGCCGCTCACGCAGCTCACCGATGTCGAACTCGCGGCGCAACTCCAGGCCGGCGACCAGGAAGAAGAACGTCATGAGGCCGCTGTTGACCCAGGTACGCAGGTCGTGCGAGACGGGCCAGTCGCCGAGCCGGACCGACAGGCTGGTGCGCCACACCGACTCGTACGACGACGGGTGCAGGTTGGCCCAGGCCAGGGCCACCACGGCGGCGAGCAGCACCACCCGCGCGCCGCCCGTCTCGGTGCGCAGGAACGCGCGCAGCGGGGCGTTGATCCGCCCCTGCCAGGCCGTCCGGGCGGACCACCCCCGGTGCGCGTTGTCGCTCGTCACGGAGGCAATCTTCCTCGGCCTGACCGACTCCCGGCGCGGATTCGCGATCGTCTCGGGCATGCACGGAACGCGACTGGTTGGTAGCGTACCGGTGATCTCGCTGGCGGTGGCCGGCCGTGGTCCCCTGGGGAGGGTCAGCATGTGGGCGGACGACGCCGCGCTCGACGCGGCGGAGCGCCGGCTCGACGAGTGGGAGTCGTCGCTCGCCGAACGGGCGGAACGGGCCAAGACGCTGTCGACGCGGATGCGGGAGCTGACCGGCACCGCCCACACCCCCGATCGGACGGTCCTGGTCACCGTCGACTCGGCGGGCCTGCTGATCGACCTGCGGCTCGACGAGCGCACCCGGCACCAACCCGCGGCACGCACCGCCGAGCAGATCGTGCACACCACGAGAGCCGCCCGCTCCGACCTGCTGCGGCAGGTCACCGAAGTAACCACGGAGTCCCTCGGCGACAACGCGGGCGCGCGGGCCATCATCGACTCCTACCGCAGTCGGCTGCGCCACGATCCGGGGCCGAACGATGCCCCGCGGTGACGGCATCCAGGTCGACCCCGACGACCTGACCGCCCACGCCGCGCGCCTCGATCGCTGCGCCGGCAGCCTCGACACCGCCCAACAGGCAGGCCAGCACGTCCGGTTGGGCACCGACGCGTACGGGCAGCTCTGCGCACTGATGCCGACACTGCTCGACGGCCTCCAGCGGACCCTGGTCGACGGCATCGGCGTCGCCGCGGGCTCGGTGCGGGACACCGCCGGAAAGCTGCGGACCAGCGCCGACCGCTACCGACACTCCGACGCCCACGCCAAGCACCTGCTCGACGGGGTGCGGCAACGCCCGTGACGTCCAACCCGCTCGTCGCCACCGCAGCGGACACCCCGCCCAGCGCCTGGGCGGGAGTGTGGATCTGCGAGGACATCGAACTCATCGCGCAGGGCATCCGCAGCGGCAGTTGGATCGACGGCAGCCTCGGCGTCGTGAGCGCCGGCCTCGACGCGCTCGCCTTCGTCTCCGACCCGGTCGGCGCCCTGCTCCAGTACGGAATCGCCTGGCTCATCGAACACGTCAAGCCGCTCAGCGAGGCGCTCGACTGGCTCGCCGGCGACCCGGCGCAGATCACCGCACACGCCCAGACCTGGCGCAACGTCGCCACCTCGCTCCGCGACGAGGCAGCCGAGCTGACCCGGGCCGTCCGCGACGACGTCGCCGGCTGGGGCGGCAGCGCCGGCCCCGCCTACCGCGCCTGGACCGCCGAACAACACCAGGCCATCACCGGCCTCGCCCAGGGCGCCGACACCATGGCCGCCATCACCGAAGGCGCCGCCGGCCTCGTGGCCGCCGTCCGGCTCCTGGTCCGCGACGCGATCGCCACCTGCGTCTCCCGCCTCATCACGTACGCGGGCGAACTCGTCTTCACCGGCGGACTCGCCACACCGCTGGTGGTGGAACAGGTGACCACGCTGGTCGCGTCGTGGGGGGCGCGGATCGCGCGGATGCTTCGTGCACTGCTGGCCAGCCTGCGACGGCTGATCCCGGAGGTGCGCCGACTCGGCGACCTCATCGACAAGCTCAAGCAGGCGCTGGGACGACTGCGCGATTCGCCAACTGCGCGGCCGGGGAACGCGGGAGAGGGGGCATCTGGCTTTCATGGCGGCCATACCACTCGGCCTCGTGATCTGGCGGACTATGGTCGGCAGGATCGTTGGGCAGAAGAGGCATACGACGCCATCCGTAGGCAGGATGATGCTGACCTCGTAGCTCGCCAGGTCGCGGATGCCCCCCGCCTTGACGGTTCCCAAGGGTTTTCACGCGAGGAGATAGAACAGATCCGTCGACACATCTTCGTTGACGAGCACCCGATGGACGACTACGCAGGCGGGATCATCCATCAACGATATGATCCGAGCCCGCCCATGGCTGAGGCATGGTTACGCTTGCGACGAGGCGGCGCGTTACCCGAGGATTACGCCCTACTGGAGCACGAACTGGCGGAGCTGCGGTACTACCGGGCACATCCGCAGGCGGCATACCGCGAAGCACATCTTGCCGCCAACCAGGTGTCCAACTGGGAGTCGTCCATACCCAGGCCGACCTACGAGGACTACGCGGACATGGGAGGCTAGGGCATGGGAATGATGGTGACCGCCCGACGTGTCGAAGCGACTGCCGGCGAGGTCCGATACGAGTTCGGCTTGGATGACAGGTTCGACCGAATTCTGACGATCGATCCAAGCACCCTCGACGCCCGTGTCGAAGATGGCGATTTCAACTCGGCCGCCGGCGCGATCACGGCAAAGATCGTGAAGGCCTGGCGGTCCAGCGGCGAATTCCCGACGCGGATGCTGTTCGCAAGCTGACCCCGTCGGCGTGCGCAAGCGGCGGGTGAGTGTCGCTTCAAGCGAGGTCGGCGGGCACCAGGAGTCGCTGGAACGTCCGCCAGAGCGAGCGGGTACCCGGGCTATGTTCACCAGGTCCGACAAGCTCGCCGTCCGACACCGGGCCACACTCTCGTCGTGGCCAACAACGGATGACTTGAAGAGGCCTACATCTCCTCGGTGATGCTGCCATCCGGGTCTATCCGACCGAAGAACACGCGTCGCTCTGTTGGCGGCTTGGCCCTTTCGGCTTCGTACCAGGGCACTATTCGAGCCCATGCCTGAGTCTGCTGCTCGACCTGCGCCTGCAGCCAGTCGGTGAAGCGTGGGTAGCTGATGACCGGCACGCCAACCGTCGTGCCTTCGCAGTAGGACCAGACCTCGGGATCCGGGCCCGCACCCCGGAGGAAGTCGAACTGATAGCCCTGATGCATCAGGATCACTCGATCCTCTGCCGTCCACACGAACGGGACCCGGTTTTCCTCCAACAGCTCGCGAGCGGCTCGACCCAGACCCAGCGCAGAAGGGTAGAACACGTCACTGCCCTGCAAGAAGTGCCCGGCACTGCGCCCCACCAACTCCAGGAACCGCCGGTAGCTCTGGACGAGCGGCACCGCCTATCGGTCTCGATCTCATCGATCTCGGACTGCGTCAAACCCTGCAACTGCTCACGGGAGGCCGTGACCCCGTCGGCAATCGCTGCCACCAGCCCGAGAACGCGCTCGCCATCCACGCCCCAGCCTAACCCCCGAGTGGGTTGTCGCCCGTCAGGGGGCATTCTCCTCGACCCGGTCGCCTCCCGGTCCGGATTCGAGCGCACTCCTGCGTCACCCGTTCGGCCCGTACTACGGAGGCCGCCCCAACGGATAGCCTGACACTCACCAGCTTCGATGTCCTGGTCTCGACTCGGCGCGGAGCACGTGCACTGTGGACGGTGACGGAAGGAGACTCCATGCGCGGACGCAGATGGGCGACGCTGGCGGTGGCGGCGACGCTCGCAATCGGTGGACTCGTCGGAACCGGCGCCGCCGCGGCGGCAGCCGACCCGCAGGGCGGCACACTCCGCGGCGTCTACTCCGATGGCCAGTTCTGCAACAGCTACGGCAGCGAGGGTGCCCGCACCGGCCAGTGGAGCTGGTACTACTGCGAGTACCGCCAGTACGGTCCCAACGCACCCGGGTTCTACTTCCTCTGGACCTTCACGTACTGAGCGTTGGTTCCGCCGCCGGCCCCGCTCGGCCGGCGGCGGCTCCCCTCATCTGCGTAGGCGGCGGGAGCATTCGCCGTCGTGGCCGTCGCGCAGGAGGCAGCGCCGGCCGCCGGGCAGCCGCAGGTCGCAGAAGACCCGGTGGCGCAGGAACTGCTGGTCCTCCTCGGAGACGGTGGTCTCCCCCGGGTCCGTCATCGGCAGCACCAGCATCCATCGACCGATGACCCGGGCCAGGCGTTGCGCGGCGGGCAGGTCGGTGGCGACGACGGGCAGGTGGATGACGTACCGCTGGCTCACTGGGCCTCGTCCCGTTCGTTGCGGGCGCGGGCCTGATCAGTCTGCCAGCGACGCAGCCCGGCCTTGATCCGGACGGTCTCGCGGCGACTTTCGGCGAGAGCGGCGTAGACGGCGGCCATGTCGACGGCGACCCGGTCGAGGAAGGCGTACACGTCGTCGGGGTTCAGACCGCGACGTCCGAGCCCGGCCGGCGTGAAGCGGCGCTCACGCACCTGCCAGGGCAACAGACTGGCGTACGCGCCGGAGCGGTAGGTCGCACCACCGCGCGGCGGGTCCGGTCGCTGGTTTCTGGCGTTCATGTCTGCCTGCCTTCCTGACGCGGAGGGGCGAGGGTGTTCGGGGAGCACGGCGGCCGTTCGGGGGGACCGGCCGGCCGCCGTGCTGTGATCAGCCTGCGACAGTCCGCATCGGAAATGCAACGTTCAATACCGCGATTTCCCCGTCATGCATTGACTTTCTTTGCTGAAACCCGTAGGAGTTGCAGGAGCAGGTAACGCAGTGTTGCGTGTTGGAACCAGGGAGTGTGCGGATGCCCGACGACATCGGATCGACCGTCCCGCGCCGGCAACTCGGTCGGCTGCTGCGCCAGTTCCGCAACGAGGCCGGCGTGACACTCGACGCCGCCGCCGAAGCGCTCGAATACAGCCGGCAAAAGATCTGGCGTCTCGAATGCGGCCAGGGCTCGGTGCGGGTGCTCGACGTCAAGGCGATGTGCGAGCTGTACGGGGTGTCGTCCGAGATGACCGAGGCGATGCGCGGACTGGCCGCCGAGACGAAGTCGAAGGGCTGGTGGCACGCGTACGGCGATGCGGTGCCGAACTGGTTCGAGCTGTACGTCGGCCTGGAATCCGCCGCCGCCCACCTCCGTGAGTATGGCGAGAACTTGATCCCCGGGCTCCTCCAGACCCGCGCCTACGCGCTCGGCCTCTTCCGGCCCACGAGCCGGCTGAGCATTGAGGAGCGCGAGCGGGCGGTAGAGGTGCGGCTGAAACGTCAGAGTCTGCTCACGCGCCGACTTCCACAGCCGCCGCGTCTGGACGCCGTTCTCTCCGAAGCGGTGCTTCGTCGTGTCGTGGGCGGCCCTGCCGTGATGGCTGAACAGCTCGCTCGCTTGCTCGAAGCATCGGAGCTGCCGAACGTCTCCGTCCGCATTGCGCCGCTCGCGGCAGGGCCACAGCCCGGTGCGGTCGCAGGCTCCTTCGTGCTGCTGGACTTCCCGGCCACGAAGGGCGGCCGGGCCGTCCCGGAACCGTCGGTCGTCTACAGCGAGTCACTGACCGGGGCGCTCTACCTGGACAAGCCCGACGAGCTGCGGGCCTATGAAGACGTCTGGAAGGGTCTGGATGCACTCGCACTCGATCAGGCAGACTCAAGGGACATGATCAAGCAGATCATCGGGGAGATGCGGCATGACTGACCTGACCGACGCTATCTGGCACAAGAGCACCCGCAGCGGCGACAACGGCGGCAACTGCGTCGAGGTCGCCACCAACATCCCCGACATCGTCGCCGTCCGCGACTCCAAGGATCCGGCCGGACCGGCTCTCACCTTCCACCCAACCGCTTGGTCCGCCTTCGTCGGCAGCACCCGTGAGAACGCGCTGATCCGCTGAACTCAGATGCAGACGCGCCGGCGCTAATGACCGTCGCGGTGCAGAGCCACTGATTGTCGCCATCGGGACCGGTCCCATGCCAATTGCCTCTGCGGGAATTGCGGATCGAGGATCGCGATTAGTCACGGCTGTCCAAAAAGTCGGCGAATACTTGTCGAACATGCGACCTCGGGAATTCGGGCCGGATAGACGACAGCGTGCTTCTTCGCCCACCGGGCTAGCCTCCTCTCGTCCGTCCAATAAGGCAGCGAGCCGGAGGTGCATGTCATGTTCATCGTGGCGACCCAGGACCCGAATACCCGCCGTCAATCGGAAGGGGCCGAATCGGGCGCCGCCGCATGGGGTGCACTTCTGCCCATCGACGCCGGACTCACGCAGGCCGAGGCGGATCGGCAGTTGGCCACCTACCTGGCTGGGGTGCAGGCAGGGGAGCCGCTGTGCATCCGCGCCCACGGCAACGACGAGGAGATCGGTGACGCCGAGGCAGGTGCCAAGGACTGGGGGTGGACCTACAAGAAGCTGGCCCGGATGCTGGCAACCCACCTGACCGCCACCCCGAGCGTGGTCCTGATCCGGTCGTGCGCCGAGAAGGTGACCAACTTTCCCACTCGGATGGCGGTCCGCCTGGAGTCGGACTGGCCGGGCGCGAACCACCTCGACGGAGTGGCCATCTACGGCTACAACCTGTCTGTCAACATCAGCACGCCTGTCCCCTCGCCTGAGCAGCTGACCAAGAACGTCCAGGTCCAACCGGTCGTCGTCTCGTTGTGACCGGCGAGCATCGCGCCATTGGTGTCGGCATCGCATACCAACCGGGACTTCTGCGATGCTGCCCACCATGAAGGACCTGACGAGTCATGTACGGGCGTTCGCCGAGGAGCGCGACTGGCAGCAGTTTCACACGCCGAAGAACCTAGCTATGGCGCTCGCCGGTGAGGTCGGCGAATTGATCGCTGAATTCCAGTGGCTCACACCTGAACAGGCCGCAGCCGTCATGACCGACCAGGAGGCGGGAGCGCGGGTCAAAGCCGAGATCGGCGACGTCATGATCTATCTGACCCGGCTCGCCGACGTCCTCGGCATCGACTTGGTCGAGGCGGCTTCGAGCAAGCTCGAGGAAGTGGCTCGTCGCTACCCGATCGACCAGGCTCGCGGGTCGGCGGCGAAGCGGTAACCGCAGGCAGCACCACCATGGCGCTGAGTTGATCTCTTCGCTACAGTCCATCACGTAGGAGCGCGTCACGACGGGCTTCCGGCGGCTGCCGGACACGCCCCCCATGCGCACGATCACTTCGTGCTGCCCGGGGGCAAGTGTTGTCAGCGTTCCGTACGTCCGCCGATGGTCTGCTGCGGCTGGTCGGCAGCGGCACACTCGCGGACCGGATCGTCGAGCAGATCGGCCGCAACGTGAGCCCGCCGGAACGCCGTTCCTGGTCGCGGAGCCTTGAGGTGCTGGGTCAGGATCTGACCGACGCAGGGTTGGGCCAAGTCGAGATGCTTGTCGAGTACCAGCTACCGCTGACCAGCAAGCGGGTCGACGTGGTGCTCGCCGGTGTGGATCCGAGGACGTCCGACGACTCCTACGTGGTCGTTGAGCTGAAGCAGTGGTCCTACGCCGAGTCCTACGAGGGTTCCGACACCCTCGTGGCGATCGAACACGCGCATGGCCCGCGGCTGCATCCCGGAGTCCAGGTCGAGCAGTACTGCGAATACCTCACGGATTTCCTCGGCGTCCTCGCCGGGCGTCCCCACCCGGTGCATGGGGTCGCGTACCTACACAATGCGGTCGACCGCGACATCAGTGACCTGTTCGACCGCCCGGTGACCGAGCAGAGCCGCATCTTCACGAAGCAGCGGCGTGGCCAGTTCCTCGACTACCTGCGCAGCCGCCTGGCTCCGGCATCAGGCGCAGGCGCCGCCGACCGTTTCTTGACCAGCGCGGTACGACCCAGCCGCCATCTCCTCAGGTATGCCGCGCAGGAGCTGAAGGACCGATCACACTTCACCCTGCTGGATGAGCAGCGTGTGGCGTACGAGTTGGTCTTACACGCCGTTGAGCGGGCACGATCGGCGGACCGCAAGTCGGTAGTGGTCGTCGCCGGTGGACCGGGCAGCGGCAAGAGCGTGATCGCGCTGTCGGTGCTCGGTGAGTTGGCGCGCCAGAACCGCTCCGTCATGCACGCGACGGGCTCGCGGTCGTTCACCCAGACCTTGCGCCGGTACGCCGGCAAGGGGTCGACCCGGCTGAAAAACCTTTTCGGCTACTTCAACAGCTTCATGTCCGCCGAACGCAACGGGCTGGACGTGCTGATCTGCGACGAGGCGCACCGCATCCGCGAGACCTCTGTCAACAGGTTCACGCCGAAGGCCAAGCGGGAGAAGTCTCGTCCACAGATCGACGAACTGATCGCCGCCGCCCGGGTGCCGGTGTTCCTGCTCGACGAGCACCAGGTCGTGAAGCCGGGTGAGCTCGGCAATGTCGAGGTCATCTCGTCCCACGCGAGGCAGCTCGACCTGGAAATCGAAGTCGTGTCGCTCCACAGCCAGTTCCGCTGCGGAGGCAGCGAGACGTACGAGCAATGGGTTGTCGACCTGCTCGGCCTCGGCGGCGATGAGCCGTCGGTCTGGACCGGCGACGGCAGGGTCGACCTGCGTCTCGCCGAGTCGCCGGAGGAGATGGAAGCCTTCCTCGCCCGCAAACAGGCGTCCGGGGTCACTGCCAGGATGTCCGCCGGGTACTGCTGGCCGTGGAGCGATCCGCGTCCGGACGACAGCCTGGTGTCCGACGTCCAGATCGGCGCGTGGTCGCGGCCGTGGAACGTCAAGAGCGACCGCAGCGTCGGAGACGCGCCGGGCAGCGCGTTCTGGGCCACCGACCCGAACGGGTTCGGCCAGGTGGGTTGCGTCTACACGGCGCAGGGCTTCGAGTACGACTGGTCCGGTGTCATCATCGGGCCGGACCTGGTAGCCAGGGACGGTCAGCTGGTGACCCGACGCGAGGAGTCGAAGGATCCAGCGTTTCGCAGTCGCAAGTCGGTCAGTGACACCGAAGCGGACCTGCTGATTCGCAACACCTACAAAGTCCTCCTCACCCGTGGAATGAAGGGCACGATCGTCTACTCGACCGATCACGAGACGCGGGAGTACCTCGCCTCGATGGTCAAGGTGGTCCGGCCAGTCGAGACGGTCTACGAGACGGCGGTCGGAGACGACCTCGGCTGACCACGGGTGGACTCGCGGCAGCCCGGACACGCACGAAAAGGATTCGCCGCTCGGCGGTCGAACTCGTCAGGAGACGTCTGGGCGAGCAGGCCAGCGCGACAGCTCCAGTGGCTTATGGTGATAAACCGGACGCCTGGTGGGTGAGCGTCCGGTCGCAGCTCGCGCGCCGTTTCAGCCGAAGGGTGGACCGATGACTGAGCACGCCCGCGACGTCGACGACTGCTGAGATGGACTGGGCCGGATGGGCGTTGTTCGGGTTGGTCGCCACCGCGGCGCTCACCGCGGCGATGATCACCGCTCAACTGGCCGGCCTCACCCGGCTCGATCTTCCTCTGGTGCTCGGGACCTTCGTCACCGCCGATCCCGACCGGGCTCGGGTCGTCGGGTTCTTCCTGCACCTGTGCGCCGGTCAGGGGTTCGCCCTCGGGTACGCGGGCACGTTCGCGCTGTTGTACCGCGCCACCTGGTGGATCGGAGCGCTGCTCGGGATCGTGCACGTCAGCATCGCCCTGACGGTGCTGCTGCCGCTGCTTCCTGGTGTCCACCCCCGCATGGCGTCGCAGCGGGCGGGACCGGCCAGCACGGCGGTGTTGGAGCCACCCGGGCTGTTCGCCCTCAACTACGGCGTCCAGACTCCCCTGGTCACGGCCGTCGTCCACGTCGTCTACGGGGTCGCTCTCGGGGTACTCCTGCAGGCCCGGTGACCCGGCGCTCGTCGCGGGAGCGATCGCCGTGACCGGTGAGCGACCGATCAGTGACTACGGGCTGCTCGGCGACACGCGTACCGCCGCCCTGGTCGCCAGTGACGGCGCGATGGACTGGCTCTGCGTGCCGCGCTTCGACGGTGAGCCCCTGTTCGGCAGGCTGGTCGGAGGCCCGGACGCCGGAACGTTCCGGATCGGCCCGGCGCGGTCGGCCACGGTCCTCGAACGGCGGTACCGGCCGCACACCGCCACCCTGGAGACCATCTGGGCGGTGGGCGGCGGCCGGCTCTGCCTCACCGAGGCGATGGTGGCCGAGGTCAGCGGTCGCCTGCTGCCCACGACGCTGGTCGTGCGCCGGCTGTCGGCCGAGGGGGCGGCGGTCGACGCGGTGGTGGAGTTCGATCCCCGCCTGGGCGTCCGGCACCGCCGGCCCCGCGTCCAGCACCGGCGTCAGACCCTGGTGTGTGAGTGGGGTGCGCTGGCGGTCGCGCTGGACAGCACGCCCTCGTTCCGGATCGAACCGGGCCGACCCACTCCCCTCACGGTCCGGCCGGGTCGTCCGGTCACCCTCGTGCTGGCCGTGGCCCACCGTGAGCCGATCGTCCACGTCGAGCCGACGGCCGCCTGGGACCTGCTCGTCGCGGACGAGGCCCGCTGGCGCGCCTGGACCGCGGAGATCGACGAGCGGGTGCCCTTCCGGGAGCACGTCGTACGAAGTCTGCTCACCATGCGGCTGCTCACCTACTCGCCCTCGGGCGCGCCGGTGGCCGCGCCCACCACGTCCCTGCCCGAGGATCCGGGTGGGGTACGCAACTGGGACTACCGCTACGTCTGGCCCCGGGACGCCAGCATCGGTGTCAGCGCCTTCCTCAGCGTCGGCAAGGCCGACGAGGCACAGGGCTTCCTCGCCTGGCTGTTGCACGCCAGCCGGCTGCAACGACCACGCCTGCCGGCGCTGCTCACCCTGCACGGCCGGCGCGTACCAGCGGAACGGGAACTCCCCTCATGGCCCGGCTACCTCGGCAGCAGGCCGGTACGCGTGGGCAATGCCGCCGCCGGTCAGCACCAGCTCGACGGCTACGGCTGGGTGATCGACGCCGCCTGGGCGTTCGCTCAGGCCGGACACCGCCTCCATGCCGAGACGTGGCGGGCGGTGCGCGGTTTCGCCGACGTGGTCTCCCGATGTTGGCCGGAGCCCGATGCCGGTATCTGGGAGGTACGCGAGCCCGCACAACACGTCCATTCCAAGCTCATGGGCTGGCTCGCCCTGGACCGTGCCCTGGCCATCGCCGACACGCATCCCCTGCCGGACGGTCAACGTCGACGCTGGCAGCGATCCCGGGACGCCATCGCCGCCGAGGTCCGGACGCGTGGCTTCGACCCGACGACGGGCAGCTACGTTCGCACGTACGGCTCCCGGGACCTCGACGCGGCTCTGCTCGTCCTGCCGCTGCTCGGCATCGACCGGACCGGGTCGCCCCGGATACGCGGCACCATCGACGCCATCGGGGACCGGCTGTCGGCCGGCGGTCCACTGCTCTACCGCTACCCGCCTGGGCGGGACGGCCTCCCCGGCACCGAGGGCGCGTTCCTGCCCTGCTCGTTCTGGCTCGTGCAGGCCCTGGCCCGCACCGGGCGTCGGCGCGAGGCCGTCGAGCTGTTCAAGGCCATGGTCGACCACGCGAGTCCCCTCGGCCTGTACGCCGAAGAGGTGGACCCGGCGACGGGCGCCCACCTCGGCAACTACCCCCAGACGCTGACCCACGCCGCGCTCGTCCAGGCCGCGCTCGCCATCCGCGACGCCCCCGTTGGTGATCCCGGCCCGGTCTGAGGGGAGTTGCACGGCCAGCGCCCCCGCACCCCGTGATACTGGGCCGGTGGAGAGTGCCCGCCCCCGCCTGCTGCTGGTCGAGGACGACCGTGCGCTGACCGCGCTGCTCACCGACCTACTCACCGACGAGGGGTACGAGGTCGACCTGGCCGCTGACGGGCAGAGCGGCCTGCACCAGGCGTTGGCCCGCGACTACCAGCTCATGGTCATCGACCGGGGGTTGCCGGTGCTGGATGGCCTCGGCCTGGTCACCGCGCTGCGCGGACGCGGTGTGACCGCCCCGGTGCTGATGCTCACCGCCCGCGGCGCCCTCGACGACCGGGTGGAAGGGCTCGACGCGGGCGCGGAGGACTACCTGGTCAAGCCGTTTGAGGTACCGGAGCTGCTGGCCCGGCTGCGCGCGCTGCGCCGCCGCCATCAGGACGTGGCGAGCCGACTGCCACTGGGTCCACGGCGCTGGTTGGACGTGGGTAACCGGCGGGTGTTCGACGACGGTCAGGAGATCCCGTTGTCCGCCCGCGAGTTCGCCGTGCTGCGGGCGCTCGCCGGCCGGCCCCTGAAGGTCTTCACCCGGGCGGAGCTGCTCAGCACCGCGTTCACCCATGCCGACGCCCCCGGCAGCGTCGACGCCTGCGTCCATCACCTGCGCCGCAAGCTCGGTCGGGGCGCGATCCGTACGGTGCACGGGCTCGGCTACCGCGTGGGTACGGGCTGACAGCGTGAACGAGGCCCGGCTGACTCGTGCGCGTCGACGCAGCGTGGCCCAGACCGCGGGGGCGATCGGCGTCGTGCTGCTGCTGGTCGGCGCGTTGATGTTCGTCCTCACCAGCCGTCAGGAGTCCCGGGCGCTGAATTCCGAGCTGGGTCAGGTACTCGCCATGGCCGAGGACGTGGACGACCCACCGCCCGGCCAGGTCCTCGCCCAACGGACAGCCGGGACCGACGCGGTCGAGGTGACCCCGAGCGCGTCGCCGGAACTGGTGCGCGTTCTCGACGACGCGCTGCGGCGGCAACCGGGGCGGTTCGACACCGACGCGGGCGACGACCACCCGGTCCGTGTGCTGGTCGCTCATCGGCCCGACGGCAGCCGCTGGGCGGTCGCCGCCGACCTCGCGCCCCTGCGCGAGCGGCAGGGGCAGCTCGGCGTCGCGCTGCTCGTCGCCGAACTGGCCGGTCTGGCCGGAGCGTTGGTGGCCGCCGCTCTGCTCGCCCGCCGAGCCGTCGCTCCCCTGGCCGCCGCGCTGACCCTGCAACGCCGCTTCGTCGCCGACGCCTCGCACGAGTTGCGCACCCCGCTCACCGTGCTGCACACCCGGGCGCAGATGATCGCCCGTCGCGCCCGGGCCCAACCGGTGGAGCAGCTCACCGACCAGCTCGACCAGCTTGTCGCGGACACCCGGGCGCTCGGTGAGGTCGTCGACGATCTGCTGGTGTCGGCTGCGGCCGAGCAGAAGCCGCCCCCGGACACCGTCGTCGACCTGGCCGAGGTGGCCCGTGAGGTGGTGGCGAGCATGTCGGCGTACGCGCGGGAGCGGGACGTCGAGCTGCGCGTCGAGGTCGAGGCGACGGCGCCGGTGCGGGGCGCTCAGGTGGCCCTGCGGCGGGCGCTGACCGCTCTGGTGGACAACGCTCTGGGCCACGTGAGCGCGGGTGGGCACGTGCGGGTGCGGGTGCGTCACCGACCGGGGTGCGTCGCCGCCGAGGTCGTCGATGACGGGGTCGGCCTGGACCCGGCCGAGGCGGATCGACTCTTCGAGCGCTTCGCGCATGGCACCGCCGGGACGGGTCGTCGGTTCGGGTTGGGCCTCGCGCTGGCGCAGCAGGTGGCGCAGGCGCACCGGGGCTCGCTCGAGGTGACCGGCGCCCACGGCCGGGGCGCCACGTTCACGCTGCTGCTACCCCTGGCCTGACCTGTCGGGTGCGAATTCGGCCCCGCAAGGACTTCGCAAGAATTCGGCTATAACGTCCCGCGCAGTGACATCCCGAGCGCCGAGGAGATCCTGTGCCTGACACCGTCAATGGCCTGCCGCTGCACCCCCTGGTGGTGCACGTCGTGGTGGTCCTGCTGCCGCTGGCCGCGATCGGCGTCGCCGCGCTGGCCGTCAAACCGTCGTGGCGCGGCCGGTACGGCACGCTCGTCGTCGTGATCGCCGCGCTGGCCACACTCGCTGTGCCGCTCGCCTCCTCCAGCGGTGAGGACCTTGAGCACCGGGTCGGTGACCCGGGGGTGCACGCCCAGCTCGGAGACACGTTGATCTGGTTCGCGATACCGCTGCTCGTCGCCGCCGTGGCGCTGGTCTGGCTGCACCGCCGCACGTCGCGGCCGGCGGAGAACCGGACCGGCACCGCGGGGAAGGTCACCGTGGTCGTCGCCGCGCTGGCCGTGGTCGTGGCCGCCGCGAACCTGGTGCAGGTCTACCGGGTGGGCGACTCCGGGGCGAAGGCGGTCTGGGGCAACACCCCGGCCGCGTCCGCCGGGCACGGCGACGACGACTGAGATTAGCCGGTGCCTGGGCTGCCCAGCCGACGGTGACGCGCCAGTCGTGCGAGTAGGGTCCCGATCATGACGATTCCGCACCTGAGCGCTGCCGACGGCACGACCCTGCCGGCGATCGGGCTCGGCACGTACCAGTTGAACGGCTCGGCGGGCGTCGACGCGATCGGGCACGCGATCCGGGCGGGCTACCGGCTACTCGACTCGGCGGTCAACTACGAGAACGAGGGCGCGGTCGGTCGGGCCGCGCGGGACGCGGGCGACGTCCGCGACGAACTGATCGTCACCTCGAAGCTGCCGGGGCGGCACCACGATCACGACGCGGCGCTGGCCGCGATCGAGGAGAGCGTGTTCCGCACCGGCCTCGACCGGATCGACCTGTACCTGATCCACTGGCCGAACCCGAAGGCCGACAGGTACGTGCAGGCGTGGCGGGCGCTGATCGAGGCGCGTGAGCGGGGTCTGGTGCGGCACATCGGGCTCTCCAACTTCCTGCCGGAGCACATCGACCGACTGGTGGCCGAGACCGGCGTCGCGCCGGTGGTCAACCAGATCGAGGTGCACCCGTACTTCCCGCAGCAGGAAGCGCTGGACTACCACCGGGAGCAGGGCATCCTGGTGCAGGGGTGGAGCCCGCTGGGCCACGGCAACGACCTGCGACAGCACCCGGTCATCGCCGAGATCGCGGCCGCGCACGGCGTCAGCACCGCGCAGACGATCCTGGCCTGGCACGTGGCCCGCCAGGTGATTCCGCTGCCCAAGGCCGCGTCGCCGCAGCGGCAGATCGAGAACCTGGACGTCTTCGACGTCACGCTCACCGACGCCCAGGTCGAGGCCATCACCGCGCTGGGCCGCCCCGACGGGCGGCTGTCAGATCAGGACCCCGCGGTGTACGAGGAGTTCTGACCGACCCGCCACGCCGAACTGTCATCGCGCCGGGAGAGCATGTGTCGTGCTCGACGGACTTGACGACATCGACTGGGCGCGGCTGGGCCACGCCTACGGGGCGGCCGACGACGTGCCCGGCCAGCTACGCGCCCTGCTCTCCCCCGATGCGACCACCCGGGACGAGGCCCTGGGTGAGCTCTACGGCAACGTGTTCCACCAGGGCAACCGGTTCGAGGCGAGCGCCTACGCGGTGCCGTTCCTGCTGGAGATGCTCAGCGATCCGGCCACCCCGGACCCGGCGTCGGTACTCGGGCTGTTGAGCGCCCTCGCCGTCGGGTACGACGAGGGTGTCCTACCCGACGGCTTCCCGGTGGCCGAGTACCGCCGGGCCGCCGAGGGCGGGCGCGCGCTGCTCGCGGCCAAGCCGCCGCCGTGGACCGGCAGCGACGAGACCCAGAAGGAGTACGTCGAGTACCTCTACCTCGAGTCACTGTCGACGACGGATCAGGGCCGACTGTGGGCGTACGTCGCGCTGGCGGCCTACGACGCGGTGCGCGTCGGGGTCCCCTTGTTCCGCGACCTGCTGGGTCACTCCGATCCGGATGTGCGCCTGGTCGCGGCGTACCTTCTCGCCTGGTTTCCCGAGGAGGCCGACGGCAGCGTGTCCGCGCTGGCCCGCGCCCTCGACGCCGCCTCGGGCGTCGCGGCGACGCCCGGCGAGGTGGCCACCATGCTGGTGTCCTCGGGGCTGCTCGGTACCGTGCCGGACGCCCGGTGGCTGACCGATGCGCGCCCGCTGGTCCGTTGGGCCGCCGCGATCGGTCGGACCCGGGTCCTCGGCGCGGCGGCCGACCCGGCGACCGTCGCGGAGCTGGTGGGCTGGGCGTCGGCGGCTTCCGGCGAGGCTCCGGCCGCGCCAGCGGAGGGTGAGTGGGTCCCGTTCCTCGGTGGCGATCTCGGCGGTTACGCGGCGCTCGCCCTGCGCCAGCTCGGTCCGCGGCACGCCGACCACGCGTTCGACGCGCTGCTCGAACGGTTGCCGACCGTCAGCGGCGAACGGTCGTTGACGGCGTTGGGCGCGGCGCTCCCGCTCGCGTTCCCGGACGGCCCGGCGACGGCAGGAACGGCGGCGGACGCCCTCACACCCCGCCAACGTCGGCTCGCGGAGACGCTGAGCCGGTCGGCCGAGCCATGGCTGATCGACGGTCAGAATTTCGGCAACGTCACCGAGCTGGTCTGCGGCTACGGCCTCCCGGGAACGCGGGAGGAGATGCGCGCCTACCTCGCCCGCACTCCGTAGCGGGGCGTCGAGGTCACCCGATTGATCGCTACCGTGGGTGACCTCGGTGGGGGCAGGCACCCGGCCGAGCGTGATGACTGTGTGGCATCAAGATGCCGCTGAGGCATCACGCTCGCCGGGGCACCCGGGCCCCACCGCGGGCATACGGCCCTCACCGCCGGGCACAAGCCGCCCACCGCGCCGACGCTGTCGGCCACCGCGCCCAGGTCGCCCACCGCCGGCTGCGGCGCGCGCCACCCGGGCCGAGAACGGCCCGGTAACGCCGGCACCAGCTAGACGAGCCCGCCCAGGGCCGGGTCGCTGATGCTGTCCTTGCCGTTCTCGATGTGGCCCGCGCAGCGGTACGTGAAGTCGGGGTCACCCGCGACGGCGACCGTCAGGTCGTACCAGCCGTGCGTGCGGGCCAGCTGCCAGGTGGCGCGCTCGGTGTGACCGGGGCGCAGCGACAGCGTGACCGCCCGCGAGTGGTAGCCGTCCCGAACGGTCACCTCGACCCGCTTCGGCCCACGGTTGGTGAGCGTGAGCTCGATCTTGTCGCCCCGCTCGTCGAAGGCGGGCGTGATGTCGAGATCCGAGCGACCGGCGGCGAACCGACGGAAGAAGCCGTTCGGTCCGTGCACCGACAGGTCGTACCCGGAGGAGACCTGCCAGGTGTCGGCCAGGCGCTTGCCCGGCTCGACCGTATAGCTGCGCGGCGCGGCCGTGCTGCCGGCCTGACGGACCTGGAAGACCGCTCCCGCGCCGCCGGTGTTGCGGAACTCGATCCGGAACTCGCCGTCGCTCCGCCGTCCGTCGGCGTGCAGGGCGTACGGGATCGCCCGCGCCGGGCGCACGCCGCGCTCCTGCTTGGGTAGCCGCCCCTCGGCCGGCGGCACCGGCACCTCGTCGGGGTGCCGGACCAGGTCGGCGGGCTTGAAGTCGTCGGTGTCCGGCAGCTTCACGTCGCGCGAGCGGTTCGGGTGCCGGAAGTCGAAGGCCGTGGTCAGGTCACCGACGACGGCACGCCGCCACGGGGTGATGTTCTTCTCGACCAGGTCCGGCCGGCCGTGCCCGAACCGCGTCTCCAGGAACTTGATCAGCGAGGTGTGGTCGAAGACCTGCGAGTTGACGTAGCCGCCCCGGGTCCACGGCGACACGATGATCATGGGTACGCGGATGCCGAGGCCGTAGGGGCCCGCCGGGTGGTCGGCGTCGCCGGGGAAGATCTCGTTGGTGGTCGGCACGGTCGACTGCCCGTGCTCGCGCGTCTGCGGAGGCGTCGGCGGGACCACGTGGTCGAAGAAGCCACCCTCCTCGTCGTACGTGATGAAGAGTGCCATCTTGCTCCACACCTCGGGATGCGACGCGAGGATGTCGATGACCTGCGAGACGTACCAGGAGCCGTAGGCCGGTTCCCAGTTCGGGTGCTCGGTGTACGCCTCGGGCGCGGTGATCCAGGAGACCTGCGGCAGGCGTCCCGCCTCGACGTCGGCCCGGAAGTCGGCCAGCAGCGCCTCGGGGTCGCGGCCCTGGGTACGGATCTCGGTGCCGGTCTTCGCGCGGTCCGCCAGCGGCGTGCCGGGCTGCGCGTTCTGGTACTGGTGGAAGTAGAGCAGCGAGTTGTCGCCGTAGTTGCCGATGTACGGGTCGTTCGTCCAACCCCAGGAGCCGGCGGCGTTGAGCCCGGTGCCGACGTCCTGGTAGATCTTCCAGGAGATGCCGTTGCGCTCCAGCCGCTCCGGGTACGTCGACCAGTCGTAGCCGGCCTCGGCGTTGGTGATGACCGGGCCGCCGCCCTTGCCGTCGTTGCCGACCCAGCCGCTCCACATGTGGTAGCGGTTCGGGTCGGTCGGCCCGATCAGCGAGCAGTGGTAGCTGTCGCAGACGGTGAACGCGTCCGCGAGCGCGTAGTGGTAGGGCAGGTCCTGCCGGGTGTGGTACGTCATCGACGTGACGCCCTTGTTCGGCACCCACCCGTCGAACCGGCCGTCGTTCCAGGCGGCGTGCCCGTCGTTCCAGCCGTGCGGCGGGTCCGGCAGGAAGGTCTGGCCGAGGTCCTTCACCTCGGGGCGGAAGGGCAGCAGCTCGTCGGCGCCGTCGGGCTGGTGCCACACGTCCTTGCCCGACGGCAGGGTCACCGGATGCGGGTCGCCGAAGCCACGCACACCGCGCATGGTGCCGAAGTAGTGGTCGAAGGACCGGTTCTCCTGCATCAGGATGATCACGTGCTCGACGTCCTCGATCGAGCCGGTCCGGTTGTTCGCCGGGATGGCGAGCGCCTTGCTGAGGTCCAGCGGGAGCGCCGCGCCGATCGCGGGAACTCCCATCGCCTTGAGGAACGTACGCCGATCCACCGTGCCCATAACTCCGCCTTTGTGTGCTCTGGTCGAGAAACTGGCGACCGGACGGTATCGGGGGCGGGTTGACGGCAGATGACCATAATTGGACCGGACGGGAGCCCTCCGACGTACCGTGAGATCGTGCCGACGAGAGACGTACTCACCAAGGCTGACCTCGCCGAACTGCGCCGCTCGGCGCTCGGTGCGGCCGACCCGCTCGGTGTCGCGGCCGACCTCGCCGAGGCGGTCGAGCAGGGCCGGTTGGAGGATCCGGACGATGCCGGGGACGCCCTGACGCTCGCCGCCGAGATCGCCCGGATCCGGGCCCGGACCGACGCGGCCCTGCGGTACGCGGATCAGGCGCTGGCGGCGTACCCCTCGGTCGACGACCCCCGGGCGGGCGTGGCCCGCGCGCTGCGGGCCCGGGTGATGTTCCAGGCCGGCGGCCGGGACGACGAGGCGATGGCCGAGCTGACCGCGCTGCGTCCGTTGCTGCTCACGCAGCCCGACGTGCCGGCCTACCTGAGCGCGGCGCTGGACGCGGCCGGTCGGTCGTCGACCGCCGAGACGTGGCTGAGCGAGGCGGTCGGCACACTGCTCGCCGAGCGCGACACCACGGCGGACCCGGAGGTCGGTCCGCCGGACGCCCCCGGTGTGCTGTTCCTGCTGCTGCAACAGCGCCACCGGGTACGCCGCAACCTCAACCTGACGCACGACCGGCAGGACGATCTGGCCGACCGGCTGGAGAACCAGCTCGTCCGCCAGGTCTCGGAACGCCAGGGCGGCGCGTCGGATCTGCTGCTCTGGCCCCGCGACGAGTTCGACGAGCTGCTCGCCGCCCACCCCGAGCTGACCGACGTGTACGGGCCGGACTGGGACGCGCACCGGGCCCGACTGGAGAAGGAGTTGGTACGGCTGACCGGCGCCGGCCGGACCGGGCTGGGCGTGTACCGGGCGACGGTGGCCGGCCTGGACGCGTTCGCCCGTGGACGCGACGGCGACCCGACCGACGCGGCGATCCGGGCCGGCTACGCGGCCGAGGTGTCGGCGCGGCCCGCCGCCCGCGTGCCCTGGCCACCCGAGCGCAACGACGCCTGCTGGTGCGGATCGGGCCTGAAGTACAAGAAGGACTGCCTGCCGCGCTCACGGAGCTGAGTGGTGGCTCCGCGTACGCGACTCTGGGCACGCCCGATCGGTACCGATAGCCTCCATGCCGCGGATCATCGAGATCCGCCATGGCCGGAGGAGTCGCCGAATGTTCGAAGAGTTCCAGGGCATCCCCGCCCACCCGCTCGTGCTGCACGCCGCGGTCGTGTTCGTGCCGCTGCTGGCGCTCCTCGCGATCGGCTACGCGCTCGTCGCGCCGATCCGGCCGCACACGCGCTGGGTGCTGGCGCTGCTCGCGGTGGGCGCGCCCATCTGCGCGCTGCTGGCGAAGCTCACCGGGGACGCCTTCTTCGAGCGGTTGCGCTCGGCGAACCGGGTGACGCCGGAGTTCGTCCCGAAGCTGGAGGCGCACCAGGATTTCGGGGACATGACCCTGTACGCGACGATCGCGCTGGGAATCGTGGCGCTGGCCCTGGTCCGCTTCGTCCCGCCGCGCGCCGTCGAGGGCGTACCCGCCAACCGGGCGGTGACCGTGGCGTTGCAGGTGCTGTCGGTGGTGGCCGCCGCCGTCGCCGTGTACTACGTGGTCCGTACCGGCGACTCCGGCGCGAAGGCGGTCTGGGAGGGTCAGTGACGGCGGTGGGGGGGGGGCCGGCCGCGGGCGCCCCCCCCCCCCCCCCCCCCCCCCCCCCCGGGGGGGCCCCCGGCCCCGGGGGGGGGGGGGCCCGGCCCCCCCCCGCCCCCCGC
>NZ_JBITMW010000006.1:35087-343433 GCF_044466585.1 Micromonospora sp. NPDC049359 | reverse complement strand
CTGGCGCGGCTGGGTCATCGTCTCGCCCCGATGCCGTAGCACGCCGAGCCGGGTCATCTGCCAGACCGAGGCGAGCAGGGCGCCGGCCCGGCCGTAGCCGAGCCGACACCACGTCACCCGTCAGCCGGCGTGGTACGCCCGGATGACGGTCTGCTCGATGCCGCTACCGCCGTTGCCGGCGGCCTTCACCCGCAGCGAGACGGCCTGCCCGGAGGCGACCTTCGGCAGGTCGAACCGGTAGTTGTCACCGCTTCCGGTGACCCGGGCCGACTTCCAGGTGACGCCGTCGTCGGTCGACGTCCACACCTGCATCGACGTCACCTTCTGCGCCTTGACGCCGTACGCCTGCCAGACGGTCAGTTCCGCCGGACCGCCGACGGTGTGGTTGTCGTGGTCCATCGGCAGCGCGTAGTCGACCGCGAGCAGCGGCAACGGCACGCGGCCGGTCCCGACCGGCCCGGCGGACCGGAACGTCCAGGACGTGTTGACCCTGGTGGAGATCGGCAGGATGAGGCTGGTGTCGACGTCGAAGGTCAGCCGGTAGTCGGCCATCGACTGCGGCACCGTGAAGTCGGCGATCGGCCGGTCGCTCTGCTCGACCAGCTTGCCGTTGCGGTACAGCGACAGCGTGCGCTTCACCCCGATCGCCTCACCCTGCAGGCAGTCGGCGCGCTGGTGCTGGTCGGTCAGCGTCACCATGTCCAGGTGCAGGTTGCCCTGGGTCCGCGACGGCGGGCTGGCGCAGCTCCAGCCGTCACCGGCCGGGTCGTCGTACCAGTCGGAGTGCAGCGGCTGCCGCGCCCAGACCTTGGACTGCTGGCTGCCCGGCCGGTACTGGCGCGGCGCCTCCATGGCCCCCAGTCCGCCGTAGACACCCTGGTCGGCCCAGACGATCTCCGGTGAGAGGTACGACGTCCGGTTCGGCGGCATGACGCCCTCGAAGGTCTGGGTCACCGGCACCCCGTCGGCAGTCTCACCGAAGCGGACGAACGTGGTGTACATCTCCGGTGAGTCGGTCTGGTGGAACCGCTCGTCGATGCGGGCCAGCCGGGCCTGCTCCGCCCTGGTCACCCGGAACGACGGGTCGGCCGGCACGCCGGCGGTGTACTCGTGCACGATGTTGTAGCGGTACGGCTTCGCGGTGCCGGCCGGCGAGTCCATGTTGACGGCCGCCCAGGTGCGCCGCGATCCGATGGTGGGCTTCGGGACCGCCACGCTGCGGATCGCCGTCGCCACACCGAACCCGCTGATCTGGTGCCACCACGGCAGGCCGTTCACCGCGGTCTGGAAGGTGGTGAGGTCGGTCCGGGTGGTCTTGGTGGCCGCCCCGTCGACGGTCGCCGTGACCGGCCGGGCCTGCGCCGGGTCGAGGGTCACGCTCCGGTCGGCGCGCATGTCCAGGTCACCCGCCGCGGTGAGGGTGCTCTCCTGCACGTCGCTGTCGACGTAGTAGGCGATCGACGCGCCGAGCACCGAGTACCGTCCGGCCGGCACCCGCAGGGTGAACGTGTCCCCCGGAGTGCCACCGGCTCCGCCGTAGAACAGCAGCGGGTCGGTGAGGTTGGCGACCATGAGGTTGATCCAGGCGTCCCCGCCCTCCCGCAGGCCGGGCATCGGCTTGGTGTGGATCGTCAGGTCGTAGCTGGGCTGCTCGACGTAGAAGCTCACCGGAGTGGAGGCGACCACGTTGCGGCCGGTGCGGGCGGTGACGGTGGCCAGGTAGAGGCCCGGCCGGCTGGCCAGCGCCGCGCGGTTGATCCGCAGCGTCGCCGCCCCCGTCGCGCCCCGCTTGAGGGTCACCCGGCTCGTCGACAGCGACGCCGCACCGCGCGGCACGCTCTGGCCGTCGTGGTTGACGATCGACACGTCGAGGTCGAGGACCGTCGTGGCCGGGGCGGACCCGCCGGTCCAGCTCAGCTTCGTCTCGCTGGTCCCGGCCTGCGGGTACGCGAACGTGCCGAGGTTGATCACCGGCTGGTCGCTGGTCGGGCCGCCGAGGGCACGGGCCGCGTTGAGGCGGCCGGCTCCGATGGCGTACGGGTCGATGCCGGTCAGCGGGTCGGACGCGCCGACCAGGGCGGCCTTGATCTTCTCGCCGGTCCAGTCGGGGTGCCGCTGGGCGAGCAGCGCGGCGGCGCCGGCGACGTGCGGCGTCGCCATCGAGGTGCCGCTGAGCGACTCGTAGTACCTGTCGATCGGGTCCTGCAGGTTGGTGCCGGCGGCACGGGCCGCGACGATGTCGACGCCCGGCGCGACCAGCTCCGGCTTGGCCGCGTGGTTGTTGATCAGCGGTCCCCGGCTGGAGAAGTCGGCGAGCTTGTCGTCGCGGTCGACGGCCCCGACGGTGAGCGCGGTGGCGGCCGACCCGGGCGAGGAGATCTGCGCGCCGCTGTTGCCGGCCGCGATGACGAACAGCGTGCCGGTCTGCCGGCTCAGGGCGTCGACGGCGAGCGAGAGCGGGTCGCTGCCGTCGTCGGCCTGGCTGCCGCCGAGGCTCATGTTGATGACGTCGGCCCGGGTGGCCGCCCACTCCATGCCGAGGATGATGCCGGAGTCCTCGCCGGAGCCGTGGTCGTCGAGCACCTTGCCGATCACGAGCTGGGCGTCCGGCGCGACGCCACGACGCTGACCGTGAGAGGCCGCGCCGGTGCCGGCGATGGTCGAGGCGACGTGCGTACCGTGGCCGTTGTGGTCGACGGCGTCACCGCCCTCGGCGGTGAAGTCGGCCCGCTCGACGACCCGCCCGGCCAGGTCCGGGTGGCTGAAGTCGGCGCCGGTGTCGAGCACCGCGACCCGGGCGCCCTTGCCGGTGTAGCCGGCCTTCCAGGCGTCGGGCGCGTCGATCTGGGTCAGGTTGCGGTCCAGGCCGGCGGGCTTCGCGGCGGCGGGCAGGGCGGTGGCGCGGACCTTGCGGTCCAACCAGACCTTCTTCGCGCCGGCCAGCAGCGAGTTGGTGGCGAGCTTCGCGGTGGCCGGGCTCTTCTTGGGTACGTGGCCGGCCACGGCGCCGATGCTGGAGAGCGTCTGCACGTCGGCGAGCGCGGCCACCCGGGCGGAGGCGGTGGCGGGCTGCACGATGACCGGCAGCTGGGTGGTGCTCTCGTCGTCGTACCCGTCGGCGATCAGGGCGGTGACGTCGAACAGGTCGGGGTCGAGGACCGAGCCGATCTGGGACGCGACGCGGGCGGGGACGACGTGCAGGTGCCCGTCGGGGCCGCAGCTCTGGTCGATCACCGCGTTCTCGTCGACCGGCCGGATCGTGACCTGCGGGCAGCCCGAGCCGGTGCTGAGGACGGTCACCACGTCGCCGGTCAGCAGGGTGACGGTGTGCGTCTTGCCGTCCGGGGAGGTGCGGGGTGTGTCGGTGCCGGCGATACCACCGGGGCCGGCCGTGGCGGTGCCGCCGGGCACGGCGGTCAGCGCCGTAGCCGTCACGGCGACGGCCAGCAGCCAGCGTGTTCTCCTGAGCATGTCGCTCCTGTCTCATGTGGACAAATGGCGCCTCTTGGGCGACATTTGCAAGATCATAGGTCTGCGCGGCGGATCTTCGGGAGGTCGCGAAGACGGTTTTTTCGTCCACCGAGACAACGTTGCCTGTCATGTGTCGACGGCCCACCTGGTTCGATGTCGATTCGGTTACCGCCGCCGACCCCGATCGGGAGAACGGCCGGAGTCGGCCACCCGAAGGGATCGACGCCGACGTCCACCCGCACCTAGCATGGCGACGAATGGATCTTCGCGACTGGCCCCTGCCGAGACCCGGCAACCAGCCCGACCGAAGGGAGACGCGCGTGCGTCGACCCCGTCATCTGGCACTTCTGAGCGTCGGCGTGTCCGGCGCACTGGTCCTGAGCGCGACACCGACACCCGCAGCCGCCCGCCCCACGGCGTCCGCGCCCACCGGCATCGTCGTGGCCGACGGCATGACCCAACCGGTGTTCTCGCTCGCCGACGCCATCGAGGAGCGGGTGTACGTCCAGACCCCGGTGGACACCGACCACGACGGTCGTCCCGACCGGGTGGCGATCGACATCTCCCGGCCGCGGGAGACCGCCACCGAGGGCTTCAAGGTGCCGGTCATCTTCGAGCACAGCCCCTACCGCAAGGGCACCTGGGGCGACGTGCCGTACCCGAGCGTGCTCGTCGACGACCTGCCGCAGAACGGCCTGACCGACCGCTCCGGCCGGCGTGCGCTCGACGCCGGCACGCAGCGCGCCCAGGCCAAGGCCAACCTGCCCGGCTCGCTGGACGACTACTACGTGCCGCGCGGGTACGCGGTGGTGCTCGGCCAGAGCGTCGGCACCGGTGACTCGGACGGCTGCCCGACCAGCGGTGACCAGGCCGAGACGCTCGGCACCAAGGCCGTCATCGACTGGCTCAACGGGCGGGCCAAGGGGTACGACGCCAACGGCGCCCCGGTCACCGCCGGCTGGACCACCGGCGCGGTCGGCATGACCGGCGTCTCCTACAACGGGACGTTGCCCAACCAGGTGGCCACCACCGGGGTCAAGGGCCTGAAGACCATCGTGCCGGTCTCGGCGATCAGCAGCTGGTACGACTACTACCGGGCGAACGGTCTGGTGGTCGCGCCCGGCACGTTCCAGGGCGAGGACCTCGACATCCTGGCCCAGTACACGGCCGGGCAGGCACGCGCCGAGGGGCAGTGCGCCGACGAGCTCGCGCAGATCACCGAGGAGCAGGACCGGGTCACCGGCGACTACTCGAAGTTCTGGCGCGACCGCGACTACCTCGACGCCCGCAACGTTCAGGCCAGCGTCTTCGTCGTGCACGGCCTCAACGACTGGAACGTCAAGACCGAGCACTTCGCCGGCTGGTGGGACGAGCTGGCCAAGCGCCACGTGCCGCGCAAGATCTGGCTGCACCAGGGCGGGCACGGCGGGCCGGGCAGCAGCGCCTCGGTGACCCTGCCCAGCGGGCAGACCTGGACGTACAAGCAGACCGAGAACCGCTGGTTCGACTTCTGGCTGTGGAACGTGCGCAACGGCATCATGGACGAGCCGACGGCGGTGCTCCAGCGCGAGGACCGGGCGTACACCACGTACGCCAACTGGCCCGACCCGGCCGCACGTGAGGTCGGGCTGCGGTTCGCCGCCACCGACGCCACCGCCCCGGGCACGCTCACCACGGCCAAGCCGCCGAAGGCCCGCATCGAGCAGAGCTTCGTCGACGAGGGACGGACGATCCACCCGGACACCCTGGTCGCCGACCCGGACACGGCCAGCGCCAACCGACTCGCCTACCGCTCCCCCGCGCTCGCGCAGAGCGTGCGCATCTCCGGCCGCCCCGAGATGCGGCTGCGGATGGCGATCGACAACAAGCCGGACGCCAACCTCACCGCCTACCTGGTCGACTACGGCCCGGCCGGGTCGACCGCCACGCCCGTCGTGGTGACGCGCGGCTGGATGGACCCGCAGAACCGCGTCAGCGCCGCGCGCACCGCGCCGGTCAAGCAGGGCAAGCTGTACGACTACCGGTGGACCATGGAGCCGAAGGACTACGTCTTCCCGGCGGGCCACCGGATCGGCGTGGTCGTCTTCTCCTCCGATCAGGAGTACACGCTGTTGCCGTTGGGCGGCACCGAACTCCGGGTCGCCCCGAACGACAGCGAGCTGCGACTGCCCGTGGTGGGCGGGCGGGGCGTACTCGGTTTCTGATCGACTCCGTCAACGGGTGGGGCGGTCCGACGACGCGTCGGGCCGCCCCACCCGCGTCTGGTCGTCGGCGCTCCCGGTGTGTGCGAGTGCGGCGAGGAGCCGCAGTTTCTCGTCGCTGTCGCTGTCCTTGTCCGGGTAGTAGACGACGAGGATGACGTCCTCGATGGGGAGCTTGTCCCGGTGCAGGCGTAGGTCACCGACGACGGGGTGGTGCACCGTCGTCGTGCCTCCGTCGAGATTGCGGACGTCGTGGCGGGCCCACAGGGTGCGGAACCGCTGACTGGACAGCGCGAGTTCGCCCACCAGCTCGACGAACCGGGGGTTGTCGATGTCGTCCCCGATGGTGGTGCGGAGGGTGGCGATGAAGTTGGCGGTGGCCTTCGTCCAGTCCTGGTGGAAGGCTCGTTCCTCGGGATCGAGCAGGAGCGACCGCAACCGGTTCTCACCGGGCCGCAGGCGCGGGGAGAACGCCACGGCCATCGGGTTGGAGGCCAGCACGTCGAAGGCGCGTCCCTCGACGAACGCGGGGACCTGAAGGTGGGCAAGCAGCTCGTACACGCGCGCCGGTACCTGCTCGGACCGCTTGCGGCGCGGCGCCCGGGGGCGCGCCGCCGCGAGGTCGAGCAGGTACATCCGCTCGATGTCATCGAGCTGCAGGACGCGCGCGAGCGATTCGAGGACCTGCGGTGAGGGGTTCCTGTCCCGCCCCCGTTCCAGCCGCAGGTAGTAGTCGGGGCTGATCCCGGCGAGCAGGGCGACTTCCTCGCGGCGTAGGCCGGGCACGCGGCGCCGGCCACCGCTCGGGAGCCCTACCTGCGACGGTGAGACCAGTTCGCGGCGGGCCCGCAGGTAGCTGCCCAGCCGGTGGCCGCCGCCCGACTCCTCTTCCCTCATGGTCACCACGGTAGTGCGGCGCGGGTGCCGCAGAGGGGCCCTGGTGGGACCTGGGAAACCGGGGCCCTGCCACCCCCGCCGGGCTCGGTCAAGACTGGTGATCGCCCTGTTCGGCAAGGACAGCGAGCAGCACCGTCTGCGCCCGCGAGTTTCCACGCCGGCGCCCTCTGGATCGAAGGGAAGATCTCGTGGATCTCTCCAACCGCACAGTTCTCATGGTCGGCGGCACCTCGGGTATCGGGCGGGAGTTGGCCCGGCGGTTCGCCGCGGCGGGCAGCACCGTGGCCGTTGGCGGTCGCAACCCAGAGGCCCTCGCGGACCTCGCCACGGAAGGTTTCGGCACGTTCGGCATCGACGTCACCGACGGCGCCTCTGTCGCATCCGCCCGGGACGCCGTGCTCGCCCGCTACCCCGAGCTGGACACGGTGGTGACGATGTCGGGTGCCATGCTCCTGGAAGACCTTCGCGACCCTGCGCACTTCGCGGCGGCGCAGACGACGATCGACACCAACCTGGTCGGCACCATCCGGGTCATCGACGCCTTCACGCCGCATCTGGTCGGTCGGGGTGCGGGCACCTTCATCACCGTCACCTCCGGCATCGCCTTCCTGCCGTTCCCGCCCATGCCCAGCTACGCCGCCTCGAAGGCCGGGGTGCACGCCTACTCCGAGGCACTGCGCGCGCAACTCGACGGCACCGGTGTCGACGTCGTCGAACTCGTCCCCCCGGCCGTCGCGACAGCCGGTCAGGAGAAGGTAAACCCGCGCGCGCTGCCGCTCGACGACTTCGCCACCAAGGTCATGCAGCTGCTCTCGGCGAATCCCACCCCGAGCGAAATCCTCGTCAAGGGCGTACACATGCACCGTTGGGCCGAGCGCGACGGCACCTACGCCGACCTCGTCGCGCAGCGCTCGAAGGCCCTGGCGATGCTTCCCGGTCGCGAACGCTGACACCGTCCGGGGCGGCGGGCACACCCGCTAGGGCATCCTAGGAAGATAGTTCACCGCGCGGCAGCCGGCCGGGCCCTCACCACCGGCCCGGCCGGTGTGCTGTCGTCGTCATTTTTCCAGCAACTGCGGGACGTATTGACAACTTTCGACATCAGGGTGAGGCTTGGACTGCTGAGAGCGCTCTCTCGCACCGGCCCACCGGGCCACCACCAGTCTGGCCAGGGCACACTCCGCTGTCTTCGGCGGCGGCATCGGAGTTGCCCCTGACCCGTCCCCCGACAGGAGTTACCAGATGGACAGGGCCGCACCCCACGTCCCCCGCCGGCTACGCCTCACCGTGGCGATCGGCGCCCTGCTGACCCTCCTCGGCACGTACCTGGTCTCGACCACCGACCGGGCCGACGCCGCCCCGGTCGCCAACGTCATCCGGGTCGCCGAGTTCCCCGCCGACTGCACGTACAGTCACCGGCTGCCGGACGACCCGATCGTCTTCCCCGGACTGCCAGGGGCCTCGCACATGCACAGCTTCTTCGGCAGCACGGCGACGAACGCCACCACCACCCTGCCCGACCTGGTGAAGTCCACCACCACCTGCGACCCGGCGGTGGACGTCTCGTCGTACTGGGTGCCGACCCTCTACCGCGACAACGTCGCGGTGGAACCGGCCATCGCCACGTTCTACTACCTCGGTGAGGGGGTGCGCTCCGACGTCGTCGCCAACACCCAACCGATCCCGCAGGGCTTGCGGCTCGTCGCCGGCAACGCGAAGGCCACCGGCACGAACGACAGCGTCGCCCGCTGGTCCTGCCTGCACGCCGGTCAGGTGCCACCGTCCAAGGACTTCGTCAACTGCCCGGCCGGCACGATGCTGGAGTCGTACCTGGACTTCCCGCAGTGCTGGAACGGCCGCGACCTGGACTCCGCGGACCACAAGAGCCACCTGGCGTACCCGGTGAACCAGGCCTGCCCGAGCACCCACCCCGTGCACGTGCCGAAGCTGCGGCAGGTGCTGCGGTACCCGGTCAACGGCGACCCGTCGCACTTCCGGCTCGCCTCCGGGCCGGGCTACACGATGCACGGCGACTTCTTCAACGCCTGGCCGACCGCGGAAATGGCTCGCCGGGTCCAGGACTGCATCCGTCCGGTCATCAAGTGTGGACACGACGGCCGACCGATCTGAATCGTCGTACCCGACGGGGACGGCCCGGTCCTGCCGGGTCGTCCCCCGCTCCTCGGGAGGCCGCGCCGGAAGGAGGAGGCATGCGCGTGCAGGTCGCGTTGCTCATGACAGCGGTACTCGCCGCCGGCTGCGCCGGTGGACCGTCGAGCAGCACGGACGAGGCGGCACCACCGCTCTCCACGCCGGCCGTCGCCGCCCCGTCGACCGGCGCGTTCAGCCCCACCGACATCGCCTGGCTGCAACTCACGGCGGCGATGACGCAACGGTTGCTCCCGGTGCTGGACCTGGTGCCCACCCACACCACCGACCCGACCTGGCGCGGGCTGGCCGCGCGGGTCCAGGCGGGCAACCGGGCCGACCTGGCCCGCTCCCGTGACCTGCTCGGCGAGGCCGGAGCGCCGACGACCAACCCGCACGAGGGTCACGACATGCCCGGCATGATCACCGCCGACGAGCTGGCCGCGCTCCGGTCGGCCACCGGGAAGGCCTTCCAGCGGCTGCTCGCCACGCATCTGCGGGCGCACCTCGCGCAGACGGTCAAGATCGCCGCTGCCGAGCAGCGGGCCGGCGTCCACCCGGACACCACGGCGCTGGCCGCGGCCGTGATCCGAGCCGGTGACGGCGATCTCGCCCGTCTCGACCAGCTCGACCGACCACCGGGAACGCCCCGGCCGACCTGACGGTTCGGGCCCGCCGCCGCGTTCAGCTCACCAGCAGCCGGGCGATCGTCGCCGGTTCCGCCAGGTGCGGGAAGTGGCTGCCGGGCAGCACGGTGACCTCGACCTCCGGCAGGACTCCCGTCAGCCAAGCGAGGTAACGAGCCGGCGGCTCGGACGAGGTCACCCAGCGGTAGGGAACTCCCCGCTCCGCGATCGACCGCAGGTCACCGGAGCGCGCGGCGGCGATGTCCTCGTCGGAGGAGTGCAGGATCTCGCCCCAGTACCCCAGCAGCAGATCCGGCCGGGGGTCGGTCGCGGTGGTGACGATCGCCCGCGCCTCGGCCGGCAACGACTCGATGCCCATACCGGCCAGCATGCGATCCCACACCTGCCGCCACTGCGGGCCGCGCAGCGTCGGCTCGGCCTCGCGTACGGCGGCGCCGAACGGGCCGGGCAGCAGGATCTGGTCCAGGTTGACCACGCCCCGCACCGGATAGTGCGCCGCGTAGGTCGTGGCGACGACCGCGCCCACCGAGTGCCCCACCACGATCGGCGTGCCGAGACCCGCCTCGGTCACCCGGGCGTGCACGACCTCGGCGACCTCGGACATCCGGTAGGAGTCCCGCCGGGGCGCGTCGCCGTGACCGGGCAGGTCGAGGGCGAGGATCCGCCGGTCCGGGTCGATCGCCGCCAGCTCGCGCCGCACCGGGTCCCACTGCCTCTTGTCGTAGGTCAGGCCGTGGATCAGGACCAATGGCGGTCGGTTGTCGTCGGTCACTGCGGTGCCTCTTCCCGGTTCGGGTTGCCGCTGCGGCCGGCCCGCAGCGAGTCGAGCGTGAGGTCCAGGGCGGCCTCCAGGTGGTCGACCTCTCCGGTGTTGATCAGCAGCAGGACGCCGCCCTGGATGCCGGCCAGCAGCGCCGCCGCCGTTCGGTGGGCGTCCACCTCGGCAGCGATGTCTCCGGTCGACTGCATGTGCCGGATGCCCTCGGTGATCTTGTCCTGCCAGCGCCACATGAGCCCGGTCACGATCGCCTGCGCGCCCGGCGCGCGCCGACCCGTCTGGCCGAGCAGCCCGTTGAGCGGGCACTTCACGCCCTGCGCGAGGTAGCGCTCGACGAGCCGGTCCCGCCACGCCTGCCACGCCGGCCAGGAGGTCAGATTGCTGAGCATCGGCTCCTGGTCGGTGAGCACCTGGTCGGCCTCGTGCTGGGCCACCGCGAGCAGCAACTCCTCCTTGCCGTCCGGAAAGTAGTGGAAGAGCTGACCCTTGCTGCTGCCGGTGTGGGCCATCACATCTTCCAGGCGTACCTCGTCGACGCCGCGCTCACGGATCTCGGCGGCGGCGCCGGCGACGATCCGCGCCCGGGTCGCCTCGCCCTTGCGGGTCAACGCGCGAGTCATGGCCTCACCCTAGCTCGGGTTTTGGACTTGCAGGTCCATTTCTGGCGAGCCAAGGTCGTGAACGCGCGGCCCGCTCCGAGGACCGCACAGCGACCGGGAGGACGCGACGATGAACCAGTACTACCTGCTCGGACGGTCCGGCCTGCGGGTGAGCCGACTCGCGCTGGGCACGATGAACTTCGGTGTCGACGGCTTCCACGCCGCGTACGGCAAGACCGAGGAGGAGTCCGAGCCGATCTTCCGCCAGTATCTCGAATCGGGCGGCAATTTCGTCGACACGGCGGACTTCTACACCGCCGGGGAGAGCGAGAAGATCCTCGGCCGCCTGATCGACCGGGCCGGTGTCCGCGATCGACTCGTACTCACCAGCAAGTTCACCAACACCATCGACCCGGGCGACCCGAACGCGAGCGGCAACGGCCGCAAGCACATCATCCGGGCCGTCGAGGCGTCACTGGGCCGACTCGCCACCGACTACATCGACCTGTACCTGCTGCACACCTGGGACCGGATCACCCCGGTCGAGGAGGTCGTGCACACCCTCGACGACCTGGTGCGCTCCGGCAAGATCCGGTACGCCGGCCTCTCCGACGTACCGGCCTGGTACGCGGCCCGCGCGCAGAGCTACGCCGAGGCGCACGGCCTGGCCCCGCTGATCAATCTGCAACTGCCGTACTCCCTGGTCAACCGCGGCGTCGAGGCGGAGTTCGTGTCGATGGCGCAGACCGTGGGCATGGGGCTGACCGCGTGGAGCCCGATCGCCGCCGGCCTGCTCACCGGCAAGTACCGGCGCAGCGGCGAGGGCCTGAGCGGGTCTGGTCGGTTGACCACTCCCAACGCCGGGGGTCGGGAGATCAGCCCCGGCGACTGGCAGGTCATCGACGCGCTGGAGAGCGTGTCCGCCGATCTGGGCCGCAGCATGGCACAGGTCGCGATCAACTGGGTCGCCACCCAGCCCGCCGTCGCCTCGGTGATCATCGGCGCGAGCAGCGCCGCGCAGGTCGCCAGCAACTTCGAGGCGCTCGACTTCGAGATCCCGGCCGACGCCCGTCGCCGGCTCGACGAGGCCAGCGCCCCGGACCTCGGGCTGCCGTACGGCATGTTCACCCCGCAGTACCAGTCCTGGGTGGTGAGTCCGGGTCTCTCCATCGGCGACAAGCCGGCCGGCTACGCCCCGCAGGTCGTCAACGCCGCTGCCGACACCGCGCGGTAGCCACGCGTCGAGGCGGTGTGCCGCTGCTTGCGCGCGGCGCACCGCCGCACCCCAGCGTGGGTCACAACCCTTGGCCGCCCACGGCGGCTGAGGTCGTCGACGCCGAAGAGCCCTCGTAGAGGTCGACGTAGCGCCGCAACACGTCGGCGGCCCGGTCGTCGAGCGCGGTCAGGTCGAGGGTGTTGTGGCGAACCCCCAGCGACTCGGGCAGGGCGTACACCCGCAGGTCGATGCCGTTCGCCCGGGCGATCCGGCGGGGCACCCGCACTGCCGCGGCGGGATCCACCACCGTGTCGAGCGGGCTGATCGCCACGGCCGCGCTCACGAGGCCGGTCCGTCGCGCCGTACGCGGCAGGGACCGCACGATCGTCAGGTACCGTGTGACCGCCGCCAGCGAGTAGCCGCGCGCGGTGACCCGGTCGCGCAGAACGCGCCGCCCGTACAGCGTGATGAGGGGCCGGACCGCGAACGCCGGGGCCTGCCGGGGGCCGAAGAACGGCGACAGCACCAACAGCCGCCGTACGACGTCTCCCCGGGTCTGGGCCAGCCAGGTGGCCAGCACCGCGCCACCGGAGATGCCGACCACGCCCACCTCGTCCCCCAGGCCCGCCGCGACCGTCACGGCCTGCTGGGCGTACGCCGTCAGCTCGCCGGCCCCGACCCGGTGGTGGGCCCGCCGGTCGACGGTGCCGTGGTGCGGGGCGCGCGGTATCCACACGTTGTAGCCCCGGGCGAAGAACACCTCGGCCAGGGCGTCGTACTGCTCCGGCGCCATGGTGTAGCCGTGCAGCAGCAGGACGGCCCGCGCGGTACGCGAGCCGTGGCTCAGCAGACGGCTGCGCGACTCCGGCCGTACCTGCGGATCCGTGGCCTCTGCCGCCGTGGTGCTCTGCGCGGCAGCGGTGGCGGCATCGAAGTCGAGCGGTGACGCCGGTGCGAGCCGCAGCTTCCGGTGCCCCAGCGGCCAGAGGTACAGCCCGGCGACCGCCGCCGCGACCAGCGCCGTCGCGCCGACGACGAGGGTGAGGAACTCCGGCATGGGCAGATCCTGACAGGAGGTGACGTCGGCACGGCCGCGGGGGCGCGCCCCGGTGACCCGGGGCGCACCCTGCAGGGACTACGCCGTCCCGCCTGGCGAGGCAGGCGGTTCGAACAGCACCCGGGCGCGGAGCTGCCGGAATCCGGTGCGTTCCAGCTCCGCGAGCACCGCGACGCGGTGGGCGTCCACGTCGGCGATCACCTCCCGCGCGCCACCGGCGGCGAGCACCCGGACCGCCTCGGTCAGCAGCTCACCGCGCGCCGCGTCGTCGAACAGGCCGAGGTACGCCAGGAGTGGATAGCAGGCGTCGCCGGCCGTGCCGACCAGCCCCACCGGCCGCCCGTCCGCCACGCCGACCCGCCAGTCGTCGGGCGACTCCCCCAGCCAGGCCACCGGATCGGTGGCCAGGTCAACTCCGGCGACGGCACTCGCGATCTCCCTGCCGGTCAGGACGTCGGGCTCGGCGATCCGGGCGACCAGGGCGTTGATCTCCGCCACGTCGACGGGTGGCCGGAAGGTGTAGCGGCCGGAGGTCGCCGGCAGCGGCGTGCCCGTCCACGAGCAGCGCAGCCGCTCACCCACCTCGACCAGGCCGGCGAGCCGGGCCGCCTCCATCGGCGCGCTGACCACGGCCAGCACCTCGGGTCGACGCCGCCAGTGCGCCGGCAGCGCCGCGTAGTAGCTACCGGGACCTCCCAGCGCCTCGTGGGCGGCGCGCAGCAGCGCGGCCCCCACCTCCGGCTCGGCGGCCAGGTCGAACCGCTCCAGCCAGGGGGCGCCGACGGCCCCGGGCGGGAGGAGCCAGGCGGCCCGGCCGACGACCCGGCCGTCGCGCAGGGCGATCCAGGTGGTCTCGGGTCGGTAGCCGCCGCCGGCGATGCCGTCGGCGTACGGGATCTGCCGCAGTTGGGGCAGCGGATCGGTCATGGAGTCGAACAGATTTTCCTCGCCCGCGACGAGCGGGCGGATGAGCAGACTGGTCATGGCGGACCTCCGGAAAGCGAACGCCCCGGGTCAGATCCGCGCGGACGCCGGTGCGCGGAGGGGGCGCAGAACATCGGACATTGTTCTGACCTCCTCTCGGCTCGACGGCGTGCCGCCACCATACGGGAGGCGCCGTCGGCGTTCAACACCCCGGCTCACAGCGTCGGATTGGTCTGCGCGCCGCGTCGGTGGGCGTGCCCGTCGGCGACGGCGATCCCGGCCAGGATCAGCGCCGCCAGGCCGGTCACGGCGACCGGCGGGAGCAGGACGCTGGGCAGGGCCGCCACCGCCAGCACCGCAGCGCCGACAAACAACATCTGGCAGCGCGGCGCGGACTGGTACCGGCGCTCCAGGAAGCTGCGGCCGATCAGGAACAGCACCGGACCACCGAAGATGATGGCCACCAGCGCCCAGTCGATGGGCGGATGCGGATCCTCGATGACCTGCCCGAAACCGACGGCGGTGCAGATGATGCCACCGACGATGAACAGCAGGCTGTAGCTCGCCAGTCGCGACAGTTGGAGTCCTTCCCCGCCGGCGCTGCCGCTGGCCTGCTGGCCCGGCCCCACGTGGTAGAAGTAGATCCGCCAGAACGAGACCGTGGCGACGAACGCGGACACCAGGACGATGGTCCGCTCGGTCGAGAAGCCCGGGAAGCTGACGGCGGCGCCGGCTTCGAGCACCACCTCGGCCAGCGCGATCATGAAGAACTGGTTGTACCGCTCCGCGAGGTGCACCTCGGACACCGAGACCAGGCTGGCGATCGGCGCGCGGCCGATGCGCGGCACGGGCCAGTTGAAGGCCGCACCGACCAGTTCGATGCCGAGCGCGAGCGTCCAGAAGACACCGCGACCGAGGCCGCCGTCGAGGCCGCCACCGATCCAGAGCGCGCCGGAGACCGCGTGCCAGGTCAGCACCCGGTACGAGAACATCTGCGCCGGATGACCCCGGAGGGCAAACACCAGGTAGAGCGGCCTGCCGAGCTGGATGACGACGTACGTGCAGGCGAAGATCATGCCTCGCTGACCGAACGCCTGCGGCAGCGAGACCGCCAGCACCAGCGTGCCGAACATGGTGGCGAGCAGGAGGACCTGCAGGTCCACCCGGCGCGGGTCGTAGGTGCTGGCCACCAGCGCGTTCAGCGACCAGATCATCCACATGGCCGTGAAGAACAGCAGCGTCTGCCCCGCCTCGGACAGCAGGGTGTGCCGGACGATGGTCAGGTCGTCCGCGACCCGCCCGGCGAGGCGGGCGAGCGCGAAGACGTAGACGATGTCGAACAACAGCTCCAGGACGGTCGCCGAACGCGGGCTCGTGCTGTCGGCCAGCCCGCGCATCCAGGTGCGCGTCAGCATGGCCGCACCCCCTCGTACCGGTTTAGGGAACTTTATCCCGGTACGCCCGCTCGTCAGGCCGGATCGCCGGCAGCGGGCTCGACGTGGTCGCGCCACGAGTGCCGGGGCTCGTAGCCCAGGACCCGCCGCGCCTTGTCGATGCTGAGCAGGGTCTCGTGCTCGCCCAGCTCCTTACGGATCTCGACGCCCGGGTAGACCTCGGCCAGCAGGCTGGCGCTGGAGCGGGTCATGACGGTGTCGGCGTTGGCGATGATGAAGACGTCCGCGCCCGGCCGGTCGTACGCGAGGGCCCGTTCCACCGCCTGGGCGCCGTCACGGGAGTCGATGTAGCCCCACAGGTTCCACCGCCGCGCCCGCGGGTCGGCGTCGAACGACGGGAACGGCGCGTAGTCCTCGACGTCCATCACGTTGGAGAAGCGCAGACCCACCATGACCAGCTCCGGGTCCCACCGGCAGAAGTGCCGCGCCATCTCCTCCTCAAGGGCCTTGTTCAGCGAGTACGTCGACTCCGGCCGGGGCGCGTACTCCTCGTCGACCGGCGCGTACGGCGGTGGGGTGTCGAACGGCAGGCCGAGCACCGTCTCGCTCGACGCCCACACCACCCGCCTGATGCCGGCCGCCCGGGCGGCGGCGAAGACGTTGTACGTCGCGGCCGAGTTGTTCGCGAACGTGACCGCGTTCGACATCAGCCCGGGCGCCGGAACGGCGGCCAGGTGCACGACCGCCTCGATGCCACCGGCGTGCTCGTCCGCGCCCCCGGTGAACGCCTCGACGACCTGCCCGTAGTCGGTCAGGTCGACGAGGAGGAACTCGCCGTCGACGTCGCGGGGGTCGCGCCCGCCCGCACGGTCCACCGCGAGCACGTCGACGCCGACGCCGCGCAGGTGGGCGACCACGGCGCGGCCGAGCTTGCCGGTGGCGCCGGTGACGACGACACGTGCGGGGAGTACGGGATCGCTCATGGAGCCATCCTTACCGGCCCGTTCCGGTGGCCCGCACGCGGGTGCGTACCGGCGGCCACCCGCCGCACCGATCAGGAATCGAGAAGTCACCGCTGGCGGCCCTCCCTAGCATGACCAGCATGGACATCACCATTCACACGACCGTTCTCCCGCACGTCGACCCGGACGCCTCGGTGGCCTTCTACCGCGACGCCCTCGGCTTCGAGATCCGCAACGACGTCGGAACGGGCACGATGCGGTGGATCACCGTCGGCCCCGTCGGGCAGCCCGGCACGTCCATCCTGTTGGCGCCCCCGGCCGCCGATCCGGGGATCACCGAGGACGAGCGGCGCACCATCGCGGAGATGATGGCCAAGGGCACCTACGGGTGGATCCTGCTGGCGACCCGGGACCTGGACGGCACCTTCGAGAAGGTGCAGTCCGGTGACGTGGAGGTCGTCCAGGAGCCGACGGAACAGCCGTACGGCGTGCGGGACTGCGCCTTCCGGGACCCCGCCGGGAACATGGTCCGCATCCAGGAACTGCGCTGAGCCCTCGGATCCCCCGCCGCGCCGAACCAGCCGGCATGTCGCCCGACCACCGGCCGTCGGTGCGTACGGTGCAGGGGTAGCTGTTCCACGCGAGGAGGAGACCCATGTCCAAGCCACCGCTTCCCGAGGCCGCGGTCGAGATGCTCAAGAAGCCGAACCCGGCTGTCATGACCACGCTTCGCAATGGTGGTCAGCCGGTGTCCGCCGCGACCTGGTACCTGTGGGAGGACGGCCGGATCCTGGTGAACATGGACGAGAGCCGCCGCCGCCTGGAGCACGTCCGCAACGATCCCCGGGTCTCGCTCACCGTGCTGGACGAGGCTGGCTGGTACACCCACGTGAGCATCGTCGGGCACGTCGCCGAGCTGCGCGTGGACGAGGACTTCACGGACATTGACCGGTTGGCCCGGCACTACATGGGCAATCCCTATCCCCGGCGTGATCGGGGCCGGGTCAGCGCCCTCATCGAGATCGACCGGTGGCACGGCTGGGGGTCGATGAAGGACAACAGCCAGGTCGGTTGACCGACCGGGGCGGCGGTGGCGGACGGACTGCTCTTGACCGCAGAGCGTGATCGGCTTAACTTCATCAATCAGATAAGTGTCTTTACTAATTCTGTTTGATAAGTCGTGGGAGTGCCGATGCGTCCATTGCGCCACCGCCGCCTCACCGCCGTCGTCGCCCTGGCGACCCTGCTGATCACCGCCGCCCCGCCCGCCGCCGCGAGCGCCACCGCCAAGCCCGACCGCCAGCCCGGCTACCACCGCGTCGGCTACTTCACCCAGTGGGGCATCTACGGCCGGGCCTTCCCGGTCAAGAAGCTCGACACGTCCGGGGCGGCGAGCCGCCTCACCCACGTCAACTACGCCTTCGGCAACATCAGCGAGGACGGCCGCTGCTATCTGGACGGCGGGCCGGGCGAGGGCGACGCCTGGGCCGACTACCAGCGGCCGGTGCCCGCCGAGGAGAGTGTCGACGGCGTCGCCGACGCCCCCGGCCAGGCGCTCAACGGCAACTTCCACCAGCTCGCCAAACTGAAGGCCAAGCACCCCCAGCTCAAGGTGCTGATCTCGCTGGGCGGGTGGAGCTGGTCGACGTACTTCTCCAACGCCGCCCGCACGGACGCCTCCCGCAAGGCGTTCGTCGCCTCCTGCATCGACCTGTACCTCAAGGGCAACCTCCCGGGCGCGCCGGGCGCCGGGGCGGGCGTCTTCGACGGCGTCGACCTCGACTGGGAGTGGCCCAACTGGGACGGTGAGCCCGGCAACGTCATCCGCCCCGAGGACCGGGAGAACTTCACCAAGCTGCTCGCCGAGTTCCGCCGGCAGCTCGACGCGTACGGTCGCACCACCCGCTCGCACCACCCGCTGACGGCCTTCCTGCCGGCCAACCCGGCCACGATGGACGCCGGCTACGAGGGCCGCAAGATCTTCACGTACCTGGACTTCGCCACCGTGCAGGGGTACGACTTCCACGGCGGCTGGGAGGCCCGCACCAACCAGCAGTCGGCGCTGCGCGTGCCCGCGGGCTCGCCCGACAACCCGGACTTCTCCGTCGAGGTGGCCGTCGACGGGTGGATCGCCCGGGGCGCGCCACGGCACAAGCTGGTCCTCGGCATCCCCTACTACGGTCGCGGCTGGACCGGCGTCACCGGCGGCGGCAACGGCCTGTTCCAGCCGGCCGCCGGGCCCGCGCCGGCCGCCTTCGAGGCCGGCTACGAGGACTACAAGAACCTCAAGAACCTGGCCGGAAACGGCTACACCGTGCACCGCGACCTGCGCGCCGGGCACGCCTGGCTGTTCGACGGTACGACCCTCTGGACGTACGACGACCCGGCCGTCGTGTTGCAGAAGACGCTCTACATCCGACGGGCCGGCCTGGGCGGGGCGATGGTCTGGTCGCTCGACGGCGACGACGACAACGCCACCCTCACCAAAACGATCGGCCTCGGCCTAACCACCCGGTAACCCCGCGCGGCTCCCTTGATCACTTGATGACCAGCAGTTTCCAGCACCGGTTCCCGAACTGCTCCGCATCAAGTGATCAGGGGGTCGGCCCTACTCCGGCGCCACCGCGCGCACCGCGGCCTCGATGAGCGCCGTCACCTGGTCCATGTCCCGCGCCCGGCGGACGTCCAACTCGGCCGACGATCCGCCGGGTAGAACGAGGTGCACCGTCACGTCCTCGCGGCGGTGGGTCAACCAACTGGCGACCGCCTGGACCAGCACCATGACCGTGCCGGCGTTGCCGATCGCCACCCGCAGCACGTCCGTGCCGTCCGTTGACGTCTCATCGGTCGGCGGTGTCGTGGTCACCCCGTCGCGCAGCCGGTCGTCGGCGCGCAGCCAGGACGCGAGCGAGCGCTGGACATCGACAGACGGACGATCCGGACGAACCGCGATGGTGATCGTCTCCGGCACGTTCTGCCTCCTCCAGGACGACGCTGAGTCACACCACCATCCTGCCAGCCGGTCCCCGACCCGGCATCCCACGCACTCACCGAAGTCGATCAGGCCTTGACCGTCGTGTCGGCCCGTCCATAGGCTCCGGCCACTGCGAGGCTTTCCCCCAAGAAGGGAACCCGAGACATGGCCCCATCGTCGCGTCCGTTCTGGACGGTCCCTCCGAGGCGGTTGGCGGGTGCCGCCGCGATCACGCTCCTGCTCGGCACGACTCCCCTGCTCGGCGGCACCGCACCGGCGAGCGCCGCCCCACCGTCGACGTGCAGCAGCGACCCGACCGCCCGGCTGGGTACCGTCCCGACCCCGGAGGCGACGCTCGGCTTCCCCCTCGGCCTGGGCCAGGAACGGGTCGTGACCAACGACGAGGTCCGTACCTACCTGAGGGCCGTCGACCGCGCCTCCGAGCGGGTCGTCACCGGAGTGCTGGCGGCCAGCGTCCTCGGGCAGCCCCTGCCGTACGCGGTGGTGTCCAACGAGCGCAACGTGCGCCCGTCCGCGCTGCGCAAGATCGCCGACGACGTACGCGACCTGCGTGATCCCCGCCGGACGAGCGCGCGGACGGCCGCCCGTACGGCGAAGGACAGCCCGGCCATCGTCTGGATCACCGCGAACGTGCACGGCGGCGAGAAGAGCGGCACCGACGCGGCCCTCAAGACCCTGTACGAGCTGGCCGCCGGCCTGTCCTGCGAGGTCGCCCGGCGCAACGACAACCTGGTCACCGTCATCGTGCCGACGCAGAACCCGGACGGCCGCAACGCGACCCGGCGGCAGAACGAGTTCGGCTTCGACCTGAACCGGGACTGGTTCTCCCGCACCCAGCAGGAGACCGACGGCAAGCTCGAACTGCTGCGCCGCTATCCGCCGCAGGTGTACGTGGACGCGCACGAGATGGGCGGCCGGCAGTACTTCTTCCCGCCCAACGCCGACCCGATCCACCACGAGATCGCCGGTGAGGCCGTGGACTGGATCAACCGGATCGGCGAGGCCAACAAGGCCGGCTTCGGTTACAACGGCGCCTGCGACGACACCGTCACCACCGAGTGCTACTTCAACTACGACACGTACGACATGTTCTTCATGGGCTACGGCGACACCGTGCCGACCACCGGTTTCGGGGCGGCCGGCATGACGTACGAGAAGGGCAGCGCCTCGGCCGTCGCCGACCGGGTGCAGCAGCAGTTCCACACCCAGTGGTCGACGCTCGGCTGGGCCGCCGCCAACAAGCGTGCGGTGTTGGACGGCTACTTCGACATCTGGACCGACGCGCTGGCCCAGGGCCGGGCGGGCACCCTCGAACCGAACGAGGTGGTGCAGCCCACCAACGAGGTCCAGTTCCCGGTGCCCGACGTGACGATCCGCTCGTACTTCCTGTTGCCCGACCGGCAGCTCGCCGACGTCCGCCGGCTCGTCGAGCGGCTGCGCCGAATGGACGTCGAGGTGTACGAGGTGCAGAAGCCCACCCGGGTGCCCACCGCCCGCGTCTTCGGGGGCCGCAGCGCCACAAACGTCACGGTGCCCAAGGGCGCGTACTGGATCCCGATGGACCAGCCGCAGAAGCACTGGATCCAGGCCATCATGGGCGAGGACCCGTACGTCCCGTTCCCGTACTTCTACGACGTGTCGTCCTGGAGCAACCCGCTGCTGATGGGTGTCTCCACCATCTACACGGGCGACAACGTCCGGCCGAAGGCCCAGTTGGTGCGGGGCATCACCGGCGGCCGGAGCGGGCTGGCGTGGCCGTGGGGCTCCTACACGTACCCGCTGGACTCCGCCGCCGCCGCCGAACTCACCTTCACCCTGCTCGGCCGGGGCATGCCGCTGACCCGTGACCTGGCGACCAACACCGTCGCCGTCCCGGCGAGCAGGGTGAGCCGTACGGTCGACGACCTGGCGAAGGCCGCCGGGGTCACCCTCGCACCGGGCGGACGCCCCACCGGCACCCCACTCGCCCTGCCCGACGTCGGGCTGTTCCAGGGCACCGGCGTCTCCACCACGTCCGGCTCGCACGGCGAGGCCCGCTACGTGCTCGGCAAGCGGTGGGGACTCGACCTGAAGCCGGTCACCACGGCCGACATCAACGACAACACCGAGGCGTTCACCGGACGTACCGTGCTGCTGGTCCCCGACGGCAGCAGCCCCACCGGCGGTCTGACCGCCGCCGGCCAGGCCAACCTGCGCGACTGGATCGCCCAGGGCCACACCTACCTCGGGCTGCGCAACGAGGGCACCCGGCTGGCCCGCGCCGCCGGCCTCACCTCCACCACCGAAAAGACCAGACCGGTCGACTACCTGGTGATCGGCTCACACCTGCGGGTCGACGTCGACACCGACAACCCGGTCGCCCTGGGCCGTCCGGCCGAGGACTTCGAGTTCAACAACAGCGACCCGATCCTCACCCCGAGCAGCACCGGGACGAACGTGCTCAGCTACCCGAGCGGAGACACGTTCTGGGCCAACGGCTACACCGTCGGCGCGGACATCCTCAAGGGCACGGCCGCCGTTGTCGACGAACCCACCGGCGCCGGTCGGGCGGTGCTGTTCGCGTTCAACCCGCTCTTTCGGGCGTACAACGAAAATGGTCTGCACCTGGTGGCGAACGCGCTGCTCTACCCGCCGGGCGCGCCCGACGCCCGACGCACGCCGGGCGGGGACGCGGCGCGCGCCAGCGCCGCCGCCGCGCCGGTCGCGGCGGACCTGGGCGGCGGCTGGCGGCCGATCACCATCGAGGTCGCGGCGGCCGACCTGTCCCGCGCGCGGGCCGTCGTCGAACGCTTCACCACCGACGCGCGCACGACCGCGAAGGACACCTCGGCGTACGTCGTGATCCCCAACCCGCGGGGCCTCCAGGCCGACGAACACCCCTTCACGAACGATCTGGTACGCGCGCTGCGCGCCGCCGGAGTGCCACTGCGGTCGGTGGTCGCCTGACCGGTTCGCGGCACCGGCCAAGCGCCCGCCCCGGCTGATGTCGGGGCGGGCGCTTACGGTTTGCGGGCCACGCCGCTGTAGCCGGTACGGGCGACCTGCGCGTCGACGGTGGCCGGCGGCTCGGGGTACGGCCACATGTTGACCAGGCCGGGCGGCTCGAGGACGAAGTCGCCGAAGAACCCGCTGACGTCGACGTGGCTGCGGGGCACGAACGGGGTGTTCGCGCGGGCATAGATCGCCGAGATGCGGGCCATCAGGTCGGGGTGCACGTCGGTGCTGGCGTGGGACAGCGCGAGGTAGCTGCCGGGGGCGAGCGCGTCGCGGTAGGCCGCCACGATGCGCTGCGGGGCCTGCTCGTCGGGCACGAGGTGCAGCACGAACATCATGAGGACCGCGACCGGGCTGTCGAAGTCGATGGCGGCGGCGACCTCCGGGTGGCCGAGCACCTCGGCGGGTCGACCCAGGTCGGCCTGCACCACCGACACCGTCGCCGCGTCGGCGAGCAGGGCACGCCCGTGGGCGCAGACCACGGGGTCGTTGTCGACGTAGACGACGCGTACGGCCGGGTCGATGCGGTGGGCGATCTCGTGCACGTTGTCCCGGGTCGGCAGCCCCGAACCGAGATCCAGGATCTGCCGCACGCCCTTCTCCTCGACGAGGTGGCGGACCGTACGGGCGATCAGGTCGCGGCCCTGCCGAGCCGCCTCGGGCATCCACGGCGCGACCTGCAACACCATCTCGGCGGCGGCCCGGTCGGCGGCGAAGTTGTCCTTGCCGCCGAGGTAGTAGTCGAACATGCGCGCCGCGTTCGGTCTGTCGGTCTGGAGGTTCACTCCGGGCTCCGACTGCGTCATGGTCGACCACCTCTCCCCCCGCGGAGCCCGCAGCATAGCGTCCACAATGGTTGGCCGGCTCCCCGGCCGTACCCTGATGAGCTTGATGCCGGTGAGTCATCTAGATGACTCACCGGCATCAGGCTCACCGACAGGTGGCCTCGGCCGCTCGTGTCGAACGTCAGTCGCCCAGGCCCGGCTGGCCCGGTGAGCACGCACCGGTTCGCGCCCGGGACAAATGTCCTGGCCGACCGCGTACCGGTGACTCTGCCCGCGCCCCGCGCGCCTGAATAGCGTGACAGGCATGGATGACACAGCCGTACGCCTCGACGGCCTCACCCGGCGGTTCGGTCCCGTCCGAGCTGTCGACGGGCTCGACCTGACCATCGCGCGGGGCAGCACGGTCGCCCTGCTCGGGCCCAACGGCGCCGGCAAGTCCACCACGATCTCGATCATGCTGGGTCTGGACCGACCGGACAGCGGCACCGCCACCGTGTTCGGTCGGCCGCCGGCCGAGGCGGTCCGGGCGGGACAGGTGGGCGCGATGCTCCAGGACGCCGGCTGGGCGTCCAGCGCGACCGTCCGCGAGGTCGTCGACCTGGCTCGGGCGCTCTACCCGCGAACGATGGCCACCGACCAGGTGCTGGCGCTGGCCGGGCTGACCGAGCGTGCCGGCCGCCGCCTCGACAAACTCTCCGGCGGCGAGGCGCAGCGCGCCCGGTTCGCGTTCGCGCTGGCCGGCGACCCGGACCTGCTGGTCCTCGACGAACCCACCGCCGCGCTGGACGTTGCCGCCCGGCAGGCGTTCTGGGCGGCCATCGACCGGTACACCACCGACGGGCACACCGTCCTGTTCAGCACCCACCACCTGCACGAGGCGGACGAGTTCGCCGACCGGGTCGTGGTACTCGCCGCGGGGCGGGTCGTGGCCGACGGGCCGCCCGCCCAGATCCGCGCGCTGGCCGGCGGCCGTACCGTCTCCTTCGACCTCGACGGCGGTCCGGTCGACGGCCTCGACGCGCTTCCCGGGGTCCGGTCGGTGCAGGTCCGGGGCGGCCGGGTCGCGCTCACCACCGACGACGCCGACGCCACCGTCCTCGCCCTGGCCGGCACGCGTGGCTTCCAGGGCCTGGAGGTCACCACCGCCGCCCTGGACGCCGCCTTCCTCGCCCTCACCGCGACACCGACGACCCGCACCGCGACACCGACGGAGCACTGACATGCGCGCGTACCTGCGATTCGAACTGCGCCGACTGGCCCGCGACCCACGGCTGCTGCTGTTCACCGTCCTCGCGCCGGTGGTCACGTACCTCATCTTCTCCGGGGTTGGTCCGGACGGCGACCGGGTGGAGGGCGTCGACGCGGCGGTGGCCCTCATGGTCGGCCTGGCCGGCTACGGCGCGGTGGCGGGCGTGCTCTCGGTCGGGTCCGCGGTCTCGCAGGAGCGGGCGTCGGGCTGGCTGCGCCAGCTCCGCGTCACCCCGCTGCCCGCCTGGCGGGCGGTGACCGCGAAGGCCCTCGTCTGCACGCTCAGCGGGGTGCCGTCGGCGGTCGCCGTCGGCTGCGCCGGACGCCTCGCGCACCACGTCGAGCTGGGGGCCGCGCGGTGGGTCGCGCTGCTGCTGCTGATGTGGGTCGGCACGGTGCCGTTCGCGCTGCTCGGGCTCGCCATCGGGTACGGCCTCAGCCCGCAGCTCGCCCAGCCGGTCAACTTCCTCGCCTTCCTCGGCCTGTCGGTGCTGGGCGGCCTGCTGGTGCCCGTCGCCTACTTCCCCGCCGTGCTGCGTCACCTGGCACACGCCCTGCCGACGTACCGGTTCGCGGAACTCGGCTGGCGCTCGGCCGCCGGGCTGACGCCCACCCCGTCGGGACTCGCCGTGCTCGCCGGGTGGACGGTGGCGTTCACGGCCCTGGCGGCGTGGGCGTACCGGCGGTCCACCATTCACCGGTGACCCCCGATACGGTGTCCACCATGTCGTCCGGTACGGCTGCTCCCCGCCGGAGGCGGCAAGGGTTCGTGCTCGTCGCCGCGCACACTCTCTGGCTCTGGCTGCTGCTGACGCCCGCCGCCGCGATCGCACACGGGCAGGTGCGCCCCGCCCTGCCGGCGGCGGTGGGGCTGGTCGTCTTCGCGCTGCTCTACCTCGCCCTGGTGGCCGTACCCGTGGCCGACCTGACCGTCCGACCGGCCGTGCACCACGGCGGGCTCGTGGTGTTCGCGCTGCTCGCGGTCGGGCTCGCCGCCGCGTACGCCGGCGGGCCGGAGGGCTGGCTGGTCCTGTTCCTGTACGTCGCCACGGCCGGCGCGGTCGCCTTCGTACGTCCGGCCTGGGGGTTCGGGTGGGTCGGCGGATCGGTCGCCGCCATCGTGGTCATCGGTGCGGCGCATCGGCTGCCGGCCACCGAGACCGCCCAGATGGCGCTGATCACCGTGCTCGGGGGCACGCTGACGTTGGCGTTCGCCCGCACGGCCCGGCTGGTGGAGGAGCTGCGGCGTACCCAACGGGAGCTGGCCCGCACGGCGGTGGAGCAGGAGCGGCTGCGTTTCGCGCGGGACCTGCACGACCTGCTGGGCCATACGCTGTCGCTGGTGGTGGTCAAGGCGGAGGTGGTGCGCCGGCTCGCCCCGACCGATCCGCGGCGGGTCGTCGCCGAGGCGACGGACATCGAGCGGATCGGTCGTACGGCGCTCGCCGAGGTGCGCGAGGCGGTCACCGGCTACCGGGAACGCAGCTTCGCCCGGGAACTCGACGGCGTCCGTACGGTCCTGGCCGACGTCGGGATCACCGTCAGCGTCAGGGGCGCTGACCGGCAGCTCGGGGTGGAGGCCGACGACGCGTTCGGTTGGGTGCTGCGGGAAGGGGTGACGAACGTCGTGCGGCACAGCCGGGCGTCGCGGTGCGACATCGAGGTCACCGCCGACACCGACGAGGCGGTGCTGACCATCCGCGACGACGGGGTGGGTGGCCGGCCGCGGTACGGCAACGGCCTGCGTGGCCTCACCGAACGGTTGGCGCAGGCCGGCGGGACGCTGCACGTCGGCCCGGCGCGCGACGGCGGCCTGCTGCTCACCGCCCGACTCCCCCACGCCCCCACCGGACGGTGGGCGTCGTGATCCGGCTCCTGCTCGCCGAGGACCAGGGCATGATGCGCGGCGCGCTGGCCCTGCTGTTGAACCTCGAACCCGACATCGAGGTCGTGGCCGAGGCCGCGACCGGGGCGCAGGCCACGCGCGAGGCTCTTCGGGTACGCCCCGACGTGGCGCTGCTGGACATCGAGATGCCCGACGGCAGTGGCCTCGACACGGCCGCCGCGCTGCGCGACCAGTTACCGTCCTGCCGGGTGCTGATCCTGACCACCTTCGGCCGCCCCGGCTACCTGCGCCGGGCCATGGAGGCCGGCGCCCACGGCTTCCTGGTCAAGGACGGGCCGGTGCAGGAGCTGGCGGTGGCCGTCCGACGGGTGCTGGCCGGCGAGCGGGTGATCGACCCGACGCTGGCCGCCGCCGCCCTCGCGGCCGGCCCGAACCCGCTCACCGACCGGGAGCGCGAGGTGCTGGTCGCCGCCGTGGACGGCGCCACGGTCGCCGACATGGCCGCCGCGCTGCACCTGTCCGAGAGCACCGTGCGCAACTACCTGTCCGCGGCCATCGGCAAGACCGCCACCCGCAACCGCATCGAGGCGGCCCGCACCGCGCGCGCCAACGGCTGGCTCTGAGGCGGCACGGCCCGCGCGGTCCGCTCCGCACGGACCGGCCGGGTCAGCGCGGTGGGCGGGCGCTGTCGCGCACGACGAGTTCGGTGGCGAGTTCGATGCGCGGGCTCTCGGTCTTCTCGCCTCCGGCGAGCCGCAGTACCGTCCGGGCCGCCAGCATGCCCATCTCCGCGAGGGGTTGGCGGACGGTGGTCAGCGGTGGGGAGCACCAGCGGACCTCGGGCAGGTCGTCGAAGCCGATCACGCTGATGTCGTCGGGCACCCGCAGGCCACGTTTGCGGACCGCCTCGTAGACGCCGAGGGCCATCTGGTCGCTGGAGGCGAAGATGGCGGTGGGTGGGTCGGGCAGGGCCAGGAGCTGCGTACCCGAGGTGAAGCCGGACTCGTGGTAGAAGTTGCCGGGCCGGATGAGGGCGTCGTCGACGGCGATGCCGGCGGCCCCCAGAGCCGCGCGGTAGCCGTCCATCCGGGCTCGGCTGCACATCAGGTGCGGCGGCCCGGCGATGAAGCCGATACGGCGGTGACCGAGGCCGATCAGATACTGGTTGGCGCTCAGGCTGCCCGCCCAGTTGGTCGCGCCGATGGTGGGTGACTCCTGCGGGTCGACGCCAGCGGGGTCGATGATGACCACGGGAAGGTGCAGCCGGCGCAGCTCCGCCTGAAGTGGTGGGTTCACCATCGAGGTCACGAAGATGACGCCCTCGGTGGATCGGGTACGCATGTTGTCGAGCCACTGCTTGGCCGAGGAGATGCGCCAGTGGATGGCGGAGACGACGGTGCCGACGCCGCTGGCGCGGGCGACGTCCTCCACCCCGCGGATGATCTCCACCGCCCACGGGCTGTCCAGGTCGTTGAAGACCAGGTCGATCAGCGCGGCCTCGGTGCGCCTGGCCTGGGTGCGTCGGCGGTAGCCGTGCTGGTTGAGCAGGGCCTCGACGCGCTCCCGGGTATCGGGAGCGACGTCGGTGCGACCGTTGATGACCCGCGAGACCGTGGGCACGGAGACACCGGCCAGTCGCGCGATCATCGCGATGGTGACGTTTCGGCCGTTGTCGGAGCCCACGGTCCGCTCCTTCGTGTGGCGGGGCGTTTCAGGTCGGTCGGTGATCCGGTGTCGTCACCCCTTGACGCTGCCGGTGAGGCCGCCGATCAGTTGACGTTCGGCCACGGCGTAGAAGCCCAGCGCGGGAAGCATGGACAGCACGACGTAGGCGAGCACCCGGGCGGTGTCGTCGGCGTACTGCCCCTGGAACGCCTGGACCCCGACGGGCAGGGTCCACCAGCTCTGATCGCTGAAGACGACCAGCGGGAGCATGAAGTTGTTCCAGCTGGTGACGACGGCCAGGACCGAGACGGTGGCCAACGCGGGGCGGGCCATCGGCAGCAGGACCCGCCAGAAGAACCCGAAGGAGCTACAGCCGTCGAGGACGGCGGCCTCCTCCACCTCGGCGGGGATGGTCCGGAAGAACTGACGCAGGATGATGATGGTGATCGGCAGCCCGAAGGCGGCCTGGGGAAGGATGACGCCGAGCGGGTTGTCCAGCAGGCCGATGGAGCGCAGCAGGACGAACAGCGGCAGGATCGCCACCGCGAACGGGAACATCAGGCCGATCGCGAACAGGGTCACCAGGAACTCGCGGCCCCGGAAGGCGTACCGGGCGAAGACGAACGCGGCCATCGCCGCCGCGGCGACCACGATGAACGTGCTGCTGATGGCGATGAGCAGGCTGTTGCCGAGCTGCCGCCAGAACACGCCGGAGGCGAACAGATCGGTGTAGTTCGACGGCACCCAGGGGTCGGGCAGGCCCAGCGGGTTGGTCGACAGCTGGCCGTTGTCCTTGAAACCACCGATCACACCGAACCAGACCGGCACGACGATGAGCGCGCCGACGCCGATGCAGACGAGGTGCAGCACGATGCTGCGGGTCCGCTGGGCGCCACTGGTCTTGGCGGTCATCGCTGGCCTCCCTGGTTGGTGATCGCGCCCGCGGTGTCCCGACGCAGGACGACGCGCTGGTAGAACAGGGCGAAGACGAGGCTCAGCAGGAACATGACCATGCTGATCGCGCTGGCGTAGCCGACCTCGAACCGACGGAAACCGAACTGGTACATGGTGACGGCCATGGTCTCCGAGGAGTGGATCGGACCGCCGCCGGTGAGCACCCAGACCATGTCGAACAATTGGATGGTGCCGATGACCGACAGGAAGATGCTGATCCGGATCGTCGGCCCGAGCAGCGGCAGAGTGACGTGGCGGAAGGCCTGCCACGCGGTGGCGCCGTCGGTGACCGCGGCCTCGGACAGCTCCTTCGGGATGCCCTGCCGGGCCGCCAGGAAGAGCATCATGTAGAGGCCGAAGTACTTCCAGGACACCACCAGGAAGACGGCGTACAGCACGGTGGACGGGTCGGCGAAGACCGCGCCCGCCTCCGCGCCGAGGAACTTCGAGACCGACTCGCCCAGACCCCGGTTGGGCGAGAACACCAGGGTGAACAGGACCGCCGTGGTGACCTCGGAGAGCACGTACGGCGCGAAGAAGATCAGCCGGTAGGCGGCTCGGCCGCGCAGCGGCTGGTTGAGCAGCATCGCCAGGGCCAGCGCGGCGGGCAGCTGCACGGTCAGCGACAGCAGCACCAGCACGAGGCCGCGCCACAGGTCGCCGCGGAAGGTCGGGTCACCGAAGGCGCGGGTGTAGTTGTCCAGCCCGATGAAGTTCTCCGGCAGCCCGAAGCCGTTCCACTTGTAGAGACTGGCGTAGGCGGCCACCAGGATGGGCGTGATGACCAGCAGCAGGAACAGGGTCAGGGCGGGCGTCAGGAAGACGGCAAGGACGCCACCCCGCCCCGGCCGGGGCTGGCGGCCGCGCCGTCGCGCGGTGCCCGGCCCCGGTGCCGGCGGATCTGTCGCCGTGTCGCCGCGTCCTGGGTACGACACGGTCGATGGCCTGGTCATGCCTGCTCCACTCGGTTTCTATCGCCGGCTACGGATGGGTACGGGGTCACGATCAGACGGTCTTCGCCACCTGCGTGATGTCCTTGAGGATCGCGGCGGGCGCCTTCTTGCCCGCGATGATCTCGGCGACGCTGTCGTTGATCTGCTGCCCGAGCGCGGGCGCGTACGCCTGGTCGAGGTAGAGCTGGAAGCCGGTGTTCTTGGCCAGCGTCTCCGCGACGACCTTGTTGTTCGGGTCGCTGATGGCGTCGGTGGCGTCCTTGACCGTGGGCAGAACCGCGCCGGTCTTCGCGGACCGGCGCTGGTTGTCGACGCTGAGCAGGAACTTCAGGAAGTCGATGGTGGCGGGCGGGGCGTCCTTGCCGACGGCGAAGCCGTTGCCGCCGCCGAACACCTCGGTGGCGGTGCCCTTGCCGCCATCGACGGCGGGGAACGGGAAGAAGCCGAGCTTGTCGCCGATGCCCTTCTTGCTGGTCGAGCTGGATGCCTGTACCGCCGGCGCCCACTGACCCATCAGCTCCATGGCCGCGCCGCCGTTGCCCATGGTGGCGGCCTGCCCGTCCGGGGAGCCGTACTCGGCGCCGAGGAAGCCCTTCTGGAAGGGTTGCAGGTCGACGAGCTCCTTGAGCCGCTCACCCGCGGCGGTCAGGTCGGGGGTGTCGAAGTTCTTGTCGTCGACGGCCTTCTGCAGCGCGCCGACGCCGCCGATGCGCATCGCCAGGTACGACCAGTAGAAGTGGGCTGGCCACTTGTCCTTGCCGGCGATGGCGACCGGGGTGATGCCGGCGGTCTTGAGCTTGCGGACCGCGTCGAGCAGGGCGGTCCAGGTGGTGGGGGGCTCGGTGATGCCGGCGCGGGTGAAGAGGTCCTTGTTGTACCAGAACCCGACCATGCCGATGTCGAACGGGATGCCGTAGATCTTCCCGTCGATCGTGTACGGCCCCATGGCGGCCGGCAGGATGCCGCTGACCAGGTCCTTCACGTCGTCGGTGAGGTCCTTGACCAGACCCGCGTCGACCTGCTGCTTGAGCACGCCGCCGCCCCACGACTGGAAGAGGTCCGGCGGGTCGCCGGCCTGCGTGGCGGTGGTGAGCTTGGCCTTGAACGCCTCGTTCTCCAGCGGCTGGATGGTGAACGTGACGTTGCTGTGCGCGGTCTTGTACTCGTTGGCCATCGCGGCCCAGACCGGCAGCATCGGCTCGGTGTTCTGGATGTGCCACCAGTTGATCGTCTGCGCCGCGTTCGGGTCGCTGGACTTGTCGTCGCCGCTACAGGCGCTGAGCAGGTAGGCGCCGGCGCCGGCGCCGGCGATGCCGAGCAGCGATCGGCGGGAAAGGTGCGCTGTCATGATCCATCCCTTCGGGGACTCACGGTGTGCTCGGACGCCGGCCGAGCCGGCAAGGGTTCGAACCTGGATCTCCGGAACTTTCATTGCTTCGTCGGTATTACCGATCGATGGCCGGGACGCTACGAGCAGTTCCCCCAGCGGTCAAGACCCCTGTCCTATCGCGATAAGACCGGCTACCGTACGAGGGGCTTCCAGTGATCTGGTCCCGCAAGTTTCCGGAAGTTTCACAGCCGCACCGCACAGAGGAGCCCCCGTGTCGACCGACACCGCTGACGTGGCGACCGCTGCCTGGTCGATCCGCAACCCCGTCCTCGCCGGGTTCCACCCGGATCCGTCGATCCTGCGCGTCGGCGATGACTTCTACCTGGCCACCTCGACCTTCGAGTGGTATCCCGGGGTACGCGTGCACCACTCGCGCGACCTCGTGAACTGGCGCCCACTGGGTGGGATCATCACCGACCGCCGCCTGCTGGATCTGCGCGGCTGCGGCGACTCCAACGGGGTGTGGGCGCCCGACCTGACGTACCACGACGGGCAGTTCCACCTCGTCTACAGTGACGTGGCCAGCTTCGCCAGCGGTTACTGGGATCCGCAGAACTTCCTGATCACCGCGCCCGACATCGCCGGGCCCTGGTCCGACCCGGTGAAGCTGCACGGGCGTGGCTTCGATGCCGCCCTGTTCCACGACGACGACGGCACCAGCTGGCTGCTGAGCATGAGCGCGGACTGGCGTCCGGGCCGGGACCGCTTCGGCGGCATCGAGATCCAGCAGTACGACCGGGCGGCGCGGCGCCTCGTCGGCCGACCCCGCATCCTGTTCACCGGCACACCGGTCGGGGTGACCGAGGGGCCGCACCTGTACCGCCACGACGGCTGGTACTGGCTGATCACCGCCGAGGGCGGCACGAGCTGGGAGCACCAGGTCACCGTGGCGCGCTCGCGGGAGTTGTTCGGCCCGTACGAGGTGGACCCGGACGGGCCACTGCTCACCTCGGTGGGCCGCCCCGACCTGCGCCTGCAGAAGGCCGGGCACGGCAGTCTGGTCCAGACCCCCGACGGTGGGTGGTACCTGGCCCACCTGGTCGGTCGCCCCTACTCACCCCTGGGCAACTGTGTGCTCGGGCGGGAGACCGCGATCCAGCGGGTCGAGTGGCCGGACGGTGGCTGGCCCCGCATCCCCGGAGGGGTCCCGGCCGAGGAGGTCGTCGCTCCGGACCTGTCTCCGCACCCGTGGCCCGAGGAGCCCGCCACCGACGGCTTCGACGCCGCCGAGCTGGAATCCTGCTGGTCGACGCTGCGCCGGCCGGCCACCCCGGACTGGGTCGACCTGCGCTCCCGTCCCTCGCACCTGCGCGTGCACGGTGGACAGTCGCCGGTGGGTCGCCAGGCGCCGAGCCTGGTCGCGCGACGGGTCGGGGCGACGCACTGCTCGCTGGAGACGGTCGTCGAGTTCGACCCGATCGACCACCGGCAGCTCGCCGGGATCACCGCGTACTACAACACCCTGAACTGGCACCACCTCTACCTGACCCGTGCCGACGACGGCCGTACGGTGTTGGAGCTGCTCAGCTCCGACAACGGCCGGCGCACCCCGTACCCGGAGCTGACCGTCGACGCCAGTGGTGTCACCCGGGTCGGTCTGCGGGCGGTGTTCGACGGGCCGGTGGTCCGCTTCGACTACGACCTCGGGGCCGGGTGGCAGCGTCTGCCCGTCGACCTGGACGCGACCATCCTGTCCGACGAGCACGCCGCGTTGATCATCGACGGGGAGCCGGCGGCGTGGGGCTTCACCGGCGCCTTCGTCGGGTTGTGGGTGCAGGATCTCGGCGGTGACGGGGTGTACGCCGACTTCGACCACGCCACCTACCGGGAGCACTGACCTGGCGAGGCGCCTCACGGCCGTTGGGCGACCGCGCGCAACTCGCCGAGGGTGGTGCGCAAGCCGTTGCCCGACGCCGTCGCGTCCTCGGTGCGCAGGCCGGTGACGGCCATGGCCGGCGAGCGGGTGGCCGCGACGGCGTCGTCGCCGGACCCGGTGACGTCGAAGATGCCGAAGTCGCCGCTGAGCGTCCGGTACGTCGGCGTCGCGGTCCCCGCGTCCTGGGACAGGTAGAGGACCACGTGCTGACCCACGTCGAGGGTCGACATGTGGGCCATGTCGGCCACCCCGGCGTCGAGGCTGGCGAGCGTGATCGACGCTCCGGGGCGTACCCCGGAATCGGTCCTGGCCCGCAGCACCTCGTCCACCCGGAAGCCGGCGGACGTGACCTGGCCGCGTACCACCAGGTCGGCGGCCTCGGTGAGCTGCTGCACCGTGCCGTACCCGCGCAGCTTTCCGCGGGCCGGCGCGGGCGGCGCGCTCGCCGTCGGCGCGACCGCGCCGCCGGTGGTGGGCGCGGCGGCCGGCTCGGCGCCGTCGGCGCTGCCGCAGGCCGACAGCGCCGCGACGGCGAGCACGGCGGTCGCGGCGGCCCACCAGGGCAGGGTACGGCGGAGATCGACTGCCATGGAACGCTCCTCGCGGTCGGTGGCGCTGCTGACGAACCCGGGTCGGTGCGCTCGCAGGCACCCTCGGGGCCCGCGCGCGGGCTGACGATAGCGACCGACGCGCACGGCCGCGCAACGGCCGGATGAACAAATGATCTTCGTCTCCGACGTGTCGCATCGCGGTCTCACGGCCTGGCCGGACCGGTCACGCCGGATCGCTTGCCAAGCCGTCCAGGCGACGCAGCGCCCGCCGGGCGGTGTCCTGGTCGGCGGGCAGCAGCGGCAGTCGGACCGCCGGGGTCGGAATGCGTCCCCGCGCGTGCAGCACCGCCTTGATGACGGTCGGGTTGGGTCCGGCGAACAGCGCGGCCGACAGGCCCGCGAGTCGATGACCGAGCGACCGCCCACGGACGACGTCACCCGCCTGCCAGTGGGTGACCAACCGGACGAACTCGGCCGCCGCGACCTGGGCCGAGGCCGCGATGGCACCGTGCGCGCCGAGGGCCAGCAGCGGCGAGAGGAGCGGATCTTCACCACCGAGTACGGCGAAGCCGGGCGGAAGGTCGGCGAGGAGGTCGATCGCGTCCGCGTCGATCCCACCCGTGGCGTACTTGACGCCGACGACGCCCGGCACCTCGGCGAGCCGGCGGAGATCGTCGGCGTCGAGTTGCTGCCCGGTCCGGTACGGGACGTGGTAGACGACCAGCGGCACCGGGCTTTCCTCGGCGAGGTGGGCGAAGTGGGCGAGCACTCCGGCAGCGCCCGGCCGCAGGAACGGGGGTACCAGGCTCAGGGCCGCCGTCACCTCGGGCCGCTCCCTGAGGGCGCGTACCGCCGCGACGCTGTTGGCGCCGACGAGCAGGCGCGCGCCGCGTTCCCGGCACACCGCGGCCAGGACGTCGAGGACCACGCTCTGCTCCTCGTCGCTGAGGGCGGCCGGCTCGCCCGTCGTGCCCAACGCGACCACGCCGGCCGCGCCGGCGTCGAGCGCGTCGAAGGCCAGGGTGGTCAGCGCGTCGACGGCGACGGCTCCGGACCTGTCGAACGGGGTGATCAGGGGCACGTACAGGCCGGTCAGGGTCATGCCTTCACTCTCGACGGACCGAACCAGGTAGGTCCAGTTCCGATTACTCACGCAATACCTAAGCTGAGCTGATGCTTGACGTCCGTCGCCTCGTTCTGCTGCGGGACCTGGCCCGTCTCGGCACCATCGCCTCAGTCGCGCGGGCACACGCCTACACGCCGTCCGCCGTGTCGCAGCAACTGGCCGCTCTGCAACGGGAGGCCGGCACCCGGCTGCTGGAGCGCACCGGCCGCCGGGTCACCCTCACGCCGACGGCGACCGCGCTCGTACGGCACAGCGAGGTCATCCTGGCCGCGCTGGAAGCCGCCGACGCGACCCTCGCGGCCGCCCGAACGGGACTGCGCGGGAGCGTACGCATCGGCGCCTTTCCCAGCGCCGTCCGCACCCTGCTCCCGGCGGCGCTGGTCACCCTGGCCCGCGACCATCCGGCGCTCGACCTGATGATCACCGAGTTGGACCCGGTCGACGTGCCGGCCGCCCTGCGGGGCCGGCAGCTCGACGTCGCGCTGCTGCACGACTACGACATCGCGCCGGTCGCGCCCGATCCGGCGCTGGACTCCATCGCGCTGCTGGAGGAGACCGTCTACCTCGCCGTACCCCCTGGGGTCGTGCCGGACGGCGGCGGCGCCGATCCGGTCGGCGAGGCGCGCGACGCGCAGTGGATCGTCGGCACGCCCGGGACGCTCTGCCACTCGGTCGCGCTGCACGTCTGCCAGCTGGCGGGCTTCGCCCCGGCGGTACGGCACCACGTCGACGACTTCACCGCCATGCTCGCCCTGGTCGCGGCGGGTGAGGGGGTCGGGCTCGTGCCACAGCTCGCCATCACGCGGCCCTCCGCGCAGGTTCACCTCCTCCCGCTGGCCCTGCGCCGTCGCACGAGAGTCGCCTACCGCAGGGGTGCGGGTGAGCACCCCGCGGTGCTGGCGTGCGTCTCCGCGCTACACAGAGCCACCACCGCCCTGCCCAGCGGAGTTCCGATTGACAGTTGATCGACGTACTGCTATCTGTTAATACAGTTTCCTGATATTCGGGGTGCCCCGGCGCCCTCCCCCACGCCGGGCACCCGACCGGTCGGCGGCCTGCCGCCCCTTTCCCCCGAGGAACACCATGGTGCGTAAGAGAACAGCCGCCTACGCCGTGGGCACCCTGCTGATCGGCGTCGCGGCGGTCGGCTACGGCCTGCCGTCGGCCAGCGCCGCGACCGCCGGCCCGATCACCGGCCTGGCCGGCAAGTGCGTCGACGTGGCCGGCGCGAACTCGGCCAACGGCACAGCGGTGCAGCTCTACGACTGCAACGGCAGCGCGGCCCAGACCTGGACGGTGGGCAACAGCGACAGCTCGATCCGCGCGCTCGGCAAGTGCCTCGACGTCACCGCCGCGTCGACCACCAACGGCGCCAAGATCCAGCTGTACGACTGCAACAACACCGGCGCCCAGAAGTGGACCGCCGGCAGCGGTGGCGCCCTCGTCAACACCGCCTCCGGCAAGTGCCTCGACGTGACCGACCGGAGCACCGCGAACGGCGCCCGGCTACAGATCTGGACCTGCGGCGGCACCACCAACCAGCAGTGGACCCTGCCCGGCGGCGGCACCCCCACCCCCACGCCGACCGCCAGCGGCTCCACCGGCACCAACCTGGACGACCCGGCGAAGAAGGACGTCGCCATGCAGCTCGTCTCGGCGGCGGAGAACTCCTCGCTCGACTGGCGCGCCCAGTTCTCCTACATCGAGGACATCGGCGACGGTCGCGGCTACACCGCCGGCATCATCGGCTTCTGCTCCGGCACCGGCGACATGCTCGAACTCGTCCAGGCGTACACGAACACCAAGCCCGGCAACGTGCTCGCTGGCTACCTGCCGGCGCTGCGCGCCGTCAACGGCACCGCGTCGCACTCGGGCCTCGACCCGAACTTCACCCGCGACTGGCGCACCGCCGCCAACGACTCCGTGTTCCGGGCCGCGCAGGAGGCCGAGCGGGACCGGGTCTACTTCAACCCGTCGGTCCGCGACGGCAAGAACGACGGGGTACGCGCACTCGGCCAGTTCGCCTACTACGACGCGGCGGTCATGCACGGGTACGAGGGCATGCGTCAGATCCGCAGCCGCGCCCTCACCCGCGCGAAGCCCCCGGCGCAGGGCGGCGACGAGCGGACCTGGCTCAACTCGTTCCTTGACGAGCGGGTCATCGAGATGAAGAAGGAGGAGGCCCACTCGGACACCTCCCGCGTGGACACCGCCCAGCGGGTGTTCCTCAACAACGGCAACTTCAACCTGAACACGCCGTTGACCTTCGCCGTCTACGGCCAGCAGTTCCGCATCAACTGACCCGCCGGCGGCGCATCGCGCGGTGACGACATCGATCGCGCCGCCACCCCTGCCTCGAAGGGGCACGGGTGGCGGCGCGATCATCGTCCGGGCCGCCGGCCCCATGCAGCGCTACGGTGCCACGGTGGTGGTCAACACGGTGGAGAAGTTCGGCGCGGACGATCTCCTCGAACGTGCGTGGGATCTGCCGACAGCGGTCAGCGAATCGCTTCGTCCGCTCGTTCAGATGACGCCTGAGGGCTGGGTCGTGGACGCGTGGCCCATGACGGCGCAGCTTGCTGCGATCGTGCAACCGTGGGTGGACGAACCCGTCGATGTGGAGTCAGGCTGCTGGTTCGTCAGCTCCGCGCGGCATTGACGCGATGCCGGCAGCACGCCGCCAGCGGCCACTTGACGCTCCTGCGAGCCGTCCGTCGCCGGCTGCCGAGGATCGGCACCGTCCGGACATCCAATCGATCATGATTACTGGGGTTGTCGTACGTCTGTTCTAATGTCAGGTCATGGTCGAGGAGCTGACGCAGGCAGACGCGGCGGTCGCCGCCTGCCTCGACGCGTCCGCCTGGAGCCTCGCCGAGCACGAACTCGTCGCCGCGCTCGACGCCGCGCACCGCCTCGCGCAACGGCTCGCCGCGCTCCAACTGACCCTCGTTCGCGAGCTGGACGGTCGGGGCATCGCCCGCGCCCACGGCGCGTCCGGCACCGCCGTCTGGCTCCGCGAACGCCTACGCCTCACGATTCCGGCGGCCCGACGGCTCGTCGACCTCGCCGCCGCCCTCGACAACGGCCACAACGGCGGAGTCCGGCAGGCGTTGGCCGACGGGAACATCACCGCCGAGCAGGCCCGCGTCATCACCGACACCGTCACCACGGTGCACGACAGCGCCGGCTCGACAGCCGCCGACAAGGCCGTCGGCGTCCTCATCGAATGGGCCGGGCAGTTCGACCCGACCCTGCTGCGCAGGTTGAGCACGCGCATCCTCGACCACGTCGCCCCCGACGTCGCCGAGGCCGCCGCGAAGGCCGCGCTGGAGGCCGACGCCCGCCGCGCCGACCGCGATCGGCACCTGACCGTTTCCGAGCAGACCGACGGTCGGCTGAGACTCGCCGGCACCCTCGACGTCGAGACCGCCGGACTGCTCCGCGCCGCCATCGACCCGCTCAGCGGTCCCAGCGGCCCAGACGACACCCGTACGCCGGGCCAACGCCGCCACGACGCCCTCGCGGACGTCTGCCGACTCGCCCTCCGCACGGGCGACCTACCGGCGAACGGCGGTGAGCCCGCCCAGATCGTCGTCACCACCGGCTACGACGCCCTGAGTCAGCAGCTCGGCGCCGGCACGCTCGACACCGGGCTCTCCCTGACCCCGCAGACGGTACGTCGGCTCGCCTGCGACGCCGCCATCCTCCCCGCCGTTCTGGGCGGCAATGGCCAACCACTCGATGTCGGCCGGCAACGCCGCCTCATCACCGGTCCCCTGCGGCGCGCCCTCGTGCTTCGCGACCGTGGCTGCGCCTTCCCCGGCTGCGACCGGCCACCGCGCTGGTGCGACGCCCACCACGTCCGTCACTGGGCCGATGGCGGCGACACCTGTCTCACCAACGCCGTCCTGCTCTGCGGCCACCACCATCGCCACGTACACAAGGGAGAATGGACGGTCCGGCTCGGCAGCGACGGCCGACCGATGTTCGTTCCGCCAGCCTGGCTGGACCCCGACCAGCTACCCCGCCGCAACCGCTACCACCGACGCAACTAGACCCGTGTCTGATGATGATCGCTTTGCTGGTTGGCGGAGCGCCAGAGCAGCGTTCCACGACGTCGCCTGCTGGTCCGCCCGTGCGTCGAAGGCGGGCGGGCTGCCCCGCGCGGGAGCCCTGGCGGAGCCGGTTGGCCTGCTGGTCCCGCCGCGCGGCCGTCGACGGCCAGGTGGACCTTGGTCGTCGACAGGCGAAATGGGCGCCGTCTCAGAGCCCCGAAGATCATTTGTCAGATGCGGCCGAGGCCGACAGCGACATCCCCGGGGCCCTCTCAGCGGTGGCCAGGAACGGGGGGCGTGGGCTGGCCGAGGACCGCTTGCGACTCGTCGACGAGTCCGGTCAGGCGCGCGACCTCGGTGTCGGTCAATTGTTCGGCAACTTCGGAGGCTGCGATGTTGGACCGCAGGTGGTCGGTGCTGCTCGTGCCGGGGATGACGACGATGGAGGGCGAACGGCGCAGCAGCCAGGCCAGTGCGATCTGGGCCGGTGTGGCACCCAGGCGCTCTGCCGGGCCGGTCAGCTGCTGGTGGCCGCTGAGCCGTCCGGCGGCCAGCGGGAAGTAGGGGATGAAGAGGATGCCCTGGGTCTCGCAGTCGGCGAGGACCTGGACGCCGCTGCGGTCAAGCAGGTTGAAGCGGTTCTGCACCGCCGCGATGGGGGTCATCTGCTGGGCGCGGGCCAGCATCTGCGGGGACGCGCCGGACAGGCCGATGCGGCGGATCAGCCCCTGGTCTCGCAGCTGGACGAGTGCGCCGAGCGACTCCTCCAGCGGTACGTCCTGGTGCGCGCCGGGGGTGTCGCCGACGAGTCGGAGGTAGGTCAGCTCGCTCGCGTCCGTTCCCAGGTCGGCAAGGGACTCGTGAACCTGCCGCCGGACCGTCTCCGGGCGACCGTCGACGACCCAGGACTTGTCCGGGCCGCGCTCTGCGCCGACCTTGTTGCCCACGATCACGCCCTCGGGGATCGGTCCCAGCGCCTGCCCGATCAGCTGGTTCACCGTTCGTGGCCCGTAGGCGTTCGCGGTGTCGAAGAAGGTCACGCCCAGCTCGACAGCCAGGCGCAACAGCCGCCGTGCCGCCTCCGGGTCGTCCGGGAACCCCCAGACCTTAGGGCCCGCAAGCTGCATGGCGCCGTATCCCACACGATTCATCGACCTCTCCCGCCGTATCACTGATACGGTATATCCCGTATCGCTGACCGAACCAGTGATACGCCTTATGCCGTAGCATTGCAACCGTGGATGACGCGAAGACCCGCAGTCGCCGGCAGATCCTGGAAGTCGCAGCCGAGCTTCTGGAACGCGAGGGCGCCCACGCGCTCTCCACCCGCGCCGTCGCAGCGGCGGCAGGCATCCGTGCCGCCTCCTTGTACCAGCTCTTCGGCGACAAGGACGGGCTCCTTTCGGCGCTGGCCATCCACGGCTTCGACCTGTACCTGGCGCAGAAGCACACCTTGTCGTCGAGCGGCAACCCGGTCGACGACATGCGCCGCGGATGGGACATGCATGTCGACTTCGGCCTGAAACACCCCGCCTTCTACCTGCTGATGTACGGCACCGACCGCCCCGGCCGGCGCCCACCTGCCGCGCGGGAGGCTCAGGAACTCCTCATGACGTTCCTCGGCCGCGCCGCCTCCGACGGCCGCCTACGGGTGCCGCCCGTCCTGGCCGCCCACCTCACGCTGGCAGCGGTAACCGGCACCACGCTCTCCCTGATCGGCATCCCCGAGGGCGAACGCGACCCGGAGGTCTCACCGCGCATGCGGGAAGCACTCATCGAAGCCCTGACCACCGACACGAGCCCAGCCCCGGACTCCACCCTCGCCGCTCGCGCCCTCGCGCTCGATGCCACCCTCGGCGGGGCGGATCCAGCCATCGTCCCGCTCCGCCCCGTCGAGACCGCACTCCTGCGGGACTGGCTCCAGCATCTCGCCCACTAGGGGCTGTTTCATAAGGGCGGTCGAGCCGAGGCGGAGTCCGGGCGGCGATCCGGCAAGGCGCGGTTTCGTCCGGATACCGGTGTTGTATCCGGACGAAACCGCAACGCCGCCGGTCGTCGTCCGGGCCCGCCGCAGGCCGGCCAGTTCTTATGAAACAGGCCCTTAGCTACGCAGCGTCCACTGCTGGTTGGCGCCGCCGTTGCACGACCAGAGGATGATCTTCGTGCCGTTGGCGCTGGCCGCGCCGTTGGCATCGAGACAGAGCCCGGACTGGCCGTTCGTGATGGTGCCGTTGCTGTTGATGTTCCACTGCTGGTTCGCGCCGCCGTGGCAGTCCCAGATGATGACCTGGGTGCCGTTGGCCGTGCCCGCCCCGGACGCGTCCAGGCACTTGTTGCCGTACACCATCAGCTGCTTGCTGGACGTGGCGGTCCACCGCTGGTTGGTGCCGCTGCCGCAGTCCCAGAGCTGCGCCTGGGTGCCGTTGGTGGTCGAGGAGTTGGGGACCTCGACGCAGCGGCCGGACTGGCCGCCCACGAGCTGGCCGCCCTGCTGGGTGCCGCCGCCACTCTGCTGCCGGACGAGGGAGATCGACTCCGCCGACCGGTTGCCCTGGGCGTCGACGACGTAGAGGCGGTACTCGCCCTGGGTCGACGGCACGGCGATGGACGTGGCGTTACCGGCCGCCCGGGTCATCGTCGCCCCGGCCGTGAAGGTGGTCGTGCCCAACGGGGCCAGCCAGACCGACTTGCCGGCGTCGCCGGTGCTCCGGATCGGGATCGTCGCCGTGGCGCTGGTGACGTACGTGCTGGCCGGCAGCACGTAGTTGGACACCGAGAACCTGCTGGCCGGGATGATGTCCCGGTAGGCGTCCTCAAGACCGGAGCTGGCCGCGATGCCGTACGCCGCCGCCGGCCAGACGTAGTCGGAGGAGACGAGGATGTCGGCGACCGTGCTGTTCGGCAGGTTCTTGTTCGACACCTTGTTGATCGGGCCGTAGATCTGCGTGATGCTCAGATCGTGCTTCCGACCGAAGTCGTCGGAGTTGATCATCCAGGTGACGTTCTTGTCGATGCTCAGGACGTTGTCCCGGAAGGTGATGTACGCCGAGCCCTCGTCGGGGTGGAGTCCGTACTTGTGGCCCGAGGGCACACCCTGGAAATAGTTGTTGGTGATCGTGGTCCCGGGCTGGCTGCCCAGCGTGTAGATGGGCGCCGTGTCGCTGAGGCGCTGGACCGTGTCGATGATGTGGTTGTAGCTGATGGTGTTGTTCCGCGCCGTCGTGGTCGGCCGGTTGGGCGCGATCGAGCCGGATGACCCGTCGAAGTTCCACCAGCCCCAGCCCATCGTGATGCCCGACCAGGGGGCCTTCTCGATCCGGTTGCGCTGGATCGTCAGGGTGTCGACGAAGTACGCCGAGATGGGGCTGTGCCCGTTGAACAGCACCGCGCTGTCGTACAGGTAGTTGTTCTTGATCTCGATGTTCTTCGGCAACCCCTCGACCTGCGGGAGGTACTTCTCCCGGTTGCTCGACGTGCCGTCTCCGATGTAGACGTGCTGGGGATGGCCGACGTCGATGGCGGAGCCGGCGACGTCGTTCGTGTAGTTCCCGATCAACTGCGAGTTCTGCACGTCGTTGACCATGCTGATGCCGTCGGCGCCGGTGTGCTGGACCCGGTTGCGTTGCAGGAGGATCCCGTCGGCGTTCTGCACCTGGACGATGCCGGGCGTGACGTCCACGTTGCGGTAGTAGTAGACGTGGAAGTTGCCCTTCGCGTACGCCTGCGCGCCGAGGTTGCCCTGCTGCGCCTGCTTGAAGGACGAGCCGGCGACGTTGAACAGGTTCCAGTCGGAGTGCTGCACGGTCAGGCCGGAGAACGTGATGTTGCGCGCGTGGCTGGTGGTCGAGGTGCCGGCGACCCGCAGCACGGTGGTGACGTTGTTCGGCGCGTACACCGACGCGTTCGTCATGTCCTCGGAGCTGGCCTTGTAGTAGTAGACCGTCTTGGTGCCCTTGTCGAAGTAGAACTCACCGGGGGCGTCCAGGAACTCGTACGCGTTCATGAGTTTGTGGCTGCCGCCGACCTGGGCGTTGCCGTTGAACGCGCCCTGCGCGATGGCCGCGCCCGGCTGCTGGAACAGGGCGACCCGGTTCGAGCCGTCGGTGGTCACCTGGCGGACCCCGACGATGGCGGTGGTCCAGGTCGTGCCCGTCTCGATCTCGATGTCGTCCTGGTTGCGGGGGATGGCGGGGAAGTCGTTCTGGCTGTACTTCGCGCCGTCGCACTGGGAGCCCGACTCCCACGCCCAGGACGCCTGACCGGCGGTGACGTTGTACGTCCCGTAGCACCCGCCCGAGCTGACGGTCTTGGTCGCCATCTGCGCCCGCTTGTCGTTGACGTACAGCGTGCGCAGCTTGGTGCTGCGATCCAGCGGCGCCTTCCAGATGTTGCCGCTGTGCTGGGTCCAGCCGGTGACCGGGACGCCGCCGTCGAGGATGGGGGTCTCGCCGGGATAGGCGGCGTAGCTGATCCGGTACCCGTTGGTGCCGGAGTCGCTGGCGCCGAACTCGACGGTGCTGGTGACCGGGTATCTGCCGCCACGCAGGTAGACGTTGATGTCGCCGGACATGTTCGCGTTAACAGTACGGACGACGTCCCGCGCGCGTTGCACCGTCTTGAACGGTGACGCCTGCGTGCCTGCGTTGGAGTCGTTACCGTCCGGGGCGACGTAGTACGTCTCCTGAACCGCGGCCGAGGCGGGCGATTGACTGATCACCACGGCCGGCAGCGTGGCGGCGACGAGCGCCGCCGCGAGCAGTGCCGTGCGGGTGGTGGATGCGGCTGGTCTCACGTGCTGTCCTCTCTCACTTGTCGTCGACGTTGGTGCCTGGGACGTGCATCGAGCGACAAGCAGGGAACAGCGACGCCACCAAGGATCGGCGGGGGGCGCGTGGTGCGGCCCGACCACACTCTTTTGCCAATCGCTACGAAGTCTTGGGCGGAGCGTATGTCAGACGTGTGACGAATGCAATACGAGATTGGGTCCCATCTATGTCTAAATGCCTATCAAAAGCGCAAAGCAGACGAGCAGCACAATGCTTGATCGTCGATCATCCGATGAATTCGGAATCGGCTCGGGCCGAGGGACACCAACACCCCGGCCCGAGCCGTCCGGATCAGCGCAGCGAGAAGTCCGCCAGCCGCAGTGGAGAGTCGAACACCAGGTAGACGTCGTGGGTCCCGGCAACCCGGGCAACCTCGGCACTGACGCTGACGTACCGGTAGTCGTCGCCGGTGCTCGGCACGGTGGCCGTACCGAGCAGTCGACCGGTGGGCGAACCCAGCCGAACCTGGATCGTGCCGGTGCCCGCCGTGGCCTTGGCGACCCGCGCCGTGAAGGTGTGGCCGCCCGGGCGCAGGGCGGACTTCCCGAAGGAGATCCACTGACCGGCTGCGGTGGCGCCCACGGCCGTACCGCGTACCTTCGTCTCGTCGACGAGCCGGACCCCCGCGTACCCGTCGAAATTCTCGGCGCGGGTCGTCCGGGTCAGGTCCCGGGCCGGGATCGTCTCACCGCGGACCATGACCGCCGTGCGGCCCCGGACATCCGTGGCGCTCGCGCCGACCATCAGGTCGTACGCGGACGACTCGACCACCCACCGACTCCGGGTGACGTCCCAGTTCGCGAGGTCGGCGGCGCGCACCCGTAGCGTGACGGTGCGGGTCTGCCCGGGGGCGAGGTCCACCCGCTGGAACGACCTGAGCGCCCGGATCGGCGTCTTCACCCGCGAGGTGCGTTGGTGGCTGTAGAGCTGGACGACCTCGGAGCCGGCCCGGCTACCGGTGTTGGTCACGTCGACGCGGGCCGTGATGGTGCCGTCCGCCGCGACCGAACGGCCGTCCGCGCGGAGCTGGCCGTACCGGAACCCGGTGTACGACAGCCCGTGGCCGAACGGGTAGAGCGGCTTGGCGGCGCTGTACAGGTAGGTCTGCCCGGACGAGATGATGTCGTACTCCAGCAGGTCCGGCGGTAGTTGCCGGTCCGAGCGGTACCAGGTCTGGGTGAGCTTGCCGGACGGGTTGCGGTCGCCGAACAGGACGTCGGCAACGGCGTGACCCGTCTCCGCGCCCGCGTGGGTGGTCCACACGATCGCCGGCACGTGCTCCTGCTCCCACCCGATCGTGACCGGGTAGCTGGTCTGCAACACCAGCACCGTCCGCGGGTTGGCCTTGGTCACGGCCTTGACCAGCGCCTCCTGGCTGGCGCTCAACGCCATCGAGGTGCGGTCGTGCGCCTCTCGCCCGTTGATGAACGGGTTGCTGCCGACGACCAGGACGGCGGTGTCGGCCGCCTTCGCCGCCGCGACGGCACGGTCGACTCCGCTACTGATCACCTCACGCTGGAAGTGGGTCGCCTCCGCCGCGCTGGACGCCCCGAGCTTGAGCGCGCCGTCGTCGCCGACCGTGACGTACGTGTTGACGCCGAACCAGCTCTCCGTCGTCTCGTAGCCGGCGTAGCGCAACGCGACCGTCCCGTCGGCCTGCGGCTCCAGCGTGAACTGCTGCTGGACGTACCAACCGTTCGGCTGCTCGTCCCGGGTGACGAACGGCCCCCAGTTGTAGCCGAGGTAACGGCCGTTCGCGGCGTTGCGCAGGGTCACCACGTTCTGTCCCCAGTCGACGCTGTCGAACTGGGCCGCGAGCGACGCGTCGGCGCCGGTGGCGGCGACCGGGTCCGCGTCGGTGGTGCCGGTGGCCGTCACGTACCGGCCGGTGGACGGGTCCTTCAGGGCGATCCGGTCCGCCCCGTCGAGCCCGTCGACGCTCGCCGAACTGCCCAACCGCTCGCGGATGCCATCCAGCGCGGTCACCTGGTACGGCAGGTCGGCGCCGTACCAGTCGGTGTAGAGGGTGTCGGCGAGCGGGCCGAGCACGGCCACCTTGCGGGTCCGGGCCGGGTTCAGCGGTAGCGCCTGCCGCGAGTTCTTGAGCAGCACCATCGCCTCGCCGGCGGCCTGACGGGCCAGCCGTTGGTGTTCCGGGCTGTTGATGACGTCCGGGGTGATGCCGCCGTACCGGCCGCCGCCCGGGTCGAACTCACCGAGGCGAAAGCGCAGGTTCAGGATCTCGGCGATCCGGGCGTCGATGTCCGCCTCGGTGAGCAGGCCGTCGGCGAGGGCCTGCTTGATGGCGCTGACGGTCGGCTGGGCGTTGGTGTCGTCGGTGATGAAGCTGTTGAGGCCGGCCTTGACGATCGCGGCGTTCCCCTGCGCCTGGGTCGGGTAGTAGCCCTGCGAGGCGACGAGGTTGTTCGGCGCCCAGGCGTCCGTGACGTTCATCAGGGGCTGGTCGGTCCAGCTCCGTACCACCGTCGCCAGGTCCGGATCCACGGTCGCCGGGCGGCCGTTGACCAGGTTGTACGAGGCCATCACGCCGGTCGCCGCGTCGGCCGCGATGGCCGGCTTGAAGGCGGCCCGGTCGTACTCGTTGAGCACCCGCGGCGGGACGTTCGACGAGGTGACGTCGCGCCGGACCTCGTTGTTGTAGGCCAGGTAGTGCTTGAGGGTCGGCGCGCTCTTGAGGTGGTCCGGGTCGCCCCCGGTCATCCCCGAGCCGTACGCGGTGGAGATCTTCGCGGTGAGCAGCGGGTCCTCGGAGTAGCCCTCCTCGTTGCGACCCCAGCGCGGGTCGCGGAGCAGGTTGACCACCGGCGCCCAGAGGTTGAGACCCCAGACCCGCGGGTTCTGCGCGTGGTAGCCGCGCGCCTCGTCGCCCACGGCCGACCCGACCCGCTGGATCAGGTCGGGGTTCCAGGTGCTCGCCATGCCCACCGGCTGCGGGAAGGACGTGCCGCGGGCCTTGACCACCGCGCCGTTGTTGTCGATGTCGGTCGACCAGGCGACGCCGTGCAGCGCCTCGGTGCCGGTCTTGAACAGGCCGATGCCCAACCGGGGAACGGCCGGCTGGTACTGGTGCAGCCAGGAGATCTTCTCGTCCAGCGTGAGCCGGCCGAGCAGGTCGTCGACCCGGACCTGGACGGGCAGGCTGGGGTCACGGAACGGGTAGGTGGGGTCGGCGTGTGCCGCGCCGGGGACGGTCGGCAGGGCGAGCAGGGCGAGCGCGAGCGCGGTGATTCCGCGCCGAAGGCGCCACTTCCGCATGCGATTCTCCTCATGTCGTACGACAGGCGCGATTCAGCGCCAAGACCGGCGTGGCCAGGCTCGACACCCGGCTGACGGGCCTGAACGACGAATCGTCGAAGCGCTTCGACGACCCGGCCGCGTAACCACGGCCATGAATGTGGTGATCGCGCAACTATAGAAGCGCACCAATTGATGGGCAAGGCCGGACGCTCGCGCGCCGAGTCCACGACGATTCCGTACGGTCCGGTGCCGGGTAGGGTCGACCCCGAGACCCACGCGCCGATCCGGGGGGACGTCACCAGGTGAGCGCCCATTCGATGGTGTTGTTCGTGCTCGCCGCCGTGGCGGTCATCGTCGCCGTCCGGTGGGTGGCGTCCCGTACCGGCCTGCCGGCGGCCGCGCTGCTGCCGCTCATCGGGATCGTGTACGCGCTGCTACCCGGCCCCAACATCGGCCTCGACCCGGAGCTGGTGCTCATGGTCGTGCTGCCGCCGCTGCTCTACAGCGCGGCGTTGGACTCCTCACTGCTGGACATCCGCCGGAACCTGCGCATCGTGGTCAGCCTCTCGGTGATGCTGGTGCTCCTCACCGGGCTGCTCGTCGGCCTCGGGTTCCACCTGTTCGTCGCGGGCGCGACCCTGGCCGCCGGCATCGCGGTCGGCGCCGCCATCGCCCCGCCCGACCCGGTGGCCGCCCTCGCGGTGGGCCGCCGGGTCAACCTGCCGCCGAAGATGGTCACGATCATCCAGGGCGAGGGGCTGCTCAACGACGCGACAGCGCTGACGATGCTCAGCGTCGCGGTGGCCGCCGCCGTCGGTGGCACGTTCTCGTTCCCCGCCGCCGTGGCCCAGTTCGTGCTGGCGGCGGTCGGCGGGGTCGCCGTCGGCGTCGCCGTCGCCTGGGCGAAACGACTGGCCCGCCCGCTCACCGCGGACCCGCTGCTGTCCAACGCGATCTCGCTCGCGACACCGTTCGTGGCCTACCTGCTGGGCGAGGCGTTGCACGTCTCCGGCGTACTCGCCGTGGTGATCGCCGGGCTGATCGTCGGCCACCAGACGCCCCAGGTCGGGTCCGGGGCCGCCCGGCTCCAGACCAGCGCGGTGTGGCGGCTCGTCGACTTCCTCCTCGAAGGCTTCGTCTTCCTGCTGATCGGCCAGCAGCTCCCCGAGGTCGTCAAGGGACTGCGCCAGTACGACACGTCGACGATCGTCATCGCCGTCGCGGTTTCCGTGGGTGTGGTGCTGCTCCTGCGTCCCGGGTGGCTGGTGCTGACCCAGTCGCTCCCCCGGTCCCTGCACACCCGCCTCGGCGGCATCTCCGAGCAGGACGACGCCGACGAGCCGAACACCGCCCGACAGGTCGCGCGGGCGGACCGCAACGCCCGCCGACTCACCTCCCGCGAGGTGGTGGCGCTGAGCTGGTCCGGCACGCGCGGCGTCATCAGCCTGGCCGCGATCTTCACCCTGCCGCTGACCACCGACGACGGGTCGCCCTTTCCCGACCGCGACCTGCTGCTGTTCTGCACCTTCGTGGTCGTGCTCGTGACGCTGGTCGGTCAGGGTCTGACCTTCGCACCGCTCGTGCGGATGCTCGGCCTGCGCGCCAACGAAACCGACCAGGCCCGGGTACGCAACGAGGCCCGCTCCGCGGCGGTCGAGGCGGCTCTGGCCCGTCTCGACGAGGTCGCCGCCGCCGAACCGGACAGCGCGGTGGCCGTCAACACCACGCGTACCCAGTTGCTGGCCCGCCTCGCGCGTTACCGCGGCCGGCTCGACCTGCTCGAACAGAGTGGATCGTCGGAGATCCCCACGTCACCGCAGTACGAGACGGCGCTGCGGGTCCGCCGTACCGCGCTCGACGCCCAGCGCGAGGAGTTGGTGCGCTGGCGTGACTCCGGGCGGCTCCCGGACGAGGAGCTGCGGGTCCTGGAGCGGGAACTCGACCACGAGGAGTTGCTGCTCCCCAAGCGGCAGTAGGTTCGCACCGATGGGGGCGCACCGGTGGTCGGCCAACGGATCCGGACCTCGCCCGGCCGGTCCGACTACGAGCCGGCACCGACCGGTGGCATCGGCCGCACGGACGCCTCGGTGGCCAGCCGCGCGGCCAACCGCTCATCGAGGTACGCCGTCACCCGCGCGTCCTCAGCCGGCGTCAGTGTTGTCCGGCACAGGTAGCGGGGCTGCTGGTCTGCGCAGTCCAGACGGTACGCCTCCCGCATCCGAACGGCGTGCCTGATCGCCGTCCACGGCAACCGCAACGTCGCATGGGCGGCGTGCCACTCGATGGCCTCCGCGGTGAACACGTACCGCACCGGCGCGCTCAACTCGGCGTGGCCTCGCAGGTACGCCGAGCCGTTGATCAGCCCCACGACGAACCAGACCACCCCGAACGGGAGGCCGAACAGCCCGGCGAGGAGCCAGCCACCATCGGCCGAGAACGTACCGAGACTCGTGATCGACAACAGCAGCCCCGAGATGACGAACAGCAAACTCATCCGCCGCAGATCCCGTCGCCGCAACCGCGTGTACCGGACGTCGGGGGTGACCAGCAGGTCGAACCCGTCCCTGATGCCCGCATCGTCGAGCTTCTCGTCGCCCACCCCGTACCCCCGTCGTCGATACCAACCGGGAAGAACCTAGACCCGGGCCGCCCGAGGGGTCGATCGGTGGCTGCTCAGCAGCGCGCCGCCCGGCGTGTGGTGTCGCCCAGCCGCCACCGATCACCGCATCACCGCAGCGTCAACGTGACCTGCCCGGTCGCGACCCCGGACGGGTCCACCACCACCGTGTACGTGCCGGCGGCCGGCAGCGTCGTCCGGTCGATGTCACCAGCCCCATTGATCACACATCCGCTGGTGATCGGGCTGCCGTCGGGGGCGCGTAGCTCCAGCACACCGCACTGGTCGGGCAGGTCGGAGGCGGTCGCGGTCAGACTCACCGACGTCCCGGCGGCGGCGGTGAACCGGTAGCTCGTCACCGCCCCCGGCCGGTCCACGGTGGCGACGACCGGCGGACCGCCAACGGTGATCGTCGCCGCCCGGTCGCGGCTGCTGACCAGCCGCAGTGTGGTCGTGCCGGTGGTGCGTCCGGTCGGATCGACCACCACCGTGTACGTCCCGTCGGCGGGCAACAGCGTGCCGTCGATCTCGCCAACGCCGTTGATCACGCAGCCGCTGCTCAGCAGCCGGTCTTCGGTGTCGCGCAGTTCCAGCGGGGTGCACTGGTTGGGCAGTGTGCTCGTGGGCGCCTCGACGAAGACGCGCTCGCCCTGCTGCCCGGCGAACCGGTACCGGGCCCACGCGCCGGGCTGCTCCAGGGTCGCGGTGACCTCCGGGCCGTTCGCCTGCAGCGTGCCGTCGACGTCCCGGGCCACGTACACCCGGACGACGGCTCGTCCGGTGTCGCCGGCGGCGGCGGTGACCCGCACGGCGTACGTGCCGGTGGTGGTGAGGTCGACGCGGTCGATGTACCCGACGCCGCCGATGGCGCAGCCGGCTCCGATCAGCCGGTCGGTCGGGTCGGTGAGCACGTACGGCGAGCAGCGGTCGGCCATCCCCGGCGCGGTGACGTCGACGAAGACGGCGTCCCCGGTGCGCCCGTTGAACGTCAGCGGCTCGCCGCCCGGGGTGAGGCTGGCCGTGGCGATCGGCACGGCGCTGATCGGCGGGGCGATCGGCGGGGCGATCCGTTCGGTGGTGGCCCCGGCGACGGCGAACTCACCACGCCCGCTGACGGCGACGTCGAAGACGCAGTCAGCGAGCGGGCCCGCCGCGGTGACGCCGGCCCACCGGCAGATCCGTTCGGCGGCGGCACGCCGGGCCGGGTCGAGGTCGGCGACGGTCACCTCCCGCTCGGGGAAGGTCCGGTCGGTGAACGTGCCGGTGTCCTCGCCGTCGCCGTACGGGAACAGCGAACGGTCCTGGGTGAGCCGCCAACTGTCCGCGTACGACGGGTAGAGCGTGGCGAACGGCACGGGCTGGGCGAGGGCCGCGCTGCCGGCGGGGGCGATGTCGTCGGCCGGGTCGCCGTCGAAGTCGCCGAGCAGGCCGCGTACCTTCCCGGCCCGGCCGTCGGCGAGCCGGACGAGCACCCGGTAGCCGTAACGGCCGATCTGGTCCACCGCCGCCGCCGAGCCGTCCGGCCACGTCACGTCGTACCCGTCGGTCTCGCCGGTGTCGGACGGGCGGCGGGTGAGGTTGCCGCCGGCCAGGTCGGTCCGCTCCGGTGGCGCGGCGACCGGCGTGCCGTCGACGTGCACCCGGGTGGCGCCGTCGGTGAGGGTGAGCGCGACGCGGTGGACGCCGATCCGGAACGCGACCGCCGAGTTGACCGAGGCGGACCGGGAGCCCGTCATCGGCGACTGCCGGACCTGGACCTCCAGCGGGTCACCTTCGGTCGCGGCGACCAGGGTGAACTCGCCGACGGCCTGGAAGTCGTAGGCGACCCGGTCGAACGTGACCAGGTGCGGGTCGCCGTTGCTGCCGCCGCAGTCGGCGCCGTCCTCACACATCTTCACCGGCCCCTTCGGCGGGGGCGTCTTCTTCGGCGGCTTCTTGCACTCGTCCAGGCTCTTCGGCAGCGGCTTGCCCTTGTAGTCCTTGCGCGGCGGCAGGCCCTTCGCCGCCCGGTAACGGTTCTCCGCCAACGTCGCCCGCACCTCGGCGGTGGGAATGCCCGTGCTTCCGCACTCGCCCGGTGGCACCGCGTCGCGGGAGATGTCGTCGGCGTGGTTCAGCTCGTGGTAGAGCGCGGCGCACGGATCGCGGGCCACGCCGTCCTCGTACGGGTCGGTGGAGGTCGGATTCCAGGTGACGGTGGACGAGCCCTTGCCGTCGGGGCTGTCCGGCGTCTCGAACGCGCCGGAGCCGCCCGGGGTGGGGATGATCCGCACCTTCGGGCTCTTCTTGTCCTTCAGCCGGGGCAGGATGCCGGACGGGTCCCCGCCCGGCGCGGCGAACCCGCTCAGACAGCCGTCCACGGCGGCCTGGAAGTCGACGCCCTTGATCGGCACACCGGAGGTCGGGTCGACCGAGTAGTCGGCCCGCGCCGGGCGGGCCCCGCCGCCGACCAGCGCACCGACGGCCACCAGCAGCAGGACCACGGTCGCGGCGGTCGGCCGGCGGCGTACCCGCAGCAGGATCACCAGCGCGGCCAGGAGCAGCACCAGCAGCAGTACGCCGGCCGCCGGCCAGAGCCAGCGGCGACCGGACGCACCGCCGTCGCCGACCGTGAACGTGGTGCTCCGCAGGGCCGTCGCGCCCGTGCAGGGGTCGACCGCGCCGGTGACCGGCAGTGGCACGTAGCCGGCCGTCACCTCGTACCGGCCGGGAGCGCCGACCGGCCAGAGCGAGTCGAGACCGCCGCCGTCCCCGGTGGCCGCCACCGAGCGGAGCACGACCTCGCCGGGAGCGTCACCCAGCCGGATCCCGGTGAGCGTCACGGTCGCCGTCGCCGCGGGCTCGACAGTGGTCAGACCGGCGGTGGCCGCCGCGGCGATCCCGTCGTCGTGGAAGCTGCGGGCGAGCGTGGGCGTGAGATCGCGCCCGTCCCGGCGTACCCCGGTTATCTGGACGGTGCCGACGGCCGTGGTGGGCAGCGCGCACGCCGACCCGGTCGAGTTCGTGACGGTGAGGTCCAGGTGGACCTGGTCACCGGCGCGGTAGTCCGCCTGCCCGGGCCGCAGGGCCAGGCCGAGGCCGTCGCCGTCGGGCGCCGCGGCGGCGCTCGCCGCCCCGGCCACCAGGGCCGTCACGAGTACGGCGAGTCCGGTAGCCGATCGAAGCGTCCACCTCATGGTGGGGACTGTAGGGGCGCGGCGACGGGATTCCCGCGCTCTGTCGGGGACCGGTCGCCGCGGAGGTAGGGCCTGCCCCACCGGCGACAGTCCCGCTCACCGGCTGTCACCTGGACCGGCCGCCTCATAGCCTGCGAAAAGGTTCTCTGTCGCTTACGGGGGTAGTCGTGAAATTCTCCAGCAAAGACCCGCCAGTCGTGCTCGCCGAGCTGCCCGGGACGTCCTCCCGGATCGCCGACGTCGACGCCCTGCGCGCCGTGGCGCTGCTGCTCATCCTGCTCGTCAACATCGCCTTCTTCGCCTCCGGCTACCCCTTCCACCTGGTTCCCGATCCCGCCCACGACTCATGGGGTGACCAGGCGGCACTGTGGTCGGTCGAGCTGCTGTTCGCGATGAAGGCGTATCTGCTCTTCGCCTTCCTGTTCGGCTACAGCTTCACCCTCCAACTCGACTCCGCCGCCCGGCGCGGCGTCGACATCGTCCCCCGGTTCCGGCGACGGTTGGCCGGACTCTTCGTCCTCGGCGTCCTGCACGCGGTGCTGCTGTTCCAGGGCGACATCCTGACCACGTACGCGCTTCTCGGCCTGGTGCTGCTCGCCATGCGACGAGTCGCGGTCGGGACCGCGCTGCGCGCAGCCGTACTGCTGACCGCCGGGATCGGTTTCGTCCTCGCGCTCGCGGCCGTCGGCGGAACCGAACTGGTCACCGACCCGGCGGCGGCGCTCGCCGCGGGGCAGCGGTCCACCGAGGCGCTACAGGGCGGGCTCGGATCGGTGATCGCCGAGCACGTACGCCAACTGCCGGCGATGGTCGGCACGCTCCTCGTGCAGGGGCCGCTCGCCCTCTCGGCGTTCCTCTTCGGGTACGCGGCGGGGCGTCGCCGGCTCCTCACCGACATCGCCGGGAACCGGCAGCTCCTACGCCGGGTACAGCGCGTGGGCTATCCGGTCGGCCTGGCCGGCGCCGTGGTCTTCGCCTCGGGTGGAGGCACCGGCAACCTGACCGGAGTGACGGTGGGCGTCCTGACCGCGCCGCTGCTCGCGGCCGCGTACGCCGCCACGCTCCTGGAGTTCTTCGCGACCGACCGGGGACGACGGATCGTGACCGTGCTCGCGCCGGCCGGACGGATGTCCCTGTCCAACTACCTGGGTCAGTCGGTGCTCTGCGTACTGGTCTTCACCGGCGTCGGCCTGGGCCTCGCCGGTGCCGTCGCACCCCCGGTCGTGCTCCTCGTCGCGGTCGCGATCTATGGCGTGCAGGTCGCAGCCAGCGTGGCGTGGATGGCACGGTTCCGGTACGGGCCGGCGGAGTGGCTGTTGCGGGCCTGGACCGAGCAGCAGTGGCCACGGTTGCGAGTCGCCGACCACGTATGACGGACGGTACTCGCGCCTTGCTTGGTCACTTCGCAGCCGATCCGCGGGCGTCAAAGCGCGTCGCCGGCTCGCCGACCCGAGGTTGCGGAGGCGGCACCAGCAGATCGACCGCCGCCTGTCGCATCATCTCGACCGCAGACGTCATCCCGTAGCGGCGGTCGAGAATTTCCAAGATGTCCTCTTCGGCCTGAACCCGACCCAGTCTGCCGGAGCGTTTGGCTATGGCAGCCACGGCAGCGCAGGCTCTAACCGGATCAAGGGAGACGGTATTGGCTGCGAACTCTTTGGGCGAGAGCACCTGCAACCCGCGAGGCAACTTACCCGGAGGCAGGTCTCGCACGTTAAGCGTAATGACAGCGCCGGCGTTGGCGACAACCGCGGCAGCAACGAGATGCTCATCGTCGGGGTCGGGCAGGCCGTAGGTACCTTCCAGACCCTCCCACCCACCGACCTCCGCATCGTCGAAATGCTGTCTGATCTGCTCGATGAGGTGCTGTGCTCGCTTGGCGGCCTCGTCAGCTTCATGCCCTCGCTCGATCAACTTTGCTCTCTGCTCGTATTCCAACTCCTCGAGCACGACCGAATTCCACACAGGCCGATACAAGCCCTCGATCGCAAGGGATAGAAGAAAGTCGCGTTGCAGGTCTGGCCAGAGAACACAGGTGTCGAGAAGGGCCGTGAACACTGGCCTATTCTGTCAGGCCCTTGCGGCGTCGTGCGACTGCGCGACGCGTTTCGCGCAGTCGCCGCGTCAACGCGTCGAGGTCTTCCTCGTCATCAATGTCCACTGAGGTTGCTTCAAGCGCGGCGTACTGGTCAGCCCTGCGCTGCGCCCGGTACGCAAGCAGGTCGGGGAGAAGGATGCGTCGGTGAGTCCCCAATCGCTCAAACGGAACCTTGCCCTCGTCAAGCAACTTGACGACCGTCGGTCGACTGACTCCGAGCAGGTCGGCGGCTTGCTGGGTTGTCAGCTTCAGCGTCCGCGGAGCCACAGTCACCGCAAACCCCTGCTGGAGCGCCTCGACAACCTGGCGAAGCATCCCGTAGACCTCGGCTGGAAGCTCGACGCGGTCACCTGGGGTGGCTCCGGCCAGGAAGTAACGTGGTGCGACCGGCCCCCGTCCCGTCCGCTCGTGGGCCTGGATGAAGTCGTGGACCTGGGCAACCTGCCCATCAGCTTCTGGCAGGTACGTCTCTTCCTTCAGTGCAGCCGCAGTCATGACGCCTCCTAGTCGAAATCATCGTAACCACCTTCGTTTCTTTCGTCCACGAAACGGATGAGACAGGCCGAGGGCAACCCGCGATGGACTAGCGCCAGATCCGCCGAACATGAGACTGTCTATGTAACTCAGTGCGTTCCTATAGCTACATCTAGCGATGTAGGTGGTTTCGATGGAACAGCTTCCGTTGTGGGGACCGAGCACCGACGACGAGCCAAAGCCAGTCCTGGCACGACCAGCAAGACTTCGCCTCCTGATCACAGTGAAGGCGGCCCCCAACCCCTCCGCCCGGTACGGGGAGACGGTTTGCGTCGGGGCACTGGGCCTGGACCCGCCCTGGACGGGGTGGATCCGCCTCTATCCCGTGCACTACCGGGATCTCGACGACGACAGCAAGTTCCACAAGTACGACGTCATCCACGTTGAGGCGCTGCCAGCCAGGCAAGACCAGCGGCGCGAGAGCTGGAAGCCGATCGTGGACACGATCACGACCGAGCGGCATCTTGCCAGTCGGCAATCGCGTCGGAGTCTCCTCGATCCACTCGTCGAAGACTCCATGTGCCGGCTCAACAAGCAGATCCGTGAGGATCCGAGCGGACGATCGATCGCGTTGATTCGCGCGGTTGACATCTCAGCTCTACAGGTCAAGCGACATCCCGGCTGGTCAGCGGAGGACCGCAAGAAGATCGAGGGCTACCTCAACCAGCTCGATCTGCTGGAACCGACCAAGCGCAGCGCACTTCAAGCACCACGCTTCACTGGTGCGTACCGCTACCGTTGCGCGGACCGCCATTGCCGCGGCCACCAGCAGACCCTCTGGGACTGGGAGTTCGTCGCCCTACAACGCAGGCTGGACCGACTCACCGACGCGGAGGCTGCGGAGCAGCTGAGAGACAAGTTCCTCACCCAACTCTGCGGGGCTGACCGCGACGTCGCCTTCTACGTAGGCAACCAGGCGGCACGACCGCAATCCTTCAGCATCGGCGGTGTCTACGCACCGAGACGGCCCGCAGCTCGACACCGATCGCACGTCAACCGATGAGTTCGGCCAGCACGTCGGCATGGCACGGGTCCTCAGTGCGGCACCAGCACGCCAACTGCTTCCCCGTGAGTTCCCGCCGCGCTCGATCAACAAGAGCAGGCTGCCCCACAAGCCATTGCCGATAGAGGCGTAACGCCTCCGCCCGATCATGCTGCCGCAGGCTGAACGGATTGGCCCACGGAGAACGTCGCAACCCGAACCCCTGCCGTCCGACGTACACGGCGCCAGGCGGCACAACCGGGTGGTAGAGGTCTCCCCGCACGCGAACCCGCCGACGTCCCCCCACGCCACCACCGTAATCGTCGACACCCGGCCCTCGCGAGAATGCTCGAGGAAAGTCGGTCGCTCCGGTCCTTCGACTTTTCGACCCGTGCCCACCGCCCGTCGCACGCGAAAAAGGCCCCGACCCGGTAAATCAACCCGGTCAGGGCCTTGCTCGTTTGGTGCGCCGCCAGGGACTCGAACCCCGAACCCGCGGATTAAGAGTCCGCTGCTCTGCCAGTTGAGCTAGCGGCGCTCGTTCGGCAACGGAGAGAACATTAGCACCCCGCCAAGGCGGGCTCCAATCCGGTTACCCGACTCCCCCCTTCGGTCGAGCTTAACGGGCATACAGCCACAAACCAGCCCTCGGGCCTGGGACGGGGGCGTGGGTCGGGCCACTGATACGGCACGATGTCCGCCAGGTACGCGAGAACAGAGGTGGGGATGGCACGGTTCACGCGAGCCGGGGCGGTGGTGGGCGCTCTGACTCTGGCGGCGTCGCTGGCACTGACCGGGTGCGGCGACGAGCAGAAGAAACCGGAATTCGTCGGCGGGACGTCGGCGGATGCGGGTACCGCACCCGACTCGGCCGCCCCGTCGACGAGCGGCGAGCCCAGCGCGCCCAGTGGGCCGGCGCTGACGCTGAGCCCGGCCGACGGCACGAAGAACAAGCCCGTGAGTACGGAGATCAGCGCCAAGCTGCCGAGCGGCGGGAAGGTGTCCGCGGTCACCCTGACCGCGGCCGGCGGCGCGACCGTGGAGGGCAAGCTCCGCGCCGACGGCTCGGCCTGGGTGCCGTCCGCGCCCCTGAAGTGGGGTACGAAGTACACGGCCACGGTGACGGCGAGCACGCCGGACGGCACGAGCAGCCAGGGCACCAGCTCCTTCACCACGATGGCCAAGCCGAAGTCGACCATCGGGTCCGGCCTGTACCTCTTCGACGACAAGAGCTACGGCGTCGCGATGCCGGTGGTGACCGAGTTCCACCCAGGCATCCCCAAGAAGGACCGGGCGGCGGTGCAGAAGCGGATGTTCGTCAAGACCGACCCGCCGCAGCCGGGCGCCTGGCACTGGGTCGACAACGGCACGCAGGCGTACTACCGGGCGCCGGAGTACTGGAAGCCGGGCACCACCATCAGCGTCCGGATCGCGTTGGCCGGGGTGCCGCTGAGCAACGGCAGGTACGGCGACATCGACCGCAAGGCGACCGCCAAGATCGGCCGGTCGTTGGTGATGAAGGTCGACAACGCCACGAAGAAGATGTCGGTGTACGAGAACGGCGCGCTGACGCGCACCATCCCGGTGAGCCTGGGCAAGAAGAGCACCCCGTCGTCCAGCGGCACGATGGTCGTGATGGAGAAGAAGGAAGCCACGGTCTTCGACACCCGTGACGATCCCGATCCGGCCAACCGCTACGTCACCGACATCCAGTTCGCCCAGCGGCTCACCTGGGGCGGCGAGTACATCCACGCCGCACCCTGGTCGGAGCACGTGCAGGGACGGCAGAACGTCTCGCACGGCTGCGTGAACGTGTCGACGGCCAACGCCAGGTGGCTGTTCGACAAGACGCGGATCGGTGACCCGATCACCATCAAGGGCACCGAGCGCAAGATCGCCGCCGGCAACGGCTGGACGGCGTGGAGTCTGAGCTGGTCGGAGTTCATCAAGGGCAGCGCGCTGCCGGTACCCAAGGGTGGATCCGGCCCGGCGCTCTGAGCGTCCGGCGTCGTCGCGCCGGCCCTGCCGATGGCACGGGCCGGCGCGTACCCTTGCACTGCCCGCGACGTGACGGCGGCGGCGACCCTTCGGCTTCGACAGGAAGACGAACCCTAATCACGAAACGCCGGATAGTAACAAAAATCCGACATCGTGCGCGGCGTGTTCCTGCCCACCCGCGGCAACCAGGACCGGTTCTGACACGTCTTTAGGAGACGATGGGTCAGCGACCACGACTGTGAGGACATCATGCGAGCTAGCCAGGACCAGCTGATCCCGCCCCGCGGGCGACGCCGCGTGCTCGCGGCGGGACTCCTCGCCGTGGCGTTGGCCTTCACCGCCGCCTGCACCGACGGCGACGGCGGTGGCGGCAAGCCGTCCTCGTGGCAGGGCGGGGCCGAAACACCCGCGCCCAAGGCGTCGGCGACCATCGCCGAACCGGCGGCCGACGCCAAGGACGTACCCGCCTCCACCGGCATCACCTTCACCACGCAGGATGCCCAGGAGACCGCCGTCGAGCTCAAGGACGCGGCCGGCAAGGCGGTCAAGGGGACCCTCGCGGCGGACGGTAAGTCGTGGTTGCCGAGCGAAGCCCTGGCGTACGGCACCAGCTACACCGCCACGGTCACGGCCACCGGCGACGACGGTCGGCCGGCCACCGCGACCAGCACCTTCACCACGATGGCCAAGCCCGACAAGCAGGTCCGGGTGAGCAGCTTCCTCGGCGACAACCAGCAGGTCGGTGTCGGGATGCCGCTGATCGTGAAGTTCAGCCGGGACATCCCGGAGGATTACCGCGACGACGTGCAGCGCCGCATGACGGTGACCTCGACGCCGGCCCAGCCGGGCATCTGGCACTGGGTCAGCCCGACCGAGGTCCGGTACCGGCCGAAGGAGTTCTGGAAGGCGAACAGCAAGGTCTCGTACCGCGTCCAGGCGGGTGGCCTGCCGATGGGCGACGGCTACTACGGCCGCGCGGACCTGTCGGTCGACATCAAGATCGGCCCCAAGCTGATCATGACGGTCGACAACAAGACCAAGCGGATGACGGTGACCCGCGACGGCAAGGTGATCAAGACGATCCCGGTCAGCCTGGGCAAGAAGAGCACCCCCTCGTCCAGCGGCACCATGATCGTGATCGAGAAGCTGCGCAAGACGGTCTTCGACACGTTCGAGGAGCTGGGCCCCGAGGACGGCTACCGCACCAAGATTGACTTCGCGCAGCGCCTCACCTGGGGCGGCGAGTTCATCCACGCGGCCCCCTGGTCCGAGGGTCAGCAGGGCAGCGTCAACGTCTCGCACGGGTGCGTGAACGTGTCGATGGCGAACGGCGACTGGCTGTTCAAGAACACCGAGGTCGGTGACCCGATCACCGTCAAGGGGACCGAGCGCAAGCTCCAGAACGGCAACGGCTGGACGGACTGGAACATGAGCTGGGACGAGTACGTCAAGGGCAGTGCCCTGCCGTACGACCCGGACGCCCCGGCGGCCCCGGACGCCGCCGGCACCCCATCGCCGACGCCGACGAGCTGAGCCGAGAGGCTGATCCACTCCAGGTCGGCGATGTCGGGGTGTCCGGGCGGCTGGATACCCGCAGATCGGCGACCTGGAGTGGATCAGCCAGGCGCGCGGCCCGCACAAACAGCTCAGGCCCCCTCCGAGGAGGGGGCCTGACTATTGGGGTGACTGATGGGAATTGAACCCACGACAACCGGGACCACAACCCGGTGCTCTGCCAACTGAGCTACAGCCACCATGCCTCCGACACTCGGTCTGTCGCCCCGGGCGTCGTGCGGACCAATAATAGCCCCACCACCGCGCACGGCGTCCAGCGGGTTCCCCGCCGGCCGAGCGGCGCCGGATCAGAGCTCGGCGGCGATGCCCTTGGCGGTCTCGACGTCCGGGCCGGGCAGCGGCACGAAGATGGTGCGCCGGTAGTACTCCAGCTCGCGGATGCTCTCGCGGATGTCGGCGAGCGCCCGGTGCGCCAGGCCCTTCTGCGGCTGGCCGAAGTACACACGGGGGTACCAGCGGCGGCAGAGTTCCTTGATCGACGACACGTCGATCATGCGGTAGTGCAGGTGCGCGTCGAGGCGGGGCATGTCCCGGGCGATGAAGCCGCGGTCGGTGGCGATCGAGTTGCCGCACAGCGGCGCGGTACGCGGGTCCTTCACGAAGGTGCTCACGTACTCCAGCACCCGGTCCTCGGCCTCGGCCAGGGTGACCGCCGACCGACGGACCTCCTCGGTGAGGCCCGACTTGGCGTGCATCGTCTGGACGATCTCCGGCATCGCCTCCAGCGCCGCCTCGTCGGCGTGGATCACCACGTCGACACCATCACCGAGCACGTTGAGGTCGGGGTCGGTGACCAGTGCCGCGACCTCGATCAGCTTGTCACTGCCGAGGTCCAACCCGGTCATCTCACAGTCGATCCAGACGAGGAGGTCAGCCACCGGGACAGCCTACGCGCAGCCCACGCCCCGCTGCTGCGCGCTCTTCAGGGGGTGGACCGCTAGGGTTTCTCAAGTGCCAGCCGAACCCATCGCACCGCCCGCCGTCACCGACGACGATCCCGGTGGCCGTACGGTCCGTCGGCTGGTCGCGATCGTGGCGCTGGTCGCCGTGCTGCCCGCGCTCTACCTGCGCAACCTGGTGCACAACTTCTTCGATCTGAAGATCTACATGTCGGCGATGGACTGGTGGACGGCCGGTCACCCGCTCTACGACTACGTCCAGCCGGACCGGGTGCAGGGTGAGTTGTACTTCACGTACCCGCCGTTCAGCGCCCTGTTGTTGTGGCCGTTCGGACTGCTCCGGCTCGGCGTCACCGTGACGATCTTCACGGTGCTCACGGTGGCGGCGGTGGTGCTGACCACCCGGTGGCTGGTGATGCCCGTGATCGTCCGCCATGACCTGCCCCGCACGTTCACCGTGACGGCCGCCGTGCTGCTGGTGCTGGCGGTGGAGATCACCCGCGAGACGATCACCCTCGGGCAGATCAACATGCTGCTGGTCGTGCTGATCCTGGCGGACCTGTTGTTCGCCGTACCGCAGGCGCGGCGCTGGGCCGGGGTCGGCATCGGGCTGGCGACGGCGCTCAAGCTCTTCCCGGGCATCTTCATCGTGTACCTGGTGGCCACCCGCCGGTGGCGGGCCGCCGCGGTGGCGAGCGTGACGGCGGCGGCGGCGACCCTGCTGGCGGCGGCGGTCGCGCCCGGCGACTCCTGGCGGTTCTGGACGCAGGAGCTGTGGGACACCGACCGGGTGGGACGCACCGACTATGTCGGCAACCAGTCGGTCTTCGGTCTGCTGAGCCGGTTCACCGCGCCGGAGAAGCCGGACCGGCTGCTGTGGTTGGTGATCGTGGCGGCGGTGGCCGGCTACGGACTGTGGCGGGCTGCCCGGGCCGCGCGGGCTGGTCACGCGTTGACCGGCCTGACCCTGACCGGCCTGGTCGGTGCTCTGATCAGTCCGATCACCTGGACCCACCACATCTACTGGTTCGTGCCGGCGGTGGTGCTGCTCGCCGACGCCGCGCTCAGCGCGAAACGCCCGGACGAGGCACGCCAGCGGTGGTGGTCCGCCGCGCTCGCCGTGGGCACCACCGCCGTGATCGTCTACGGCGTGGTGACGTTCCAGAAATGGGGTACGGCGCCGGTCCGCACCCACGATCCGGTCGACTTCGTCCTGCAGAACCCCTACGTCCTGCTCAGTCTGCTGCTGCTGGTGGCGCTGCCGGTGCGCGTGTACCGCCCGGTCCGCACGGAGGAAAATTCGCGCCAAATGGACACAAGTCCCCAGTAATGTCCATCGCCGCTAATCTGAACCCATCTACCTCAAGCGTCGCTCGGGTAGCACCGCTCCCCCGGTGAGAGTGGCCCTTCGCGTCGGCAGCGCGAAGGGCCACTTGCCACGTCAGTCCTCCGGCGTCGGCCGGGCCGGCTCCGCGCCGATCGCCGACCGGGACCACTCGGACACGCCGGAGCCGACCGGGGCGAGCTGTCGTACGGCCGGCACCGACCGGACGGGATGGGGATCGCGGACGCCCAGGCCGCTGAGCGACGTGACCCCGAGCCGGCCGGCGAGGACGGGCACCTGGTCCGGTTCGACCACGAAGACCACCTCACGCGGACGCGGTGGGCGCAGCAGGAGCAGCACCGCGCACGCCACCAGCAACACCCCCGCCACCAGCAGTCCCCAGGCGACCGGGCCGACCCAGCCGGCCCGCAGCTCGGCGCGCAGCTCCAGCGTCAGGTCGGCACGGCCGTCCGGGCGCATCACCACCAGGCTCATCGGCTCGCCCGCGAGGTCGTCGGCGCTCCACTCGACGGTGCCGATGCCCTCGCGTACCCAGAACGGAAGGCCCAGCGGCGGGCGGACCGCATCGACGGCCGGGGCCACGGGTGGGACCGCGGCTTCCAGACGGACCGGCAGCGGCCCCCGGGCCAGCGCCACCCGGCGGACCGAGGCGTACGGCACGGACTCCAGCCAGTGGCGCACCTCGGCGGTCGGCGCGAGCCCCACGAACGCCGGGCCATCGGGCGTCCGGGCGTCGAGCCGCAGACGGGTCTGCGTGCCGCGCGCGAAGGGCGCCTCCCGCCGCAGCAGCCGGTCGAGGTCGGTGACCACGACCGCGTGGCCCGGTGTGCGGACGGTTTCGAACCGGGCGGCGTAGGCCCCACCGGGATCGGTGTGCCGGGCGACCAGCCACAGTCCGCCGCCGGCGAGCAGCGCCGGAATCCCGATGACCAACAGCAGCATTCCGGCGATCACCCGCACGAACCGCATTCGCACTGTCCCCCTCCGTAGCCAGATACCCGGCCGACCTTACCGACGTACGCCCGCTGATCAGGGGATATCCACGGCACGGCCGCTCCCGGCCCGGGACGCACGCTGGCCCGCCGGATTTCCGGCGGGCCAGCGGGTGAGCGACGGGATCAGGACTTGGCGGCCGGCTCCCGGCGGGTCCGGGCAAACGCCAGGCCGCCCAGTGCCAGGCCGGCCAGGCCGGCGACGAGACCCGCGACGCCGAGGCCGAGGGCGACGCCGTCGCCCTCGTCGTCGTCGTCCTTGTCGGCGACGGCCACGGCGGACGGCGCGGCGGCCGACGCCGTCGGCGCGGCAGCCGTGAGGGTGAGCACCGGGGCGGGCTTCTCCGGCTCCTCGCCGCCCGGCTGCGGCTCGTCGATCCAGCGCGAGACGTTGCCGTCGGAGTACGTCTGGAGGGTCTTGAAGACCATCGTGTCGACCTTCGGCAGCGGCCCCATCGAGACGCCGAACTCCTGGAACTGCCCCGGCTTGACGGCCGCGTCACCCGTGGCCGTCCAAGTGATCTTGGAGACCGCCTCGGTGAGCTGGCTGCCGTGCACCTCGATCGGCGGCTCCACCTTGCGCTTCTCCGTCGCCACCGTCCAGCCCGGCACCGGGATGGTCGACACCGAGCCGACCGGGGCGTTCTCCGGCAGCACCACCTCGAGCTTGGTGGTCGAGGCGGTGTCGCTCTCATTGGGCACCCGGAACGCCACCCGGGCGTAGCCGCCCTGGGTCGCCTCCTTCGGGTTCACCGTGACGTGGGCGGAGGCCGGACCGGCGAAGCCGAGCACGGCGGTGGCGACGGCGGTCAGCGCCAGGGCGGCAGCGGCGGATGCGGTACGCCGGAGTCGGGTCATGGGTGTCGTGGACCTCTCTAACGGATGGGCACGGTGGCGGTCACCGTGGCCTGGTCGATGTCGGTCGTGCGAGCGGTGATCTTCAACTGCCACTCGCCGGCGGCCGGCAGGCTGATGTCGCCGTACGCGTGGTTGTCGGTCAACGGCAGCAGCGGCACGTCGATCGGCTCGATACCGGCCGACGGCAGCGCGGCGGTCGCCCGCCACTCCACCACCGGCAGCGGCAGGTTGTCCTTGCTGTACGCGTACAGGTGCACCGAGTTGTTGCCCCGCTCGGCCGGGCTCAACTCGACCTGCATCGAGAAGAGCGAGCTGTTCAGGGTGGTGGAGAAGAGGCCCGCCTCGACGCCGGAGGAGTCGGCCGCCGCCGTCCGCGCGGGCGCGGTCTGCACCAGGGTCGCGGACACGGCCAGCACCACGGCGGTGACGGCCAACTCCACCAGGACCGCCCGGCGCACCGGCGCCGGTCGCTGCGCGGCCACCCGCCGACGGACCAACTGCCGGGAGTACGCGGCCACGGCGATCACGATCGCGAACAGCCCGATCTTGGCGAGCAGCAGCCGCCCGTAGGTGGTGCTGAAGAGCGCGTCGAGGGTCGCCACCTCGATCAGCGCCTGCACGGTGCCGGCCAGCAGCAGGGCCGCGACGGCGAGCGCGGCCCAGCGCGACCAGATGGGCAGGATCGCGCCCAACTCCCGCTCGTCGGCCTGGCGCAGCAGGAAGACCGCGAGCATGAGCAGGCCGCCCAACCAGACCGCCATGCTGCCCAGGTGGACCGCGTCGACCACCACGGACACCGCCGGCGCCGGGGAGGCGGCCGGGTGCCCGGCCAGCGGCCAGGTCAGCAGGGCCGCCCCGCCGAGCAGCGCCAGGATGATCGCGTCGGTACGGCCGGCCGGACGTTCCAGCAGCGGCCGCAGCAGGAACGCCGCCGCGGCCAGCAGGCCGAGCCGGACCAGGTGGGCCGCGCCGAAGGTACTGCCGAAGACGCTGCCGAACCCCGCGCCGGTCACGTCGAAGAGGCCACCACCGGCGGTGTAGGGCACCTGCAACCACAGGTCGGCGAGAGTGGCCAGCGCCGTCAGGCCGAGACCGGCCCAGGCCAGCCGGGCGGGCCCCCGCCGGGAGAGCCGCCGGGGCCAGAGCGCGGCGAGCACCAGGACCGGCCCGACCAGCAGCACCAGACCGGCGTACCCGAGGAACCGGGCCACCTTCACGGCGGTGCCCACCACCGGGTTGGCGCGGCTGTCGTTGCCGGAGTCAACCGGCGGCGTCGAGGGCGCGCCGACCGAATAGGTGAACGCGCCGGAGACCGGGTGGCTGTCGGCGGAGATCACCCGGAAGCTCACCAGGTAGGTGCCGCGCCCGGCGGCCGGATCCACCGGAATGGTCACCACCGCGCCCGCGAACGACGGCTCACCCCGGTCGGCCCGGGAGCCGTCCGGAGCGATCACCCGAACCTTGTCGGGGACCTTGCGGACCGACTCGCTGAAGGTGAGCACCACCTCGGATGGGCCGTTCGGCACCACCGAGGAGGCGGCCGGGCTGCTGCTGGACAGCACCGCGTGGGCGCTGGCCGGGGTGGCTGGCGCGATCAACAGGGCGACGACGGTGACCAGGAGGCCGGCGGCGGCAGCCAACCGGGCGGCCCAGCGGCGGGGGGCGACAGTCATGCCTGCCATGGTCGCCGACCCCAGTGGATCTCGGCGAACCGAGTCGGGCGAACGGCTCAATTCCGCTCAGCCGCCATCGCCGCGCGGGAGAGGTCGCGTGTCATGAGCAGGTAGTCGGCTGACGACGGGGAAAAGTTCCCGACGTGTCGCAGACCATCCAAGGGCCGAAGGACCCTGACGCCGCACCCGACGCCGCGTAACCTGGTTTGTCGTGATCCCCGTCCCGCGCGACACCGGCCCCGCCGGCCCCACCGGTCCGTCCGGTGACGCCGGCCCGGACCCGGCGACCGAGTCGGCCCTGACCGCGCGCGACGGCGACCCCACCGCCCAGGCGGTGTTCGTGCGGTTGACCCAGGCCGAGGTCTGGCGCTTCACCGCCGCCCTGGTCGGCCCGGACAGCGCCGACGACCTCGCCCAGGAGACGTACCTGCGGGCGTTCAAGGCCCTGCCGGCGTTCGAGGGCCGGTCCAGCGCCCGCACCTGGCTGCTCGGCATCGCCCGGCGCGCCTGCGCCGACCACCTGCGCACGGTGGTCCGCCGACGTCGCCTCGACGAGCGACTGGTCGCGAACGCCCACACCGACCGTCCGCACCCCGACCACGCCGGGCAGCTCGGCGCCGACGACCTCGTGCGGCGGCTGAGCCCCGAGCGACGGGCGGCGTTCGTGCTCACCCAACTGCTCGGTCTCTCGTACGCCGAGGCCGCCGCCGTCGAGGGAGTGCCCGTGGGCACCATCCGCTCCCGGGTCGCCCGAGCCCGCGACGAGCTGGTCGCGGCGGTCGACGACGCCCGCACCGGCTGAGCCGGGAACTTCCGGCTGAGACGGAACGACAAATGAGCGTGACTGCACCCCCCACGCGGGTCGGCCGTTGGGCGGCTGTCCGGCCCTGGCTCGGCACGGCGGCCCGCCTCGGCCTCGCCGCCGTCTGGCTCGTCGCCGGGGCGTCGAAGGTCGGTGACCTGGCCGCCTCGGGTCGGGCCGTGAACGCGTACCAGGTGCTGCCGTACGACGCCGCGACCGTGATCGGCGCGGCGCTGCCCTTCGTCGAGCTGGCCCTGGGCGTGCTCCTGCTGCTCGGTCTGGCCTCCCGGCTCACCGCGGCGATCTCGACCGCCCTGCTGCTGGTCTTCATCGCGGGAATCTCCTCGGCCTGGGCGCGTGGCCTGGCCATCGACTGCGGCTGCTTCGGCAGCGGCGGGCAGCTCGCCGAGGGGCAGGCCCCGAGTTACCTCCCGGAGATCCTGCGGGACCTGGGATTCTTGGTACTGGCCGGATTTCTGGTGGTGTGGCCGCGTACGCCCGTATCAGTGGACGGCTGGCTGTCCGCCGAACCCGCCATGGAGGACGAGGATGAGTAGTCGCAAGGGTCAGCGGGACGCGGCCCGGGTGGTCCGCGAGCAACTGGCCCGCGAACGACGTCGCCGCCGCACGATCTGGGTGTCCGCCGCCGCCGTCGCGGTACTGGTCATCGCCGGACTGATCGGCTGGGGCGTCTGGTCCAACCAGCGCTCGGACAGCTTCACCACGCCGCCCGGCGCCAACGGGCCCGGCACCGGCATCGTCACCGGCGGCGGCCCGGTCACCGTCGACGTCTACGAGGACTTCCTCTGCCCGGTCTGCAACCAGTTCGAGCAGAGCAGCGGCGCGACGTTGGAGCAGTTGGCGTCCGAGAACAAGGCGAAGGTGGTGTACCACCCGGTCGCCTACCTCAACCGCTTCTCCAGCACCGAGTACTCCACCCGCTCGTCGGCCGCGTCCGGCTGCGCGGCGGCCGGCGGCAAGTTCCGCGAGTACGCCAAAGCGCTCTTCGCCAAGCAGCCACCCGAGGACAGCGCCGGGCTCAGCGACGACGAACTGATCGACATCGGCGTCGGCGTGGGGCTGGACCGGGGCTCGTTCGGCGGCTGCGTGAAGGACGGCACGTACAAGACGTGGACCGAGCACGTCACCGAGGAGGCCAGCCGCAGCGACGTCACCGGCACGCCCACCATCCTCGTCAACGGTCAGCCACTCGCCGACCGCACCCCGCAGGGCCTCACCGCAGCCGTGGCGGCGGCCGGCAAGTGATCCGTACCGTCCTGGCGCGCGCCGGCCTGATCGCCGCCGCCGCGTGCGCGGCGACGCTGCTCGGCGCGGCGCCCGCCGCCGCACACGGCGCGGACGCCCCGGACGGCACCGACTACCGCGCCCGCGTCAGCGGCGTCACGCCGGCCCGGCCCGGTCTGACGGTCCGGGTCATCGAGGCGGGCGCACGCCTGGAGCTGACCAACCGCACCGGCCGGGCGGTCGAGGTGATCGGCTACTCCGGCGAGCCGTACCTGCGGATCGGTCCCGACGGTGTCTTCGAGAACACCCGCTCCCCCGCCACGTACCTCAACCGCACCCTCGCCGGCGACACCGCGCTTCCGGCCGACGCCGACCCGGCCGCCGCACCGTCCTGGCGGCGCATCGCCGACGGGACCACGGCACGCTGGCACGACCAACGGGCACTGTGGCCGGAGTCGACGCCGCCAGCGGAGGTACGCGCCGCGCCGGAGCGCGAGCACCGGGTCCGGGACTGGACGGTGCCGCTGCGCGACGGCACCGACCCGCTGACGATCGGCGGCACCCTGGACTGGGTGCCGCCGCCGGACGCGTACACCTGGTGGGCGGTGAGCATCGTCGGCCTGCTCGCGGTGGGTGCGCTCGGCCTGTTCGCCGCCGCCTCCACCGCCGGTGCGCGGGCGCTGGCCGTACTCGGCGCGTTGCTCGTCGTCGGCGGCGCGGTAGCGGTCGGCTATCCGGTGGGACGGGAGATCGACGCGGGCGCCCAGGGCGTCGGTGGGGTGCTGTCCGGGCTGCTGTCCGGGCAGATCTGGTCGCTGCTCACCGGCCTCGGCGCGGTCGCCGCCGGCTGGTACGCGCTGCGCAGCCGCCCCGCGGCTGACTTCGCGGTGGCGCTGGCCGGGGCCTGCCTGGCGCTCTTCGCCGGGGTGGCGAACGCCGCCGTGTTCGCCCGGTCCGTCGCCCCGGTGCCCTGGTCGCCCGGGGTCGCTCGGGTCATGGTGGCGGCGTTCCTGATCACCGGCGTCGGCGCAACAGCCGCCGGCGTCCTACGCCTACACGCGGCCTCCCGGGCCGCCGCCCTCACCCCCACCCCCTGACCTCCCGCGATCTTGCAGTTTGTGTCGCCGAAGTACCGGCATTCGCGGCATCTGTCGGGACAGCAAGTGCAAGATCGCGGGACCGGGGTGCGGGGGTCAGAGGTGTGGGGTGAAGCCGTACGGGAGCTCCAGGCGGTGCTTCGCCAGTAGGGGGGCGTCACCGAGCAGCGTGCGGGTTGGGGCGTCCGCCGCGATCCGGCCGCCGTCCAGGATCACCGAGCGCTCGCACAGCTCCGCCGCGTACGGCAGGTCGTGGGTGACCATCAGCAGGGTCACCGGCAGGCCCCGCAGGATCTCGGCCAGCTCACGGCGGGCCGCCGGGTCCAGGTTCGACGACGGCTCGTCCAGCACCAGGATCTCCGGGTGCATGGCCAGCACGGTCGCCACCGCCACCCGTCGGCGCTGCCCGAACGAGAGGTGCTGCGGGGCTCGGGCGCGGTGCTCGCTCATCCCCACGGCGGCCAGCGCCTCGTCGACCCGGGCCGCCAACTCCGCCCCGCGCAACCCCAGGTTGGCGGGCCCGAACGCCACATCCTCCGCCACCGTGGGCAGGAAGAGTTGGTCGTCCGGGTCCTGAAAGACGATGCCCACCCGGCGGCGTACCTCGGCCAGCGTCGCCCGGTCCGGAGTGACCGTCAGCCCGCCGACGCTCACGCTGCCCTCGGTGGGCGTGAGGATGCCGTTGAGGTGCAGCACCAGCGTGGTCTTGCCGGCGCCGTTGGGACCGAGCAGCGCCACCCGGTCGCCGCGCGGCACCGCCAGGTCCACGCCGTGCAGCGCCACGTGCCCGTCCGGGTACGCGTACCGAACACCACGAACGTCCAGCGAGAGGGCGGTCTGCACGACTCCGATCATGTCAGCACGACGGCGGTCGCGGCGATGGAGGCCGCCACCACCGGCACGGTCGCCGCGACCAGCCACTGACCGGCGGTCGCCGCGCCGTCGCCCTGCCACACGGCGGGCATCCGCCCGGTGTAGCCCCGCGACAGCATCGCCAGGTAGACCCGCTCACCGCGTTCGAAAGCGCGCAGGAACAGCGCGCCGATGCCGGCGGCGAAGCCACGCAACTGCCACAGGAAGCGCGGGTCGTCGCCCCGCGAGATGCGCGCCACCCGCATCCGCCGCGCCTCGCCGACCAACACGTCGAGGTAGCGCAGCATGAACGTGGCGATCTGGGTGAGGATCTGCGGGCAGTGCAACCGGTCCAGCCCGACGATCAGGTCGCGGGTGGTGGTGGTCGCGGCCAGCAGCAGCGAGGCGAGGACGCCGAGGGTGCCCTTGGCCAGGATGTTCCACGCGCCGTGCAGGCCGTCCTCGGACAGCCGCAGACCCAGCACCTCGACCCGCTCGCCCGCACCGAGGAACGGCAGCGCGACCGCGAACAGCACGAACGGCACCTCGATCAACGCGCGGCTGAGCAGCCAGCGCGGCCCCACCCGGGCCAGCGCCGCCACCAGCGCCACCAACAGGGCGTACGCCCCGAAGGCCCAGAACGCCTCGCGCGGAGTGGCCACCACGGCGATCGTGAAGACCACCATCGCCACGATCTTGACCTCGGGTGGGAGCCGGTGCACCGGCGAGGCCGACTCGCGGTACAGCACGTGCCCGTGACCGGCGCCCATCGCGTACCCCCTGCTCAGTCGCTCGTGCCGGTGCGGCCGTGCCCAACGGCGACCGCCGCGCCCTCGGCGGACGTGCCCCCGTCGCCCGTGGCCGGCGCGGTGTCCCGGCGGCGCAGCAGCCAGAAGCCGCCGAGGCCGATCGCGAAGGTCACTAACACGCCGAGCACCCCGGAGAGACCGGTCGAGAGGAAGCTGTTCTCCACCCCCCGTACGCCGTAGTCGGCCAGCGGGCTGTCGCCCAACTCGTGGTCCCTGGCCTGCTGCGCCGGGCAGCTGCCACCGACGATGTTGTCGTCGGCGTCGACGGTGCAGCCCTTGAGCAGGGAGGAGTCCAGCCCGTCCGGGTGCGACGAGGCGTAGTTGCTCACCACGCCGGCGAGCAGCAGGGCGACCAGCAGGCCACCGGCCAGAAAGGCCCAGGAACGGTTCTTCATCGGACACCTCCGGTGACCGGGACGGCGGGGGTGGTGGTCGGGGTACGCAGGGAACGCAGCGCGTACACCAGGTCGGGGCGGACCTTCGCGACGGTGAGCACGGTCGTCGCGGTGATCAGGCCCTCGCCGATGCCGATCAGCACGTGGACGCCGGCCATCGTGCCGGCCAGACCGGCCAGGTTGTTGCCCAGGTCGGTGGTGCCGCCCAGCCAGTACTCCACGACGAAGCCCTGGGACGCGACCACCACGCTGACCAGGGCCGCGACGAACGCGGTCACCGCCAGGCCCGCCCGCGTGCGGGGCAGCACCCGCAGCAGGACCGAGATCAACAGGTACGCGGCGGCGGTGCCGAGCAGCGCCATGTTGGTGATGTTGAGGCCGAGCATCGCCACCCCACCGTCACCGAAGATCAGGGCCTGTACGACGAGGACCACGGCCACGCAGAGCGCACCGACCCACGGGCCGACCAGCATCGCGGCGAGCGCGCCACCGAGCAGGTGACCACTCACGCCCGCCGTGAAGATCGGAAAGTTGAGCATCTGCACGGCGAAGATGAACGCCGCCACCAGGCCGGCCATCGGGGCGAGCCGGTCGTCCAGGTCCCGCCGGCCACGCAGGACGCAGTAGGTGAGCGCGACGAGCGCGAGCGCAGCGAAGATCGCCGCCACGGGACCGTCGATGATCCCGTTCGAGATGTGCATCGCCAGTGTTTCCACGCGACCTCCCACGCGTCAGCGGACCCGTCCGGACCCGGCGGGGGTCAGCCTATTTCCTACGACTTGTTGTTGCCAGACTCTGGCAACAACGCATGGTCTTGATCACTTCGGTCGACCCCGGTTTCCCTGATGTCGCGGTGTCCGCGGCTCGGGGACACCGCGCTTTCCAGGAACACGAGCCGGCGCGCGCCGGCGACGCGGGGCGCGCACGCCCGGCGGTAGGGTCAGGGCCATGACCGCGCCCGATCGTCTCTCCCCCGGTGACCCCGCGCCCGAGTGGACCCTGCCCACCGACACCGGCGACCAGCTCTCCCTGGCCGACCTGCGCGGCCGCAAAGTGGTCCTGTACGCCTACCCGGCCGCGATGACCCCCGGCTGCACCAAGCAGGCCTGCGACTTCCGCGACTCGCTCGCCTCGCTCCAGGCGGCCGGCTACGAGGTGGTCGGCGTATCCCCCGACAAGCCGGCGAAGCTGGCCAAGTTCCGCGACCGCGACGCGATCACGTTCCCGCTGGTGTCCGACGCGGACAAGGCGGTGCTCACCGCGTACGGCGCGTACGGCGAGAAGCAGCTGTACGGCAAGACCGTCACCGGCGTGATCCGCTCCACGTTCGTCATCGACGGCGACGGCAAGATCGAGCGGGCGCTCTACAACGTCAAGGCCACCGGGCACGTCGCCAAGCTCCGCCGCGACCTCGGGCTCGACTGAGACTGTCCCACCGGACCGCTACCGTGCGTCAATGGTCCGATACAAATACACACCGGAGCTGCTCGCCGAGGCGGCCGCCGCCGCCCGCAACATCACCGAGGTGATGCGGATGCTCGGCGTACGCGTCAGCGGCGGCTCGCACGCGCACATCAGCCGCCAGTTGAAGAAGTTCGGCATCGACACGTCGCACTTCACGGGCCAGGCGCACAACCGAGGCGTGCGGTGGCGGCGGCTGTCCCCCGTCGAGCTGATGGTCGTACTACCCGATGGCTCTCGCCGGATCCCTGGGTTCCGCCTCAAGCGCGCCCTGGCGACAATCGGCCTTCCCGAGACCTGCGAGATGTGCGGGACAGGATCGTCATGGCAGGGACGACCACTGACACTGCACGTCGATCACATCAACGGCGACTTCCTCGACAACCGGCCCTGCAACCTGCGGCTGCTATGCCCGAACTGCCACAGCCAGACCTCCACCTACGCTGGGCAACGACGGGCTGCACCCATCGCGCCCGAGGTGGTCTACGATCCTGAGGCGGTTACTCCAACGGGTTTTCGGATAGGCCGACGACTACCTCGTCGACCAGAATGGCCGTGGACGCCGGTGGAGTTCAGTTTCAAGGGGCCGTAGCCCAACGGCAGGAGGCATGCGGTTTAGGTCCGCACCAGTGCGGGTTCGAATCCCGTCGGCCCCACAACAGATCGGTTGTCGACCGCGTCACGGTGGTGGGCCACGAGCCCGGTCGACCGGTCAGGATGGGCGCCGTGACTCTGCGCTTCGTCCTGGATCCCGAGCTGACCCCTCGGCTGCGCGCCGAGATCGTCGCCCTCTGGGTGGACGTCAGCAACGCCGGCGGCGCGGTGGGTTTCGTGCCACCGGTGACCGCCACCGACGTCCGTACGATCGCCGACCCGACGTTCGCGGGCGTCGCCGACGGGCCGGACCGGCTCCTGGTCGGATACGACGGTGACCGGCCCGTCGCGGTGCTGGTCTTCCGCGACAACCGGTTCGGGCTCAAGGCGCACTGGTGTGTGCTGAAACGGGTGATGGTCCACCCGGACCAGCAGGGCACGGGCTGCGGGTCGGCGCTGATGCGCGAGGCCGCGCGGCTGGGCCGCGAGATGGGCCACGAGGCGCTGCACGTGACGGTGCGCGACGGGTTGGGGTTGGACGGGTTCTACCGCCGCCTCGGATACCGGGAGATCGGCCGACTGCCGGGCGCGCTGCGGGTGGCGCCGGGCGACGACCGGGACGAGATCCTCATGTGGCTGGACCTGACCCCGACCGACTGAGGGACCGGAGCGCCGCGCAGGGCTCAGCCGCACCAGCGGGCGGTCGCCCCGGCGGGTCGCGTGGAGGGCCCGTCGGCGGCCGGGGTGGCCGGCGCGTTCGCCACGGCCACCTTGTCGGCGCGGCGGGCCGGTGTCGGCGTGCCGTTGGGTCGGGCGACCGGCGGACGGGTCGTCGTAGGCGGACGCGTGGTCGCGGCGACGACGCCGCGCTCGTACATTCGCACCACGCTCGTCTGCACCTGGCCCGGCGTCATGCGGATGCCGGACACGGTGACCCGGTGTCCGTACACGTCGCTGACCCGCACGCTGTACGGGCCGGGGCCCGCGCCGGAGGCCAGCAGCCAGTAGTTGTAGTCCTGCCGGGCGGTTGCCCGCCACGGGCCGCTGGTGCCCTGGCGCACCTCGACGGCGCGCAGCGGGTTGCCGTGGTTGCCGATCCGGACGGCGAACCAGAACTGCGACGCGCCCTCCTTGATGCGGAAGGTCAGCGGGCCGGGCAGCGGCGGGTTGACGGCCGCGCGGTAGGTGACCTGGACGAGCCCCTGGACCGGGTCGGCGATCCGGGCGAACGCCTCCCGGGACAGGTCGAGGTGTCCGGGCTCGCACTCCGGGCACTGGTCCATGATCAGGACCCGGACGGCGCCCTTCGGGCCGGTGACGTCGAGGAAACCGCCGCAGGCGGCGCCTGCGGCGTACTCGGTGGGGCCGAGGGCGACGTAGAGCCGGTTGGCCGGCGCGGCCGGGTTCGAGCAGTTGCCGCCGGCGCCCTTGGAGTCGTAGAAGGTGGCCTTGCCGCTGTGGGTGGCGGTGCCGGTGGGTGGCGCGGCGGCGAGGGTCCGCCCGGCGGCGCAGGCCGGGGTGGAGCCGGACCGCAGGGTCAGGGTGAGTCCGAGGGCCGCCGCGAGCACGGTGACGCCGGTGGCGACCAGCCAGGGCATCGGGCCGGACGAGGACGCGGGCCGGTCGTCCGGAACGCGGTCCAGGTCGAGGTCGATGTCGACGTCCTTGACGGCGAGGGCGGGATCCTCGACGCCGCCGGGAGCGCTTCCGTCGGTCACGTCGCGATGCTGCCGGAACGGCGTACGGCCGGACAAGGCGGCTAAGCGAAAGCTAAGAGAGCATCGACGGACGGTGACGAGCCCGCCGCTGGCCGGTCAGGGTTCGACGACGAGCGGGTCGCCGATCCGTATCGGTCCACTGTCGACGGGCACCACGTTCAGTCCGAACAGGAGCTTCTGGCGGATGTTGCGGTGGCGGCCGAGGGTGCGTAGGGGCTCCTTGGCGCGTACCCCGGTCTCCTGGTCGGTGGTGGTGACCACGCAGCGGTCGCACGGCCCGGCGGCGCGCAGCCGCACGTCGCCGACGCGCAGCGACCGGCCCGCCCACCCGTCCTCGGCCCAGGCCGGCGCTCCGTCGACGACCAGGTTGGGCCGGAATCGGGTCATCGGCACCGGCTCCTCCCCCGCGTCGGCGAGCCAGCCGTTGAGGGCGTCGAGGGAGCCGGTGCTGGTCAGCAGCAGCGGGTAGGCATCGGCGAAGCTGACCTGGTCGCCGGTGTCGTATTCGCGCCCGGCGGCGGGCAGGTGTCGCGTCGGACTGGCCATCCAGACCAGCCGGACGGGACGGCCGAGGAGCGCGCCGAGCCAGGCGTCAGCGGCCGGGCCGGCGTGCAGCGCGGGGACGGAGGTCGTCCGGCTGCGGAAGGTCCGCACCCGCACCGGCTCGCCGCCGGCCGGTTCCGGCACGTCGAGGTCGGGCCTGCCGTCGGCGCGCAACACCAGGCCGCCGGGGCGCACGCTGGCCCGCAGGCCGACCAGGCGGGTCGTGTCCCGCTGGGTGACGCCGACGCCGTCGGCGTCCACCACCATCCAGCGTCGGTCGCCGGCCAGGCCCCACGGCTGCACGAACGCGCCGTCGTGGTCGAGCCGGTGACAACCCTTGACGGGGTACGTGTGGATCGAGGTCAGCCGCACCCGGTAACCATGACATGCCGATGCCGTCGCCGGGATGCCGGTGGTCGGAGGGGCTCTCGCAGGCGATGGCCCGTCGGAGCTTCGTTGCGTCCACGGCTGCTTCGCACCAGGTTGGGCCACTGCCTGTCGAGAAAAAACTTTCAGTCGCCAAACGGACCCGGATAGGCACCATTGGGGGTACATGGCTGGAACGTGAAATCAGTAGCATCGCGCCCATGCAGTATCGCCAGGAGTACGCGGAACCCGAGACTCAGCAGATCGCGGCGCAGTCACCCACCGAGCCGACTGAGCCGACGGAAGAGGCGCGTCCGAAGCGTCGCAGGTGGAAGAAGATCGCCCTGATCACGCTCGTGGTTCTGGCGCTTGTCGTCGGTGGCGGCGCGGTCGCCGGAGGCCTCTACTACCGATCGATCAACAACGGGATCGAACGGGTCGACGCGTTCGACGGTGTGCCCGAGGCCGAGCGTCCCCAGGTGGCCGAGAAGGCCAAGGGCGCCATGAACATCATGATCCTCGGCAGCGACTCGCGTGACCCGGAGAGCGACGACGGCTCCCGCACCGACACGATCATCCTGGCCCACCTTCCGAAGGACCGGTCCAGCGCGCAGCTCATCTCCATTCCTCGCGACACGTGGGTGAGCATCCCGAAGTCGGCGCAGGGGCGGGGCGGCCGCGACGCGAAGATCAACGCCTCGTTCGCCTGGGGTGGCGTTCCGCTGATGGTGCAGACGGTGGAGAAGTTCACAGGCGTACGGGTCGATCACGTGACGATGGTCGACTTCGGTGGCTTCAAGGAGATCGTGGACGCCCTCGGCGGCATCGACGTGGACGTGGAGAAGGGCTTCACGACGCTCTACGCGCTCAACGGCAGCCGTACGTTCAAGGCGGGCCGGCAGCGGATGGACGGTGCCGCGGCGCTCGACTACGCACGAGAACGCCACGCCTTCGCCGACGGCGACTTCGCCCGGATCCGGCACCAGCAGCAGGTCATCAAGGCGATCCTGGACAAGGCGGCATCCGGCGGGACGCTGGCCAACCCGGCCAAGCTCAACTCGTTCGTCAAGGCCACGGCGGACGCGGTGGCGGTGGACAAGTCGCTGAACCTGCTCGACCTGGCATCCGAGCTGCGCGATCTGCGCAGCGGCAACCTGACGTTCCTGACCTGTCCCACGAAGGGCACCGGCATGATCGGCAGCGAGAGCGTGGTGCTGGCCGACAAGGAGAAGGCCGCAAGGGTCTTCGGGGCGGTGCGCAGCGACAACGTGCCGGAGATCCTGTCCTCGGCACAGTAGGACATCGACGTTCATCTGCCGACCATGGTGGCGCGTCCCGACCGATCGTAGATTTCGGTCGCCGTTCTGGTCGTGGGAAGTGACTGGGGCGTTCACGGGGGAGGTCCACAGTGTCAGGCCAACCGGCGACAAGCCGTACGCCAACGCCGCCGGTCGCCGAGGGGCCGCTCGAGTTGCCGGGCGACGGCGCCCGGCTCTTCGGCGCCCCGCCAGTCCCGCACACCCGCGAGCCGGAGGCAACCGGGTCGAGCACCACCGCTGTGCTGCCCTACGCCCGGTCCCGGACGTCGTCGCGCATCCGATGGGCGCGCGCGTGGATGATGACGGCGCCGGTGGATGCCGTGGCGCTCGTCGCACCGCTGTTGCTGAGCCACACCTATTGGCGCGGGACGCTCGCCAACGCCGTCCTGACGGTGGCCTTCTTCGCCGCCGGCGGCCTCTACCGACCCCGGCGGCACGTGAGCATCCTCGACGAGCTGCCCGGCCTGTGCGGGCGGCTACTGGCCTCCGCGGCCGTGGTGGCGATCATCGCGGCGGAGCGCCACTCCTCGGTGGCGTACGTGGGCGGCTTCATGCGGGGCGTCGCGCTGTCGGCGGGGCTCGTTATCCTCGGGCGCGCGACCAGCCGGGCGTTCATCGTCCTGTCGCGCAGCCGTCGTTGGATCGAGCACAACGCGATAATCGTCGGCGGCGGGCCGATCGGTGTCGAGCTCGCTCGGCTGCTGCGCCGCTACCCGCAGTACGGTCTGCGGTTCGTCGGCTGCGTCGACGCGCCGTCGCGTGCGGGCAGCGGGGTGCTTCCGTTGAGTGGCACGCTCTCGGACCTCGATCACCTCGTCCGGTTGTTGGAGTGCGAGGTGCTGGTCATCGCCGACCCGGACTGTCCGGAGTCCACGCTCATGGAGACGCTGTTGCGTCCCCGTAGTTCCCGTTGTGACCTCTGGGCGGTGCCGCGCCTGTGGGGATCGCGATCGCACAGCGGCTATCCGGACCACATCGGCGCGTTCCCGATCGTCAAGATCGCGGACATCTCCCTCACTGGTCCCCGCTGGGCGATCAAGCGCGCATCGGACATACTGTTCGCCGCGGTCGCCCTGCTCCTGTTGAGCCCGCTGCTGCTGCTCTGCACCATCGCCACGTTCGTCGACGGCGGCCCGGGGATCTTCTTCCACCAGGAGCGGATCGGCCGGTACGGCAAGCCGTTCAAGGTCATCAAGTTTCGGTCCATGCGACCGGTGGACGAGCAGGAGTCGCAGACCAACTGGTCGATCGCCCACGACCAGCGGGTCGGGCCGATCGGTCGGTTCATGCGCCGAACCTCGCTCGACGAACTGCCGCAGCTGTGGAACATCCTGCGCGGCGACATGAGCGTGGTGGGTCCCCGGCCCGAGCGGCCGCACTTCGTCGAGAAGTTCTCCGCCGAGTACCCGACGTACGCGGCACGCCACCGCGTCCCCGTGGGCCTCACCGGACTCGCGCAGGTCAGTGGCCTGCGCGGAGACACGCCGATCTCTGACCGGGCGCGGTTCGACAACTACTACATCGAGAACTGGTCGCTCTGGTTGGACGTCAAGGTGGTGCTGCGGACGGTCGCGGAGGTGTTCCGTGGCGGCGGTAGGTGATCTGCCGAGCCTGACGCCGGAGGGTCTCCGGTCGACGCCGGTACGGCGGTTGCGGGTGCCGAACCGTTCGGGTAGACAATGCCAGCGGCGTGGACCTCGTCGTACCCGCCTGCGCGGCACACCGTTCTGGGGAGACGAGTGAAAAGCGTTTCGTCGTTTCACGCCGAGCGGTCGTCGCCGAACGACCCCGACCCGGAACGCTCCCCCAACGTACCCGCACCCGGCTTGCTCCGGCGGCTGTTCGCACCGGAGCGCCTCTACATCGCGGCACTGGGGCTCACGGGCCTGGCGGCGGTCGTGTCGGTGGCGCTACCCGCCGCCGAGCGCGGCGAACTCTCCGCCAACATGGTGAGCGCAACGTTGGGCGCGGCCGTCGGCGGGCTGTCGCTGGACACCTTCCTGCTGTCCCGTCCGGCCGGGTGGGTCCTCTCCCGTGGCCGCGTTTGGGTCCTCGCGATGCTCGTCATCTCGGTGCTTCTCTCCGCTGTCGCCGCCGCGCTGCTGACGGCTCTGGGCGGAATCGGCAGCTACCTGATCGGCGTGGGCTCCGCCGCGGCTCTGACCGTGTTCAACACGGTCTCGTCGATCGCGTTGCGACAGAAGGGCTTCCTTGTCGTCTACTCGATGCGGGCGGCAAGCGGGGCGGTCCTGGTCGGCGGTTACCTCGCGCTCTACGCCGCCGGGCGCCTCGACGGCGACCTGTGGAGCATGGTCTGGCTCGCGGTCCAGTGGGTCGGCGCGCTCGCCGTGTGCGTCCTGGTGCTGGGGATGGTCCGGCGCGTCGGCCCCGCGCCGGCACCGACGGCTGACGCTCTGGACTACCGCTCCGACCTGCGCGCGGTCGGCAACCTGCACACCGGAATCTTCGCGCAGATGATGACGCTGCGGTTCAACCAGATCCTGGTGGCCAGGTTCGTCGGTGCCGGTCCGCTCGGCGTGTACGCCCTGGCCGTCGCGGCGTTGGAGTTCGCACAGGCCGGTGCGGTGGTGCGCGCCCAGCGGATCCTCGCCGAGCGGGACGTCGACGCGACGACACACCGGGCCGGCCCCGTTGTCCGGGCGGCGGTCCCGGTGGCCTTGGCGGCCGTGGCCGCGCTGGCCGTGTTGGGTTTCCTGCGGCCGGAGTACCGGTACGCCTGGATCCTGGGGCTCTGCCTCCTGCCGGGGACGCTGGCCGCCGCGGCCGGCAAGACCTGGAGTTCCCTGCTGTTGAAGAAGCGTGGCGAGAAGGCGACGACGGTCGCGGCGGTCAGCACGCTGGCCGTCGCGATCACCGCCTACTTCGGGGTCATCCCCTGGGGTGGCGTGGTGGGAGCCGCGCTCGCCTCATCGCTCGCCTACGGCGTGCACGCCTTCATCTCTCGTGCGAGCCTGCGCCGGTCGCGGCCGCGAAGTCCTGGGACGGTTTGAGTTGGATGTCTCCATTGTGGTCCTCGCCTGGGAAGACTACGACCGCACACGTGCCTGCGTGCTGTCTCTGCCCCGCGAGGCGGAGATCGTCGTCGTCGACAACGGAAGCTCCGAGGGTATCCGACAGGCGCTGAGCGAGTTCTGCGCGCAAAAGGGCGTCCGCTACGTGCAATCCGGCAGCAACCTCGGCTACGCGAGAGGGATGAACCTGGGCGTCCGGCACACCACCAGGACGAACGTCATCCTGTCGAACAACGACATCATCGTGCACGAGGGCGCCGTCGAGCGCCTGCTGGAGGCGTTGGACGATCCAGCCGTGGGTGCGGCCTTCCCGGGTGTCGTCACCCCGTCGGGCGTCGCGCAGACGGAGGGCGGTCGCTTTCTGAGCGTGCCCGTCGGGCTCGCGCACGCCACCGGCCTGAGCTTCGTCCTGCCGAACCTGCGGATCATCGCGGAGCCCGCGAAGGCCGACTGGCTGACCGGGCCGTTCGTGGCTCTGCGGCGAAGCACCCTCGACGCGATCGGCGGCGTCGACGAGACGTCCTTCTTCTACGGCGAGGACATGCGCCTCTGCTGGGCGGTGCGGCAGCGGGGCCTGCGCCTGGCGTACCGGCCCGACGCGGTGATCATGCACGAGGACGACGCCACCGCCAAGCGGCGCTGGACCGAGGAGGAGATCTCCCAGCGACGGACGCGCGAGTTCATCCGGGCCACCCGGCAGATGGCCGGCCGGCGGGGTCGGGTCGCCAGCGCCGCCTTCGTGGTGGGGGTGCTGCTGCGGGCGGCCGTCGGGCCGAATCCGGTGCGCCGAGCCATCGCCCGGGGCGCTGTCGAAGGACTACGTTCCCGATGAAGGTGTTGTTCGTCTGCACCACCGGCGGCTCCGGCCGGCGTCAGTTCGGCGGCGCCGAACGGATCCTGACGGAGATCATCCCCGCGCACGCGCGGACCGGAGTCGACGTCATCGCCGCCACCTCCGACGACGAGGTGGGCGCCTCCCTGCGGGAATCCGGAGTTCCGTGGGTCGACATCAGCGCGACCAGTCGGGTCGACCTGGGGTACGCCCGGGCGCTTCGGCGTCTCGTCGACGAGGTCAAGCCCGACGTGGTCTGTGCCCACCTGCTGTCCGCGGCGATGCACTGCCGGGCGGCGCTGGCCACCGAGCGCCGCGGTACGCCTCTGGTGGTCACCATGCACACCAGCCTGTGGCAGTTCCGCGACACGGCACCCTCGCTGAAGCGCAAGGCCAGCATCCAATCCAACATCACCCTCGACCTCGTCATGCGTCGTCTGCGTCCGCACGCGAGCGTGGCCGTCTCAGAGTTCGAGGCTGACGAGCTGCGCAACCGTGGCCAGGTCCAGGACGTCCACCTCATCCCCAACCCCCTCCCGGCGACCTGGCCGGCGTCTGCACCGCCACGGATGCCGGAGGGAACCCGTCCGCTCGTGGTGGGCTACCTGGGCCGGGTGGAGCCCGAGAAGGGCGTCGACCTGATACCCGACGTGGCGTCGCTCATGGCGGACGCCACCTTCCAGGTCGCCGGCAGCGGAGCGCTGGCGCTCGCTCCCCGACCGAACCTGGAACTCGTCGGCCGGGTCGATGCCGCCGACTTCCTCCGCCAGATCGACTGCCTCGTCGTACCGTCCCGGGTCGAAGCCTTCGGCCTGAGCGCTCTCGAGGCGATGTCCCTGGGCGTACCGGTGGTCCACTCGGGCGCGGGAGGTTTGGCCGAGGTCACCCGACACGCGGCCGGAACGCTGGCGTTCCAGAGCGATCTCACACCCTCGTCGATAGCCGCCGCGATCCGCCATGCCGTCGGAGCGACGACTGCGGAGCAGCGGAGCGCCGTCGCGGACTGGTACGCGAAGGAGTACGCCTTCGACAGGTGCGTCCAGCGGTGGCAGAGCCTGTACCGGTCACTCCTCACGAGGAACGCAAAATGATCATTCAGAAGTACCTGACCGTCGGGCTCTGGGCGGCCGCGGTCGCCGTCGTCGTACCGCTCTTTTTGGTCAACCCGGCAGCCGGGGTGGTGGCGGCGTTCGCCGCCGTCGCGGTCATCGCGGTGCGGTCGGCCATGTGGCTCGCGGTCTGTTCCGCCGCGTGGGCGCTCGTCTTCCTCGCGGTGATCACGGTCCCGGGGCCGTACGACTCCCCGGCGGGCCGCGCCGTCATCCCGGTGCTCGGGGTCTTCGTCGCCTGTTTCCTCGCCGCCTGGTACGCCGGTCGGCGGCTGGCCGAGCGGGGCCGGCCGGCCGCCGCCGTGGAGCCGCCGGCGGGGCCGCCACTGTGGTGGATCCAACCAGCGGGGCAGGACCGGCTCGCCAGCCCTTCGTTCGGCCGCGCGAACCGGTCGACCCGGCCGACACTGCAGTGGCCTGCCGACCGCCGCCTGACCGGCTTCCTGCTGGTCGTGCTGCTCATCGCGATCATCGGAGGCGCGCTGAAGTTCGGCGGTGAGGTGCCTCCACTCTTCGCCGAGAACCCGGACGTCGCCCGAGCCGAACTGGGCCTCCGGTCGAACATCGTGGTGGGTCTGCTCGCGGAGGCGTGGACGCTCGGTATGGCGATCTCACTGCTTCGGGCGCTCAACGGCAGGAGCGAGGCCCGCTGGCGCTACCTGCTCCTGGTCGTGGTCTTCACGTTCGGGGCGGCTCTGGGCGCCAGCAAGAACTCGGTCCTGGTCGGAATCGTGCCGGCACTTGTCGCCGCGCTCTCCACCCGGCGCGAGTCGGGCGGGATGAGTGCCCGTCAGCGGCAGGTCGCTGCTCTGGTGGTGGTCCTGGTCGGCCTCGGCGTGGTGGGCGGCGCGGTCTACCTCGGCGGGCAACGCACCCTGGCCGGCACCGGCACCTTCGAGGACCAGTTTCGGGCCCAGTACGGCGGCAACCCGATCTACACGAGCGTCGGATCTCTGGACCTGTCGCTGAGTTCGTCGGTGGAGACGTTCGGACGGCTCTGGGAACACCGGGAGGAGTACGACCCGGCATGGGGTCGTTACTCGCTGACCTTCACCGGCTCGGTGGGCGAGCGACTCCTCGGACCGGTCGACCTCTACAAGATCACCGGTGGGCTCAGTCAACCGTTCTACATGAACACCGCGACCTTCGTGGCGGTGCCGTTGATGGACTTCGGGCCGGTCGGCGCAGGACTCGTGCTGGCCCTAACCGGGCTCGTCGTCGGCTTCGCCGAGCGTCGGCTCAGCGACACCAACAGCCCGGCGCACCACATCGGACGCGCCTTCCTCATCTACTACGCCACCTTCGGCATCTACGAGTTCTACCCGGTCATCCAGCCGTTCTGGCTCTCTCTCGTGCCCGGCATCGTGGCGTTCTACCTGGTCAGCAACCCGTCCAGGCTGGCGATGCCGGCCTGGCCCAAGGTGGTGATGCCGACATGGAAACGCTGACCGTCGTCACGGTGCTCTACCGGTCCGCCGGCATGCTCGCCGACACGCTGCCGACCTGGGTACGCAGTGCCGACCGTCTCCCGGTGCGGTTCCTCTTCGCGGACAACTCGCCGGAGGACGGCTGCCGGAAGGTCATCGCCGACTGCCTGGACGACGACCGCTACGACTACCTGCCCGACGCCTCGAACCCAGGCTTCGCGACCGGTTGCAATCGGGCGGTGGCGCAGACGGCCACGAGCCACGTCCTCCTGCTGAATCCGGACGTCTGGCTGCCCGAGGACGCGCTGAAGCGGATCTGCGCCGCCATGGCCGAGACGCCCGCGCTGCCGATCGCGGTCGGTCTGGCGATGCACGGCGGCGAGTACGTCGGCATCGACCTGAACCCGATCTCGCTGTTCATCGATCGCCCGGCATCCGCGGTACGGGGGCCGTTGGGTCCGTCGGGTGGCGCGGCCGTCTTCCCTACCGAGCTGTTCCGTCGGTTCGGCGGCTTCCACGAGCAGCTGTTCGCCTGGGGTGAGGACGCCGACCTCGCCTTCCGTCTCTACGCGTCCGGCGTGCGCACACGTCGGTCGGAGCTGGTGCTGCCGCACGCCGGAGGCCACAGCGTCGAGGGCGACCACAAGCTCCAGGCGTTCCGCGCCTTCCTGCTCGCCCGCAACCGGCTCATCGTCGCGGCGCGCACCTTCACCTGGCCGTTGATGATCGTCGCGACACCCGTGCTGGCCCTGGCGCACCTCGCGCTGGCCGTACGCCGGGCACGACAGGGCCTGCTGCGGCCCTTCCTGCGGGGAATGGGCGAGGGCCTGCGTGGAGGGCTGCGCGCCCGACGCCAGTGGCAGGGCGACCGGTTCGGTTTCGCCGCCCTGTTCAGCTACTTGACAGTTCGGAGAGCGTGATGACAGGACGTCGCTGGAGTGTCGTGACGGTCACCTACAACTCGGCGGAGACGCTGCGCGCGTGCTGGCGCGGCGATGCCCGGCCGTACGAGTGGATCGTCGTCGACAACTGCTCCTCCGACGATTCGGCCGGCGTAGCCCAGGAGATGGGCGCCCAGGTCATCCGCCTGCCGGAGAACGTCGGCTTCTCCCGCGCCAACAACATCGGTCTGCGCCAAGCGGCGGGCGAGTACGTCCTGTTCGCCAACCCTGACCTCGAGATCACTTCGACCGAGGGCTTCGAGGTGCTGCGGCGGCACCTCGACGCGCACGGCGGCCTGGCCGCGCCGCAACTGCTCTCCTCGGACGGCGTCGTTCAGCCCAACGGCCGTGGCTTTCCCTACGCCACCGCCAAGCTGGGCAACCGGAAACTGTGGCCGTTGTCCCGGCTGCACGCCTCGTACCGGATGACGGCCGAACCGGGCACGGCGGTCTGGGTGGCCTGGGTCATGGGTGCCGCGGTCGCCGCACGGACCACCGACTTCATCGACCTGGGCGGCTGGAACGAGAGGTTCTTCCTCTACTACGAGGACCATGAGCTCGGTCTGCGCGCCTGGCGCAACGGGCTCCCTGTGGCGCTGCTCGGCGACGTGCGGTGGACACACCACTGGGGCCGGGCGACGAACTCGTTCCGCTGGTCCCGGGCGCACACCCTGGAACTGCGCAGCGCCCGGACGTTCTTCGGCATGTTCCCGGAGTTCCTGACGGGACTGCCGCCGGCACCACGCCGGCATCGGCAGGCGGCGCGGCTGGTCGGTTCGCCGGTGCCGGTCGTGAACGACAGCGCGGCCCAGCCGGTGAACGCGCCGGGCCAGCGGGCGACGACCTGAAGGGGGCGCGTTGGCAGTGACCACCGCCGACGCTCGGGACACCTGGGCGGTCCCGTCCGGCAGCCGCGACCGGGTCGCGCGGCTCGGCCGGAGCTTCGTCCGCGGCATCTGGTTCTTTCCGGCCCTGCTCACCGTCCTGTTGACGTTGCTGACCGTCCTGCAAATCAGCGGGTCGTCGATGGGCGTCTACCAGTCGATGCTGTACGGCTCGCAACCGGACGCGAACCTGCTGCTCAACGCACCGCAGCCGATCCGATCGGACGAGTGGGCCGTCAACACCCAGCTGACCATCGCCCAGGACGCCGCCGGCTACCCCCGGATAAACCCGAACATGGGTCAGGGCGCGGACGTCTCCCTGGTCGTGGACGTGCCGTACCGGGACTGGTCGGCGGCTTTCAAGCCGCACAACCTCGCGTTCCTGGTTCTTCCGCTCGACTACGCCTTCGCGTTCAAGTGGTGGCTGATGGCGGTGCTGCTCATCCTGAGCGCCTACTTCTTCGTCCTGGTGCTGATGCCGGGCCAGCACTGGCTAGCCGCCGGTCTCTCGTCGACACTCTTCTTCAGCCCGTTCGTGCACTGGTGGTACCAGTACATCACCCTCGGGCCGCTGTACTACGCACTGTTCATCGCGACGGTCTTCGTCCTTCTGCTGCGGTCGACCCGCCTGCTCGCCACCGTCGCCTGGGCGGCGTTACTGGCGTACCTGCTCACGTGTTTCGCGCTGGTCCTCTATCCGCCCTTCCAGATTCCCTGTGCCCTGGCGCTTGCCGCGTTCTGCGTGGGCCATCTCATCGAGCGGTACACCGTGCCACGAAGTCCCATGCTGCGGCCGCTGGCCTTCGTGGCGGCAGCGCTCCTCGTCGCCGGCCTCCTGGTCGGGCTCTTCGTCGGCACCCGGCTGGACGCCATCAACGCGGTGCTGCACACCGCCTACCCGGGGCAACGGCTCACCCGAAGCGGCGGCTTCGACCTGGCCCACCTGCTCTCTGGACACACCAGCTTCGGCCTGGAGTCGGGCAGATCAGCGGCGCAATACAGCATTCCGGACAAGGGGCTGACCAACCAGAGCGAGAACTCCAACTTCCTGCTCATGCTCCCGTACCTGTGCGTGCCGTGCCTCTATCTGCTGTACCAGTCGTACCGCGCCAGACGCGTCGTCGACTGGCCGCTGCTGCTCGTCAACCTCGCATTCCTCGGAGCACTCGTCCGGCTGTTCGTACCCCATCTCGACTTCTTCGGCAGGCTGCTGTATCTGGACCGGGTGCCGCACACGCGATTGCTCATCGGCATCGGCCTGCTCAACTTCATCGGGCTGGTGCTGTTCGTCCGGCGGCTCCGCGACCAGCGGTCGACTCTGCCGGGGCGCACCGTCATCATCGGTTACACACTCGCGCTCCTGCTCGTCCAGGCGTTACTCAGCCTGCACGTGGCGCAGACATCCCCCGGCTTCCTGGGCCTCGGCGGCTTCGTCCTGTCCCTCGTCCCCGTGCCGTTGGTCGTCCATCTGGCACTGCGCCGCCGCTTCGTCTGGGCGACATCGGTTCTCCTGGCGTTCTCGGTGGCCATGACGGCCTTCATCCATCCGCTCTACCGGGGCACCGCCACGTTGACCCAGACGCCGCTGTCCCGATCCATCCGGGCCATCGCCGCCGAGGATCCGGATGCCGTGTGGACGGCGGAGGTGGGCATCGTCCAAAACTTCCCCACCATGAACGGCGCCCGGTCACTGTCCGGTGTCTACGCGTACCCGCAGCTGACGTTGTGGCGGACCGCCGACCAGCAGGGCCAGCAGGAGTACATCGTCAACCGCTACGCGCACGTCTGGTTCACCTTCGACCGGAACCCCGCCGTCATGTCGACGACTACCTTCACCCTCACGGCGCCGGACCACTTCCGGGTCAACACCGAGCCGTGCGGCCCCTTCCTCCGCCAGCATCGCGTCAAGTACCTCGTGACGGGCACCGAGATCAACGAGTCGTGCCTGAAGCTGCGGGCCACGGTCCGCTATCCGGAGGCCACGTTCCTCATCTACGAGTTCTGGTGAACGGCGGTCAGCTGTTCCGATGCCACAGATCGCGCAACGCGTCCCAGTTGCCGGCGATCCCGGCCTCACACGGGGTCTCGAAGTACACCGCGCCCAGCCGGTCGTCCCGGTCCCACCAGATGCCGCACATGACCGGCCCGTTCCCGGGGTCGCCGGCGTACTCGACGTAGCTGCCGGTTGCTCCGCTGGAGCCACCCGTGGTCCGCGCGCCCTGCCTGATCCCCGGTGAGAGGGTGCCGGCGAGGAAGGCGAGCTGCTCACGGTAGGCGCGTGCGGCGTCCTTCGTCGTCGTGGACTCGAAAAGTGCGAAGTGGACGAACACGTTGCCGTACCGACAGAAGACATGCCGCTTCTCGTCCTTCGGCAGCTTCGGACCGCCGGCCTCCCGGTCCGAGGCGCAGTCGCCCATCCGGGCGAGCCAGGGCTCGGCGAGCGGCACCAGATCGGGGTCGAACTTCGCCTTGTTGAGGGCGTACTGGGTCTTCTCGAACAGCGGGACCGGAGGGCTGGCCGCAGGCTGCGTCTCGGGCTTCGTGTCACCACCGAGGGCACCGCCACCGAGGAGCCCGGCGCCGGCGGCCACCACCGCGGTCAGGACGAGGGCACCGACCCACAGGCCGGTCCGACTCCGCGGCGGGCGCGCCACCGGCGCGATCCGCCGTCCGCCCGAGGACGAGAGCGGATCGAACGACGGGATCGGTGCGGCGTTGGAGGCGTACGCCGGGGACTGCGGCGCGGCCTTTGCCGGCGTCGGCGCGGGGGAGGCCGGCGCTGCCGACACCGGTTGCGGGGACGCGGACACCGGCTGCCCGGAGACCGGGTTGGCGTGCACCGCCCACGGCAGCTGCGGCGGGTACGCCAGGAGTTCCGGAGCGCCGGAGACCGGGCTCGGCGGTCCGCTGGCCTGCTGCGGCACACCGGACACCGGCGGCGCGGAGACGGGCGGGGAGGAGGCAGGCGGGGCCGACGTGGGCGGGGCGGAGACCGGCAGGTCGGGCACGGGCTGGTAGTCCATGCCGAGGCTCTGGAAGAGCCGCTGCGGCGCGTGCCCCTCCTCGGCCCGGTAGGCCACCCACGGGTGGGCGGCGGACAGGTCGGCGTCCGCGTAGCGGTGACCGCCGACGGCCTGCGCCAGCGCGTTGGCCGCGTTGCCGAAGGCCACCCGCCAGCGCTCGTCGGACGCGGCCACGCCGTCCAGCACCGCCACGGTGGCGAACTGACCCTGCCCGTCCACTGCGGCCCAGGCCTTACCAACCTGGCACGCGCCCAGCATGTGCGTGTACCTGTAGGGGCTCTCCGGCTGCATGCCACTCCTTAGCTCAACCGCCGTGGATCCTACAGAGGTGTCGCCATCTCAGCGTGCCGCCCGCCGGCGGAGCGGCAGGGTGCGGCGCCCTTGCCTATTGAAAGTTTTCATGCATACAGTCACGATGTGAATGAAGGAGCGACGGCCGAGCAGGTCCTCGACCTGTTCGACGGGGTACGGCTCACCCCCACCCAGCGCCGGATCGCGCACTGTCTCGTGCAGCACGCGCCGACCGTCGCGTACCTCTCCGCCGCGGAGGTCGCCGAGCTGGCCGGGGTCAGCCAGCCCTCGGTCACCCGATTCGCCGTCGCGCTCGGCCACGACGGCTATCCGGCGCTGCGCCGCCGCCTGCGCGACCTCACCGCCAGCACGACCGGCGGCCCGGCGGACACCGCCAACGAGCTCCAGCAGGCGGTACGCGCCGAGATGGGCAACCTGGACCGGTTGGCCGGACAGCTCGCCGACACCGGCCGGATCGCCGAGACCGGGCGGCTGCTCGCGTCCAGCCGGCCGCTGCCGGTGCTGGGCCTGCGGGCCGCCGCGCCGCTGGCCGCGTACTTCGCCTACTTCGCCGCGAAGGTCCACCCGGACGTGCGGGTGCTCAACGACGGCGGCAGCCTGCTCACCGACCGGCTGGAGCAGGCCGCCGAGGCCGGGGCGTCCGCCGTGCTCGCCTTCGTGCTGCCCCGCTACCCCCGGGAAACCCTGGACGCCCTGCGCGACGCGCGTGCCGCCGGGCTGACCGTCGTGGCGATCACCGACTCGCCGGTCAGCCCGGCCACCGAACACGCCGACGTGGTGCTGCCGGCCGCCGTCGGCGCCCAACTCGTCTTCGACCTGCACACCGCCCCGATGACCCTGGCGATGGTCCTGTTGCAGGCGATCTGCGACGCCGCGCCGGCCGACACCCAGCGCCGCCTGGAGGCGTTCGAAGCCTCCGCGGCCCGCCGACAGTTGTTCCTCGGATGAGGAGGAGACCGGAGATGACCCAGCCCATCCGTGCCGCACGGGGCAGCCAGCTCACCGCCCGTGGCTGGCAGCAGGAGGCCGCCCTGCGGATGCTGATGAACAACCTCGATCCGGAGGTGGCCGAACGCCCCGACGACCTGGTGGTCTACGGCGGGACCGGCAAGGCGGCGCGGGACTGGCCGTCGTACCACGCGTTGGTGCGTACGCTGACCGACCTGCGCGCGGACGAGACGATGCTGGTGCAGTCCGGGCGACCGGTCGGTGTGATGCGTACGCACGAGTGGGCGCCCCGGGTGCTGCTGGCGAACTCCAACCTGGTCGGCGACTGGGCGACCTGGCCCGAGTTCCGTCGCCTGGAACAGCTCGGCCTGACCATGTACGGGCAGATGACCGCCGGCTCGTGGATCTACATCGGCACGCAGGGCATCCTCCAGGGCACCTACGAGACGTTCGCCGCCGTCGCCGCCAAGAGGTTCAGCGGCACCCTGGCCGGGACGCTGACGCTCACCGCCGGGTGCGGCGGGATGGGTGGCGCGCAGCCCCTCGCGGTCACCATGAACGACGGCGTCTGCCTGATCGTCGACGTCGACCGCACCCGTCTGGACCGCCGGGTGCACGACCGCTACCTGGACGAGGTGGCCGACTCCCTGGACGACGCGGTCGCGCGGGTCCGCGCGGCGAAGCGGGACCGGCGCGCGTTGAGCGTCGGGGTCGTCGGCAACGCGGCCGAGGTCTTCCCGGAGCTGCTGGGCCGAGGCGTCGAGATCGACATCGTGACCGACCAGACCAGCGCCCACGACCCGCTGGCGTACCTGCCGGTGGGCGTCGAGCTGGCCGAAGCCCGGGACTACGCAGCGGCGAAGCCCGCCGAGTTCACCGATCGGGCCCGCGCGTCGATGGCACGGCACGTCGAGGCGATGGTCGGGTTCCTCGACGCCGGGGCCGAGGTCTTCGACTACGGCAACTCGATCCGGGGCGAGGCGCAGCTCGGCGGCTACCAGCGGGCGTTCGACTTCCCGGGCTTCGTGCCCGCGTACATCCGCCCGCTGTTCTGCGAGGGCCGGGGACCGTTCCGGTGGGCGGCGCTCTCCGGCGACCCGGCCGACATCGCCGCCACCGACCGGGCCATCCTGGACCTGTTCCCGGAGAACGAGTCCCTGGCCCGCTGGATCAAGCTGGCCGGTGAGCGGGTCGCGTTCCAGGGCCTGCCGGCCCGGATCTGCTGGCTCGGCCAGGGCGAACGCGACCGGGCGGGCGTGCGGTTCAACGACATGGTCGCCTCCGGTGAGCTCTCCGCGCCGGTGGTGATCGGCCGGGACCATCTGGACACCGGCAGCGTCGCGAGCCCGTACCGGGAGACCGAGGGGATGGCCGACGGCTCCGACGCGATCGCGGACTGGCCGCTGCTGAACGCGCTGGTCAACACCGCCAGCGGGGCGTCCTGGGTGTCCATCCACCACGGCGGCGGGGTGGGCATCGGCCGGTCGATCCACGCCGGGCAGGTCTGCGTGGCCGACGGCACCGCCCTGGCCGGCCAGAAGATCGAGCGGGTGCTCACCAACGATCCGGCGATGGGCGTCATCCGGCACGTCGACGCCGGCTACGACAGCGCCCGCGAGGTCGCCGACCGCACCGGCGTCCGCGTCCCGATGACCGAGCAGTAAGGAAGGGCACCTTGTTATCGGATTTTGTTGAAGAAGGGGCCCTTCCTTTCAGGTTCCGGGCGCTGTGGGACGAGATCGCGCCGGTCGGGCGGGACGCCGGCAGCGGCGGCTACCTGCGGTACGCGCTGACCGAGCCGGAACACCAGCTGCGGGCCTGGTTCCGGGCACAGGCCGACCGTCGCGGCCTGCCGGTCACCGAGGACGGCAACGGCAACCTGTTCGCCCACTGGGGTGACCCGGAGGGCGCGGACGCCGTGCTGACCGGTAGCCACTTCGACTCGGTGCCGCACGGCGGGGCGTACGACGGCCCGCTCGGCATCGTCAGCGCGTTCCTCGCCGTGGACGAGCTGCGCGCCGCCGGTGTCACCCCGGTCCGGCCGCTGGTGGTGGCCGCGTTCGTGGAGGAGGAGGGCGCGCGCTTCGGCGTACCCTGCCTGGGGTCGCGGCTGCTCACCGGCGTGCTGGCGGCCGACCGCGCGGCCGGCCTGCGCGACGCGGCCGGGGTGAGCTTCGCCGACGCGCTCGGCGGGCGGCCGGCGGGCGCCCGACCGGAGCTGCTCGGCCGGTTCGGCGCGTTCGTGGAGCTGCACGTCGAGCAGGGCCGCGCGCTCGCGGACGCGGACGCGCCGGTGGGGGTGGCGAGCGCGATCTGGCCGCACGGCCGCTGGCGTTTCGACGTGGTCGGCGAGGGCAACCACGCGGGTACGACGCGGATGGCCGACCGCCGCGACCCGATGCTCACCTACGCGTTCGGGGTGTTGGCCGCGAACAAGGAGGCCCGGCTGCGTGGGGCGCACGCCACCGTGGGTCGGGTCGCCGTGGAGCCCAACGCCACCAACGCGATCCCGTCGAGGGTGACCGGCTGGCTGGACGCGCGCGCCGCCGACCCGGAGACCCTGACCGGGCTGGTCGACGCGGTTCGGGCCAAGCTCGCCGAGCGGTCCCGCCGCGACGGCACGGAGGTGCTGGTCACCGAGGAGTCGGTGACCCCGCTGGTCGCCTTCGACGGCGACCTGGCCGCCCGGCTGGCGACGCTGCTCGACGCGCCGGTGCTGCCCACGGGCGCGGGACACGACGCCGGGGTGCTCGCTGCGTACCTGCCCACGGCGATGCTGTTCGTGCGCAATCCGACCGGGGTGTCGCACTCCCCCGCCGAGTCCGCGAGCGACGACGACTGCGCGGCCGGGGTGCGCGCGCTGGCCCGCGTGCTTGAGGAGCTGACATGCCGCTGACCGCCACCCGCTGGCTCGCCGAGTACGCCTGGCTGCCCGCGCACGCCGAGCCCACGCCCGACGTGCTGATCGAGGTCGAGGACGGTCGGATCAGCGCGGTGACGCCGCTGACCCCCGGGAGCCGGCCGCCGTCCGGGGTCGACGTGTACGCCGACGCCGTGCCGCTGCCCGGCCTGACGCTGCCGGGCCTCGCGAACGCGCACTCGCACGCCTTCCACCGGGCCCTGCGGGGGCGCACCCACGGCGGGCGGGGTGACTTCTTCTCCTGGCGGGAGCGCATGTACGCGGTCGCGGACCGGCTCGACCCGGACACCTACCTGGCGCTGGCCCGGGCGGTGTACGCCGAGATGGCGCTTGCCGGGATCACCTGCGTGGGCGAGTTCCACTACCTGCACCACCGGCCCGACGGCGGCGCGTACGACGACCCGAACGCGATGGGCGCGGCACTGGTCGAGGCGGCCGCGCACGCCGGGGTCCGACTCACCCTGCTGGACACCTGCTACCTCGCCTCCACTGTGGATGGTCGGCCGCTCGCCGGACCGCAGCGGCGCTTCGGCGACGGCGACGCGGCCGGCTGGGCGCGGCGGGCGGGCGCGTTTCAGCCGACGGACTCGCACGTGCGGGTCGGCGCGGCCGTGCACTCGGTGCGGGCGGTCCCCGCCGACCAGCTCCGCACGGTCGCCGACTGGGCCCGCGACCGGCAGGCTCCGCTGCACGTGCACCTCTCCGAGCAGCCCGCCGAGAACGACGAGTGCCGGGCCGTGCACGGGCGTACGCCCACCGCCCTGCTCGCGGACCACGGCGTGCTCGGGCCGGACACCACCGCCGTCCACGCCACCCATCCGACCAGCGCCGACCTGACCCTGCTCGCCGACAGCCGGACCGGCGTGTGCCTCTGCCCCACCACCGAGCGGGATCTCGCCGACGGCATCGGACCGGCCCGCCGGATGGCCGACGCCGGTATCCGGCTGAGCCTGGGCAGCGACAGTCACGCCGTGGTCGACATGTTCGAGGAGGCCCGCGCCGTGGAGCTGGACGAACGGCTGCGCACCCGCCGCCGCGGCCACTTCACCCCGGTCGACCTGTTCGCCACCGCCACCGCCGCCGGGCACGCCGCGCTGGGCTGGGCCGACGCCGGGCGGATCGCCGTCGGCGCCCGCGCCGACCTGGTGACGGTACGACTCGACACCGCCCGTACCGCCGGCGTACCGCCGGTGGGGGTGTTCTTCGCGGCCGGCGCGGCGGACGTCGACCAGGTCATGGTGGACGGTCGCGTGGTGGTGGCCGACGGCCGGCACCTGAGCGTGGACGTGCCGGCCGAGCTGTCGGCGTCGATCGAGGCGGTGACCCCCGCATGAGCAGTCTGCTTGTCGACAACATCGGGGAGCTGGTCACCAACGGCGTCGGCGCGGACCCGCTGGGCATCCGCCGCAAGGCGGCCGTGCTCGTCGAGGAGGACCGGGTGGCCTGGGTCGGGCCGGCCGCGTACGCGCCGGCCGCCGACCACCGGATCGACGTCGGCGGTGCCGCCGTACTGCCCGGCTTCGTGGACAGCCACGCCCACCTGGTCTTCGCCGGGGACCGGGCCGCCGAGTTCGCCGCGCGGATGGCCGGCGAGCCGTACACCGGCGGCGGCATCCGGACCACCGTGGGCGCGACCCGGGCCGCCACCGACGGGGAGCTGCGGGCCACCGTGCGCCGGCTGCGCGGGGAGGCGCTGCGCCAGGGCACCACGACCATGGAGATCAAGAGTGGGTACGGGCTGAACGTCGCCGACGAGGCCCGCTCGCTGCGGATCGCCGCCGAGACCAGCTCCGAGACCACCTTCCTGGGCGCGCACGTGGTGCCCGCCGAGTACGCCGACCGGCCGGACGACTACGTCGGGCTGGTCTGCGGGCCGATGCTGGCCGCCGCCGCGCCGCACGCGAAGTGGATCGACGTGTTCTGCGAGCGGGGCGCCTTCGACGTCGACCACGCCCGCGCCATCCTCGCCTGCGGCCAGGCCGCCGGGCTGGGCGTACGACTGCACGCCAACCAGCTCGGCCCCGGGCCGGGCGCGCGGCTCGGGGTGGAGTTGGGAGCGGCCAGCGTCGACCACTGCACCCACCTGAGCGACGCCGACGTCGACGCGCTGGCCGGCACGGCCCACACCGACGGGTTCGGGACCACCACCGTCGCCACCCTGCTGCCGGGCGCCGAGTTCTCCACCCGCTCGCCGTACCCGGACGCCCGCCGGCTGCTCGACGCCGGTGTGACCGTGGCCCTGGCGACGGACTGCAACCCCGGTTCGTCGTACACCTCGTCGATGCCCTTCTGTATCGCCCTCGCGGTCCGCGAGATGCGGATGACCCCGGCGGAGGCGGTCTGGGCCGCCACCGCCGGTGGCGCGCGGGCGCTGCGCCGCGACGACCTCGGCGTGCTCACCCCCGGCGCGCGGGCCGACCTCGTCGTCCTGGACGCGCCGTCCTACCTGCATCTGGCCTACCGGCCCGGTGTCCCCCTGATCCGCCAGGTAATTCGCAACGGAGTTCCGCAATGACGCACGTGACCATCCAACCCACCGGGATCACCGCCGACGACGTGCTCGCGGTGGCCCGCGGCACCGCCACGGTGGTCCTCGCTCCGGCCGCCCGGGACGCGATGGCGACCAGCCGCGCGATCGTGGACGGGATCGAGGCCGCCGGACGACCGGTGTACGGCGTCTCGACCGGGTTCGGGGCCCTGGCGAACACCTTCGTCGCGCCGAAGCGGCGGGCCGAGCTGCAACACGCGCTGATCCGTTCGCACGCCGCCGGGGTGGGCGCACCGATGCCCCGCGAGGTGGTCCGCGCCATGATGCTGCTGCGCGTACGCTCGCTCGCCCTGGGCCGCTCCGGGGTCCGGCCGCTGGTCGCCGAGGCCCTCGTCGACCTGCTCAACCACGACATCACCCCGTGGGTGCCGGAGCACGGCTCGCTGGGCGCGTCCGGCGACCTGGCGCCGCTGGCGCACTGCGCGCTGGTGCTGCTCGGTGAGGGCTGGGTGCTGGGCCCGGCCGGCGAGCGGCAGGACGCGGCCGACGTGCTGGCCGCCAACGGGCTCAAGCCGATCGAGCTGGCCGCCAAGGAGGGGCTGGCGCTGATCAACGGCACCGACGGCATGCTCGGCATGCTGCTGCTGGCCATCCACGACGCGGCGCACCTCTTCGCGATGGCGGACGTGACCGCGGCGCTGGCCATCGAGGCGATGCTCGGCTCGGAGCGGCCGTTCCTGCCCGAGCTGCACGCCATCCGGCCGCATCCCGGTCAGGCGGCGTCGGCGGCGAACATCCACCGGCTGTTGCAGGATTCGCGGGTCATGGACTCGCACCGCGACGACCTGGCGCACGCCGTGCAGGACGCGTACTCGATGCGCTGCGCGCCGCAGGTGGCCGGCGCGGCCCGCGACACCCTGGACTTCGTCCGCACGGTCGCGGGCCGGGAGCTGGTGTCCGTGGTGGACAACCCGGTGGTGCTGCCGGACGGTCGGGTCGAGTCGACCGGGAACTTCCACGGCGCACCGCTCGGCTTCGCCGCCGACTTCCTCGCCATCGCCGCCGCCGAGGTGGGTGCGATCGCCGAGCGGCGGGTGGACCGGCTGCTCGACGTGACCCGCTCCCGGGAGCTGCCGGCGTTCCTCTCGCCCGACGCCGGGGTCAACTCCGGGCTGATGATCGCCCAGTACACGGCGGCCGGGATCGTCGCGGAGAACCGGCGGCTGGCCGCGCCCGCGTCGGTGGACTCGCTGCCCACCAGCGGCATGCAGGAGGACCACGTCTCGATGGGCTGGGCGGGGGCCAAGAAGCTGCGCACCGTGCTGGACAACCTCACCAGCCTGCTCGCGGTGGAGCTGCTGGCCGGAGTACGTGGCCTGCAACTGCGCGAACCGCTGGTGCCGTCGCCGGCCGGTCGGGCCGCCGTCGCCGCGCTCGGTGCGGCGGCCGGCGACCCCGGCCCGGACGTGTTCCTCGCCCCGGTGATGGAGGCGGCCCGTGCGGTCGTCGCCGGCCCCGAGCTGCGCGCCGCCATCGAGCGGGAGGTCGGCCCGCTGGGCTGACCTCCACGGGTCGCTGTCGTCCGCCGCGGGTCAGGCGGCGGGCGGCAGGACCTTGGCGACCAGCTTGGCCAGCTCGCGCAGCGCCTTGCCCCGGTGGCTGACCGCGTCCTTCTCGGCCGGGGTCAGCTCGGCGTTGGTCCGGTCCTGGCCGTCGCCCAGGAAGATGGGGTCGTACCCGAATCCGCCGTCGCCACGCGGCGCGCGCAGCACCCGACCGGGCTGCCGGCCGTCGACCAGGTGCTCCTTGCCGCCGGGCAGCACCAGCGCGACCGTGCAGACGAAGGACGCCGCCCGGTGCTCGTCGGGCACGTCGGCGATCTGGTCCAGCACGAGCTGGAGATTGGCCTGGTCGTCGCCGTGCTTACCGGCCCACCGGGCACTGAACACCCCGGGCATCCCGTTCAGCGCGTCCACGGCGATGCCCGAGTCGTCGGCGATCGTCGGCAACCCCGTCCGGCGGCAGCCCTCCCGCGCCTTGATCAGCGCGTTCTCGCCGAAGGTGAGGCCGGTCTCGGGCAGCTCCGGGTACTCCTCGACGTCGTCGAGGCCGAGCAGGGCGATCCGGTGCGCGCCGAGCGCGCCGTCCAGGATCCGCTGAAGCTCCACCAGCTTCTTCCGGTTCCGGGTAGCCAGCAAAACCTTGTTCATGAGGAAAGCGCCTTCCGCTGGGCTTCGGCCAACTCGGCGCACCCGGCCACGGCCAGGTCGAGCAGGCTGTCGAGCTGGTCCCGGGCGAACACGCCCGCCTCACCGGTGCCCTGCACCTCGACGAAGTCGCCCGTGCCGGTGCACACCACGTTCATGTCCACCTCGGCGGCCACGTCCTCTTCGTAGCAGAGGTCCAGGCGCGCCTCGCCGGCGATGATCCCGACGCTGACGGCGGCCACCGAGCGGTGCATGACCTTTTCCGGCTTGCCGGCGAGGGCCTTGCGGGCGGCCAACCAGCCCACCGCGTCGTGCAGCGCCACGTACGCGCCGGTGATCGCGGCGGTCCGGGTACCTCCGTCGGCCTGCAACACGTCGCAGTCGAGCACGATCGAGTTCTCGCCGAGCGCCTTCAGGTCGATGCAGGCGCGCAGGCTGCGACCGATCAGGCGGGAGATCTCGTGGGTACGCCCACCGACCCGGCCCTTGACGCTCTCCCGGTCGGAGCGGGTGTTGGTGGCCCGGGGCAGCATCGCGTACTCGGCGGTCACCCAGCCGAGCCCGGAGCCCTTGCGCCAGCGGGGCACGCCCTCGGTGACGCTCGCCGTGCAGAGCACCCGGGTGCCGCCGAACTCGACGAGCACCGACCCCTCCGGGTGGGTGCTCCAGCCTCGGGTCAGGGTCACCGGTCGGAGTTGAGAGGGCCCTCGCCCGTCAGGTCGCGCCATCCCTGCACCCTATGCGGTGCGGGGATCCACCTCGCCCCGGGTGCCCTGCGGCACGTCCGCGCCGTGTGCCGCCAGGAATCCGGCGACCGCCGCCGGCCACCCGAACTCCTCGGCCCGCGCCCGAGCGGCCCGCCGCCGCTGCGCCTCCGGACGGGCCACGAGGCGCAGCACGGCCTCGGCCAGCGACGCCCCGGAGCCGTACGCGGCCAGCCCCGCCGAGCCGACCACCTCGGGCAACGCGCTCGCGGCGTTCACCACCACGGGAGTGCCGCAGGCCAGCGCCTCCAGCCCGGCCAGGCCGAAGGTCTCCACCGGGCCGGGCGCCAGCACCACGTCCGCGCTCGCGAGCAGCGCGGCCACCACGGCACGGTCGGGCAGGAAGCCGGTGAACGTGACCGGCAGGCCGGCCGCCCGGCGGGCCAGCGACGCGCGCAGCGGGCCGTCCCCGGCCAGCACGAGCACCGCCGGCACACCGGCCCGGCGCAGCTCGGCGAGGGCTTCGACCGCCAGTTCCGGCCGCTTCTCCGGAGACAACCGCGCGCAGTGTACGAGCAGCAGCTCGGTCGGGTCGGCGTAGCGTTCCCGCAGCCGCGGGTCGGCCCGCTCCGGTCCGAAGGTGTCCAGGTCCACGCCGAGCGGCACCAGGTGGACGTTGTCGGCCCCGATGCGCGCGAACTCCTCGGCCGCCCACCGGGTCGTGCACACGATCCGGTCGTACGCCCGGCTGGTGGCCCGGTTGAGCCGGTCGGCGGTCGGCCGGCGCAGCACGTCCGGCACTCCCCACTGGCCGAGCAGGCCGGTCAGCGACTCGTGCGAGACCATCACCGACGGCACCCCGTGCGCCTTCGCCCAGGCCCCCGTCCAGCGCAGCGAGGACCGGTCGGACACCTCCAGCCGGTCCGGCGTCAGCTCGGTGAGCACCCGGGCCAGCCGCTGCCGGCCGGCCAGCAGCCGGTAACCACCCGTGCCCGGCAGCTCCAGACCCGGCAGGGTGACCACCCGACCCCACGGGTGCCACTCGTGGGTGTTCCGTCGGCCGGGCACCACCAGCACCGGATCGTGTCCCGCCGCGCGGTAGCCCTCGCCGAGGTGCCGCAGCGCCGTACGCAGGCCACCGGAGCGCTCGGTCACGAAGTTCGCGAGCCGGACGATCCGCAGCCCACCGGCTGTCGCCGTCACGACGCGGCCGGCAGGCCGACGGTGGCGGCGTTGGCGCGTACCGCGTGATAGTGCCCGACCAGCTCGTCGCCGACGGCCGCCCAGCTACGCCGGCGCACCGCGGCGCGGGCCGCCACCCCGTACGCCCGCCGCCGGTCGGCGTCCCCGGTCAGCTCGGCCACGGCGGCGGCCAGCGCGTCCCCGTCGCCGGGCGGCACCAGCAGCCCGGTCCGGCCCGAGTCGACCAGGTCGACCGGCCCACCGCTGGCCGGGGCGACCACCGGCACCCCGGACGCCAACGCCTCCTGCACGGTCTGGCCGAACGTCTCGTGCGGACCGGTGTGCGCGAACACGTCCAGGCTGGCGTAGAGCCGTGCCAGGTCCTCGCCGTGCCGCACCCCCAGGAACGTGACCCCCGGCAACGCCCGCTCGAGCTGACGACGGGCCGGGCCGTCACCGGCCACCACCACCCGTACGCCCGGCAGCCGGGACGTCGCCGCCAACAGCTCCACCCGCTTCTCCGGGGCCAACCGGCCGACGTAGCCGACCAGCAGCTCCCCGCCCGGGGCCAGCCGACGGCGCAGGTCGGCGCAGCGCTTGGCCGGGTCGAACCGGACGGCGTCGACGCCCCGGCCCCACAACCAGATCCGCTGCACCCCGTTGGCGATCAGATCGGCCGCAGCCCGGGTCGACGGCGCGAGCGTCCGCTGGGCCAGATTGTGGATCTCCCGGAGTCGCCGCCACGCGGCCGCCTCACCCCAGCTCACCCGGTACGCCCTGGCGTAGGCCGCCACGTCGGTCTGGTAGACCGCCACCATCGGCAGCCCATACCGGTCGGCGAGGGTGGCCGCCCGCGCGCCGAGAACGAACGGGCTCGCCAGGTGCACCACGTCCGGCGCCGCCGACAGCAGCGCCCCCGCCAGCCGGGTACCCGTCGGCACGCCCAGCCGGAAACCCTGGTAGCGGGGCAACGGCACGCTGGGGATACGCACCACCGGGTACGCCAGACGGTCGACGCCCCGCCGGTCCGCCCCGGCGGGCGCGGGTGCGATGACGACCGGCTCGTGGCCACGGGCCAGCAGGTGCTCGGCCGTACGCACCACGGAGTGCGCGACGCCGTTGACGTCCGGCGGGAACGACTCGGTCACGATGGCGATCCGCATGTCCACACCGTGCGGGTGCCACGGGTGCGCCAGACGACCAGCCGCTGACCGGCCGGCGAACAGTACGGCACAACACCGGACCATCGACACACCGGACCATCGACGACGCCCACGAAAGCGCCGGGTGGCCGCGAGGCGGTCAGATGTCGTAGCTGGCGCCCGCCCGGACCACTTCGAGCGGCCCGTTGTACGCGCCGGCCGCCGACTCCAGCGTGTGCGCCTCGCTGCCCCAGGCCGCGACCAGGTGGGTCAGCAGCAGACGACCCACCGCCGCCTTCGTCGCGATCTCACCCGCCTCCCGGCCGGTCAGGTGCAGATCCGGCGGATTGTCCACGCCGTCCAGGTAGCTGGCCTCGCACAGGAACACGTCGGCGTTCTGCGCCAGCCGTAGCAACGCGTCGCACTCGGCGGTGTCCGACGAGTAGCACAGCGACCGCCCACCGTGCTCGAGCCGCACGCCGTACGTCTCGACGGGGTGGTTGACCCGGTCGACGGTGACCGTGAACGGCCCGATCGGGAACGTGCCCGGCTGGAGGGCGTAGAACTGGTAGACGTCGTCCACCGTGCCGTCGTCGCCGTAGGCGGCGCTGAGCCGGTCCGGGGCGCCGGCCGGGGCGTACACCGGCAGCGCCGGGTAGGGGCCCTCGGGGGCGTACCGGCGGACCACCACGTACGTCACCGCGTCGAGGATGTGGTCACAGTGCAGGTGGGTCAGCAGGATCGCGTCCGGAGCGTGCAGCCCCACGTACCGCTGGAGGCTGGACAACGACCCCGAGCCGAAGTCGACCAGGAGCCGGAAACCATCCGCCTCGACGAGGTAGGCGGAGCACGGTGACTCGGGGCCCGGGAAGCTGCCGGCACACCCAAGGACAGTCAGTCGCATCGGGTTTTCTCACTGTCACTGTCGGTAGTATCTCTGCCGGCGGTCGTACCGGCCATGATCTCTACCGACGCGTACGCCACGCTGCGCAGCCTACGCCGGGGTACCCGAGGACAAGAATCATCCGTTGGAAGTTGTCACGAACGTGACACACGCTCACGGCGAGCCGCGACGCGCGACGGGCCATCGACGCGTACGCCGACGGCCCGTTCGCGCAGGGACCCGGCCCTCAGGCCCAGAGCTGACCTTCCAGCGCGTCCTCGGCGTCGCCGAGGGTGCCGCCGTACGCGCCGGTGGACAGGTACTTCCAGCCGCCGTCGCACACCACGAACGCGACGTCGGCACGGCGGCCGGCGCGGACCGCCTCGTGGGCCACCGCCAGCGCGGCGTGCAGGATCGCGCCCGTGGAGAACCCGGCGAAGATGCCCTCCACCTCCACGAGCTGACGGGTGCGCAGCACCGCGTCCCGCGTGCCGACCGAGAAACGCCGGGACAGCACCGAGGCGTCGTACAGCTCCGGCACGTACCCCTCGTCAATGTTGCGCAGCCCGTAGACCAGCTCGCCGTAGCGCGGCTCGGCCGCCACGACCTGGATGCCCTCGACCTTTTCGCGCAGGTAGCGCCCGGTACCCATCAGGGTGCCGGTGGTGCCCAGTCCGGCCACGAAGTGCGTGATGGTGGGCAGGTCGTGCAGCAGCTCCGGGCCGGTCGTCTCGTAGTGCGCCCGCGCGTTGGCCTCGTTGCCGTACTGGTAGAGCATCACCCAGTCCGGGTGGTCGGCAGCGATCTGCTTGGCCGTCGCGACGGCCTGGTTCGAGCCGCCCGCCGCCTCCGAGAAGATGATTTCCGCCCCGTACATGCGGAGTAGTTGAACCCGCTCGGTCGAGACGTTCTCGGGCATCACGCAGACCAGCCGGTACCCGCGCAGCTTAGCCACCATGGCCAACGAGATACCGGTGTTGCCGCTGGTCGGCTCCAGGATTGTGTCACCAGCCCGGAGCCGGCCCGCCTCCTCCGCCGCGCGGACCATGAACATCGCCGCGCGGTCCTTGATGCTGCCCGTCGGGTTCCGGTCCTCCAGCTTGGCCCAGAGCCGCACCGGCGGCGCCCCGTCGGGCACCGTCGGGGAGAGCCGGGGCAGCCCGACGAGCGGCGTACCTCCGCACGCGTCGAGCAGGCTGTCGTACCGCGCCACGACGGCCGCCCTCAGTGAGCGGCGACGGCGTCGCGAGCCGCTGCCGCGCTGTCCTGGCTGATGCTGTGCGAACTGATCGCCGCTGCCGCGGCGCTGTGCGAGCTGATCGCCGCTGCCGCCGCGAAGCCGAACGCGCCGCCGGCCACGGCCGGCAGGATGGTCACGCTGTCGCCGTCGGAGAGCTTGGCGTCGAGCGCGCCGAGGAAGCGCACGTCCTCGTCGTTGACGTAGACGTTGACGAAGCGGTGCAGCGCGCCGGCGTCGGTGACCAGCCGGCCGCGCAGGCCGGCGTGCCGGGAGTCCAGGTCGGTGAGCAGGTCCGCCAGCGTGTCGCCGGCGCCCTCGACGACCTTGGCGCCGCCGGTGTAGCTACGCAGGATGGTGGGGATGCGAACTTCGATGGCCATGATGTCGTGCTCCTTGATCGGGTGTGCCAACGGTGACGGGAGGAAACGGGTGCGGACGCTGACGGGTCAGCGGCCGGAACACTCGTAGTCGACCGTCGCCGGGCTCTGCCCGAACATGTAGGACTGCACGGCGTGCGGGTCGACCCCGGCCTCCACGATCTGGACCGGCTCCTCGGCCACCACGCCGTCGACGATCCGGAACGAGCGGATCTCCTCCGAGTCGGGCTCGCGGGTCGAGACGAGCAGGTAGTGCGCGTTCGGCTCGCCGGCGAAGGACACGTCGGTACGCGACGGGTACGCCTCGGTCGCGGTGTGCGAGTGGTAGATGACCACCGGCTCCTCGTCGCGGTCGTCCATCTCCCGCCAGACGCGCAGGTGCTCCATCGAGTCGAACTCGTAGAAGGTCATCGACCGCGCGACATTGTCCATCGGGATGTGCCGGGTCGGGGTGTCGCTGCCGACGGCACCGGCGACGACGCCGCACGCCTCGTCGGGGTGGTCCCGGCGCGCGTGGGCGACGATCGCGTCGATGATCGACCGGTCGATGCTCAGCACGTGTACCAGCCTAACGCCTCCCAGGCAGGGCCTGAAGTGGCGCGGGTCACGCCTAGTCGATCAAGGCGTTGAGCAGCGACTCCTGGAGATATCCGAGATACGCGTAGACCGACAGTTGGAACACCCGGCTCGACCCCGGATCCTCGGTCACCGCGTCGTCCAACTCCTCGCCCAGGTCGGTGCCGTCCTTGATCTCCAGCCGCACACCCATCGCCAGCCGTGCGTCGTTGAGCGCCCTTAGCCACGCCTCGGCCGCCTCGGCGTCCAACCGCACCTCGCCGCCGGCATCGTCGGGCAGCGCGGCCAGGATCGCCCCGGCCTGGTCGATCTTCGCGGTCTTCAGGTCACCCTCGGTGTAGCGGCGGAACTCCGACGTGCTGGCCGCGTCCTCCGGGTACACCGCCGGGAACAGCCGGCCGACGACCGGGTCGGTGTGGTCGAAGCCGTCGGTGAGCAGACCGACCACCTCGGAGGCGACCTTGCGCAGCACCCGCACCTCGTCGACGGCGAAGGTGGCGACGTAGCGGCCCGCCTGCCGCCGGAACATGCTCACGATGCCAGCCCGGTTCGCGACTGCGGGGCTCGCAACCCCGGCTCACTCCTCGCGCTCACGAGCGATCCACCGTTGCCCAGAGCCCGTACGCGTGCAGCTGCGACGCGTCGTGCTCCATGCGCTCGCGGGCGCCCGTCGAGACCACGGCGCGGCCCTTGTGGTGCACGTCCAGCATGAGCTGCTCCGCCCTCTCCCGGCTGTAGCCGAACAGCTTCTGGAAGACCCAGGTCACGTACGTCATCAGGTTGACCGGGTCGTCCCACACGATCGTCACCCATTGCCGGTCGGGCGCCGGCACGTCGTCAGTGGCCGGCGTCTCGACCGGTGCAACCTGTGGAGCCGCCATGCCCCCCATCGTGCCACCGGTTTCCCGGAACCGAGGAACCGGAACGCCGGACGAATCCGGATCGCCCGTCGTGCCCGCCACGAAGCCGCCTCGCACCTCGGCGGAGGCGAGACGCGGAGCGAGGTCGAGCCGCACGGCGGGCACGCTCTCAGGCAAGCAGGATGCCGTGGTCGATCGCATCGGACAGCACCACGCCCAGCGAGAGACGGATCACCTCGAACCGCCGGGAGATCTCGCGGGCGAGCTCCAACTCGACCTCCCGAAGCGCCCGCTGCGACCAGGCCCGCGCCGCGCTGTGGTCGTCGTTTCCCGGGGTACGCCACTGCTGCCAGCATCCGCCGGAGAGCCCCACCGCGATCGGCGGAAGCACCTCGTCACGGGTTGCCGTCGGATAACCGGCGAGTGCGTCGATCGCCTCGACGCCGGTCAGTCCGGCCACTCCCGCCGTACTGGTGACCAGCAGAACCCGGTCCAGGTCGCGTCCCGTGCGGTGGTCGGCCAGGCCGTACTGGACGGCCGTGGCGATCCGCCGACGTACGCCCTCCGTGGGCGGCGTGCCGAGCACCTGGGCGGTGGTGTCCGACACGATGCCCCGCACCGCGCGGTCGCACTGCGCGGTGGCCAGCAGCGACAGTGCCGCCATCTCCCGGTCGAGCAGATCGGGAAGGCCGGCGCAGCCGACCCCGAAGACGATCTCCTGAACGGCCCGCAGATGGATGTTCGCCAGTTCCAGGGCCAGGTGCTGGCGGATCCGCTGGGCGCAGGAGCGGGCCTGCCGGTCGAGCCGTTCGGACCAGTCGCCCGGGTCGGCGGCCACCGCCACGCGGTCGTGCTGCCCCGGCAGCACGGGCGGTTCGGCGCTGGCCCGCTGCAACCCCTCGGTCGCCGACCACCCCACCAACGCCCGGCGCAGGTCGGCCGCGCTGTCGACGCCGTCGACCGGGAACCAGCGGGCGGCGGCCAGGTCGGGGACGGCGGCCAGCAGCGCCGCGCGGTGCGCCGCGACGGTCACCGCGACCGGGTCCACCTCCCCCGAACGGCCGGCCGCCGGCGGGACGGACGCCCCCGTGTCCTCCGTCGTCGCCGTGCCGTCGGCCAGCGGCGCCCAACCGGCCGTGCCGGGCGTCACCGCGAAGACGACCTCCACCGGGGCCGCGGCCACCTCGGCGAGCAGGTTCAACTCCTGGGCGGTGAACGCCTGGTCGGCCGCGATCACGAAGAGCAGCGCGCCGGCCCGGCCGACGGCGTCACGCAGCACCCGGACGCCGGCCACACCGAGCGCGCCGGTGTCCGGCGTGTCGATCAGGGTGAAGTGGCGCAGCAGCGGCTCGGGCACGCTCAGCTCGACCCGCCGGGGCGGGCGGGCCAGTGCCGGGCCGGCCGCGTCCCGGTCCGCGCCGTACGAGTGCGGCTGGCGGTAGCCCGGGACGAACGCCGCCCGCGTCGGCACCTTGGCGTGCCGGACCACCAGCCAACTGCCGGCCGGCACGGTGAGCATCACCGGGTCGAGTCCGACGAGGGTGGCGAGCACGGCACGCCGGTCAGCGCCGGCGGGACCGACGGCGACGACGCCGAGCGGCTCGTCCGACCGGGGATTGGAAACCTCAAGCTCGGTGGGCAACGGGGCGCAACTCGGCGGGTCGGCTGAGCTGGCCATGTCGCCGGGCGAGTCGAGCGAGGGGAGAGGGCCCTGCTGCATCGGGTGGCCTCCCGGAGCTGGCGACCGGCACGCCGGTCGGATGGAAATTCCGGTGACACTACCCGGATGCCCGAAGAGTACGTGTGGCCCGCCGACCAGGCGGAATACCGCAGGTACTCACCGGTAATTGTGCGACTACTCAACTTCGGTGCGTGACGGTGCGGGCGCGGACCGAACTCGATGGATATGCTGCGCGGATGAGTCGATGGAAGTTCGTCGGCCGGACCGATGAACTCAACCGCCTGCTGGCGGCGGTTACCGGCGAGGCCGGCCGAGGGCTCTTCTTCAGCGGCAGCGCCGGCATCGGCAAGAGCCGGCTGTTGCGGGAGGGCGTCAACACCCTGCCCACCGACCGGTACGCCATCTGGTCCATCGCCGCGAGCGCCACCACCGCGGCGCTGCCGTTCGGCGGGCTGGTGCAGGTCCTCCCGGCGGAGCAGCCACAGGGGCTCTCCCCCGCCGGCATCCTGCGCTGGGCGCTGGGCGTGCTGCAACAGCAGGCCGCCGGCCGGCGGATCGTGCTCGCCATCGACGACGCGCACCTGCTCGACCCGCCGTCCGCCGCGCTCGTGCACCTGGTCGCCCGCGCGGACAACGCCACCGTGGTCGGCACCCTGCGCGACGGCGAGCAGATCCCCCTGCCGATCCGCGCGCTGTGGACCGACGACCTGGTCGAGCACGTCGAGCTGACCCCGATGCCACCGTCGGAGACCGCCGGCCTGCTGGCCGCGATCCTGGGCGGGCCCGTCGACGCCAACTCCGCCGACCGGCTCGGGCGGCTGTCGGCCGGCAACCCGCTGCTGCTGCGCGAGCTGGTGCATGCCGCCAACGGCAGCGAGGAGTTGAAGCGCACCTACGGCCTCTGGAAGTGGACCGGGCGACTGGAGCTGGCGCCCAGCCTCACCGATCTGATCGACACCCGCGTCGGGCAGCTCACCGACGGCGTCCGTACGGTCGTCGAGCTGGTCGCCTTCGGCGAGCCGCTCGGCCTGCACCTGCTCAACCAGGCCGCCGAGCAGTCCGATGTGGAGTGCGCCGAGGAGCGTGGGCTGATCACCGTCGTCCAGCACGACCGGCGGACGAACGTACGCCTGGCGCACCCGCTCTACGGCGAGGTGATGCGCCGCCGATGCCCGGTCAGCCGCACCCGACGCCTCCAGGCGCACCTCGCCGAACTGCTGGAGCAGGTCGGCAAGCGCCGCCGCGACGACCTGCTGCGGGTGGCGGTCTGGCGGCTCGACTCCGGCACCGCGCAGGACGCCGCCCTGCTCGTGGACGCCGCGATGCAGGCGTTCACCCGGTACGACGTACCGTTGGCGACCCGCCTGGCCCGGGCCGCGCTGCACGCTGACGGCGGCTCGGACGCGGCGGAGCTGCTGGCCACCATCCTGATGTTCGCCGACCGACCGGACGAGGCGCTCAGCGTTCTCGACGCGGTGACCCTGGAGCCCGGCGACGAGCGCCGCCTCTGCCGATGGCTGACCGTCCGCGGCATGGTCAGCTACTGGGGGCTCAGTCGGGAGTCCACGGTGGAGGAGATCGCGAGCCGCGTCGAGCAACTCGGCGACTCCGCCGACCGGGCCCGGGTGCACGCCTTCGAGGCGATCATGCGGCTGCACCGACTGGACACGGCAACCGCCGTACGGCTCAGCCAGACCGTGCTCGACCGGCCCGCGGCCAGCATCGCCGCCCGCGAGCTGGCCCGCAGCACCATCGCGTACGTCCAGGCCGCCGAGGGTCAGCTGACGCGCAGCGGCGCGGCCATCGCGCAGGTGCACTCGGCCGCGGCGAGTTGGCGCACCGACATGCCGTACCTGCAACTGGCCCTGGAGTTGGCGCGCGGCACCCGGCTCATGCTCACCGGCGATCTCGTCGGGATCGACGCGATCGTGGCCGACGAGTTCGCCGACCTCGCGGGGGCCGGTGACTTCCGGCTCGGCACCGGCTACCTGGCGATCCTGGCGGCGTACGCCGCGCGGCTGCGGGGTCAGAGTGACGCGGCCATGCGTACCTCGTTGGGTGCCTGCGCGGTGCTGGCCACCAGCCGGGTCTACGCGGGCCTGGCCCAGGCCGAACGGGCCCAGGCGGCGGCGCTGCGCGGCGACGCGGCGCAGGCCACCGAGGCGATGGCCGAGGCCGACCGCACCCACGCGCCGGGGATGGCGGTGCTCTACCCGTGGTTGGAACAGGCCCGGGGCGCGGTGCTGGCCGTGTCGGGTGACCTGCCGGGCGCGGTGAAGCACCTCGGCGACCTGGCCGACCGGCTTCGCGCCGACGGCTTCGCCGGGCACGAGGTGCACGTCCTGCACGATCTGGTCCGGCTGGACCAGGCCGGTGCGCCGATCGGCCCCACCTGCTCCGACGGCGGGCGGCGGACCGTGGCGCAGCGCCTCGCCGAACTGTCCGAGCGGGTGGACGGGGTGTTGCCGCCGCTGCTGGCCCGGCACGCCCGTGCTGCGGTGACCGACTCGGCGGCGGACCTGCTGTCGGTCGCCGACGACTACGCCGCGCTGGAGCTGACCGTGTACGCCGCCGAGGCCACCGCCCAGGCCCTGCACCGGCTGCGTCAGCAGCACTCGGTGGTGGCCGGCGAGGCACGCGAACGGCTCGCGGGGCTGCTCGGGCGGTGCAACCTGATCCGGACGCCGGCGCTACGGGCCGGAGCGCCGGTGCTGACCGAACGCGAGTGGCAGGTGGCGCGCCTCGCCGTGCACGGCGCGACCAGCAGGGCCATCGCCGAACGGCTGTACCTCTCCGCCCGCACGGTGGAGAACCACCTCCAGCGGATCTACACCAAACTCGGCGTGACCGGCCGGGCCGAGTTGTGGGCCGCGCTGCGGTCGATCCCGGGCCACGAGGGCGACGACTCGGCCTGAACCTTAGGCTGGGACGGTGAGCACCCTCCGCCCCGCGCTGCTGACCGACCACTACGAGCTGACCATGGTCAGCGCGGCACTCAAGGACGGCACCGCCGACCGCCGCTGCGTCTTCGAGGTGTTCAGCCGCCGGCTGCCCAGCGGCCGACGCTACGGCGTGGTCGCCGGCACCGCGCGACTGATCGAGCTGATCCGCGACTTCCGGTTCGATCCGGCCGAGGTCGACTTCCTGCGTCGCACCGGGGTGGTCGACGACGCGGCGGCAGCCTGGCTCACCGACTACCGCTTCACGGGCGACATCGACGGGTACGCCGAGGGTGAGCTGTTCTTCCCCGGGTCGCCGATCCTGACCGTCTCCGGCGGCTTCGCCGAGTGTGTGGTGCTGGAGACGGTGGCGCTCTCCGTGCTCAACCACGACTGCGCGGTGGCGGCCGCCGCGGCGCGGATGGTCACCGCCGCCCGGGGCCGCGCCCTGATCGAGATGGGGTCACGTCGGGCCCACGAGGAGGCGGCCGTGGCGGCGGCGCGCGCCGCGTACCTGGCCGGTTTCCGGTTCACCTCCAACCTCGCCGCGGGCGAGCGCTACGGCATCCCCACCGCGGGTACGGCGGCGCACGCGTTCACGCTGCTGCACGACGACGAGCGGGCGGCCTTCGCCTCGCAGGTCGCCACGCTGGGCAAGGACACCACGCTGCTGGTCGACACGTACGACATCTCGCAGGGCATCCGCAACGCCATCGCGGTGGCCGGACCGGAGCTGCGGGCGGTCCGGATCGACTCGGGTGACCTGGCGGTGATCGCGCAGCAGTCCCGGGAACTGCTCGACTCCCTGGGCGCGACCGAGACCAAGATCATCGTTTCGGGCGACCTGGACGAGTACTCGATCGCGGCGCTGGCCGCCGAGCCCGTCGACATGTACGGCGCGGGTACGGCCGTCGTCACCGGCTCCGGAGCGCCCACGGCAGGGCTGGTCTACAAGCTCGTCGAGGTCGACGGCCGGCCGGTGGTGAAGCGGTCCGAGCACAAGGCCACCATCGGGGGGCGCAAGGTGGCGGTTCGCCGACACAAGCCCACCGGCACCGCCACGGAAGAGATCATCGTCCCGCAGGGCGTGCCCGACCGGCAGGCCAACGACCGGGTGCTCCAGCGCTCGTACGTGGTCGACGGCGAGCCCGTGGCCCTGCCGACCCTCGATGAGTCCCGGGAACACCTGCGCGAGTGCCTCATCTCCATCCCGTGGGAGGGGTTGAAGCTCTCCGCCGGCGACCCCGCCGTGCCGGTCACCGTCGTACCCGCCGGCTGAGCCCGCCGATCCGACCTCGAAGGGACCCCCGATGGCCAACGCGCTGATCATCGTGGATGTGCAGAACGACTTCTGTGAGGGCGGCTCGCTGGCCGTCCCGGGTGGGGCCGGGGTGGCCGCCGGGATCTCCCGGCTGCTCGCCAGCGAGCCGGGCCGGTGGCGGCACGTGGTCGCCACGAAGGATTACCACGTCGATCCGGGGGCGCACTTCGGCGATCCGCCGGACTTCGTGGAGTCCTGGCCGCGGCACTGCGTGGTCGGCACCAGCGGCTCGGAGTTCCACCCGGAGCTGGAGACCGGACGGGTCGAGGCGATCTTCCACAAGGGCGAGCACGCCGCCGCGTACTCCGGCTTCGAGGGCCACGCCGACGACGGCGAGTGCCTGGCCGACTGGCTGCGCCGGCACGACGTGGACACCGTCGATGTGGTCGGCATCGCCACCGACCACTGCGTCCGCGCCACCGCGCTCGACGCCGCCCGGGAGGGCTTCGCCACCACGGTCCTGCTGGAACTGACCGCCGCGGTCGCCCCGGAGACCACCGACGTAGCGCTGCGCGCGATGGACGGCGCCGGCGTGGTCCTGCACGGTGAGCCTGTGATCAGGGCCGCATGAGGCGCTAATTGGTTGGCCAACGGTCCGCGACCCGTCGAGGATGTCGCCGGAGGTACGGACCAACGTGAACATCAAGCCTTACCGGACCGCGCTCGCCCTGCCCGGCCTGCGGTCGCTGCTGCTGGTCGCCGTCCTCGCCCGCATCCCGCTCACGGCCACCGGGGTCACCCTGACCTTCCACGTGGTGCTCGACCTCGACCGGGGTTACGGCGCGGCGGGCCTGGTGGGCGCCGCCATCACGATCGGCGCGGCGATCGGCGGCCCGCTGCTCGGCCGCCTGGTCGACCGGCGCGGCCTGCGTCCGGTGCTGGTCCTCACCGGGATCGCCGAGGCGGTGTTCTGGGTCACCGCGCCCTCGCTGGCGTACCCGCTGCTGCTGCCGGCCGCCTTCGTGGCCGGCTCACTGGCCCTGCCGATCTTCTCAGTGGTCCGCCAGTCGATCGCCGCGCTGGTCCCGGAAGATCAACGGCGGCCGGCGTACGCGCTGGACTCCATGTCCGTCGAGCTGTCCTTCATGATCGGTCCGGCGCTGGCGGTGGCCCTGGTCACCGCGATCTCGGCGCAGACCACCATGTACCTCGTCGGTGGCGGCATCGTCGCCGCCGGGGCCGCGCTGTGGCTGCTGAACCCGCCGATTCGGGGCGCGGCCGAGCCGGTCGGCCCACAACGCCAGGTGTCCCGCCGGGAGTGGCTGACGCCCCGGCTGCTCGCCGTACTGGCGCTCAGCACCGCCGCCACCCTGGTCCTCGGGGGTTACCGACGTCGCGGTGGTCGCCGTCCTGCGGGCCAGCGGCGAGGCCGGCTGGACCGGCGTCGTCCTGGCCGGCTGGGCGATCGCCTCCCTGGTCGGCGGCTTCGCCTACGGGGCCGTGCACCGCTCGCTGTCGCCGCTGGCGCTCACCGCGGCGCTCGCGCTCTGCACCATCCCGGTCGGGCTGGGCGGCGCACACTGGTGGCTGCTCTCTCTCGCGCTGATCCCGGCCGGCGCGCTCTGCGCGCCGACCATCGCGGCCTCCGCCGACGCCGTCAGCCGGCTCGCCCCGGCCGGGGTACGCGGTGAGGCGATGGGCCTGCACGGCTCGGCCGTCACCGTCGGCATCGCGGTCGGCGCGCCACTCGCCGGCGCGGTCATCGACGCCAGCGCGCCACTGTGGGGCTTCGTGGTGACGGGGGCGCTCGGCGCGCTGGTCACCCTGATCGTGCTCCCCATCGAGCTGCGCCGCCGTCGTAACGCCACCACCCACCCCCCGACGACACCAACCGAGCAGGAACTAGCCGCCACAACCCGCTAGCACCCGGCACCCCCCGCACCCCGCACGCCCGGCACCCCGCACGCCCGGCACCCCGCACGCCCGGCACCCCGCACGCCCGGCACCCCGCACCCCGGCACCCCGGCACCCCGGCACCCCGGCACCCCGGCACCCCGGCACCCCGGCACCAAGATCCGCGCAACTTACCTGATGTTGCTGCTTCGAGAGCGCGGGAAGCAGCAACATCCCTGATGTTGCGCGGATCTTGCCCTTGAGTGCGCTCGCGAACAGGAAGCCCTGCCCCTCCCCGCGCCGATCTTGCACAAACTGTCGCCGTTTTGCCCACTTCACCCCTTTGGCCGCGACAGAAAGTGCAAGATCGGCGCGGAGCGGGGTGCGGCGCGGGTGCGCTGGGCCGAGCGACGCGCGGAGTGCGCGGGGCTGGGGGGTAACGCGACGGGCGCCGCTCCCGGTGGTCCCGGGGGGCGGCGCCCGTCGTGCTGGTTCGGTCGAGCGTCAGTGCCGGTCGAGGTTGCTGGCGGTGTCCTCGGTGTAGGTGGCGCCGCCGTCCGACTCGCTGGTGAGCGGCTTGGCGCCACCCTCCGGCGGGCCGGCCACGCTCTGGCCGGCGGCCAGCTCCGGGAACTTCGCGTCGAACGCCGGCCGCTCGGAGCGGATGCGCGGCATCCGGTCGAAGTTGCGCAGCGGCGGCGGGCTGCTGGTCGCCCACTCCAGCGAGTTGCCGTGACCCCAGGGGTCGTTCACCTCGACCACGGGACCGGTCTTGTACGACTTCCAGCAGTTGTAGATGAACGGCAGCGTGGAGATACCGGTGATGAACGCGCCGATCGTGGAGATCGTGTTCAGCGTGGTGAACCCGTCGCCGGGCAGGTAGTCGGCGTACCGACGGGGCATGCCCTCGGCGCCGAGCCAGTGCTGCACCAGGAAGGTGGTGTGGAAGCCGATCATGGTGAGCCAGAAGTGCACCTTGCCCAGGCGCTCGTCGAGCATCCGGCCGAACATCTTCGGGAACCAGAAGTAGATGCCGGCGAAGACCGCGAACACGATGGTGCCGAAGAGCACGTAGTGGAAGTGCGCCACCACGAAGTACGAGTCCGACACGTGGAAGTCGAGCGGCGGGCTGGCCAGCAGCACGCCGGTGAGACCACCGAAGAGGAAGGTGACCAGGAAGCCGACCGCCCAGAGCATGGGCGTCTCGAAGCTGATCTGGCCCCGCCACATGGTGCCGATCCAGTTGAAGAACTTCATACCGGTGGGCACCGCGATCAGGTAGCTCAGGAAGCTGAAGAACGGCAGCAGCACCTGGCCGGTGGCGAACATGTGGTGCGCCCAGACGCTCATCGACAGCGCGGCGATGGAGATGGTCGCGGCGACCAGGCCCTTGTAGCCGAAGATCGGCTTGCGGGAGAAGACCGGGATGATCTCGCTGATGATGCCGAAGAACGGCAGCGCGACGATGTACACCTCGGGGTGCCCGAAGAACCAGAACAGGTGCTGCCAGAGCATCGGCCCGCCGGTGGCGGGGTCGTACACGTGGGCGCCGATCATGCGGTCTGCGGCGAGCGCGAACAGCGCGGCGGCCAGCAGCGGGAAGACCAGGATCACCAGGAGGCTGGTGACCAGGATGTTCCAGGTGAAGATCGGCATCCGGAACATGGTCATGCCGGGCGCGCGCAGGGTGAGCACCGTGGTGATCATGTTCACCGCGCCGAGGATCGTGCCCAGGCCGGAGATGGCCAGACCCATGATCCACATGTTGGCGCCGACGCCGGGCGAGTTCTCGACGCTGCTCAGCGGCGAGTACGCGAACCAGCCGAAGTCGGCGGCGCCGCCCGGGGTGATGAAGCCGGCGGTCGCGATCGTGCCGCCGAACAGGTACAGCCAGTAGGCGAAGCTGTTCAGGCGGGGGAAGGAGACGTCGGGCGCGCCGATCTGGATCGGCACGATGTAGTTCGCGAAGGCGAACACGATCGGCGTCGCGAAGAACAGCAGCATGATCGTGCCGTGCATCGTGAAGAGCTGGTTGTACTGCTCGGGCGACAGGAACTGCAGCCCGGGTCGGGCCAGCTCAGCCCGCATGATCAGGGCCATCACGCCACCGATCAGGAAGAACACGAATGCGGTGATCATGTACATGATCCCGATCTGCTTCGCGTCCGTGGTTCGCAGCAGCCGCGCGATGGCCGACCCCTTGACCGGCTCCCGGACCGGCCAGGGCCGGGTCACGACCGGCTTGGGTGCGACGGTGGTCACGAGTGGCCTCCGGTTCTCGGTTGTCCCGCTCGGCTCACGCTGTTTATCGGCGGGCCGTCATCCGCAAGGAGGATAGTCCCCGGCAGGTCGCAGCGCCGCGTGGGGTGGCGTGACACGATCTACAACGGGCCTACAGCGGGCCGACCAGTAGCCGGTAGTGCTCCCCGAAGATCCGGCCGCCGCGTCCGCGCAGCAGCGGGTCGCGCAGCGCCGGCGGGACGTCCCGGGTCCGGTTGCGGTCCCGGGTCCGGTCGGCCACCCATCGGGTACGCGGGCGACGACGACTCTCGTACGCCATCAGCGCCGCCTCGACGCTGCCGGCCGCGCGCAGTGATTCGGCCAGCACCACGGCGTCCTCGAGGGCCATCGCCGCTCCCTGCGACAGGGTGGGCGCGGTGGCGTGGGCGGCGTCGCCGACCAGCAGCACCCTCCCCCGGTGCCAGCGACCCAGCTCGACCTCGTCGGTGATCCCGACGTCCACCCGGTCGAGTGTGTCGAGCACCTCGGGCACCGGGCCCCGGTAGTCGGCGAAGAGTTCCCGCAGCCGGGCCAGCGGGTCCGCGGGCGGCTCGGTGCCCACCTCGTCGGCGTAGCAGTGCAGCCGGCCCTCCCCGATCGGCACGAGCAGCAGGCCGCAGCGCTGCCCCAGCAGCGCGGTCCAGTCGGTGACGGCCGGACCGTCGCGCAGGACGGCCCGGTAGACGACGTGCCCGGCCGGGCGGGGTGGCCCGCCGAGCGCGGCCAGGGTCCGGACCGACGATCGCGGTCCGTCGGCGCCGATGACCAGGTCGTACTCGGTGCGGGTGCCGTCCGTGAAGGTGACGCCGACGGCGCCCGGCAGCAGCTCCAGGGTGCGGACCTCGGCGCCGTGGCGGACGGCGCCGCCGGCGCCGCTGAGCAGGACCCGGTGCAGGTCGCTCCGGGGCAGCGCCCGGCACTCCCCGACGCCGGCCCAGAGCGCGTCCAGGTCGACCTGGCAGAGCGGGGCCCCGGATGCGTCGAAGAAGCGCTGCCGGTGGATCACCTGCCCGAGCGGGCGGACGGGATCGTGCAGGTCCAGCCGGTGCAGCGCGCGGGCGGCGTTGCCGGGCAGGTAGAGGCCGACATCGGTCGACTCTCCCGCCGGCAGCTTGTCGGTCACATCCGGCCGGAAGCCCGCCAGGCGCAGGGCCCGGGCCACGGCCAGGCCGGCGATGCCCGCGCCGACGATGAGGATGCGCAGGGGGGAGCTACGCATGGTGGTGTACGCCTCCGGAGGGGAACGGCACGCGTTGGAGGCAACACGCTACTCGGAGCGATCGACGCACACCAGAGCCGATCGGCCCGGCGCGAACCGCTCGCCGTCGGCCGCTGCCGCTGACCGGGAGGTGGGCTGACAGCCGACCGGAGGGGCATGGCAATCCTCACAATTCGCCAGTTTGACGCATGCGGTTGCGCCACAGTTTCAGACATGTAAATGTGTCGTTGAGCGTGGGAGCGCTCCCGCACCACCCCACCACAGCCGGCGCCCAGCTTGCGCCGAGTCAAGGAGCGTCATGAAGCGTCACCTTCGAGCCCTGGCCGCCGCCGGGCTGCTGCTCACCAGTTCCCTCGTGGCCGTGGCCTTCGGCGGCAGCGCCTCCGCCGACACCCTGATCTGCGAGCAGTACGGCTCCACCGTGATCCAGGGCCGCTACGTGGTGCAGAACAACCGGTGGGGCACGACCGCCCAGCAGTGCATCAACGCCACCAGCAACGGCTTCGAGATCACCACGCTGAACGGCAGCAGCCCCACCAATGGCGCGCCCACGGCGTACCCCTCGATCTTCTTCGGCTGTCACTACACCAACTGCTCCCCCGGCACGAACCTGCCGATCCAGGTGTCGCAGATCAGCAGCGCCACCAGCAGCATCAGCTACCGGTACGTGAGCGGCGCGACCTACAACGCCTCGTACGACATCTGGCTGGACCCGTCACCCAAGCGGGACGGCGTGAACCAGATGGAGATCATGATCTGGCTCAACCGCCAGGGCCCGATCCAGCCCATCGGCTCGGTGGTCGGCACGACGAACCTGGCCGGCCGGACCTGGGAGGTCTGGCGCGGCAGCAACGGCTCCAACAACGTCATCTCGTACGTCGCGCAGTCCACGACCTCCAGCCTGAACTTCAGCGTCATGGACTTCGTCAACGACACCCGCAACCGGGGCGCGATCACGAACTCCTGGTACCTGACGAGCATCCAGGCCGGCTTCGAGCCGTGGCAGGGCGGCGTCGGGCTCGCGGTGACCTCGTTCTCGGCCAACGTCAACGGCGGCGGCAACCCCACCAACCCGCCGCCGACCACCCCGCCGCCGGGCGGCACCTCGGGCTGCGCGGTCAAGTACACGGCCAACTCGTGGAACAACGGCTTCACCGCCGACGTGCAGATCACCAACACCGGGTCCAGCGCGATCAACGGCTGGACGCTGAACTACAACCTGCCCGGCGGGCAGACGGTCACCAACGCCTGGAACGCGACGGTCAGCCAGAGCGGATCCGCGGTGACCGCCCGAAACGTGAGCCACAACGGGTCGCTCGCCCCCGGCGGCACGGCCAGCTTCGGCTACCAGGGGACGCTGAACGGGTCGTACTCGTCCCCGAGCAGCTTCTCGCTGAACGGCAGGAGCTGTACGCGTAACTGAGTCGACGGCACAACGGCGGGGCGCGACCGAGCGGTCGCGCCCCGTTCACGTCGCGAGTGAAAGAATCACGCTTAACTATGCATTAATATTATCTCGGTAGCTTTCGCAAGATGTCGACTTTAGCGTCATTTCGGCACGATATCCCCTCGTCGATCGTGGTCTTCCTGATCGCCATCCCGTTGTCCCTGGGCATCGCCGCCGCCTCCGGAGCACCGCTGCTGGCCGGACTGATCGCCGCCGTCGTGGGCGGGGTGGTCGCCGGCGCGCTCAGCGGAGCGCCGCTTCAAGTCAGCGGACCAGCGGCCGGGCTCACCGTGATCGTCGCGGGCACCATCGCCGAGTTCGGTTTCGCCGGCACCGCCGCGATCGTGACCGTCGCCGGACTGCTACAGATCCTGCTGGGCATCACCCGCCTCGGGCGGGCCGCGCTCGCGCTGTCGCCAACCGTCGTACACGGAATGTTGGCCGGCATCGGCCTGGTCATCGCGTTGAGCCAGGTGCACGTCGCGCTCGGCGGCGCGCCCCAGAGCTCCGCGTGGGCGAACCTATGTGACCTGCCCGGCCAGGTCGCCGACCACCACAGCGTGTCCGTGCTGCTCGGCGCGCTGACCATCGGGCTGTTGCTGGTCTGGTCCCGGCTGGTCAAGACCACCATGCTGCCGGCGACCCTGGTGGCGGTGGTGGTCACCACCGTGGTGGCGACGGTCCTCGGCGCCGACGTGGAGCGGGTGAATCTGCCCGCCAACCCCTTGAACGCGCTCGCCCTCCCCCGCTGGCCCGACTCGCCGCCGTGGGAGGTCCTCCCGGCAGTCGTCACCATCGCCCTGGTGGCGAGCGTGGAGTCTCTTCTCTCGGCGGTGGCCGTCGACCGCATGCACCACGGCCCACGCGCGAACCTCGATCGGGAGCTCATCGCCCAGGGCGCCGCGAACGCCGTGTCCGGAACGCTCGGCGGCCTCCCGGTGACCGGCGTCATCGTGCGCAGCTCGGCCAACGTCGCCGCCGGGGCACGCACCCGGGCGTCGGCCATCCTGCACGGCGTCTGGATCGCCGGGTTCGTGCTGGCCGGCTCCGCGCTGCTGGAGATGATCCCGATGGCCGCCCTCGCCGCCGTTCTCGTGGTGGTCGGCCTGCGGTTGGTGAGCCTCGCCCAGATCCGTACGTACGCCCGACACCGGGAGCTGCCCATCTACGTGGTCACCGCGCTCGGCGTGGCCGCGACGGACCTGCTGATCGGGGTCGGGCTGGGCATGGCGACGGCCGCGCTGTTCATGTTGTGGCGGTTGGCCCGCTGCGACATCCACGTCAGCGAGCCGAACCCCGGCGCCTGGCACGTGTCGATTACCGGAACGCTCGCCTTCGTCGCCTGCGGACGGCTCACCCGCCGACTCACCGCCCTGCCCCCGGGGCAGCACGTCGACGTCGAGCTGCACCTCGACTATCTCGACCACGGCGCCTACCAGACCATCCGCGACTGGCAGGCGTCCTACACACGGTCCGGTGGCAGCGCGCAGGTCAGCGAGGTGCACGGCTCGTGGCTCCATCGGGCGGGCACCGACGGGCTCGGCACCGGCAAACGCACCGCCCTCTGCGTGACTCGGGGTCGTCGGTCTGCGGAGGCGCAGGGGCCGACCCCTCACCCGTCGGGGTGATGATCCACTCGGGATCCTTGACGTCGGGGCATCCTCGGACGAGGGACACCCCGACATCCGGGAAGTCGAGCCGATCAAGCCGGGGCGGGGCGCGTCACGCGGGTCAGACCCGGGTGAGGCGTACGGCGTCGGCGATGACCAGGCCCGTCGCGTTGCTCCAGCGACTCACCGCCACCCGGTTGGCGTCCCCGGCGGGCAGGGTGAACGTACCGAGAACGCGCCACTGCCCGCCGGTCGCCCGCTGGTCGACGTAGACCGTGCGGTTGCCGGTGGTGGTGGCGACGATGTACGGGGTGGCGCTGTTGTAGCCGCTGTTCGTCGGCCACCACGCGTCCACCCGGTAGTTGCCGGTCGCCGGAACGTTGAACCGGTACCAGGCCGGGTCGCTGGCCGCGACGGGATCGGCGTAGCGGTAGTCGGCGCCGTACCGCTGGGTGGAGAACGTCGACACACCCCAGCTGGCGCTGGCCGTGAAGCGACCCGAGGTCGTGTTGTCCACGATCGACGACCAGGCCGTGCTCCCGCCGGCCATCTTCGCGGCGACGTCGGCCCGCATCACGTTCAGGTCGATGAAGGACGGGTCGATCTTGCCGGTGGTGCTGGTCTCCCGGTGACCGCGGGCATAGCTGCTGTCCCGACCCAGCCGGGTGAGCACGGCGGCCGTGGCGGCGATCGACGCGTTGTACTGCGCGGTCGTCATCTGCTGGTCGACGCCGTTGTAGTCGATCTCCCACCCGATCATCAGGGTGTTGCCGTCACCCGCGGGGATGGGTCCGCTGCCGCCGCTGACGCCGGCGTGGTTACAGCGGCCGGCGGAGATCACGTGGAAGACGCCGTTGTAGTCGACGAGGGCCTGACAGAGCGGGCCGGCCAGGTCGGAGCGACCGTTGATGCAGATGCCCAGCGCCGGGTGCGGGTTGCTGGCGCTGGAGGTCGAGGCGGTGTGGTGCCAGAGCACCCCGATCGGGTCGAAGGAGCCGGGCCGCATCCGGTTGAGCCAGTCGCCTTCGACGACGACCTGGACCCCGGCGGCGCGCAGCACGTCCACGAGCCACGGGATGGTCGCCATCAGGAGTCCTGCAGCAGGTCGGCCAGGCACTCGGCCTTCGGCGCGGCGCTCGCCGGTGCGGGTCGGACGGCGAGGGTGGTCAGCGCGGCGGCCACCAGGGCGGGGATGCCGAGCACCCCACGACGGCGCAGACGAATGGACGGTGGTCGGGCCATGGCGATCCTCCAGCTGAGGCGGGTGGGGAACGGATCGACGGACGTGATGACGGCACGCTATACCGTCACACGCGTCAATGTCGATACCCTTCACCTGCCACCCGAAGCCTGAAGGATTCCGCCGTTTCAGGCGTCGCCGAGCGCGTCGATGTCGCGCATCTCCTCCGCCGTCAGCGAGAAGTGGAAGACGTCGAAGTTGGCGGTGATCCGCTCCGGCGTCACCGACTTGGGGATCACCACGATCTCGTGGTCGATGTGCCACCGCAGCACCACCTGCGCCGGTGAGACGCCGTGCGCCGCGGCGATCCTGGTCAGCACCGGATCGCTGAGATCGCTGGTCTTGAACGGGCTGTACCCCTCCAGCACGACGCCCCGGTCCCGGTGCTCGGCGTGCCGCTGCCGGTCGTACAGCGCGGGACTCCACCGGATCTGGTTGACCGCCGGGTTCTCCTCGGTCGACTGGATCAGCTCATCGATCTCGCTCGTGCTGTAGTTGCTGACCCCGACGGCCCGGGTCAGGTTCTCGTCCCGGGCGGCCAGCAACTCCCGCCACAGCGGGATGCTGTCGGCCGCCGACGACGGCGGCCAGTGGATCAACCAGAGGTCCACCTGGTCGACGCCGAGCGCCTCGAGGCTGGCCTCCAGGGTCTCGCGCTCCCGGCCGATCCGGTCCGGCGGCAGCTTCGTGGTGAGGAAGATGTCCTCCCGACGCAGCCCGCTCTCCCGGACCGCCCGACCCACCTCCCGCTCGTTGCCGTACACGGTGGCGGTATCGAGGTGCCGGTAGCCGGTGTCGAGCGCGGCCAGCACGGCGTCGTAGCCCGCCTGGCCGGTGGCCTGCCAGGTGCCGAAGCCGAGCAGGGGCATTCGCACGTCACCCGGAAGGAGGGCGGTGGGCTGGTCACGGAGGTCCATGAAGTCCGTTTTACCCCGCCTCATGCCCGGCCGCCGAGCGAATCGGACACTCCGGCGGCCCGCACAAGGGCCCGTTTTGCCGGAGAATGCGGGTGTGACGGACCGGCTGGACGAGTACCGACGCCGGCGCGACGCGGCCCGCACCCCGGAACCCGTGCCGCGGGCGACGCCCCGGCCGGCCGGTGACGACGGCGACCGCGCCCGCTTCGTCATCCAGCAGCACCACGCCCGCAGCCTGCACTGGGACCTGCGGTTGGAGCACGAGGGCGTGCTCGCGTCCTGGGCGGTGCCGCGCGGCCTGCCCCGCGACCCGGGCCGCAACCACCTCGCCGTCCATACCGAGGACCACCCGATGGAGTACCTCGACTTCGCCGGCGAGATCCCGGCCGGCGAGTACGGGGGCGGCCGGATGATCATCCACGACCGGGGCACGTACCGCTGCGAGAAGTGGCGCGACGACGAGGTCATCGTGACGCTCTCCGGCGCGCGCACCGTGGGCCGCTACGCGCTGTTCGCCACCGGCGGCCGGGACTGGATGATCCGCCGCACCGATCCCGCGCCGCCGGGCTGGACGCCGATGCCCGAACTGGTCCGCCCGATGCGCGCCACCCCCGCCGCCGGGCTGCCGCGCGACGCCGGCAAATGGGGGTACGAGCTGCGTTGGGACGGGGTCCGCGCGGTGGCGTACGTCTCCGGCGGGCGGCTACGGCTGCTCTCCGAGACCGACGAGGAGATCACCGGCGGGTACCCGTGGCTGCGCGCGATGGCCGAGGCCCTGGCGCCGACCGAGGCGGTGCTCGACGGCGTGCTGGTGCGCATCGACGGATCGGGCCGGGTGCGTCCGGCACGCCCGACCAGCGGGGGCCGGGTGCCGACCGGCGCGCAGTTCCTGCTCGTCGACCTGCTGTGGTTGGAGGGTGTGAGCAGCGTCGACGTCCCGTACGCGCAACGCCGGGAACTGCTCGATGGGCTGGCGTTGGCCGGTACGCACTGGCAGACTCCGCCGTGGTTCTCCGGTGCCGGCGACGAGGCCCTGCGCACCGGGCGGGAGCAGGGGCTGCCCGGTGTGGTCGCCAAGCGGCTCGACTCGGTCTACGAGCCGGGCGTACGCAGTCGGCGCTGGTTGAGTGTCGACGCGGCCTGACGGCGAGGAGCGACGTGTACCTGACCCACCTGGACTGCCCGCGCTGCGGCTTGGAGTACGCCGCCGACGAGGTACAGAACCTCTGCGACTGTGGTTCGCCGCTGCTGGCCCGGTACGACCTGCCGGCGGTCGCGAAGGCGGTCACCCCGGAGCGCTTCGGCCTGCGCCCAGCCGACCTGTGGCGCTACCGGGAGCTGCTGCCGGTCGCCGACCCCCGGCACGTCACCACGCTCGGCGAGGGTTGGACGCCGCTGCTGCGCGCTCCCTCGTACGGTGCCGAGATCGGCATCGCGGATTTGATGGTCAAGGACGAGGGGCTGATCCCGACCGGCTCGTTCAAGGCGCGGGGCGCGGCGGTCGGCGTGAGCCGGGCCCGCGAGCTGGGCATCAAGCGGATCGCGATGCCCACCAACGGCAACGCCGGGTCGGCCTGGGCAACCTACGCGGCGCGCGCCGGAATGGGCGCCACGATCGTCATGCCGCTGGCGGCGCCGACCATCTGCCGGCGCGAGTGCGTGGCCGCCGGCGCCGACCTGCGCCTGGTGGACGGGCTGATCAGCGACGCCGGCCGGCGGGTGGCCGAGCTGGTCGCCGAGTCGGACGGCGCGATCTTCGACGCCGGCACGCTGCGCGAGCCCTACCGGCTCGAGGGCAAGAAGACGATGGGGTACGAGATCGTCGAGCAGCTCGGCTGGCAGGCGCCCGACGTGATCATCTATCCGACGGGCGGCGGGGTCGGCCTGATCGGCATCCACAAGGCGCTGCACGAGATGCGCGAGCTGGGCTGGGCCGGCGACAAGCTGCCCCGGCTGGTGGCGGTGCAGTCGACCGGCTGCGCGCCGATCGTGCGGGCCTTCGCCGCCGGTGAGTCCCGGGCCCGCCCGTGGGAGGACGCGCACACGGTGGCGTTCGGCATCACCGTGCCGTCGCCGCTGGGTGACGAGCTGATCCTGGCGGCGCTGCGGGCATCAGCCGGCACCGCCGTCGCCGTCGACGACGCCGAGATCCTGACCGACCTGCGGGACTTCGCGGCCCGGGAAGGGCTGCTGCTCTGCCCGGAGGGCGCGGCCTGCCTGACCGCCGCGCGCCAGCTACGCGCCGGTGGCTGGATTCGGGCCGGCGAACGGGTGGTGGTGCTCAACACCGGCGCGGGGTTGAAGTATCCGGAGACGGTCGACGTCTCCGGCGTACCCGTGCTGGCCTGAGCCGGCATCCCGCGCGGCGTGGGATGCCGGCGTGCCGCGCCTACCGGTAGGTGATGTCGGACGGCGAGTAGAGGCAGTTGACGCCGTCGGCGCCCTCACCGATCTTGGTCGGTTCGCTGCCCTTGGGTACGCCCTTGTACTTGACGCAGATCGAGGTCTCCCGGTCCGGGTCGCCGACGATGGTGACGCGGCTGAAGCGGGCGGTGTCGCCCCAGTTGGTGTTGATGCCGGCGATCGTGTCGGTGTCGCGGACGACCACGTTGTCGATCACCACGTGCCGCTGGTACGACGTGGAGCAGTTGCCGCAGGCCCGGTAGAGCTTCCCGGAGTTCTCCACCCGGAAGTTCCTGATGTAGACAGTGCCCGCGCCGTTGTGCTGGAAGACCTTGTCGCTGGCCGACCGCGCCCCGCCGCCGTCGACCGTGTACGTGGTCCCGCCCCGGAAGGTGGCGGCGTCCTCGCCCACGTCCTCCCACCAGACGTTGACCAGGGTGCAGTCGCCCTCGCAGTGCACGCCGTCACCGGCCGGCGCGCCGATGATCACGTTGCGCAGGGTGGCGCCGGCGGCCAGCTCGAACATCGGGTCCTGACTCTCGCTCTGCCCACCGTCGCCGATGCCGTAGTAGCGCCTCAGCCCGCCGTCGAAGGTGCCGGACACCGGGATCGTCGCGTCCACCTTCTGGCTGCCGGTCGGCGTCGGCCACCCGGAGGGTGGTGGGGCGGTCGGGCTCGACGTGGTGGGCGGCGTGCTGGTGGCCGGCGGTGTGGTCGGGGCGCCGCCGCCGGAGGAGTCGACGACCACGTCGTCGAAGCCGCCGCTGGCGTACGCGGTGACCAGCCCGATCCGCCCGGCGCCGGCCAGGCTGTTGCTGCCGGAGGCGATCTGCGCGCCGTTGACGAAGCCGCGGATGGTGCTGCCGATGACCTCGACACGCAGGGTGTACCAGGTGCCGGTGGTGACGCCGAGCGGGGCGGAGCCGATCGCCGTGACGCTGCTGCCGTTGACGGCCTGGAGTTCGGCCCGGCCGGAGCCGAGCAGGGCGAGGCGATACATCCTGGTGCTGCTGGTGGAGCGGGCGGCGAGCCCGACCAGAGCGCTGGACGAGCCGAAGCTCACCGGCCGGACGCGGGCCTGCACGGCGTAGTCGGTCCACCCGGTGTCGCCGGCGAACTGCCGGGCCAGTTCACTGCCCGTGTTGGACTGCTGGAACACGCCCGCGCCGTCGACCGTCCAGGTGCCACCGGACTTGGACCAGCCGGAGGCGTCGCCGTCGCTGAAGGTGTCGGTGAAGATGGTGGCCGCGAAGGCCGAGGTCATGCTGGCGGCGAGGGCCGCCACGGTCACGCCGGCGCACACCGCCAGCACCAGTGGTCGTCGTCTCCTGTGCACGGTTGTCCTCCTTGACGCGGGTGGTGGTGATCCCGGGACACGGACGCGCGGGGACGTGCCGGCACGGCGCGCTGACGCGAGAGCGGGATCGGTGTGCCCCGTCGGACGCCCGGATCCGACAGCGGGGTGAAGCGGGACGAAAGCCGCGGGAAAGGGCTTTCCCGTCTCTCCGAGGCTAGGACTACGCACATATCAGCGTCAATGCCTGACGCTTGCAGGTCTGTTGCAGGATTTCGGCGCGGGATTCAGAAGCTGTTCGGCTCGGTCAGCCGCCAGGCCGCGTTGATCAGCCCGATGTGGGAGAGCGCCTGCGGCATGTTGCCGAGCTGCGCCCCGGTGGTCAGGTCGATCTGCTCGCTGAACAGGCCCACGTCGTTGGCGCGACCCACCACGCGCTCGAACAGCTCCTCGGCCCGCTGCGGCTCACCCGCCATCACCAGGCACTCCACCAGCCAGAACGAGCACAGCAGGAAGCCGGCCGGGTCGCTCGTCCAGCGCCGGACCAGCCCGTCCTCCGTGCCCAGCTCACGCTCCACCATCGCGATGGTCGAGCGCATCCGGGGGTCGGTGGCCGGCAGGAAGTGCGCCACCGGCAGGGCGAGCACCGAGGCGTCCAGCTCCGCCGAGCCGAACGAGCCGGTGAACGCGCCGATCCGGTCGTTCCAGCCTTCGCGCAGCACCGTCTCGCGGATCTCGTCACGGACGCCGGCCCAGCGACGCGGGTCGGCCCGCTCACCCAACCGGTCGGCGAGCCCCACCGCCCGATCCATGGCCAACCAGCAGGAGACCTTCGAGGAGAGGTAGTGCCGTTCCTCGTCCCGGGTCTCCCAGATGCCCCGGTCCGGCAGGTGCCAGGTCGCCGCCACCTGCTCGGTCAGCCCGAGCACCATCTCCCGCAGCTCCGACTCGAACGTCGTGCCGAGGTAATCGCGCAGTCGCCACACCGCCGACAGCACCTCACCCGGCACGTCGAGCTGCCGCTGCTTCCAGGCGTCGTTGCCGATGCGCACCGGGCGACTGTCGCGGTATCCGCGCAGGTGATTGCAGTGGTGCTCGGAGAGGTCACGCTCGCCCTCCAACCCGAAGAGCACCGGCACCGGCTCGTCGCCGAACTGGCCGATCGACCGGGACACCCAGGCGAACAGTCGCGACGCCTCGTCCGGACAGGCGGCCACCCAGAGTGCCCGCATCGTCAACGAGAAGTCCCGCAACCAGGAGTACCGGTAGTCGTAGTTACGGTCGCCGCCGATCCGCTCCGGCAACGAACTGGTCAGCGCCGCCGCCACCGCGCCACTGCGGGCGTACGTGAGACCGGCCAACACGGTCGCGCTGTGCCGCACCAGCTCCGGGTGCCGGCCCGAGTACGTGTGCGTCTCCCGGAACGCCTCCCAGGCCCGGGTCGTGTCGGCGAGGGCGGCCAGCGGGTCCATCTGGACCGGTGGTTTGCCGTACGTCTGCCCGAACGCCACGTCGATCCCCACCACCTGGCCGGAGGAGACCTCGAACTCGTGGGTCACCCGGTCCCGGCCAGCCCGCAGCGGCATGCCCCCGGCCCGCAACACCAGCACCACCGGGCCGGCGCCGGCCACCACCGCGCCGCCGGGCCGCTCGTGCAGGTACGGCGTGAGCAGGCCGTACTCCGGGCGGGGGGCGAAGTCCAGCGCCATCCTGACCCGCCCGGTGAGGCCCTCGACCACGCGCACGAGTACGGCGGGCGAGTTCACGCCCAACTCGTGCGCGCGGGCACCGGGCTCGGCGGCGAGCGCGTCCGTCACCGAGACGCTGCCGTGCGGCGTGTGGTGCACCGTCCGCAGGATGAGCGTGTCCGGCCGGTAGGCGCGCTCGACCCGGTAACCGGGGCCACCGGCACCGACCGGCGCCAACCGGAAGTGCCCACCGTCCGGGTCGAGCAGCCTGCCGAAGACGGAGGCGCCGTCGAACCGGTGCGGACACCACCAGTCGATCGAGCCGTCGACGCCGACCAGCGCGCCGGAACGGGAGTCCGAGAGGAACCCGTAGTCGGAGATCGGCGGCTGTGTCACCAGCCGCGCGTACCCGGATCGGCCCGATTCAGGCCGACGCCGTCACGCGGTCGGCGGTTCGTCCTCGCCGGCCTCCTCGGCCCGGTCGGCCTCCTCCTTGGTGTGGTGCACCGCCTGGTCGGCGTGCTCCGGAGGGCCGTAGACGGTGTAGAGCACCAGCGGATTCGGACCGGTGTTGACGAAGTTGTGCTTCGTGCCGGACGGCACGACGACCAGGTCACCCGCGACGACCTCCCGCTTCTCGCCGGCGACCCGGGCCTCGCCCGTCCCGCTGACGAACGTCAGGATCTGGTCGATGCCCTCGTGCACCTCCTCGCCGATCTCCCCGCCCGGCGGAATCGTCATGATCACCAACTGGGTGTGCTCGCCGGTCCACAGCACCCGCCGGAAGTCCGGGCTCTTCTCGGCGACGGTCGCGATCGTGAAATGCTCCATGGCCCGCTCATACCCCGTTCGGTCCCGCGTCACGCCGGGACTGGCGGATGGTGGAATTCCCCACGGTCGGCAGGTTTGGATCCGCGCCGAGCGGGGATCGACAACGCTGACCGGCGCGAACGGCCGGTCGAGCCAGGTCCCCGCTGGCGTACCGCCGAACGGCTGCGGTGGTGGGAGACGGCCAGAGCGCGGCGACGTTGCGACCACGATCGCAGCGGCGCCGCGCGCTCGTTTGCGCGTACGACTCAGGTGTCGCGGTGCAGCCAGGCGAGCAGGTCGGGCGGGGCCAACCCCCGCGCCCGCCGCTCGTAGCGGGCCAGCGCGGCCGCGTCGAGCAGATCACGCCCCTGCCCCGAGCCGCCGCGACGGAAGAACGCCTGGCGGTCCCGCAACACGCCGAGCGTGTCCGGGGCGAGTTGGTCGGCGCGCTCGCGCATCCGGTCGAACGTGGCCGCCTCGACCAACGCGGGCCACCGTCCGGCGGGCACCTCGACACCCCAGCGGTCGGCCAGCAGTCGCATCTGTGCGCCCAGGTCGGCGCGGAGGTCGTCGTAGTGCACCAGCGCGATGTTCGGCTCGTGCCGACGGGCCCAGGCGTCCCGCAGGTGCCCGAACACCCCGGGCAGCGAGTCCAGCTCGACGCGCGGGTCGACCTCGTGGTCGACCCAGCTCGCCAGCCACTGCCCGAGCGGTGGACGGACACGCGGCGGTCCCGCCGGCGCGGGTTGGCCGGTCAGCTCCGCGACTCGGGTCCGGTCCAGGTTTCCCGCCTGGTGGTAGAGGGAGACGGCCATGTCCAGTGGATGCCGCGCCACCACCACATAGTGCGCCCGGGGGTCGAGCGGTACCCCGTCCAGCGGGGTGTGCGTCTTGATGAACCGGCGGTGCGACTGCGCGGCCAACCGCTCGTACACCACGTCCCGCGGCTCGCCCAACCAGTCCAGCCAGGGCGACAACTCGGACAGCGGCGCCGGCAGCTTCGGCGTGCCCAGCACCAGCAGCGCGCAGATCATCTGCATCCAGGTGGTGCCGCTCTTGGAGCGGGTGCTGATCACGATGTCGCCATCGCGGAACGGGAAGCCGAGCCAGCGGGCGCTGTCCTCGTCGGTGGAGCGGTAACGGTACGGCGACGCGGACATCGGGCGAGCGTAGTCGCCGAACCGACAGCCGGACAGCGGATTTTCGGTACCAGAAAGTGTGGAGGCATGCGAATGCCTGACTAGATTGAAGTATGGTGCCCGCCCACGGGGGCCGGGCAGTGGCGCCGGTCTACCGCCCCATCCTCACCAGCCGCCGACGCGGTGAGCTGGAAGCCCTGACCCACCTCGATCCCGCGGCCGCCCCGCTCGTCGCGCCGATCCTGGAGGTCAACGCCGTCGACCGTTCCACGAGGGACGGTCTGCGCCGACTGCCGGCTGGCCTGCTGCCGGCCGTCGACGTGACCGCGCAACCCGACTCGGTCGATACGGAGCTGGCCCGGTGGGGCGTACCGCTGATGCCTGTCATCGGCCTCGCGGAGAGTGAGCGGCGGCTCGTCGCGCACGGCGCGGCGGCTCGGGCGTACACCCGGCGGGCGCTGGTGCGGGTGCGGGCCGCGCACGACCGGGCGGGCCCGGACGCGGACACGACCGCCGTCGAGCGGATCTGGCGGTACACCGGCCTCGCGCCGGAGGAGTGCGACCTGCTGGTGGACGCGGGTGACGTCTGCTGCCCGGCGGACGTACGGGTGGCGGAGCCCCGAGTACGGCGGCTGCTGGACTGGGCCCGTCGCCACGCCTGGCGCTCGGCGACGGTGGCGGCGGGCGGCATGCCGCCGACGCTGTCCCGGCTGCCCGCCGACGAGCCGGTACGGCTGGAACGCTGGGACTGGCAGCTCTGGCAGCGGCTGGTCGACCTCGGAGTCGACTACGGCGACTACGGCGTCGGTCCGGCGCTACCCGACGCGGGCGACCCCGGCGACCGGCTACCCACCGTGCGGTACACCGCCGACGACGGCTGGTGGGTCTACCGCTGGTCGCGCCGGGGCGGCCGGGGCGACGACCGCTTCGCCGACCTCTGCCGGACGCTGGTGACGGCGCCACACTGGTCGAGCGTCGGCGCGGCGTTCTCCTGGGGCGACCACGAGCTGCTGCGCCGGGCACGGCGAGGTGCCGGGGCCGGGTCCGCCGCCAACTGGACGGCGTGGAGCACGTCGCACCATGTGGCGCACGTGCTCGCCGCACTGCTGCGACCCGACGACCCCGGCCGGTCGGGTTGGGACTCCCGGCCGGGGCCACCGCAGCGGGGGCGATCGCCCCGGTGAGAGCCCCTACTGCTGCTCGGTGAAGCCGAACTGGATGATGCCCTCGTCGTCGACGGTGGCGTCCACCGAGGCGTCGCCGAGCAGGTCGGCGGCGTCCGGGTCGAGGAAGATCCGTGCGCCCTGGTTGTCGACGACCTGGTCACCCTGCTCCGGCTCGGGCACCAGCTCAACGGTGAGCGATCCGGCGTCGGCGTCGGCGGCGATCCGCACGCCACCGTCCTGGGCCACGTCCTGCTGGTTGGCGAGGTCACGGATGACGAGCACGGCGTTGTCGGTCATGGTGAGCATTGGTGGAACTCCTCGTGGTTTCTCGGCTCGCGGCCTGATGTCACGCAGAGGCGGACAAACGGCCCGCGTACGAGCACGCGTGGGAGGCGACGGGAGGTACGGACGGTCATCGCCGTCGCGTCGAATCGGGGCGGCTGACGGGCCCCTTCCCAGCCCACGGTGCCCGTTACCGAGCGATACGTCAAATAGAGCCGGATCAGTCCCGCTCTCGCTTCCGCGCTGGTCACGGCCCTGATTTGCCCACCAGCGAGCGGAACTATCCTTACGCTGAGTAAATGATGGATGACGCCCGCCGTGCGGCTGCCGAATTCCTCGGCACGCTGCTGCTGGTCTTCTTCGGCGTAGGCGCCGCCGTCGCCGCGCGGGTCCAGGGCGGCGTCGTGGTCGTCGCGCTGGCCTTCGGGTTCGTCATGCTGGCCCTCGTCTACACGATCGGCCCGCTCTCCGGCAGTCACGTCAATCCGGCGGTGACGCTCGGCGTCCTGCTCTCCGGCAAGATTTCGGTGATCGGCGCAGTCGCCTACTGGATCGCGCAGTTCGCCGGGGCGACCGTGGCCGGCTTCCTGCTCTGGGCACTGACCCGGTGGGGTGACGTCGCGGACCAGACCGGGGCGCTGGGCTCGAACGGGTACGGCGCCCACATCAACCGAGGTGGCGCGGCCGTACTGGAGATCGTGCTGACCTTCCTCTTCGTCCTGGTCGTGCTCGTCGTGACCAGTCGCAGCGAGAACCCCGGCATCGCGGGGGTTGCCATCGGTCTGGCCCTGGCCACGACCCAACTCGTCGGCGTGACGCTGACCGGCGCGGCGGTCAACCCGGCCCGCGCCTTCGGTCCGGCCGTCTTCGAGGGCGGGGTGGCGCTCCGCCAACTCTGGGTGTTCATCGTCTTTCCGCTGCTCGGCGGAGCGCTCGCCGCGTTGGTGGCCCCGCTGGTGATGGGCGGGCAACGGCACTACTGGGGCGGCCACGAACGAGGGCTCGGCCGACCGGGACATCGCGAAGGGCAATAAGCCTCGTCACCTGCTGAGAGCAGGACGCGGGTCAGGCGGGGCGGTTCGGTGTGGGGGGTACCGCCGCGGGATCACCGCGCTCGATGAGCGCGGCGATCTCGGCGGCATGCAGCCCGCGGAGCGTCAACACCTGGGTGCCCCACCGGTGCAGCCGGCACGGGTGAGGGCTGGCGTCGTTGCGACAGACCACCCCACCGGACCAGCGCCGGGGCGCGTGTACCACCACCGCGCGTACCGCGAACTGGGCATCCTCGCCCGTCACGTACGGCGGCAGGGGGATGTCGCGGAGCACCTCCGGCTCGTCGTGGCCGGGAGAAACGGCAGGACGGACGCGGTGGGCGGTACTGCTGCTCATCTGCGCTGCCTCCACAATGGAAGGTGGACGGGGACAGCAGAAAGTTACGTCCTCAGCGACGGAGGGCGACGGACAAACTGTCCCGCTCAGCGCAGCGCGACGGCTTGCAGGCCGACGTTCCCGCAGTGCTCGGTGTAGACCTTCTCGACCGTCCAGCTCACCACCAGCCGGGCGTCCTTCGGCGCCGCGAACCGGATGACGAACTGGGCGCTCTGACTGGTGTACGGGTCCTCCAGGCGCAGGGTGCTGACCGGCCCGCCCGTCGACAACCGCACGTCGAGCCGACCGCGCGCCATCCAGATTCCGGCGTACACCTGGACCGTGCGCGGCGCATCGCTGCCAACGACGGTCAGGCTGAACCCGTTGCCCACACCGCAGGTGTAGACACCGTCGGAGGTGCCCCGGTCCCACCGGTCGGGCGCGCCGTCGGACCAGCGGACCACCTCCTGGTTGCCGTCCCAGCCGATCCGGCGACCCTTCCCGCCCCCGTCGACGATCTCCCCGGAGCCGGACTGCTTGCGGACCGTCGAGTTGCCGCCGCGCTGCCCCCAGTGCATCCAGTCCCGGGTGCCCACGGCCGTCAGGTCGACCTCGGCGGGCACCTCGGCGCGGGTCAGCGACAGCAGCGGCGCGGCCGGCTTCGCCGACTCGGGGGCCGGTGGGCTGGTCGACGGGGTCGGTTCGGGTGAGGGTGGCCGCTGCCGGGGCCGCAGACCCGGCAGCGCCGGGCCGGCCTCGCTGGTACGTCCGTCCGCGCCCGGCAGGCCCGTCGGACGGGCGGCGCCGGCGGGCACGCCGCCCGGGCCGCCGACCGTCGCGTCGCCCGAATCGGGACCGGACCGCGTGCCGAGGTACGCCACGAGCACCACGAGGCAGACGACCGCGCCGACGCCTTCCAGTGCCCAGCGCCGCCGCTGCCGGGCGCGGGCGAGCCGGCGCAGCGCTCGGTGGCCCAGTCCGGCCGCGGCAGATCGCGGCCGGTGCGACGCGGGTCGAGCGGCCGACTCGTCCCCGGCCCGCGAACCATCCCGCGTACGGTCCTCGTCCGCCACCGACTCCTCCACGTTGCCGCCCGACCGCCACCGCACGTGACGGATCGACCGTCCACTGTGGGTCGTTCACGATTGCACCGGCGTGGTCGACACGCTAAATCGGGACAGCATGACGTGTCCAGTCCGGATCGGGACGGTATGGGACGGCCGGCTCACCCTCCGGTGGTCACCCCGGCTCAGCCGATGCGGAAGCCGAGCGCCTGCGCGATGACGAGAGCCTGCTCGACGTCCACGAGCGCGCCGGCCCGCTCGACCGACGTCGGGTCGAGCGCGGTGAGATCACTGCGCCGCAGGTCGGCGCCGCCGAGGCGGCAGCGCTGAAGTTGCGCTCCGGAGAGGTCGACGCCGGTCACGGTGGCCCCGGTGAGGTTCGCGCCGGTCAGGTCGGCCTCGCGCATCCGCACGTCGCTCAGTCGGACAGCGCGCAGGTCCGCGCCGGGCAGCGCGACGAACGACCAGTCGCCGCCGTCGACGCGTAACGGGCGCAGCTCGCACTGGACGAAGGTGCTGCCCACCAGCTTGCAGCCGGTGAACTCGGCCTCGAAGAAGTTGCAGCGCTTGAAGACACAGCGGGTGAACGCCGAGTCGAGGTGCCGGGACGCGTTGAACCGTACGTTGCCGAACGTGCATCCGGTGAAGACCGCGCCCCGGGTGACCGCCTCGGTCAAATCCACGTCGAAGAACTCGCAGGCGACGAACTGCCGGTCGGTCAACTCCTCGCCGTACCAGTCCTCGTGGCGGAAGGTCACGTCCTCGGTCAACTCCGGCATCCGGCCAGGCTAGTGCCGCCGACCGACACCACCGGGGAGCCGCCCCTTCCGGTAGCGGCGTACCGGCGAGTAGTTTCGGCGGCGTGAGTGTGGCGCGGAGCAAGGACCCGGATGAGATCGGCTTCGACCCGGAACGGCTGGCCCGGATCGACGAACACTTCGGCAGGTACGTCGACGACGGCCGGCTCGCCGGCTGGCAGGTGGTGGTCACCCGCCGCGGCGAGGTGGCGCACTCCTCGACGTACGGCCTGCGGGACCGCGAGTCGGGTGCGCCGGTCGGGGCGGACACGCTCTGGCGCATCTACTCGATGACCAAGCCGATCACCTCGGTCGCGGCGATGATGCTGTGGGAGGAGGGTCGCTTCGAGCTGACCGACGAGATCAGCCGCTGGTTGCCCGAGTTCGCCGACCTGCGGGTCTACTCGAAGGGCTCGACGCTCAAGCCGTACACGGTGCCGGCGACCGAGCCGATCCGGGTCTGGCACCTGCTCACCCACACGGCCGGCCTGACGTACGGCTTCATGCAGACGTCGGTGGTCGACGGGCTCTACCGGGCCGCCGGCTACGACATGTACCCGCCGCCCGGCGTCGACCTGGCCACGGCCTGCGCGGCCTTCGCCGAGTTCCCCCTGCTCTTCGAGCCCGGCACGGCCTGGGGTTACTCGGTCGCCACCGACGTGCTCGGTCGACTGGTCGAGGTGGTCTCCGGGCAGAGCCTCGATGCCTTCTTCGCCGACCGGATCTTCGCCCCGCTGGGCATGACGGACAGCCGCTGGTGGGTCGAGGGCGACGAGGCCGAACGACTGGCCGCGCTCTACGCGCCGGATCCGCGCAGCGGGCAGGCGTTCCGCTACGACCGGCTCGGCGCCCTGGCGCACCACAAGCCCGGCCTGCTCTCCGGTGGCGGCGGCCTGATCTCCAGCGCCGCCGACTACCACCGCTTCACCCAGATGCTGCTGCGCGGCGGCGAGTTGGACGGCGTACGTCTGCTCGGGCCACGCACGGTGCGTTTCATGGCCCGCAACCACCTGCCCGGCGGGCAGGACCTGGGCACCCTGTCCACCGGCGGCTTCGCCGAGAGCACCCTGGACGGGGTCGGCTTCGGCCTCGGCTTCGCGGTCGTCGAGGACCCGGTCCCGAGCCGGGTGCCGAGCAGCGTCGGCGAGTACTACTGGGGCGGGGTCGCCAGCACCGCGTTCTGGGTGGACCCGACCGAGGAGATCACCGCGCTGCTCTTCACCCAGCTCCTGCCGTCGAGCACCTATCCCCTCCGCTCCCAGCTGCGCCAACTCGTCTACTCCGCGCTCATCGACTGAGGGGTGGGGTCCGTCGCCCACGGCTGACGGACCCCACACCGCAGCTCAGCCGAGCTGCTGGGCCTGGATCGCGCGGATCTTCGCCGGCTTGCTGACGGAGAGGTTCGAGATCAGGTACGCCCGCACGCTGCCGTCGGGGAACACCGCCCACAGGTCGGCCACGCCGTCGGCGTTCAGGTCGGCGGCGAGGAGGCTGCTGACTGCCACGCCGGTGTTCCAGCCCGAGGCGAGCCGGTACTGGGTGTAGGCGAGCGCGCCGGTCCCGTCGCCGTTGTCGGTCATCGTCACGCCCTGCCACAGGTACAGGTCGCCGGTAGTGGCGTTGCGCAGGACCAGGGCCACGCCCGAAGCCAACTCGGTGCTGGCCAGGGTCCAGTTCTGCCAGTCGCTGCCGCCGGTCGGGGTGGCGGTGTTCAACGCCACCCGGAGGTAGAGGCCCACCGCCCAGGCGTTCGGGTAGTAGGCCAGTCGGTAACCGTTCGTCGTGTCGCCGACGATCCCGACCAGGTCAGGGATGTAGTCGCCGACGCCGTCCGCCACGTACCCGCTGACGAGCTGGATCGGGGAGTTGCCGTAGTCGTCGGCCAGGAATTCGCGCGCGAGGCTGACCGAGGCGCTGTAGGGCTTTGCCATCGTTCCGTCGCCGACACCCTTGATGATGACGCCGCCACCGGCGTTGTCGCCGCCCGGGTAGTAGGCCAGGAAGTCCTGGTTCGCGGTGCCCCAGAAGGTGCCGGTGATCATCTGGGCGCCGTCGAAGTCGGCCGGCGATTCATTGCCGGTGACGCCGTTGCCGTAGATACCGATGTTCACCGCTGGGACCTTCACCCGGCCGGTGCCGACGCCGGTGGTCGCGTTGATCCGGCCCCGCGCCGTCCAGACACCGGAGTCGAGGCGCGTCGTGGTGCCGCCGGCGGTCACCAGGTCCGGTACGCCGTCACCGTTGAGGTCCTTGTCGACCGGGCCGGTGACGGCGGTGGTCGGCGTGTGGACCGGTGCGGCCTGGGCCGGCAGGGCCGGGACGACGGCGAGCGCCAGGGTGGCAGGCACCGTCCAGGCGAGCAGCCGGCGACGGGCGGAGAGGTGCTTCATGGATTCCCCGTTCAGTCAATGGATCTTGTTTGGCTCACCGTAGTGGGCCCATGCCAGTCGGTCGCTCCCCTGAACGCCCGGCCGGGTTCGTCATAACGGCATCTCCGGGGCGAGCCGGCCCTAGCCTGGGCTGGTGAGCACCATCGTCGTGTTTGGCGCGGGCGGCACCGCCGGGTCGCGGATCGCCGCCGAGGCCGTCGACCGGGGACACCGGGTGATCGCCGCGGTCCGTCGCCCGGAGGCGACCTCGTACCTGCCGGACGGGGTACGGACGGTCACCGGCGACGCCACCAGCGAGCGCAGTGTCCGGGAGTTGGCGCCGGACGCGGACGCGCTGGTGGTGGCGATCGGCGGCGGCGAGCGCGGGCTCTGGCGCACGGCCGCCGAGACCCTGGTGACCGCCCTGCGGCCCATGCCGGCCGCGCCCCGGATCATCCATCTGGGTGGCGGGTCCACCCTGCTCACCCCGCGCGGCACCCGCTTCCTCGACGAGCCCGACTTCCCCGAGCAGTACCGGGACTCGGCGATGGGCCAGGCCGACGCTCTGGACTACTACCGCAGCTCCGCCGACGGGGTGCGCTGGACCTACGTCTCGCCGCCGCCGCTGGAGTTCCACCCCGGCGACCGCACCGGGCACTACCGCACGGGCACCGACGAGCCGGTCACCGATGACCAGGGCCGGTCGGTGCTCACCTACGAGGACCTCGCGGTAGCGATCGTCGACGAGATCGAGCAGCCCCAACACATGAACGCGCGCTTCACCGCCGCGTACTGACCGGCACGGCGGTCGGCGGTCGGCGCTCGGCGCTCGGCGGTCGGGCCGACCTCCCCCTCAGCCCCTGTCGAGCTGCTCCAGATATGGGGCAGACGCAGCGAGATGCGGAAGAACAGCTTGCGGTAGACAGCGCCGCACCCCCGCACCCCCGCACCCGCACCCGCACCCGCACCCGGCGGATCGAACGGCACCGTCGTCGCCCGCCGCCCCACATCCGGGGCAACTCGACAGCGCACCACCCCTACACAGCCAACCCACCACCGCGACCGCACCCCACCACCGCCGCCCCACATCCGGGGCAGCTCGACAGCGCACCACCCCTGCACGGCCAACCCACCACCGCGACCGCGCCCCACCACCGCCGCCCCACATCCGGGGCAGCTCGACAGCGGACGAACAGCTGGCGGGTACGGACGCGTTCGAAGCGCGCGCTCAGTCGGCGAGGCGGGCCGGGAAACCGCCGGTGGCGATCGGACCCCAGGCATCAATGGTCACTCGGATCAGCGACTTGCCCTGGCGCACCATCGCCGCCCGGTAGTCGTCCCAGTCCGGGTGCTCGCCGGAGATGCTGCGGAAGTACTCGACCAACGGCTCCAGCGCCTCGGGCAGGTCCAGCACCTCGGCCGTGCCGTCGATCTGCACCCACGGGCCGTTCCAGTCGTCGGAGAGGACGCACGCCGAAACCCGGGGGTCGCGGCGGATGTTGGTCACCTTCGCCCGCTCGGGGTACGTGGACACCACCAGGCGACCCTCGCCGTCGATGCCGGCGGAGACCGGGGAGGACTGCGGCCGGCCGTCGGCTCGGGTGGTCATCAGCACGACGCGGTGTCGCGGCCGGAGGAAGTCGAGCAGGGTGTCCCGGTCGACCCGGGTGTTCTTCGCGATGCTGCGTGCCATCACTCGTTCCTACCAGGCCGGCGGCGGGTCCGCGGGCGGTGGGGGTCAGCGGGCGGTGGAGGTCAGCGGGCGTGGGGGTCAGCGGGCGGTGGAGGTCAGCGCGGGTCGGCGGCGGTGCGGTGCACCGCCTGGGTGGGCACGCGAGGCCGACCGGCCGGGCGCCACGCCCGGCCGTTGGCATAGATCACCCGAAAGCCGAGGTACGAGGCGAGCGGCGCCCAGTGCGCGGAGCCCATCCGCAGTTCGGCGGCGTTGTGCCGCTGCCCGTTGGCCAGCACGTCGAGCAGGACGGTTTCGAAGGCGGCCGATTCAACCCAGTCGACGTCCCGGGTGAAACCGCAGATCAGGGCGGCGCCGGTGACCTCCAGGAACTCGCGCAGCACCGCGTCCGACGCGCGCAGCACCGAGCAACTGCCGAAGTAGAGCCGCCGCCCCTCACAGCGGCCGGCCATCAACTCGGCCACCTCGTTCAGCTCCACCGACTGCCAGTCGGTGAGGCAGAGCCGGCTCGGCTCACCGTGCATGGCGAAGAAGCCGACACGGTGATCGGCGTACTGCTTGAGCAGCCAGCGGTCCAGGAAGTAGAACAACTCGTCGCGGGTGGCGGCGTCCTTGTGGATGAAGCGGATCTTGCCGAGTCGCTCCAGCAGTTCGAGGGTGGGCAGCACGGAACCGCGTTCGTTGAGGTCACGGTGCCACTGACCCTCGACACAGAAGACGCCACCGCGTGCCACGCGCACCTCCGCCAGTTCGCCACCCGGGCCTGACGTTACCGCCCGCCCAGTGAAGTGGAACATCACCCTGGGTGCGACTGAATGCGACGTTCGGTGCCGTTCCCGCGTTCCCGGGCCGATCGGGGGAAATGGCTGTTTCGCAAATCAGCCGAATTCACAGGCGCTGCCCAGGAACGGACGAATCGTGAGGACAATTCTCGTTATTGCCGCCAACCGCACTGATCAGTGCGAAGGTGGAAATCGCGGGACGTCCCGGTCGATGTCCCAGAGCCACCCCATTCGCTCTCCTAACGGGAGGACTTCTGTGCGCGTAAACACCTTGAAGCGAGTTGCTGTCGCTTTCGCCCTGGCGTTGCCCGGGGCAGCGATCGCCTCGGTGGTCGCCGCGCCGGCAGCGTACGCGGACGGCTGTTACACCTGGAACCGCAACCTCTACCAGGGGCGCTCGGGCGACGACGTCCGTCAGCTGCAGATCCGGGTCGCTGGCTGGGCCGGCAACCGGGACATCGTCGAGAACGACGGCCGCTACGGACCGAAGACCGCCGCCGCGGTGAAGCGGTTCCAGCAGGCGTACGGGTTGCGCGCCGACGGCATCGCCGGCCCGCAGACGTACGCCAAGCTGTACCAGCTCCAGGACAACGACTGCACGCCCGCGCACTTCAGCTACAACGAGTTGGACAACGGGTGCGGCGGCAGCGGATGGAGCGGCGGTCCGCTGTCGGCGGCCCAGACCAAGCAGAACGCGCTGCGCACCATGTGGAAGTTGGAGGCGTTGCGCAAGAGCCTCGGCGACAAGCCGCTGAACGTGACGAGCGGTTTCCGCAGCCGTGCCTGCAACAACCAGGTCGGCGGCGCGTCGGACAGCCAGCACCTGTACGGCCACGCGGCCGACGTCACCTCACGGACGTCGTCCCTGTGCACGGTCGCGCGGGACGCCCGTAACCACGGCTTCAGCGGGATCTACGGGCCCGGCTACCCCGACCACGACGACCACGTGCATGTCGACTCGCGGCGCGAGAACAACAGCGACGGCAGTTCGAACACGACGAACTGGTCCGCGCCGGACTGCGGGATCGGCGCTGGCAACGACTGAACCAGCCGGTCGGCGTGACGTCGGCCCGGCGCGGAGGGGAAACCTCCGCGCCGGGCCGACGCCCTGTCGCCCCGGGCAGAGCGGGCCGTGGGGTGACGCCGCTCAGCTCGCCCGGGGCCAGCGCGGCGCGGTGACACCGGGACTCACCGGGCGGCTGGCAGGCGCGGGTCGTACCCCCGTGGGGGTGGCCCGCGCGGCCTGGTGTCGCGCGGGCAGTCCGGCCCGGCCCGGGGCCGGCGCCGGATAGCCGGGGGGCGTGGCCGGCCGGACGCCGGCGGGGCGCGCGGACGACGGCCCGGTCGCCGTGAACGGGAACGGCACGTGCACGAACGGGTTGCCGTGCCGGATCAACGCCTCGATCTGCCGCTCGTTGAGCCCGTGCGCCTCCAGGACCCGACGCCCCCAGCGGTGCAGGCGGCACGGGTAGGACGCGCCGTCGTTGCGGCACAGCGGTCCGGTCGGCCACTCCTCGGCGGTGTGCACGACCACCGCCCGGACCGCGAGCCGGACATCCTCGGGGGTCAGTGGCGCCGGCATCGGCACCTCACCCAGCACCTGGTCGATGGGATCCGTCGACTGCTCACCAACACGCACGGCAGGCCTCCCGCAGCTCGGCAGCGGTACGGCGGACTGACCGCACCGACATCCTCGGGCAGTGGTACGGCCGGCATCGGACGAAGGTTCAATTCCGGTACGCGGTAAGCAGATCCTCCGGCGATAGCACACGGAGCCCATCGACGGCGGTGCCGCTACGCGACACGGCAACGGTCGGTACCGATTCGTCCGCTCCGGGTAGCCGGGACCGGTGAAGAAGTAGTCGGCCCAGGTCATGGGCGTCGAAGGGCCGGTTCTCCTGCCACTTCACCGAGCCGACGAAGCAGATGCGCTCAGCGACCGGCCCCCGATCGGCACCGACGATGTCGATCTCCGGGTCGTTCGTACGCGTCCAATAGCCGCCGATCGCCGACGCTTCGGCCGGCAGCGTGTCTCCGGGCAGCCGGCGCATCGTCTCGCGGACGACAGGCTCGATCGCCCGACCCCGCCAGGACGTCCACGATCGCAGGATCCGCTGCAGGGTCAGGTCACCTCGCCCACGCTCGATCTCGGCCAGGTGGGGCCCCAGGAACGACAGCCAGAAACGCAAGTACGGGTCAGCCACCGCATACCTCGTTTCCCGTGACGGCTTGGTCGACAGCGGGACGGTGACCTCCGCGGCCCGCTTCTGGGTCAGCAGACCCAGGGCACGGTTCAGGGACGCCTGCGGTAGGTCCCCCGCCGCACGGGAGATCAGCGTAAAGGTCCGTTCACCGGAGCCGATGGCCCGCAGCACCAGACCTGCCTGGGACTGGGGTGGAAACTCCGCCGCGAGCGCGCGTTCGCCGCTGACCAGCAGGGCCGAGGTCGGATCGCGTACCGCGTCGGCCAGATAGTCGTGCACCGACGCACCGGTCGGCCACTCGTCGAGGATCAGCGGCAGACCCCCGGACACCAGGTAGGCGTCGAACGCGTCGGCGGCGGAGAGGTCGAGCATGTCGCGGACATCGGCCGGGCTCAGCGGAGGGACGACCATCTCGGTGGCCCGCTGGTGGAACGGCCGACCATAGTCGTTCAAGGCCTCCATCATGGCCAGGTCCGAGCCGACGCAGATCAGCAGGACCGGCCGCCGGGACAGCTCGCGGTCGAAGACCTTCTGCAGCGTGCCCTCGAAACCCGGATCGCTCGCGATGAGGTACGGCATCTCGTCCAGGACGACGACGCTCGGCCGATCGGTCGGCAGGGCGGCGACGAGCAGGGTGAGCGCGGCGTCCCAGGTCCGTGGCTGCTGCTCGCTCAGCAGTTGCGCTTCGGGCAACGTGGAGGCGGCCGCCGCTTCCACGAAGAGGGCGAGGTCGGCGGCGGCAGAGGGCTGCGCGGAGGCGGTGAAGAAGAGGTGGGGGACCTCAGCCCGCTCGACGAACTCCTCCACGAGCCGGGACTTGCCGACCCGGCGGCGGCCGCGCATGAGCAGCGCGCGCCCCGGCCGACCAGCCCGGCCACCGCGAGCTACCCGGGCGAGCATTCCGTCGAGCAAGGCCAGCTCTCGCTCTCGTCCCACGAAACCGTCCATGAACCACCCTTGATGCTGTCATTTTTGGAACACTCAAAAATGAGTGTATCAACGACAGTGGCGCGAGCCAGCTCGCAAGCTCAGACGAGGTCGGCGTCGTGCACGAGCAGGGCCACCTGGACCCGGTTGTTGAGGTCGAGTCGGGTCAGCAGCCGGGAGACGTACGCCTTCACCGTCGCCACGCTCATGAACAACTCCCCCGCGATCTCGGCGTTGGTGTAGCCCCTGCCCAGGGCGATGGCGACCTGCCGTTCCCGCTCGCTGAGCGCGGCGAGCAGGCGCAGCGCCCGTTCGCGTCGCGGATCGGGGCCGGGCGGGCCCGGGTTGGCGGCGGTCACGTGGTTGATCAGCGTGCGCGTCACCGACGGGGAGAGCATCGCCTCGCCCCCGGCGACCCGGCGTATCGCGTGCACGATGTCCACCGGCGGGGTGTCCTTGAGCAGGAAACCGGCCGCTCCGGCGCGCAATGCCCGGAGCACCTGCTCGTCGGCGTCGAAGGTGGTCAGCACCAGCACCTCGGGCGGGTTCGGTTGCCCGCGCAGCGCCTCGGTGGCGGCCAGCCCGTCCACCCGGGGCATCCGGATGTCCATCAGCACCACGTCCGGGGCGTACGCGGCGACCGCGGCGGGAACCTCGCCGCCGTCGGCCGCCTCGCCCACCACCCGCAGGTCCGGCAGGCCGCCGAGGATCATCGAGAGCCCCGCCCGGACCAACGCGTCGTCGTCCACGATCAGCACCCGCACCGGCTCCGGCCCCGCCCCGCCGGTCGGACCAGCGTCGTGGGCGCTGGGCACGTCAGGAGAGCCGGGACCGCTGGGCTGTGCGGTCACGCCGGCCACGGCAGCCAGGCCGCCAGTCGGAAGTCGCCGGTGTCGTCCCGCCCGTAGGCGAGCCGGCCGCCGGCCAGGGCGACCCGTTCGCTGATGCCGACCAGGCCGGTGCCCGCGCCCGGGAGCGTGCCGCCGACCGGAGTGCCCACCGGCCATCGATTGGCGATCGCCACGGTCAGCCCGCTGCCCGGACCACCGGTCACGTCCACGGTGACGACCGCGCCGGCCGCGTGCTTACGGGCGTTGGTCAGACCCTCCTGCACGATCCGGTAGGCGGCCCGGCCCAGCGCCGCCGGCACCTCCGCCGGCCGCGCCACACCGTCGCTGACGTTGACCCGCACGCCGGCCGTCCGCGACTCGTCGATCAGGGCCGGAAGGTCGGCGAGGGTGGGCTGGGGCGGCTCGGGCGCGTCGCCGTCGCCGTCGCCCTCGGCCCGGAGCACCCCGATGACCTCCCGCAGGTCCTGCAGGGCCGCGTGGGCGCTGCCCCGGATCACCCCGGCGGCTCGGGCCACCTCGTCGGCGGGCGCGTCGGGGCGGAACTCCAGCGCTCCCGCGTGCAGGCTGAGCAGGGAGATCCGGTGGGCCAGCACGTCGTGCATCTCCCGGGCGATGCGGGTGCGCTCGAGGTGGCGGGCCTGGGCGACCCGCAACTGCTGCTCGGCCTCGGCCCGCTCGGCGCGTTCGCGTAGCGAGACGATCAACTGCCGCCGGGCCCGCACGAACATCCCCCAGGCCAGCACGGCCAGGGTGATCACCGCACCCCAGGACACGGTGAGCCAGTACGGCATGGCCGGATCGGGACGCGCCCAGCTGAAGACCAGGTTGGTGAGCAGGCCGACACCGGTGACCGCCACCGCGACGGCCGTCCGGCGGTGCACCACCACGGTGAAGTACACGATCACCAGCGGGATCGCGGCGGCCATCGAGAACATGCTCAGCGGCAGGGTGGCCAGCGCCAACCCCAGCGGCCACCGGCGACGCACCCAGAGCAGACCGCAGCAGACCAGCCCGATCAGCGCGTCCACGCCGACCATCCAGTCGTGCGGAAGCGGGACGGCCGCCTCAGGGGTGGGCGAGAGGCTGTCGACGGTGGCGAACAGCACCCAGAGCAGGCTGATCAGGAAGGCCAGGCTGTCCACCACCCAGTCCCGGGTGGTGCGACGCGGACGGGCACGCTCGGGCTCCGCCGGCACCACCAGCTCCCCGGGCAACAGCCAGGGGTGCTCGGGGACGGCGATGCTGGTCACGCGCCCATGCTAGGCAGCTACCGGCCCGGACAACCAGCTACCAAAGTCTCGACCCGGGCGTCGACCAAGGTAGCTGCGGCACCGACCAGCGGCCGCAGCGGATGGCCGGCCGGCGGCGGCAGGCTCGACCGCATGATCACCGTGGAGAACCTGACCAAGCGGTACGGGCCGCACCCGGCGGTGGACGACGTGTCGTTCCAGTGCGAGCCCGGCACCGTCACCGGCTTCCTCGGTCCCAACGGGGCCGGCAAGTCGACCACCATGCGCATGATCTGCGGGCTCACCACACCGACCGCGGGTCGCGCCACCGTCGCCGGGCACCCCTACCGGGAGCTGCCCAACCCGGGACGGGAGGTCGGTGTCCTGCTGGACGCCTCCGCCCAGCATGCGGGCCGCACGGGCCGCGAGGCGTTGACGCTGTCCGCGTACACCCTGGGTTTGAGCAGGCGCGAGGTCGCCGCGAAGCTCGACCTGGTCGGGTTGAACGCGGTGGCGGCGAAGCGTCGGGTACGGGCGTACTCGCTGGGCATGCGTCAGCGGCTCGGCCTGGCGCAGGCGCTGCTCGGCGACCCCCGGGTGTTGATCCTCGACGAGCCGGCGAACGGCCTGGACCCGGAGGGGATCTTCTGGATGCGGGGTCTGCTGCGCGACTTCGCCGACCGGGGCGGCACGGTGCTGCTCTCCTCCCACCTGCTGCGCGAGGTGGAGGCGGTCGCGGACCGGCTGGTGGTGATCGGGGGTGGCCGGATCGTGGCCCAGGGCCGCAAGGACGAGCTGCTGGCCGGCGGCGGCACGGTGGTGCGGGCGCGCGACGACGGGGCATTGCGTCGGGCGCTGGAGGCGGCCGACCTGACCCCCACCGACAGCCCCGACGGCCTGCTCGTGCCGGCGGACGCCGAGACGGTCGGCCAGGCCGCGGCCGACGCCGGCGTCGCGCTGGCCGAGCTGCGCCCGGCCGGCAGCGGCGGCCTCGAACAGCTCTTCCTCACCCTGACCGCCGGCGAATCCACCCGAGAGGCCGTCCGATGACCACCACCACCGCCGCACCCACCGCCGGGGCCGTCGCGCCCCGGCACCATTCCCCGGTACGCCGACCGTCACTGCTCCGGCTCACCGCCGTCGAACTGCGCAAGCTCGTCGACACCCGGGCCGGCCGCTGGCTGCTGATCACCATCGGCCTCGTCGTCGTCGCGGTCGTCACCCTCCTGCTGATCTACGCGGAGGACGCCGAACAGACCTTCGGCACCTTCTTCGTGACCTCGCTGCTGCCCGCCAACGTGCTCCTGCCGGTGCTGGGCATCCTGTCGATCACCAGCGAGTGGTCCCAGCGCACCGCCCTCACCACGTACGCGCTGGTCCCCCGGCGGGAACGGGTGGTGACCGCGAAGCTGATCGCGGTGGTGCTGGCCGCGATCGCCTCCGTGCTGGTCGCCCTCGCCGTCGCCAGCATCGGGACGCTCGTGGCGTCGGCCACGGGCGGTGCGGGCACCTGGCAGGTCGGCGCGACGCTGATCGTCAACGGGGTGATCGTCCAGGTGGCCGTGGTGCTGATGGGTGCCGCCTTCGGTCTGCTGCTGCTCAACCCGCCGTTGGCGATCGTCGGCTACCTGCTGCTGCCGACCCTCTGGTCGGTGCTCGGCGAGATGGTCCGGCCCCTGTGCGGTCCGGCCGGGTGGCTGGACACCAGCCGGACCATGGACCCGTTGTTCAGCAGCGATGCGCTCACCGGCGAACAGTGGGGGCGGCTGGCGGTGTCCCTGCTCGTCTGGATGGTCCTTCCGTTGGCCGCCGGCCTGGTCCGGACGCTGCGCCGCGAGGTGTCCTGACCATGGACGCGGCCGACTACCGCACCCGCACAGTGGTCACCGGTGGTCCGCTGGAACTGGTCGTCCTGTGGGGTGGCTTTCCGCTGCTCGGCGCGGGCGCCGGTTGGCTCCTCGCCGCGTCGACGGGATGGCTGGCCCGGCTGTCGTGGGTGCCGTTCGGCGACCTCATCAGGTGGTTGGACCGGCTGCCCGAACCGCCGGCGACCCTCGGCGCGATGGCCGTCGGCGTCCTGGGCGGCCTGGTCGTCGCCGGGGTCGGCACCGCCGAACGGCTGATCGTCACCGTGGACTCCACGCAGGTCCGGCTGCGCCGCGCCGACCAGGTACGCACCGTCGCACGGGCCGACACCCGGGCCGCCTTCCTGGCCGACAAGCACCTGGTGCTGCTCGACGGCGACGGCGCGGAACTCGTCCGGGAGTCGACGGACCTCCCGGCGGCCCACCTGGCGGCGGCGTTCCGCGCGCACGGCTGGGCCTGGACGGACGACGATCCGCACCGCTCGGCGTACCGGCTGTGGGTGCCCGACCTGCCGGGGCTGCCGGTCGGCGCGGACGCTCTACTGCGCGCCCGGGAGCGGGCCCTCGAACGGGACCGCCGCGACGACGTACGGGAGCTGCGCCGCGAACTCGGCCGGCTCGGAGTGGTGCTGCGCGACGAGGGCGGACGCCAGTACTGCCGGACCGTCGCCCGGCGGGCGGGACAGTCGACTTCGGCAGAGCGGGAGCCGGAGGGGCGGTAGCGTCTGTTCCAGCAGATCCTGGGAGCGCGCGATGACCGAGCAGCAGCCGTACCGGGTGGTGTCCCGACACCCCGGCTTCGAGCTGCGCCGCTATCCGGCTCACCTGGTGGCCGAGATGCGGATCCAGGCGTCGTTCACCCGGGCGCCGATCGAGGCGTTCCGGCCGCTGGCCGCGTACGTCGGGGGCGCCAACCGGGCCCGACAGCCGGTCGGGTCGGCGCTGCCGGCGACGTCCACGGCCGACGGCGCGACGAAGATCCCGATGACGCTGCCGGTCGTCCAGGTCGAGGGCGAGTGGCCGGGCGCGTACCTGATCCAGTTCGTTCTGCCGGCCACCGTCACCGCCGCGACGGTGCCCGAGCCGGTGGACGCCCGGGTACGGATCCACGAGGTCCCGGCCCAACTGGCGGCGGCGATGCGGTTCTCCGGCCGGTGGACGGAGCGGGCGTTCAGCCGACGGGCCACCATGCTGGGCCGGTCGGTGACGGCCGCCGGGCTGCAGCCCACCGGCGCCATCCGGTACGCGCGTTTCGACCCGCCGTGGAAGCCGTGGTTCCTGCGCCGCAACGAGGTCGTGCTGCCGGTCGTCGAGTGAGCTGAGTGGGCTGCCTACGGTCGTCGGCGCGGGAGCATCCGGTCCGGACGCTCCCGCGCTCACTAAGATCAGCTGACGTACACCGGCGCGCTGGTCGCCGACTGGAAGTCGGTCGATGTGCCGGGATAGACGACACGCCAGTAACCGGCCGTCTTCTTGTAGATCGACGTGGCGAAGTCGTAACTGCCGCCCGCATAGATGGTGGCCGGCGTAGCCCAGGTGCCGTCTTCGCCGGTGGCCGAGAACTGCACCTTCAGTGGCACCGTCCCGGGGGACAGCCCACCGGTGAACTCCATCTCACCGCTGAGGGTCACGGTCGTCGCGTTCTCCCGGACCGCCGAGAAGCTCCGGAAGGCGGCCGGCTGGAGCACGGAGATGTTCGTGCTGGCGATCGCGGGGCTGACGAACTCGTCGTTCATCGAGTAACCGACCTGGAGGCGGCCGGACTCGTACGGCGAGGTGGTCAGCGAGTAACGACCGTCCGCGGCCGTGGTGGCAGAGCCGAGGAACGTGCCGCAGTAGTCGGCGCTCATGCAGAGGGAAACCCCCGGCTGCGCACCAGGCACCGGCACCCAACCCTCCGGCGTCCGCCAGGTCAGCTGGCCGCTAACCGTGACGGTCTCATCCTTGAGGATCTTGGGTCGATCCGCCTCGATGGTGATCCGCATCGGCCGCTTGTTGATCGCGATGGTGGTCTCGCCCGACCGCGACGAGCCGTGGAAGAGATGGTCGTTGTCGTAGCTGTAGGCCGCGTACACCATCTCGTCCTTGCGACCGATCGTGACCGTGCCGGTGAAGGAACCATCGGCCCTGGTGGTGACCGCTTCCCAACTAGAGTCGGCGTTCACCGACATGGGGAACCTCCCCAGGGACCTGATCTCGCCGCTGCCCGGCCAGCGACCCTTGAGCCATCCCCGCACTGTCACGTTGCGGTTCTCGTAGGTCACCGTGGTGCGGTTCAGCGTGACGTTCTCGAAGAACGTGACCACCGAGTAGTTCAGGTCGCCGGCATCGGTCTGAGTGACGTGGTGACCGGCCTCGTCGGTGACCTCCACGTCGACCCGGTAGTAACCGAGCTTGTCGAGGATGATCGGGTTGGATCGCCACACCCCGTCACGCTCGGTGCCGGACTGTAGGTAGAAGTCCTCCTGAACGGCGACCTCTGACCCGGTGTTGTACTCCCGGATGTGCGCACGGACGTCGGTGACGTCGCTCGGTGACGTAATGGACACCAGCAACGTCCCCAGATCGAGGTCGTAGTCGCTGTGCGCGGACGTGACGATCGGAATCTCGTCGGCGTGTGCGGTCGCGGGAAGCCCCACGATCGCGGTCGCTGCGGCGACGGCGACCGCCACAGCAAAACGGGAACGGATCAAAGCTGACCTCCAGGAAGGACCGGCGATTCGCTTCGTGGCGGCCGGCAGTGGGAGCCTACCGATCGGGTCCGACAGCTACGTCCACCCCGCTAGGCTGACGTCGTACCCATGTGGACGGAGGAGCCATGACCCGGTACGTCGCCCTGCTGCGCGGGGTCAACGTCGGCAGCGCCCGCCTCGCGATGGCCGACCTGCGCCGGATCGTCACCGACCTCGGCCACGACGACGTCACGACGTACCTGCAGAGCGGCAACGTGGTCTTCGGCAGCACGGTGCGCGACGCGGAGAAGCTCGCCGCCGGCATCGAGCGGGCGCTCACCGACGAGCTGGGGCTCACCGTGCCGGTGCTGGTGCGCAGCGGCCGGGAGTTGGCGGCGGTGGCCGGCGGCAACCCGTACGCCGAGCTCGACGACGACCCGAAGCGGCTGCTGGTGGCCTTCCTCGCGACCGCTCCGAAGAAGTCGCTTGTCGACGCGCTCACCGTGCCCGGTGGCGAGAACGTGGCGTTCACGGTGACCGGCCGCGAGGTCTTCCTGCACTTCCCCGACGGCGGTTACGGGCGGACGAAGTTCACCAACGCGTACCTGGAGAAGCAGCTCGGCGTGGTGGGCACCACCCGCAACTGGAAGTCGGTGCGCACCCTGGCGGAGCTGGCGGCCGGCTGACCGGGCGGGCGTGCGACGCCCGCCCGGGACCGGTCAGAAGTGGTACGCGGTCTCGTACTCGGGCACCAGTACCCGGCTGCGCGGCGAGATCCGACGCACCGCCGCGACCATCTCGTCGAGGCGGGCGCGGTCCGCCGGCGCGACGACCGGCGGGTTCCGCAACGGCGTCTCGAAGTTGTCCCAGTGCACCGGCACCACGACCTTCGGATAGTCCAGACCGGCCAGCAGCCGGGGCAGGTAGTCGGCGGTGGTGGTGGCGCTCTGCATGGCCACCATCGCCACGTCCGGCGCCAGGCCGGTGAGGTTGCGCTCGGCGACGTCGCTGGCCCCGGTGAGGTAGACCGACGGGCCGCCCGCGACCCGCAGCAGGTAGCCCAACGTGTCGCCCTCCGGCAGGTCCGCGATGGTCGCCGGCCGCGCCGGCTGACTCACCCGCACCCCGGGAAAGGCCACCGAGTACGACGCGTTGCGGCTGTGCAGCGAGCCGACCACCTCGACGGTGTGGTCGCCGAAGTCGAGCACCTCCCCGCCCTTCACGGCGCTGAGCTGCGCCGACGGCACCCCGTACGCCAGTCCCAGGTGGTACGCGGTGAGGGTGCCGAACACCCGCGCGCCGGTCCGCCCGGCGATGTACGGCACGTCCATGAAGTGGTCCCAGTGCGTGTGCGTGACCAGCACGGTCGTGGCCTTCTCGACGCGCTGGTCGATCACGTCGGTGCGCACGGTCAACGGGGTGTCCGTCTTGAACGCGCCGGCGAACAGGCCGGTGTCGATCCGGCTGAGGAAGGGGTCGACCAGGATGGTCCGGTCGGCGATGTCGATGCGCCAGCCGGCCGTACCCCACCAGCGGAAGCTGACCGCGCCCTTTGCGCGGGTGGTCGGCGTGGGCGCGGCGGCCGGGGGCGCGGCCTGGGCCGGGGTGGTCGAGGCGGCGAGTCCGCCGGCCGAGACCAGGGCGGTGGTGGCTGCGGCGTCGCGGAGGAAGCGACGGCGGTCGAGGTGGGACATACGGATCTGCTCCCCGTGTCGGTTGATCGGTCGACCCGAGCCAACCAGCGCCCTCGGGCCCAGGTCCAAGATCGAACGCTGTCGCCTCCGATACGCCAGCGCATATCAGGCCTGCTCGACGGTGCTGTCCCGTCGCTCGACACGGCGAAAAATCAGTCGCCGCGTAACGCCTCAACGGCCGTACGAGCGGCCCGCCCGATGGCCAGGTCCACGTCGATCCGGCGCGGGGCGAGATCCTCGGCGCGGGCGAAGACGGCGATCGCGTACCGGCCGCCGTCGGGGTATTCGGCGACTCCGGCCTCCAGGTGCAGTCCGGGCAGGGTGCCGGTCTTGCCGGACACCCGCACGGCGGGCGGGAAACCGGCCGCCAGGCGGGTCCAGAAGAGCTGCCGGGCCATCCAGGCGCGGACCATCGCGCACGCCGATGCCGGCCCGGCCTCGTCCCGCCAGATCAGGGTGAGCAACCGGGTGATGTCCCGCGCCGTACTGGAGGTGGTGCGTTGCGGGTCGAAGACCCGCATGGCCCGAACCTGGTCCGCCGGCAGGGTAGGGAAGATCCGCGCGAACTCCGCCTCGGTACGCGCCCCCACGTCGGCGAGCATCATCTCGACCAGCTCCCGTGGGCCGCCGAGAACGCGGGTTCGGCGAAGGCCCAGCTCGGCGGCGAGCATCGGCAGCAGGTCCGGACCGACCCGGCGCAGCAGCACGTCGGCGGCGGTGTTGTCGCTGACCGACATGGCGAAGTACGCGAGGTCCCGCAACGACACCTCGGCGTCGTCGGCGCAGCCGGCCAGTCCCCACCCGCCGAGCCGGTCGGCGGCGGTGACCAGGACACGTTCGGTCGGGTCGACCTGGCCCGCCTCGACCTGCCGGGCGAACTCCAGCACCAGCAGGATCTTGAAGATCGACGCGATCACCACCTGCTCGTCGGCCCGCAGCCCGACCTCCCGGTCCGCCGCGCCCAGGTCCACGACGTGCAGGCTGCCGGTCACCCCGGCGTCGGCGAAGATGGCCTCGATCCGCTCCCCCACGTCCACCCCGGCACGGTATCCAGTGACACTCCGTCGCTGCCGTAGGGTCCGGCCGTGGACCTGCTCCGACATCTGCGGCACTTCGTGGTGGTCGCCCACGAGCTGCACTACGGGCGGGCGGCCGAGCTGCTCGGAATGGCCCAGCCGCCGTTGAGCCAGTCGATCCAGCGGTTGGAGCGGGAGCTGGCCGTCGAGCTGTTCGACCGTTCCCGCCGCCAGGTGCGGCTCACCACCGCCGGCGGTCTGCTGCTCGCCGAGGCCGAGGAGCTGCTCGCCGGCGAGGGCCGGCTGCGCAACCTCATGGGCCAGGTCCGCGCGGGCGAGCTGGGCGTGTTGCGCGCCGGTGTGCCGCCGGAGACACCGGCGGTGACGCTGCGGGCTCTGCTGGACCAGCTCGCCACCCACGCGCCCGGCCTCGACGTGGAGCTGCACGAACTGACCACCGCCGAGCAGGTGCGGATGCTCAGCGAGCGGAGCCTTGACGTGGGGCTCGTGCACCATCCGGTCGAGGCGGACGGGCTGCGCTTCGGCGCCCCTGTCGACGTACCCCTGGGGGTGTTGCTGCCGCGGACCTCGCCGCTGGCACGCGGGCGGGAGGTGCCGCTCGCCGCGCTCGCCGGCCTGGACCTGGTGACCGCACCCCGGGCCACCGCGCCGGGCTGGCACGACCACCTGCTGGAAGTGTGCCGACAGCACGGGTGGCGGCCGGCGCGGGTGCGGCCGGCGCGCAACCCGGAGTTCCTGTTCGGGTTGGTGCTGGCCGGCGGCGGCGTCGCCGTGGAGCCGGCGACCCTGGCCCGCCGGGAACCACGGATCGCCTGGCGACCGCTCGCCGACGCGGCGCTGACCAAGCGCACGTCGGCGGCCTGGCCGAAGCGGTCGGCGCACCCGGCGGCGGCGATGGTCGGGCAGCTCGCCGCCGAGGTGCTGGCCGCCGCCGAGCCGACGCCACCCACGTCGCCCCCGGGTCCGGCGGCGCGGCCCTGGCCGGTGTTGTTCGACACGACCGGGTGAACCGGACCGCCGTTGCGTCCGTCACTCGTTCCAAGCGTGAATCGTCCATCCGCCCGGGTATGGATGACGGGTAACGAAGACGCGAAGGAGCCGCAGTGGCATTCACGATTCCTGACATCAGCCTGAACGACGGCACCACGATTCCGCAGCTCGGCTTCGGGGTGTTCCAGATCGAGCCGAAGGACACCGCCGCGGCGGTGACCACGGCGCTCGAGGTGGGCTACCGGCACATCGACACCGCCGAGATGTACGGCAACGAGGCCGAGGTGGGCGAGGCCATCCGCACGTCCGGCCTCGACCGCGGCTCGGTGTACGTGACCAGCAAGCTGAACAACGGCTTTCACCGGCCGGACGACGCCCGCAAGGCGTTCGACTCGACGCTGTCGGCGTTGAAGATGGACTACATTGACCTGTTCCTGATCCACTGGCCGTTGCCGACCCTGTACGACGGCGACTACGTCTCGACCTGGAAGGTGTTGGAGGAGTTCCAGCGCGACGGCCGCGCCCGCTCGATCGGCGTGTCGAACTTCCAGGTGGCGCACCTGCGGCGGCTGGCCGACGAGGCGAGCGTGGTGCCGGCGGTCAACCAGATCGAGGCGCACCCGTACTTCACCAACGACGAGGTCCGCGCGTACGGCCGCGAGCACAACATCCTCACCGAGGCGTGGTCGCCGATCGCGCAGGGCAAGGTGCTGGACGACCCGACGGTGGTCGACATCGCCGATCAGGTGGGTCGCACCCCGGCGCAGGTGGTGCTGCGGTGGCACGTGCAGCGCGGCGACATCATCTTCCCGAAGTCGACCACGCCGAAGCGGATCGAGGAGAACACCGGGATCTTCGACTTCGAGCTGGACGACACGGCGATGGAGCGGATCACCGGCCTGGACAAGGGCGAGGCCGGGCGGCAGGGTCCGAACCCGGACACCTTCGCCTACGTGCCCCGCTGACCTGCGCGCGCTGCCCCGGAGCGACGACTCCGGGGCAGCGTGCTGTTCGCGGCCGGGTCAGCCGTCGACGCGCTCGGCAAGCCGGCGGAACACCGCCTGGGTCGGTGTGTCGGGCGTGGCGACGTAGACGATCAGCCGCTGCTCGGTCTCCGGCACCAGCAGCACGCGGCACTCGAACTCCAGCGGCCCCAGCTCGGGATGGGCCACCCGTTTCACGACGGGACGGCGCTCCCCGACCTCGTGCTCGGCCCACAGCCGGGCGAAGTGCGGCGAGGTGCCGAGCAGCTCGGTGACCAGCTCGCGGATCGCCGGGTCGGCCGGGAAGCGGCCGTAGGCCGCCCGCAGGTCCGCCACCGTGGTGTGCACGAACCGTCGCGCGTCGGCATCGGACCAGTGCGCGTCGGTCATCGGCTGCCGGAAGGTCCAGCGGATCATGTTGCGCTCGGCGTGCGGCACGGCCGCGAGATCCCCCACGAAGTGCGTGGCCAGCCGGTTCCAGGCCAGCACGTGGTACGCGGCGTCGACGAGGTACGCCGGAGTCTCGGTCATGGCGTCGAGCAGGTGCCGCAGCCCAGGCGGCACCTCGCGGCTCGGGCCGACGGCCGACGGCGGGTTCTCCCCCGCGATCCGGAACAGGTACTCCCGCTCGTCGCGGTTCAGCAGCAGCGCCCGCGCCAGAGCGGCGAGCACCTGCCGGGACGGGTGCGGGCCCCGGCCCTGCTCCAACCGGATGTAGTAGTCGATCGACATGCCCGCGAGCTGGGCGACCTCCTGCCGACGCAGTCCGGGCGTACGCCGCCGTACCCCGTCGGGGAGGCCGACCTCGGCGGGCCGCAGGCGGGCGCGGCGGGCGCGCAGGAACGCCGCCAGTTCGTCACGTCGCAGGCCGCTGCTCGTCATGTCCCCAGGATGCCCCGGGAGGCATCGATCAGGGTGGTACCGCCGGTCCCAGCCTCGCGGCGTCTCTCCCCACCGGCCGTCGTCGGGCACAGGCTCGACGGCATGACGAACATGATCGCCCTGGTCACCGGGGCCAACAAGGGAATCGGCCTCGCCACCGCCCGTCAGCTCGGCGGCCTCGGGATGACCGTGCTGCTCGGCGCGCGGGACGCCGAGCGGGGCCGCGCCGCGGAGCGGGAGCTGCGCGACGGCGGCACGGACGCGGTGTTCGTGCCGCTGGACGTCACCGACGCGACGTCGGTGGCCGCCGCCGCGAAATTCGTCGAAGCCGAGTACGACCGGCTCGACGTGCTGGTCAACAACGCCGGCATCGTGCTCGCCGACGGTACGCGGGGGCTGCCCAGCGAGACGACCGTGGCGACGATGCGCCGGCTGTACGAGACGAACGTCTTCGGCCCGGTGGCGGTCACCAACGCGCTGCTCCCGCTGCTGCGCCGGGCACCGGCGGCGCGGATCGTCAACGTCTCCAGCGAGGTCGGCTCGATCGCGGTGATGACCGACCCGGACGGCGCGCTGTTCGAGTTGACCTCCGTGCCGTACCCGTCGTCGAAGGCGGCGCTGAACATGCTCACCGCCATGTACGCCAAGGAACTTCGGGATACCCCGATCAAGGTGAACGCGGCGAACCCCGGCTACTGCGCCACCGACCTGAACGGCAACAGCGGCTTCCGTACGCCCGAGCAGGGCGCCGAGGTGAGCGTGCACCTGGCGACCCTGCCGGCGGACGGGCCGAGCGGTCTGCTCTGGGGCTTCCAGATGGACGCCGGCGGTGGGTACGGCGTCCTCCCCTGGTGAGACGGACGCTTGACCTGGAGCGCACTCCAGGTAGCAGGGTGGTCTTCGGGCGCCCGCCGGCAGGACGCCCGGAAGGAGATCCCATGCGGTACCGCACGATCGGCACCGACCCGGCGACCCGACGCGAGGTCAGCGTGCTCAGCCTCGGGGCCATGCTGTTCGGCAGCACCACCGACGAGGCCACCTCGTACGCGATCCTCGACCGGTACGTCGAGGCGGGCGGCACCTTCATCGACACCTCGGACAACTACGCGTTCTGGGTCGACGGCTCACAGGGCGGCCAGAGTGAGGAGCTGCTCGGGCGGTGGCGGCGCAGCCGGGGCATCGGCGCCGAGATCGTCATCGCCACCAAGCTGGGCGCCCGTCCACTGGCCCCCGGCACCAGCTATCTGGACAACGCCGAGGGCCTGTCGGCGAAGGTGATCCGCGAGTCGGCGGAGCGCAGCCGTGACCGGCTCGGCGTGGAACGACTGGACCTGCTCTACGCACACATCGAGGACCGGACGGTGTCGCTCGCGGAGACCGTGGAGGGGTTCGCCGAGCTGGTCGCCGAGGGGACGGTGGGCCTGTTGGGCGCGAGCAACCACCGCGCCTGGCGGGTGGAACGGGCCCGCGCGCTCGCCGCAGCCGCCGGCCTCCCGGGGTACGAGGTGCTCCAGTACCGCCACAGCTACCTGCTGAACCGCACCGACCTGGTCAGCGAGCTGGACCCGGACGGCGATCCGGGCGGCGTCGGCCCGGACCTGCTCAGCTACCTGCGCGCCGAGCCGGAGCTGACCCTGGTGGCGTACTCGCCGCTGCTCAGGGGGGCGTACAGCCGGGCGGACACGCCGCTCAGCGCCGCGTACGACCTGCCGAGCGCGCCCCGGCAGCTGGCCGCCCTGCGGGAGGTCGCCGGGCAGACCGGCGCGACGGTGAACCAGGTGGTGCTCGCCTGGCTGCTGGGCGGCGATCGGCCGACGATCCCGCTGGTGGGGGCCTCCTCGGTGGCCCAACTCGAGGAGAGCCTGGCCGCCGTGGAGCTGGAGTTGACCGCCGAGCAGCGGCAGCGTCTCGACACCACCTGGTGACCTGCGACGGCCGTCCCGCCGACTCACCCGTCGGCCGGCGGGGCGGTCAGGTCGAACTGCCAGTCATTGGCCCGCATCAGGTGCCCGGGCGGATACTCGAAATTCGTCTCACCCAGCAGCGTGAAGCCCGCCTTGCGGCAGACCGCGTTCGAGGCGGGGTTGTCGACGGACGGGTAGGCGTGCGCGTGACGCCGGTCCCGTCGGGCGCGCGCCACGTCGAGAGCCGCGCGCACCGCCGCGGTGGCCAGCCCCTGCCCCCGGTACGCGGGCAGCACCGCCCAGCCCAACTCGTACACCGGTTCGTCGCGCCACTCGCGATGCCAGTAGCCGACGCTGCCGGCCCGCGTGCCGTCCGGCAGCACCACCGTGAACATGCACCCCTGCCCGCCCTCGGCGAAGTGCACGTACCGGTTGTGCCGGGCGAGCACCTGCTCGTCGGTCTCCGGGCCGCCGGTGTGTCGGCGCGTGTCCGGTGAGTTCAGCTGCCGCAGCAGCTCGAGACCATCCTCATGCCACGGCTCGATGCGTACCTGCGTCATCCCGTCCCCCTCGTCGACTCCAGTCAAGCCGGTCCCACCGACATTCCGACCCGGAACGGCACTCGCTAGTTCCGATCTAGCGGGCCGGCGGTCGCCACCTCGCGCCTGTAGGACGGCGGGGTCGTTGGTCACACCGACCACGACGTCGCCGGCCATCGGACGAGAGGTAGAAATGATGAACAGACGCGCCACCGGCCTGGCCATCGAGGCCGAAGGGCTCACCCGCACGTTCGGGGAGACCCGGGCGCTGGCCGGCATGGACCTGCGGGTGCCCGCCGGCACCGTCTACGGCCTGCTCGGCCCGAACGGGGCGGGTAAGACCACGGCGGTCCGGGTGCTGGCGACGCTACTGCGCCCGGACGGCGGCACGGCGCGGGTCTTCGGGCACGACGTGGTCGCCGAGGCCGACAAGGTTCGCAGCCGGGTCAGCCTCACCGGCCAGTACGCCTCGGTCGACGAGGACCTCACCGGCACCGAGAACCTGGTGCTGCTGGCCCGCCTGCTGGGCCTGCGCAAGCCGGAAGCCCGCGACCGCGCGGCGGCGCTGCTGGCCGCGTTCGGTCTGACCGAGGCGAGCGACCGCCAGGTCAAGAAGTACTCGGGCGGCATGCGACGGCGCATCGACATCGCCGCGAGCATCCTGAACACTCCCGACCTGCTCTTCCTCGACGAGCCGACGACGGGCCTCGACCCGCGCAGCCGCAACCAGGTGTGGGAGATCGTCCGGGCCGTGGTGTCGCACGGTACGACCGTGCTGCTGACCACGCAGTACCTCGACGAGGCCGACCAGCTCGCCGGGCGGATCGCGGTCGTCGACCACGGCCGGGTGATCGCGGAGGGCACGCCGGGCGAACTGAAGTCGTCGGTCGGCTCCGGCACCGTCCACCTGCGACTGCGCGACCCCGGCCAGCGGCCCCAGGCCGAGCAGGTGCTCCGGGAGGCGCTGAACGTGCCGGTGCAGCTCGCCGCCGATCCGGTGGCCCTGACCGCCCGCGTCGGCGAGGCCGGCACCGACCTGGACGCCAGCGCGCAGGCAGCGCGTGCGCTCGGTGACCTGGCCCGCGCCGGCATCGTCGTCGACGACTTCTCCCTCGGCCAGCCCAGCCTGGACGAGGTCTTCCTGGCCCTGACCGACCATCCGGCCGTGTCGGCCGACGAGCGCGACGACGAGCTGGAGGCAGCCCGATGAGTGACACGACCACGACCGCCGGCACGGCCGAGCGGGCGCCGTCGGTCTACGTACCGTCCGCCGAGGCGCTGGCGACCGTCCTCGCGCCGGGCGCCCGACCGGCCCGGCCGAGCGCGTTGGGCGCGTCGCTCACCTTCGGCTGGCGGGCCCTGCTGAAGATCAAGCACGTGCCGGAGCAGCTCTTCGACGTGACCGCGTTCCCGATCATCATGGTGCTGATGTTCACGTACCTGTTCGGTGGCGCTCTCGCCGACAGCCCGCGTGACTACCTGCAGTTCTTCCTGCCCGGCATCATGGTGACCAGCGTCGTGATGATCACCATGTACACCGGGGTCGGCCTCAACACCGACATCGAGAAGGGCATCTTCGACCGCTTCCGGACGCTGCCCGTCTGGCGGCCCGCCGCGCTGGTCGGCATGATCTTCGGCGATGTGCTGCGCTACATCCTCGCCGCCCTGGTCATCCTCGGTGTCGGGCTGGCGCTCGGCTTCCGGCCCGCCGGCGGCGTCGCCGGGGTGGCCGCCGGGATCGGGCTGCTGGTGGTCTTCTCGTTCGCGTTCTCCTGGGTGTGGACGTTCTTCGGGCTGATCCTGCGCAGCGAGAAATCGGTGATGGGGGTCAGCATGATGGTGCTGTTCCCGCTGACGTTCCTCAGCAACGTCTTCGTCGAGCCGAGCACCATGCCCGGCTGGCTCCAGGCGTTCGTGAAGGTCAACCCGGTGACGCAGCTGGTGGCCGCGGTACGCGCCGTCATGTCCGGCCACTCGGACGCCTCCGCCACCATGTGGCTCCTGGTGTGGAGCGCCGGCTTCGTCATCGTCTTCGGCACCCTGACCATGCACCGCTACAACCGCCGCTAACCCCCACCCCCCACCTACCACCCCCGCCCCACCCACCCCCGCGCCGCCGCTCCCCGCCCCTCCACCCCCACACCCGCGCCGCCGCTCCCCGCCCCCACACCCGCGCCGCCGCTCCCCCACCCCCACACCCGCGCCGCCGCCCCACACCCGCGCCGCCGCTCCCCGCCCCCACACCCGGGCCGCCGATCATGAAGTTGTGGTGGGTGACAAAGCGGCCTGTAAATGCTCAAACCAGGCACCACAACTCCATGATCGACAGGACCTGATGGCGACTTCCCCGCGATCTTGCATTTTCTGTGGCGACACAAAAGCCACGAGAGCACCCAGATCCACAACCGAAAGTGCAAGATCGCGGCGCGGGCAAGGCGTGGGCGGGGCGTGGGCGGCGCGGGCAAGATCGCGGGCGCGGGCGTGGGCGGGGCGCGGGCGGGGCGCGGGCGTGGGCGGGGGGCGGGGGTTAGAGGTGCCAGGGTGGGAGGGTTTGTGGGAGGTAGCGGCAGGTGGCGCCGGTGGAGACCGAATCGCGCAGATGAGTGGCGAGCGTGGGATGGCGTTCGTCGAGCTTGCGCAGGGTGTCGCGGATTCGCGCGGTGACAGTCTTGCGGGCGCGTTCGGCCTCGTCGCCCAGCCGTCTACTCCGGCCGGCCAATCCCGCCGCGGCGCGCAGCTCCTCGAGCAGCGCGCCGCGTTCGGCGTCCAGCGCGGACACCTTCGCCGTGTCGTCGCGGGCAACGGCCCGGTCGATCTCGTCGTCGAGGCGGGTCAGGTGCCGCCGGTAGCGGGCCTTCGCCTCGTCGTCGAGGACCGGGTCGCCGCCCATCCGACGGGCGGCCACCAGCACCGGCCCGGCGGCGGGGTCGAGCAGTTCCACCGCCGGGACGTCGCCGCCGGGGCGGCTCAACAGCAGGTGCAGGTCGTGTAGGCCCTTGGCGTCGGGCAGGTGCGCCACCACGCCCGCGTAGGCGAGCCGCCAGACCGGCCCGTCGCGTCGAAACGCGTACCCCTCGATCGTCGGGTCGGGCGGCGTCACCTGACGCCGGCCGACGGCCGGGCCGCCCCCGACGACCTGGTCGCCCTCGCCTGCGTGGCCTCTCCCGCCGGCCTGGCCGGCGAGCGCGACATCGCCCAGCACGCTGCCCTCGGCCCACCCAACGGCGGGCCCCGAAACGGCGTGGCCCGACACGGCGGGCCCCGACACGGCGTGGCCCGACACGGCGGGCCCCGACACGGCGTGAGCCAGCCCGCCTTGGTCCGGCTCGGCGTGGGTTGGGTCCGGGTCGGCGAGCCCGAGGAGCACCTGCCTCATGCCGAGGGCGGCGGCGTCCCGGACGGTGCTCGCGCGCAACTGGGCAACCGTGGCGGCGTCGCCCGGCTGGTCGCGGCCGGCGAGGGCGTTCACCAGCCCCGCGCGGGCGATGAGCGACCAGGGTCGGGAGCCCATCCGGTCGGCGGCGTCACGGGCCGCCGTGAATCCGGTGACCGCGTCGTCCCAACGCTCCTGCGCGGCGTCGACGACGGCGAGCCAGTGGTCGATGGGCCCGCTGATGTCGCAGCCGAACAGCCCCACCGCCCACTGTCCACGGTGCGGGACCAGCGCGGCCCGCGCGTCGTCGCAGCGCCGTGGATCGCGGGACGCGGCGGCGGCCTGGACGCGCAGCCGCAGCCACAGCGGCGACACCGGACGCGGGTAGTGGATGCCGGCCGCCTCGATGCCGGCGGTCAACCGCACCGCCTGCTCGTCGTCGCCACGCTCGGCCGCCGTGATGGCCGACAGCAGCTCCCGGTACGGGTAGTCGGTCGGCGCCCATTCGTGCAGCAGCGTGTCGATCTCGTCGAAGCGCCCCTGCAACAGCAGCCGGGCCCAGCGCAGGTGGTGGCCCATGAAGGCGAACTCGGCATGCCCCGGGTCGGACAGGTCGACGATGACGCGAAATCGCTCGTCCGCTTCGGCGAAGTCGCCCCGGAACGCCGCGATGATCCCGCCGTCGACGGCCGCCGCCATCCGGGGACGGGCCAACTCGCCGTGCTGACCCACGGTGACGAAGGCGGTGAACTCCTCCATGAAGCGCGGGTCGCCCAGTTCCAGCAACGCCACCCAGCGCAGCGAGGTGGCCCACAGCTCGGTCTCCCGGTCGCCCGAGCGGCGGGCCACGTCCCGGATCTCGGCGGTGAGTGCGGCCCGTGCCGCCGCGGTGCCCAGCCCCCAGGTGGTGTCGTGGCGGGCCCACAGGCTGAAGGTGAGCGCCTCGTCGTCGCGACCACGACGGGCGATGGTCTCCGTCGCGGTGATCAGGTCCGCCACCAGCGCGCCCGTCGACGCGGTGGGGGCGGGCTCGCCGATCAACCGCTGGTACGCCTCGCGCACCAGGTCCGTCGTGTCAACGGCGATGGTGGTGTCCACCTGCCGGGCGCGGTGCACGGTGAGCGCGACGCGGGCCAGTGGCACCGGGTCGTCGAGCGTACGGGCGAGCGTCGCGGCTTCGGCCAACAGGCGTGCGGCCTCGGATCGGCCGGCGTGGTGGTACTGCACCTCGCCGAAGTCGACGAGCAGGCGAATCCGCTGCGCGGGGTCCTCGACGATCTCCAGTGCCCGGCGGAAGTGCACCCCCGCCTCGTCGGCGGCGAGCCGGGCGAACGCGTCCCGCCCGGCGGCGACCAGCAGCTCGCCGGCCCGGGTCCGGTCCAGCGCGGCGCCGGCCAGGTAGGCGTGGCGGGCCAGATCCGCCGGGATGAGCCGGTCGGTGAGCGCGGTCGGCGGATCCACCGCCCGGACCACCGCGGCGTGGCGGGCCTGCCGGTCGTCGGTGGTGAGCCCGTCGTACAGGGTCTCGCGGACCAGGTCGTGGGCGAAGGTGAACCGGCCGGCACCCCGGGCGGCCACGAGCCGGGCGGTCACCGCGTCGTCGAGCAGCCGGTCGACAGACGCCACCGGTATCGCCGCGCTGGCCGCCAGGACCTGCCGGTGGAACTCACGCCCCAGCACGGCGGCGACGGTCAGCGCCTCGACCACCGGGGCGGGCAGCCGGGCGAGCCGCTGTCGCACCGCTTCTCGTACGCCGGGCGGGATCGTGCCGGTGGTGCCGTCGGCGTGCCACAGCCGCGCGGTCTCCTCGACGAAGAACGGGTTGCCGCCGGTGCGGCGGTGCACCTCGTCCGCCAGGTCGGGGGCGGGCTCCCGACCGGCGGTACGCGCCATCAACGCGGCCACCTCGTCGCGGGCCAGGCCGGTGAGGGTGATCGTGGTGGCCTTGGCGACCAGGGGCAGCAGCAGCGGGCGCAGCGGGTGGTCGCCGGCCTCGACCTCCGCGTCGCGGTACGTGCCGATCAGCAGCAGGCGTTCGAACCAGGTGTGCTGGGCGGCGAACGCCAGCAGCCGCAGCGAGGCCGGGTCGGCCCAGTGCAGGTCGTCGAGGACGACCACCACCGGCCGGCGCGCGGAGACGGCGACCAGTGCCGCGGTCACCGCGTCGTACAGGGCGAACGCCTCCTGCTCGGCGACGTCCTGGCCGTCGCGGGCCGACCAGGCCGCGGCGAGGCCGGGTACGTCACCGGTGCCGCTCTCGCCGAGCAGGGCCGCGAGGGCCGGCTCGGCGTCCGGTCGGGCGAGCGCCCAGTCGTCGGCGGAGCGGCGCAGGGCCCGCAGGACCTGGACCCACGGCCAGTAGCCGGGGGCGCTGTCGGAATCCCAGCAGGCCGCTCCGAGCACGAGCGCGCCGCGCCGGCGGGCCTCGCGCGCCACCGACGTGACGAGGGTGGTCTTGCCGATGCCCGGCTCGCCGGTGACCAGAACGAGACCGCCGTGGCTGGTGGCCGCCCGGTCCAGCTCGGCGCGCAGCAGACCCGCGGGATGATCCCGCCCGATGATGGCGTCGCCGACGCGCGCGTCCATGGTTCCCAGACGGTACTGGACCCCACCGACGCTGAGCGTCGAGATTTGACAGTGCCATAGCTAGCGGTTATCTATTAGCGGTCTATCTCAAGGGGCGTGCCGGAGTGCAGGACGTGGTGCTGGCCATGCTGGCCAAGGAGCCGGCGCACGGGTACGAGCTGCGCAACCGGATGCGCGGTGCGCTCGGCCCCCTCGGCGAGACGATGAACGCGGGGCAGATCTACGTGACGCTGGCCCGGTTGACGAAGGCCGGCCTGGTCACCTCCGAGCGGGCCGACGGCCTGCCGGATCGGCCGGACCGCCGGGTCTACGCGTTGACGCCCGCCGGACAGCAGCGGGCCGCCGGCTGGCTCACCGAGGTGAGCTGGCCGAAGCCGGACCTCGCGGAGTTCCACCTGAAGCTGGTGGCCGCCGCGGCTGCCCGGCTGGCCGATCCGATCGCGTTGGTGGACGCCCAGCGGCGCGAGGTGCTGCGCCGGCTGCGCGACGCCCAACGGGCGGCGTTGGAGCGGTCGGTGGATCCGGTCGCCGGATTGCTGCTGGAGGGCGTCGTGTTGAGGCTGCGGGCTGACCTGGAGTGGCTGGAGGCGTGCGAACGCATGTGGACCGAGCGCGGTCGCGCGGAACGGAAGGCGGGGGCATGAACGGGTCGTTGGCGCTGCGGGCACGCGGGCTGAGTAGGTGGTACGGCTGGGACAACGCGCTGGTCCGCGCGGTCGACGAGGTGGATCTGGACGTGCCCGCCGGCCAGGCGGTGGCGATCATGGGCCCCAGCGGATGCGGCAAGTCGACCCTGCTGCACCTGCTCGGCGGGCTCCAGCGTCCCACCGACGGCGAGGTGTGGCTGGCCGACCACCGGATCGACACGATGAGCGAGCGCGCCCTGGCGCGGCTGCGGCGCGACCACATCGGTCTCGTCTTCCAGTCCTTCCACCTGATGGACGAACTCACCGCCGTGGAGAACGTCGAGATGGCCGCGCTGCTGGCCGGTCGGTCGCCTGGCCGCGCCCGCCGACGCGCCCTGCACCTGCTCGACCAGGTGGGGCTGGCCGACCGCGCCACGCACCTGCCCTCGGCGCTGTCCGGCGGTCAGCGTCAACGCGTCGCCATCGCCCGCGCGTTGAGCAACGAACCGCAGGTCGTGTTGGCCGACGAACCCACCGGCAACCTCGACAGCGCCGCGACCCTGGAGGTGCTGCGGCTCTTCGAGGACCTGCGCAGCGCCGGGCAGACCCTCGTGGTGGTCACGCACGACGCCCGCATCGCGGCGGTCGCCGACCGGGTGATCTCCATGCGTGACGGGGCGTTCGCCGACGACAGCATGCTCGCCGGCGTCCACGACGGGGTGCGCTGACGTGGCGGGCCGCCTGCTGCTCGTGTGGCGACTGCTGGTGCGGGACCTGCGTCGGCACCGGACGGAGACCGTGCTGCTGCTGGTCGCCATCACCGCGGCGACCGCGACACTCACCCTCGGCCTCACACTCAACGAACTCGTGACCCGCCCGTACGAGCGGACCCGGGATGCCACCGCAGGCCCGGACCTCGTGGTGGAGACGGGTTTCCCCGGTCCGCGGGCCCTGGACGCGCTCGCGCCACTGACCACCCTGCCCGGCGTCACCGACCACAGCGGACCATATCCATTGGCCTTCCTGGCGCTGACCGCCCGCGACACAACCGTCCGGGTCATCGTCGAGGGCCGCGACGGCACGCCGGCCGCGGTCAACCGACCGGCCGTGACCGACGGCACCTGGGTACGCCCCGACGGCGTGGTCGTCGAGCGCACCTTCGCCGACGCGCTCGGCCTACACCTCGGCGAGACGGTCAGCGTCGGCGGCCACCCCCTGCACGTGACCGGACTCGCGGTGACCGCCGCCCGGCCGGTGTACCCGCAGGTCCACTGGCACCTGCCGGGCTCGAACCTGGTGGAGAAGGGCGGCCTGGTCTGGGTCGATCGTCGTGACATCGCCACCATCGCCGGGGACCAGCCGCTGTCGTACACGCTGAACCTCAAACTGGCCGACCCGGAGGTCGGCGCCGGCGTCGTCGACCCCTCGGGCAGCAATCCCTACTACCGCGGCTGGAACTTCCGCTCGGCGCGGGACATCGCCGACAGCAGTGGTCGCCAGAACGGGCAGGCCGAGACGGCCCTGGTGGTCGGCAGTTGGCTGCTGACCGGCCTCGCGGTGATCGGCGTCGCGGGTATCGTCGCGGGCCGCGTCATCGCCCGCCGCCGCCGGGTGGGGCTACTCAAGGCCGTCGGCGCCGGGCCCGCCGTGATCGCCGCCGTCCACCTGGCCGAATACCTCGTGATCGGGCTCGCCGCCGCCGGGGCCGGCCTGGCCGCCGGCTGGGTCGCGGCACCTCTGCTGTTCCGCACCAGCGCCGGATTCGTCGGCGTCGGCGTCATGAGCCCGCCGCTGCGCGTGGTGATCGCCAGCACCGCGCTCGCCCTCTCGATCGCCGTCGCGGCGACCCTGGCACCGGTGCTCCGCGCCGCCGTCACCACCACCGTGCACGCGTTGGCCGACGCGCCCACGCCACCGCGCCGTCGGCGCTGGGCCATCTGGCTGTCGCGCCGGCTGCCCACCGCCCTCCTGATCGGCGTACGCATCAACGCGCGGCGGGCACACCGCGCCCGGCTCGTCACCGTGAACACCCTGATCACCACGGCCGCCCTGGCCGCGGTCCTCACGATCCTGGCGCAGGACGACGATCCGCTGAATCTCGGCTACGCGGAACTCCCCGACCCCCGCAACGAACGAACCCTCCAGGCCATGCTGATCGTCGCCGGGATGGCCTGTTTCCTCGCGCTGCTCAACACCATCGTGAGCACGTGGACGGCGGTCCTCGACACCCGGCAACCGCTGGCGGTCGCCCGCGCGCTCGGCGCGACCCCCGCCCAGACCGGCTTGGGCCTGGCCGTGGCACAACTCCTCCCCGCCGTGCCCGGCGTCGCGCTCGGGATCCCGTTCGGCATCGGCCTCTACCTGTTCTTCGATGGCGAGCGATACCCACCCGCTGCCTGGACGCTCACCACGGCGTTCGGAGTCCTGCTCGCGGTCGCCATGGTCACCGCCATTCCCGCCGTCGCCGCGGCACGCCGCCCGGTCGCGGACACCATCCGGTCCGCGGGGTGACCTGACCACGGCCGATGGCCGGTCACCACCTGACGCTGATTCCAGTGACGCTGCCGCGGTCACCCCTATTATTCCTCATCCTTCCCTATGAAGGTAGGATGAGGAACGATGACGGAAGACATGTACTCGGTTGAACAGGTCGCCGACCGGCTCGGCCTACACGTACGAACGGTGCGCGGCTACATCCGCGCCGGCCGGCTGCGCGCCGTCCGGATCGGCAAGCAGTATCGGATCGCCGCCAGCGATCTCGACGCGCTCACCGGACGGCCGCCCGCCGCCGTCGTGGCCGGGCACGCCGAGGTGTCGAGCATCGTGCAGATCGACGGTGTCGACCGGGCCGCCGCCGACCGGCTCGGCACGCTCGTACTGGCCAGCGTCAACACCGGGCACGACCCGGCCCGGCCGCTGCGGGTGCAGACCGTGCACGACGATGACCGCCGCCGCCTGAAGATCATCATCCTCGGTGATCCCGCCGGCACCGCCGAGGTGCTGCACCTGCTCGACGTCGTCCTCAACGCCGACAACGGCCTGCTCGACCGGGAGGTCCACGATGCCTGACGAGATCCAGGAACGCGCCGGGGTGCCGGTGCTGGTCTGCGACCCGGCCGGCCCGCCGATCGTCACCGAGCAGGACGCGCTGGACCTGATCGGCGCGGCCTTCCTCGGCGCCCAGGTGGTGGCCGTGCCGGCCCACCGGCTCGACGACCGTTTCTTCTCGCTCGGCACCCGCTTCGCCGGTGACGTGATGCAGAAGTTCGTCAACTACCGGCTGCGGCTCGCCGTGGTCGGCGACATCTCGACGCAGCTCGCGGGAAGTTCGGCGCTGCGCGCCCTGGTGCACGAGTCGAACCGGGGCGAACAGATCTGGTTCGTGCCGGACCTGGACGCCCTCGACGATCGACTGCGCGCCGCCCGATAGCCAGCTCACCGGTCGGGCCGGACCGCCATCTCCACCGCGTCCGGCTCCACCCCCCTGACCCGAGCCGCCTCGGCCGCCCAGCGCAGGTAGGCGAGCCACTCCTCGGACGACCACCCGTTGCGGCGGTCGACACCCGCCTCGGCGGGGAGTTGGCCGGCCACCACACGGTCGAGGATCAATGGCTGCACCCCGCCCGCGCCGCGCCGGTACCCCGCGAAGTAGAGAACCTTCGTGAACAGGCCCGGCCCCAACCACGGCAGACGAGCGTGGTTGGGGTCGCTGAATCGGCGGTACGCCGTCCGCAACGCCTCCTCGTCGGGCTTCGGGGTGCACACCCCCTCCAGCGCGTACGCCAGGCGTTTGCCGTCGGGGTCGGCGGCGAGTGACCTGGCGGCGCGCCACGGGCCGTACCCGATGGGGCCGTAGGCCCAGGCCAGTACGGCCGCCAGCAGGTGACGGGGACTCGCGACGCCAGCACGGCACGCCTCGGCGACCGCGAAGACGTCGCGCCGCCAGACCTCGCCACTCGCCGGGAAGGCGTCGGGCCACGCGTCCGGCGGCAGTCCGGCCCGCCAACGATCCACCCGAACGGTGACCGGGGTTCGCTCCTGCGGCACAGCATTAATCATGGTGGCCTCCCTCGACTCGCGTCCCTGTCCGGACGCTATGGCCGAGGCACACCGACGACAGCCCGCTGACTCCATATGGGGGGAACGAACACGCCGGTGGCCGCCCCTGCCTTCGGGACGGCCACCGCACGTGGCCGTTACGGCGTGGCGCAGATGGCGTACGCCGTGTCGGACCAGTTGCCGGCGAAGGCGTCCTCCTCGTACGCGCCGGACGCGGCGGACGTCGGGGCGGTCGCGGGGCCGCCGTTGGGGCGGAAGTCGTCAACGATGCCCTCACCGGTCACGCCGTTCAGTTCGTAGCCGGCGCCGGTCAGCACCTTCCCGACCGGGCAGGCCGCCGTGACGCTGCGGAAGTCGGCCGAGGTGCTGGCACCCACCGTGGAGGCGCGCACCAGGCCCGCGAGGGGGTTGGCGCAGATGGCGTACGCGGTAGCGGACCAGTTCAGGGTCGTGGCGTCCGACTCGTACGCGCCGACGGTGACCGCTGTGGGTGCCGTGGCGACACCGCCGTTGGGGCGGAAGTCGTCGACGACACCTTCGCCGGTGACGCCGTTGAGTTCGTAACCGGTGCCGGTCAGCACCTTCCCGACCGGGCACGTCGCTGTGACGCTGCGGAAGTCGGCCGAGTTGCTGACGCCGGCCGTGGTGACCCGGACCAGGCCGGGCAGCGGATTGGCGCAGATCGCGTACGCCGTCACCGACCAGTTTCCGGCGAACGCCTCGGTCTCGTAGGCGCCGACGGTGACCGCTGTCGGTGCCGTGGCGACACCGCCGTTGGGGCGCAGGTCGTCGACGACGCCTTCGCCGGTGACGCCGTTGAGTTCGTAACCGGTGCCGGTGAGCACCTTCCCGACCGGGCACGTCGCGGTGACGCTGTGGAAGTCGGCCGAGTCGCTGACGCTTGTCGCGGCGATCCGCACCAGGCCGGGGACCGCGGCGGACGCCGGGCTCGCCGGGGCGAGCACCGCTCCGGTCGCGAGAAGAATGAGCACGGGTACGGACGCGCGAGCGCCGAACCGGCGGGTCGTGTTCTGAGTACGCATGTGTTTCTCCCGTCTGAGGCCGGACGGGGCGGCAGTGCGACGCCGACGTCGAGGCCGTTCGTGATGACGGGTTCACGCTAGGTAACCACCTGACCAGGCATTATCTCCAAGCCGACTACGTCGCGTAACGGACCGTGCGGGGTGCCCTCCGCCGCACTGACGTGCGGTGAGGACGCCCCCCGATCACGGACGCGACCGGCGTGGCCGGCAAGTGGTCACCAGATCCGCACCTCGTACACCCTTACCGTGCGGCCGAAGTCCACTCCGTACCACTTGTCGACAGTGCTCGTGTGGTACTGGCCGCCGGCCTCGTAGTTGACAGTCACCTTGTTGTTGCCCGAGGTGTAGTGGTGGACGCCGCCGATGTTCACGGCCGTGACGCCCCGACTGGCGAAGCACCTGGACATGCCGACGGTGCCGAGCGTGATGTCGAGCTTGAGGAAGTCCGTCCGGGTGCCACAGCCGACCGAGTTGATGGCCAGGGCAGGGCTGGCCGGGAGCGCGATGGTCAGGGCGAGGCCCGCCACCGCACCGAGGGCGATCTTCTTGACGCGCGTCTTCATCTACGCGGGGTCCTTTCTGTTCCGGTGGGAGTGGTGTCGTGCGCGCCACCACTACGCCCGGGACGACCCGGTGGTTCACCGCCGAGCAAGATATTTATTGATGTTGATAGACGGGGGCTGCCATTCGGCTATGCCCGCTCGCCGCGTCACCGCCGCCGTCGCCCTTGCCGCGCTGGCGAGCCTGCTCGCCGTCGGCGTGGCCCGTGCCGACGGCCCGGCCATCAGCACCCCCGGCACTCCGACCGTGGTCGCCAACGAGCCGCATCGGCTCACGCTCACCTGGGCGCCCTCCGCCTGGGTCGAGCCCGGGGCGGAGCAGCCGATCAACTACGAGGTGCAGGTGCCGCTGGGGCCCAACACGTACCGTTTCCTCGGCTCCACCACGGACACCACGATCACTCTCACCGACCTGGCACCCGGCACGACGTACCGGATCGCGGTTGCCGCCCGCGCGCTCGGCGGCTACTCCGACACCTCGCTCACGACGACCGTGCGCACCGCCAGCGGTCGCGCGACGGTCAGCTACCTCAACCTCGACTGGTCACCGACGAACAACCAGATCCAGCACCTCCTGAAGGTCACCAACACCGGCACCGTGCCGCTGGACCTGAGCACGGTGCGAGTGCGCTACCACCTGCGCTTCGAGGGCGGCAACACCTCACTGGTGCCGAACTGCGACTGGGCCGCGCTGGGTTGCCAACGGATCCGGCAGACCGTGCAGTTCTTCGTACCACCAGGCGGGCCGGCCGGGCTGTCGACGCCGGCGCCGCCGAATCCCCAGCCGGGCACTGCCGTCCCCGGCTGGGTGGAGCTGACCTTCACCGACGGTACGCTCGCGCCGGGCCAGTCGACCGGGCCGATCCAGCTGCGGCACCACCGGCACAGTTGGAGTGACATCGACGAGCGCGACGACCCGAGCTGGCTCGCCGCCACCGGGCAGTGGACCGAGAACGGGCGGATCACGCTCGACGTCGACGGGGTACGCGAGTTCGGCGACACGAACACCTGACACGCGCGGGAGGCCGGTCCGCAGTCGGCCCCGACCTGACGAGCCTGATGCCTGTGCGTCATCTTGATGACTCACCGGCATCACCCACTCAGGGACCACACGGTCCGCTGGCGCGTCGGCCGAAGCTCTGGGGCATGTGGACCCTGGCGTTCGGTATGCCGAGGGCCAGCAGCCGCGCCCGGGCGGCGGCCACCATCGCGGGTGGGCCGCACACGTAGATGTCCTGGCCGGGCCGGTGATGGTCGAGGGCGATGGTCAGAGCGTCGCCCTGCTCGTCCGGCTCGGCGCAGGGGTCGTCGGAGAGGGCCGGCACGATAGTCAGCCAGTCGTGGGCGCACTGAAGCTTGTCGAGGGCGATCGCGTCGTACAGGTCGGTGAACGTACGCGCGCCGACGACAAGCGTCACCCGCCGACCGTCCGGTGCGGCGGCGACCTGCTCGACCAGGGCGCGCAGCGGCGCCAACCCGGTGCCACCGGCGACGAGCAGCAGATCATCGGTACGCGCCGGGTCCAGGCTCAGCCCGGTGTCGACGGGTGGGCCGAGCCAGAGCAGCTCACCGGGGCGTACCCGATGAACCAGGCGGTGGGAGACGGTGCCGGCGGGTACGGCGCGGACGTGCAGCTCGACGGTGCCGTCCGCGCGTGGGGCGTTGGCCGGCGACAGCCAACGCCAGTGCCCCGGCAGACGCGGCGTGCAGACCGGCACGGCCTGACCTGGCAGCAACGGCAGTCGCCGCAAGGGACGTACCGTCAGGATGGCGATGTCGGGCGACGGCCGATCGTGCCCGATCACCTCGACGTGCCACCAGGCCCGGCCGTCGCCAGCGAGCGCGGCGGCCCGGCGGATGGCCTGCGTGGCGCGGCACAGGGCGCGCTCGGCGACGACGGTGAGCTGCGACGTCCACACTGGCTGGGCGTGACGGGCCACCGTCGCGAGCAACGCGTCGCCGATGGTGGTGGCGTGCGGGAGCAGGTCGAAGTGACGGTACGCGTGGCCGAGCACCTGGAGCAGCGCCGCTCGGTTGGCCGGGACGTCGCCGCCGACCAGGAGGCGGCCCAACGCGGTGAAGAACAGCGGCGCGTCGCGGTGTGGGAGCAGCCCGGTCCGGCGGTCTTCGACTGTGCACCAGAAGTCGCCGGCGGCCCGCACGTCGACCGACTCCCAGGCGGCGGCCAGGCTCATGCGGGCCGGGAGGTCGTCGTCGATCACGGTGGGCATACCGGCTCCAAGTCGTCGAATCGTGGGCTGGCACCGGGGCGGGAGGAGCTGCGCCGTTGAGGGCCGGCGCAACTCCGAGGCCGAGTACCCGCCCCGGGCCATGCATCGACTGTCGCGCCTGACCAGGCACAACGGCATGTCACGGTGCTCGTCTACGGCATACGGGATCGGTATGCGCTCCACGCCGCGGCTGCCGAGTCGGGCAGACTGCGGGCATGACGGAACGCCCAGTGCTGCACCTGGTCGTCTGCGCCGCGGGTCCGGCGGAAAATGTCGACGAGCTGGTCGACCTCCTGATCGCCGACGGCTGGCGGGTCTGCATGATCGTCAGCCCGACCGCCGCGCCGTGGCTCGATCGAGCGGCGTTACAAGAAAAAACCGGCTATCTGGTACGCGTGGAGTGGCGGATGCCCGGCGACCCCGAGCCCCACCCGCCCGCCGACGTGGTGCTGGCCGCCCCGGTCACGTTCAACACGGTGACCAAGTGGGCGTTGGGCATCAACGACACGCTGGCGCTCGGCGTCCTCAACGAGTCGCTGGGCGCGGGGCTGCCGATCATCGCGTTCCCGCACACCAAGGATGAGTTGGCCGCGCATCCCGCCTATGCGGGTCACCTGACGGTCCTGCGCGCCGCCGGCGTGAGGATGGCGGACGGAAAGCCGCTGAACTCGGTGAACGGGCCGGGGCGTTGGGGCGTGGTCGTCGAGGCGCTGCGGGCGGTGCGCCCGTACTGAGCAGCCGCCGCTTATTGGGCGGTCCATTGGCGATATGCGTCGCGCGTATACCAGTGCTCCACGGAGCGTGTTCAATGGATAGGCTCGATGAGGCGAAGCGGACGGAGCCGCCGGTGACACACGCGAACTGCCCTCGATGCGGCGGACGGCTGGCCCGGGACAACGACACCGGACGGTGTACGCCGTGCCGGGCCGCCGAGCGGGACCGGCTCAGCGCGCCGCCGGTGGTGCCGGCGAACTTCTGGGACCACGAACCGGTACGACTCGCACTGACCGAGCGGCATCTGGGGCGGGTGATCCGGGCGTACCGCTGCCACCCGTACCACGGGCGGGTCGCGTTGCCGCAGAGCGTGGTGGCGGGGTGGCTGGGGATCACGCAGGCGCAGTTGAGTCGCGTGGAGAACGGCCCGCCGCTGGTGCATCTGGACAGGCTGGCGCACTGGGCCAAGCTTCTTGGGATACCGGCTTCCTGCCTCTGGTTCGGTCTTCCTGGTCAGCCTTACCGAGTCGACGACCGCGCCGCAGAGGGCACAGCAGACGATCCTTATGCGCATGACGCGATAACTGAGCAGGGCAAACTGCCGGCCATGGTGGTTACCGTGGAGGGGGCATCAACCGGAGGGGGTGGCGCTACGGACCGGCGACGCTTCAACGCACTGGCCGCGCTCGCAGGACTCGCCGCAGCCGGTCACCCTTACCTACTCACGGGCCCTGCTGACGTGCCGCGGAGCATTGGCATGGACCAGGTGCGCCTGGCCAGCTCGCTGGTCGAAGATCTCCGGCGAGCCGATGCGGCAGTCGGTGCCGACCAGCTGTGCGACATTGCCGTCCAGGCACACGCCAGGCTGTCAAATTGGGCGGCGAGGGCGCACTACAGCCGAGAGGTCGGCGATGCTATTCAAAGCGCCCTGGCCGACCTCGGCATCCAGGCTGCCTGGCTCGCTATCGATGCCGATCGCAGGCCAGAGGCAAGGCCCTACCTGAACGAGGCCATTACTCGGGCCCGCATCGCCGACGATCCTCGCGTGGAGGTACGAGCGCTAGCCCAGCTATCCATGCTGCTCCGCGAGAGTCAGCCCGGCGAGTCGCTGCACTGTGCCGAGGCCGCGCTACGCGTCTCGGCCAGATGGGCAACGCCTCGGCTAACCACGCTGCTACATCTGCGACGAGCGCACACATACGCCGTGCTTACGGACGCGGGCGGCTTCAGCCGGGAGATGACCAAGGCTCGCCGCGAGTTGGAGCGCGGACCGCACGAGGACGATCTTGGATTTGTCGACTTCGTGAACGAGCAAGAAGTGAACGGTATCCAGGGACTCTCCTACCTCGCCCTGGACCGGCCCGACCGCGCCGCCCAGTCGTTCCGCGCCCTCATCGCCAACCCGTCACCCGGCCATCGGCGTAACCAGGTCCTCTACACAATCGAGCTCGCCAAGGCGGCGTACCAGCAGGGCGACGTCAACGAGGCGGCCCGTATCGCGCTGGACGTCCTGCCCGCGGTGAGCCAGATGAACTCGGGACGAATCAGCCGGAACCTTGCGCAGGTGCGTTCGAACCTGGCGATGCCACGGCAGGCGACCGCGGCAACGCGCCAGTTCGTCGCCGCCTACGACCGGGCGGTGAGTGTGTGATCGAGGGCTTGCAGCTTCGCCATCACAGCGCCGGCGAGGCCGAGGGGATCCTCGATCAGCTTGTGGACCTCTACTTGGAGGTCTACGCGGGCGGCGGCGAGTTCTACAGCGAGGACCGCTACCGGCGTCAGCTCGACCTGCACATGCAACGAGTGGGCTGGGAGCTGGTCATCGCCGAGGTAGACGGGAGTCTGGTTGGCTACATCTACGGGTTTCCGCTTCCCGCCGAGACGCGTTGGTGGGAGGGCCTCCATGACCCTGTGCCGCCTGGTTTCACCGACGAGGACGGGACCCGCACGTTCGCGATAAGCGAGCTGATGGTCCGCCCTGCCTGGCGACGCCGGGGCATCGCCGCGGCGCTGCACGACGGGTTGATCGCGGCCCGCACGGAGCAACGAACCACGCTGCTGGTCCGGCCGGACAATGTCGCTGCTCAGAACGCGTACCGCTCCTGGGGCTATACCAAGGTAACCAAACTTCGGCCGGGGTGGGAGAACGCGCCGACCTTCGACGTCCTGGTCCGGGTCCCGAACGCCTGATCAACAAGGACTGATCTGTGACCGAATCAGCCATGCGGCCAACACCGATTCGAATCATGCACTTCACGCATGTTGATAATTTGCCAAGGATCGTGAAGGCCGGTCGACTACTGGCGGACAGCGGTGTAGGACGACAGCTCGCAATTAACGTCGGCGCGGTCGAGATCAAGGCACGCCGACGAGAACGACCCGTGCCATGCCATCCCGGCGGAGTCGTAGCAGACTACGTGCCGTTCTACTTCGCCCCACGCTCGCCCATGATGTTCAGGATTGCCTGTGATCATCGAGCAGGAAAACCGGGATGCTATCCAGGAGGAGATGATCCCCTCGTATACCTGGTTAGTTCGGTGGAACGGGTACACGCGGCCAGAATCGAGTGGGTGGCAAGCGATGGGAACTGCGCAGTCGGCTTGACCAGATTCTCGGCTGAGTTGGCCGAGCTCACGGCGTTGGTCGACTGGCCGTTGATGGAGGCCCAGATCTGGAAAGACGTTCCCGACGACATGGACCGCATGCGTCGGCGAGCGGCCGAGTTCCTGGTACACCGGGAGTTTCCTCTCGACCTGCTCGCCGGTTACGTCGTACGGACGACGGATCGGCAGGAGCAGGTGAGGCAGCTGTTCCGAGACGCTGGCATGATCGAGCCTTACGTAGGTGTCAGACCGAGCTGGTACTACGGGTACACACGGGGGGAGGTGCGCGAATGATCATCATCAGCCACGGGAACCTGCTGACCGCCGAAGCGGACGCGCTGGTCAACACCGTCAACACGGTCGGGGTCATGGGGAAAGGCATCGCTCTTCAGTTCAAGCGCGCCTACCCGGCAAACTACGCGGCCTACCGCACGGCATGCCATGAAAACCAGGTCACCTTGGGGCAAATGTTTGTGTTCGACTCGGCGCGCCTTGGCCCCCGCAGGTACGTCATCAACTTCCCGACCAAGGGACACTGGCGGGCCAACTCGAAGCTGAAGGACATTGAGACCGGACTGGCCGACCTCGTCCGGGTGGTCCGCGAGCGGAAGATCGCATCTGTGGCGATGCCCGCCCTGGGCTGCGGCAACGGTGGACTTGACTGGGACGACGTTCGATCGCTCATCGAAGGCGCCTTCGCCGAGGTCCCTGAGGTGCGAGTCTTACTCTTCCCCCCAGAGGGAGCACCTGACCCGGCCGACATGCCGGTGGCGACGGTGAAACCTCCGCTCACTCCGGGCCGCGTCACCCTGATCCAGGCCATCGATCGCTATCTGAGCCGAGCACGACGACTCGAACCACGTGATGGCATCACCATCCTGGAGATTCAGAAGATCGCCTATTTTCTCCAGGTGCTGGGGCAACCGCTGCGACTGGAGTTCAGCCGGGGCAGGTACGGCCCGTACGCCGAAAGCCTCAACCACGTGCTGGACCGCCTCGAAGGGCACTACCTGACGGGCTTCGGCGACCGTTCTGCACGGGTTGAGGAGCTGCGACCCATTCGGCTGCCCCCCGGCGCTGCCGGCGACGTCGCAGCGTGGTCAGAAGCTCATGGCGCAGCAGCGTCTGAGACATTGGATCAGCTAGCTCGGTTGACCGACGGATTCGAGTCCCCGTACAGCCTGGAACTGCTGGCGACCGTGCATTACGCGGCGGCAGCGCATCCGCCTACCGATGACCTCGACGAACTGACCGAGCGCGTTCGTTCTTGGAGTGGTCGAAAAGCCCGGCTTTTCACCTCCGCGCATATCGAGCTGGCCTACGAACGCCTGCAATCGGTCGGGCTGCTACCTGCGTTGCGCGTTGCATGAGTCGCCAGTCGGGTGAGGTGGCCTCGCCGATTGCGCGACAAGTTCTGCCGATGCGACCGGTCGCCGCGCCCCATCCATAGACGGAACGTGTGGTTAGGTAGCTCGAATGACGGATCTTGAGCGGGGTGTGTACGAGCACCTGATCACCCGTGAGCTGGCTGATCGCCTCCAGCATGTCGACCCCGCCCTGGTTCAGCACCACAACCTCGACCCGGCCGACGCGCACACCGCCCTCGCCCGGCACATCGCCACCCTGGCCGCCCGAGCCCTGCAGTCCGTCCCCAATGGCGACGACAAGCTCCACCACCAGATCGCAATGGCGAACCAGATCGCTGACGCCATCACCACCCTGAGTCCCAAGGCAGCAACGGAACAGGACCAGGTCACCGACGCCAAGCACCTGCTCCATGCCATCGCCGCCCCGCCAACGCCACCCGCGCAGCCGAGCTTTCCGGACCGTCCCACCACGCCCCTCTCCACCGGCGCACTCCTGGTCAACGGCCGCCACCAGCCCCGAATCGGCCACGAGGTCAACCACGAGATGGCCTCGGCCGAGAGCGTCGATCTGCTCTGCGCGTTCATTAAGTGGTACGGCCTGCGCATCGTTGAGCACGCCATCCGCGACCTGATCGACCGAGGCGGCAAGGTCCGCGTCATCACCACCACCTACCTCGGCGCGACCGATCAGCGAGCGCTCGACCGGCTCAAAGAGCTGGGCGCAGAGGTCAAGGTGTCCTACGAGACGCGGACCACCCGCCTGCACGCCAAGGCTTGGCTGTTCCGCCGTAAGAACGGCACCACCACCGCGTACGTCGGCTCGTCGAACCTGTCGAAGACCGCACTGGTGGACGGCGTCGAGTGGAACGTCCGCATCTCGAACATCGAGCAGCCGCACGTCATAGACACGTTCACGGCCACGTTCGAGGACTACTGGAACGACCCGGCGTTCGAGGCGTACGACGCGACCAGGGACGCCGAACGGCTTCGGCATGCACTGAGCGGGGAACGCCGCGACCAGACACCCACCGAGATCTCGAACCTGGACGTGCGCCCGTACCCGTACCAGGCAGAGATCCTCGCCGACCTGGACGCCGAACGGCTGGTGCACGGGCGTTGGCGCAATCTGGTGGTGATGGCGACGGGCACCGGCAAGACCGTCGTCGCCGCCCTGGACTACCGCCGGCTGCACAGGGCGAAGCGAGCGGACTCGCTGCTCTTCGTAGCGCATCAGGAGCAGATTCTGCGGCAGAGCCTGTCTACGTTCCGGCAGGTCATGGGGGACGGCAGCTTCGGCGAGACGCTTGTCGCGGGCGAGAAGCCGAACGGTTGGAAGCACGTCTTCGCCTCCATCCAGTCGCTGCACCGGCGGGAGGTCGACCCCGAGGCGTACGACATGGTGATCGTGGACGAGTTCCACCACGCTGAAGCGCCCACGTACACCCGGCTTTTGGAGCGGCTGCGTCCCCGCGTACTCCTTGGACTGACCGCGACCCCCGACCGGGCCGACGGCGGCGACGTGCGCCGGTGGTTCAACGGGCGCGCGGCCGTTGAGCTGCACCTGTGGGACGCGTTGGAGCGGCAGTTGTTGGCGCCGTTCCAGTACTTCGGGCTGCACGACGACGTGGACCTGTCGCACCTCGCCTGGAAGCGCGGCCAAGGCTACGACCCGGCCGACCTGGACGTCGTCTACACCGGCAACCACGCACGGGCGCGGTCGGTGTTGCGTGCGGTCAGCGACAAGGTGGACGTCGGGCGGATGCGGGCACTCGGGTTCTGCGTGAGCATCGGGCACGCCGAGTTCATGGCCAGGTGGTTCAACGACCACGGCGTGGCGTCTGCGGCAGTGACGTCGCGAGCCGGCACTGATCGGGCCACGCTGTTGCGGGACTTCAAGGCCGGCAAGCTTCGGGTGCTCTTCACCGTGGACCTGTTCAACGAGGGCGTCGACCTGCCGATGGTCGACACGATCCTGATGCTGCGACCCACCGAGAGCGCCACGATCTTCCTGCAACAACTCGGCCGTGGTCTGCGACTGGACGACGACAAGCCCTGCCTGACCGTGCTCGACTTCATCGGCGGGCAGAACGCCAACTTCCGCTTCGACCTGCGCTGGCGTGCCCTGACGGGGGTGAGCCGGCGGGCGATCACCGAGGCGGTTCGCGACGACTTCCCGAGTCTGCCCAGCGGCTGCCACGTCGAGCTGGACCGGGTGGCAAAGGATCTCGTCCTCGCCAACCTGAAAAGCGCACTGCCCACCTCGAAGACCGGCCTGGTCTCTGAGCTGCGGCAACTCGGCGACGTCACTCTGGCGACGTTCCTGCGCGAGACGGGCTTGGAGATCGAGGACGTGTACCGATCGGCCAGCGTCGGTGGCTGGACCGGCCTGCGGCGGCTCGCCGGCGTCGAGACGACCGCGCCCGGCCCCGACGACCGCGAGCTGGGCCGCGCCATCGGTCGCATGCTGCACATCGACGACACCGACCGGCTAGAGCTACTAACGAAGGTCGCGGCCGGACCACCCGCGCCAGGTCAGCAGGGGTACGCGGGCAGCAGCCGACTACTGGACATGCTGCACTTCAGCCTCTGGGGGCCGAACGCCCCGCTGGCGACGCGCGGCGAACGGCTGGCACAACTGTGGAAGGAGCCGGCGCGTTGCGCCGAGTTGCGGCAGGTCGCCGAGGTGCTGCGGGACCGCATCCACCGGGTCACGCCCGCGCTCGCGGCGGGGGCGGTGCCGCTGCGGGTGCACGCCCGGTACAGCCGCAACGAGGCGTGCGCCGCCTTCGGAATGCCCAATCCGGGCTCGCTGCGCGAGGGGGTGAAGTGGCTGCCGGACGCCCAGGCCGACCTGTTCTTCGTCACCCTGGTCAAGTCGGAGGCGCACTACTCCCCCACCACCATGTACGCCGACCGGGCCATCACCGACACGTTGTTCCAGTGGGAGTCGCAGAGCACCACGTCGGCGGCGTCGGCGACCGGGCGGCGCTATACGTCGGGCGGCTCGACAGTGCACCTCTTCATTCGGGAGACCCGTATCGCCGACCGTGACCTGGGCGCACCGCCGTACCTCTACGCCGGCACCATGACGTACGAGTCGCACACCGGTGATCGGCCGATGCGTGTCCTGTGGCAGCTCCACCACGCCCTACCCGCCGACGTCTACGCCACCGCCCGAACAATCGCCGCTTAGCCCTCACCGGCGGTTGGTCAAGCTGCGTCCGCGTTTGAGGCGAACCTGACGTCCAGCCGTCGATCCAGAGCCCGGGCCAACCTCTCCAGGACCGGCAGGGTCGGCACAGTCCCGCCCGCCTCGAAGCGTGCCACCGCGGACTGAGTCATGCCGGCGGCCTGCGCCAACTGGCTCTGACTCCAGCCGTGCCCTTCGCGCAGGTTGCGCACCTCCTGGCCAAGCTCGAAGGCGATCCGGGTGGCCTCGTACGTCTCGGCCGCCCCCGGCTCCGCCATCCGGTGCTCACGCAGGTCGTTCCAGTCCAGGCGATCACTCATCGCTCTGCCCTCTCGTTCACGATGTGCCGCTCCGCCACACATCGCTCGAATGCGCGGCGAGCCCGCTCGACTTCCCGGTCCTCCCGCATCCGCGTCTTGCGGAACACCGTGAGCAGGATGATCCTCCGGTCGGAGGCTATCCAGTAGGTCACGCGGACTGCGTCGCGCTCCAGATAAAACCGCAGCTCACGCAGTTTGCCGTCAAGCTGTCTGCTGTGCGGCTCTCCGAGCAAGACGCCTCGGCCGGCCAGAAGATCGATGTAGAACGCCGCTCGAGCGAAGTCGGCAGTTGATAGTTCCTCCAGCCAGTCTCGGACCTCTGGTTCCAGCTCCACGCTACCCCAACCCATAGCATCGATGCTATGGGTTAAGTCGATCTCACCGAACTCCATCAAACGCGTGTTGGCGATGATTTCGGTGCTGCCCTGGCCGCTCGGGCGGCCACATCGTCGGGGCCGCCTGCCTAACCGGCGGCGGAACTGCGCGTTAGGTTGAAGACCATGGAACAGCGGATCAGCCTCATCACCCTGGGAGTCGCGGACGTGGCCCGCGCGAAGGCCTTCTACGAGCAGCTCGGCTGGCGAGGCCAGGAGGTCGAGGGGACGGTCTTCATCCAGGCCGGCGGCCTGGCCCTCGTCCTCTGGGGCCGCGACAAGCTGGCCGCCGACGCGGGCATCGACGACCCGGGCACCGACGGCTTCGGCGGGGTGACCCTCGCCCAGAACGTCCGCTCACAAGCCGAGGTCGACGAGGTGATCGCCACCGCGACCAAGGCAGGCGCGACGGTGACCAAGCCGGCCCAGGAGACCTTCTACGGCGGCTACGCCGGCTACTTCGCCGACCCGGACGGTCACCTGTGGGAGATCGCCTGGAACCCGGGCTTCGCCCTTGCGGAGGACGGCTCCCTCACCGTCCCCGACTTCAGCGCCATGGACTGAGCAAGCGGCGGCAAACAGCCAAGACGCCGATCATGGTGCCGGGGACGGGCAGAGCAGCGGGTCCAGCACCGGCAGTTGAAGAGGGTCCAGACAGACAGCCAGCAACTCCGGATTCGGTGAGGGCGTAGCCGTCAGAGTCGGGGTCGGCGTCGGTGAGGCCGACGCGACGGGGGGCGTCGGCAGGGCTGACGCGGGCGGGTCCGTGCTGGGGACCGGCGTCGGCACCGGACTCGGCGAACGGGTCGGGACGACGGGCGGCGCGGCGACCGGTGGCAGGGCCACCGCTACGACAGGGGGCACCGCTGTAGCGACATCTGTCGGGGCCGACGGCCGGACAGTCGAGGCGGGCGGGGCGGTCCATACGGCACTGACGGCCGAGCCGACCCGCGTCCTGGCTGGCACCGGCCCGACGGGCCCGAGCGGCACGAGCACCGCCCCAGCCCCCGGCAGGTCCATCGCGACGATCTTCGCCGAGGGCACCGGGCCGACGGGACCTGACGCGCCAGGGCCCAGAGCGCCCGGTCCGAGCGTCACGAACACCACTGCGGCGACGGCGGCGGCACTGACCGCGCGCCGGTCGGGGCGTACCGCCGTCAGCGGCGCGTCGTCGGGCCCTACCACCAGAGGAGGCGCGGGCGGAGCGGCCCGGTGGGCGTTCAGGAGCGCGTCGATCTGGGCGACGACGGCGGCGCGATCCTCGCTGGTCGCGAGGGTGAGATAGAAGCGGAAGTTCACCACGGCACCGGACGGGACCAGCAGCCCGTCCAGTCGGCCGCGGTCGGGCAGCAGGGTGACCGGGACGTCGGGGTGGTGGGCGGGGCCGACCAGGTCGTCGTACCGCCACTCACGCCGGTGCTCCCGACCGCCGAAGGCCACCCGTCGGCTGGTCACCACGGCCATGCCGGTGTCGACCGCCCGCAGGCCCGGCGGCAGCGCCTCGGAAGACGGCTCAGCGAAGGAACACGAACCCGGCGTGGGCAGCCCGGGGACGTGCCGCGCCTCGGCCTCGACAAGCGTGGCGACGGGAAGGACGCGCAAGACGAGTTCGTCGTCATCGAGCTCTACCGGCAGGCCGGTGCGGGGCTGCGTACACCCGAGGAAGCTGGCGGCTTCGATGCGGAGCCGGACCAGGTGGTCGTCGCGGCGCTGCCAGGCGTCGGTGGCGTGCCGGTACGCGCGCTGCCGGCGCTCGTTCTCGCGCTCGGCCCAGGCGGTCCGCCAGGGGACGTGGGCCACAGAGGTCACGGTCACACGCGTTACAACCGCTCACGTACGTGACAGGCAACGCGACCGGGATCGATGTATCCCGTTGCGCCCGAAAGAAGAGTATTGACGGAACGCAGCGCGTAGCCCGCTGCCAGCGGCTGCTCCGGCAGAGAACCGGAGCAGCCGCCGGGGCAGCCCTACGAGCGCAGCGAGGTGAAGAACTCCCTCAGCTCAGCGGCGAGCAGGTCCGGCTCCTCCAGCGGCATGAAGTGCCCGCCCCGGCCCGGTTCGCTCCAGTGCCGGATGTCGGTGCAGGCCCGCTCGGCGATCGAACGGGGAAAGTTCGCCTGCGAGGGTTCGGTGCTCACCGTGAACGCGGCGGGCACGGTGATGTCGGGTCGTGGCGTGTTGTGGTCGAAGTCGGCGTACTGCCGGAACGACGAGCCGATCGTGCCCGTCACCCAGTACAGCGTGATGATGGTGAGCAGGGTGTCCCGGTCGATGCTGTTCGCCAGGTCACCGTGGTTGTCGCTCCAGTCCCGGTACTTGTCGACGAGCCACGCGGCCAGCCCGGCGGGTGAGTCGGCGAGCGCCGCTGCCAGGGTGTCCGGACGGGTGCCCATGATGGCGCTGTAGCCGCCGTCGGTCTCGTCGTACGCGGCCTCGGCGTCCAGGAACGCCTGCTCGGCCGCCGACAGCGGTCGGTCGTCGAAGCTGGCCGGGAACGGTGGATGGATCATGTGGATGCCGGCCACCCGCTCCGGATACCGGGCACCGAGCCAACCGGTGACGACCCCGCCGACGTCGCCGCCGAAGGCACCGTAGCGCTCGTAGCCGAGCACGTCGGTCATCAACTCGTGCAGCGTCCGGGCGAGGACCGCCCGGGTCAGCGGCTCGTCGGGCAGCTCCGAGTAGCCGAAGCCGGGCAGGGACGGCACCACCACGTCGAACGCGCCCCCGAGCGGGCTGGTCAGCCGGTCGACCAGGGGCAGCATCTCGACGAAGCTGCTGGGCCAGCCGTGGCTCAGGAGCAACGGCGGTGGTGCGGGCGTACCCGCCGGACGGTCCGCGCGGACGTGCACGAAGTGCAGCTTCCGGCCGCCGACGAGCGTCAGATACTGGGGGTACGCGTTGAGCGCGGCCTCCCGGGCACGCCAGTCGAACTTGTCGTGCCAGTAGGACACCAGGTCCCGCAGGTAGTCGGGATCGACGCCGCCCTGCCACGGTCGGTGGCCGGTGCGGTCGGTGAAGCGGGTGCGGGCCAGTCGAGCCCGCAGGTCATCGAGGACCGCATCGGACACGTCGATGCGGAACGGGGAGACAGACATTGATCCTCCGATAAGGGAGGGCGCACTCCCCGACCCGAAGGCGTCAGCTGAGGGGGACGGACGAGAAGGGCGCCCAGGCGTGACAACGGGTGTTCACGGGGCTCACCTCCTTCTCGTCGCTGACGGGGATCACCGTACCTGAGCGGGCTCGAAAAGCTCGACCGGGTTGCCGGCCGGGTCGTCCAGGACGATCTGCCGGCCTCCCGGGCCGCTGACGACGTCGCTGCGAAAACCCACTCCGGTCGTACGCAGCCGGGCAACCTCGGCGTCGAGGTCGGCGACGATCAGGTGGATGCGGTTCCAGCCGCCCGGCCGGGGACGGCGGCCGTCAGGCAGGGCCCGGCCCGCCGAGCTGGCCGGACCGGAGAGCAACAGCCGCAGGTTGCCGCGCCGCACGTCGGCGAACGCGGGCAGGAAGGCGCTGGCCGGGGTGAAGCCGAGGTGGACGGTGTAGAAGTCGATCGCGGCGGCCACGTCGTCGACGAGGTACCGCACGCTGACCGTGCTGTCATCGATGGGGCTGGTCATGATGCCCTCTCTCCTGGGGTGGCGAGCGTGTGCAGCAGGAAGTCGATCCGCTGGGCGAGGTCGTCGGCGACCCGTTCGAACGCGGGTAGCCCGTCGGGGTCCGCGGCCGGGTCCGGAATGCTCCAGTGCGCGCTGCGCGGGCCTCCGGGGAAGTCGGGGCAGACCTCCTTGACCCGGTCGCAGAGGGTGATCACGGCGTCGAACGGTTGACCGGTGAACTCGTCGAGGTGCGTGGGTCGGGCCAAGCGCAGGTCGATGCCGCGCGCCGACATGACGGTCACCGCGTGCGGGTGGACGGGCTTCGGTCGGCTCCCGGCGCTGTACGCCTGCACGGCGCCGGCGGTGCGTTCCCGCAGCAGCGCCTCGGCCATCTGCGAGCGCGCGCTGTTGCCGGTGCACAGGAACAACACCCGGCCGGTCACCGAGGTGGCCGGCGACGGCGGGGCGAGCCGCAGCCCGGGATGCAGGGCCGCGCCAGCGTCCGACAGCAGGCCGGCGCAGTGGGCCAGGGCGAGCGAGTAGTAGGTGTCTCGCCCGTCGGCGCTGCTGCGCCGGGCGGTCACGAGCGCGGCCTGACGGAGCTTGCCGAGGTGGTACGAGACGAGGTTCTGCGGCTGGCCGAGACGGGCGGTCAGCTCGCGTACGGCGAGGTCACCACGGGCCAGTTCGCTGAGCAGGCCCCACCGTACGGGGTGCCCCGCGGCGGCCACAAACCCCGGTGGCGCACTGGTGCCGGAGGATCTCACTCCCGTAGATTACATCAAACTGATTTGATGTAATAGGGGTCAGCCCGCTCGTCGCCGACGCGACAGGGAGCCGAGCAGCGGATCGTCGGCCGGGAACCGCGATCGCGTACGCGGCGGGTACGCCTCGCAGTGCCCGACCCACTGGGCGGCGGCGACGGCGAGAGCGTCGGCCGAGACGGTGAGGACCAGCGGGTAGATGGCGGTGGCCGGCCGGCGCATCCACGGGGGCAGCGACTCGGCGGAGAACTCGACGATCAGTTCCAGCCGACGTCGACGGATCACCCGGGTACGCAGCGCCAGGTTGGGTTCGGTGAAGCGGACCATCGCCGGTGGCGGGTTCGGACCGCCGGCCGCCGCCGCCTGGCCGTGCAGCCAACTGCCCAGCGCGCGGGCCTCCTCGACGAGCAGGCTCGGGTAGTGATGTGACCAGGTCTGACCGTCGGCGGTCCGGGCGTCCACCTCGATGAGCAGCCAGTCCTGCCAGCCCGGCGCCGCCAGCTCGGGGTCGTCGGGCGGGTCGATGCCGGGCTGGTAGCCGACCGGGCGGATCCGCACCCGGGCACCGTCGTCGGATCGGATCTCCACTCGATCATTCTGACTGACCTGAACGAGCGTTCGGGTCAAAATGCGCTACTTCGTGACGGTCCGCCGGACGCCCCGGTGGTCAGCGCACGCGCCCGCCCGGCCACCCGCGAGGCTGACCGAGCCGTCCCGGCACTGCACGAGGTAGCCCCGGCCCGCCCAGAACTGCGGCACGCAGTCGAACCAGTCGCACACCTCGACGGCGGGCCGGCGAACCCTCGTCCCGCCGCAGAAGTCGTACCCCAGGGGGTTCTCCGGCGCCCCGCAGCGCGGCCCGGACGTCGCGCTCGACGACGGGCGTGGCGACGGTTTCCGCTTGGGCGTGGTGGTGGGCGCGGGCCGCGGGACCGCCGGCCGCAGCAGCGCGGGAGGCCCGCTGGCGGCCGGTGCCGGCGTGGCCGCCACGGCGACCTCCGCGCCCCCGGTCGGGTCCGACGGGTTCGATTCGAAGAGCGCCGCCGGTACGAGCAGCGCGACCGCCGCCGCCACCGCGATGGACCGGCGACCGCCGGGCACGAGCGCGGAGAGCCGGGCCTGCGCCGGGGTGGCCACCGCCGGCCGGAACGGTTTGAGCTGGTCGTGCTCCGCGATCAACTCGTCGAGCTGGGCGAGCACCGCGGCTCGCTGCTCGATCGAGTCGGCGAAGGCCAGCGTCAGCTTGAACCGGAAGTCCGCCGCCGCGTCGGTGGGCAGCAACAGTCCGGAGGTACGACGCCGGTCCAGCACCTGGATCAGGGTCACCGGCCCCACCGGGTCGTGGGTCAGGCCGGTGATCCGGCCGTACGCCCAGTCGCGCCGACCGCGCCCGCCGAGCAGCACCAACCGGCGGCTGGTGATGACGGCCATGCCGGCGTCGGTGACGCGTACGCCGTCGGGTCGGCGCGGACGCAGCGGCGCGGCCGGCACGGCGACCGTGAGGTCCGGCGCGGGCAGCACGGCCGTGTGTCGCACCTCGACCAGTTGCGCGGCGGGCAGCGCCCACAGCACCACCTCGTCGTCGACGAGTTCGAGTGGAAGGCCCGCGCCGGCCGCGGCGGAACCGTGGAAGTCGGCGGCCAGGGCGCGCAGCCGCCGTAACTCGTCGTCGCGTCGCCGCCAGGCCGTCTCCGCGCCGCGGTACGTGCTGATCCGCCGCACGTTCTGCCGCTGCGCCCAGCGGTACCGCCATGTGGAACCCGTCGAATCAGTCTTTGCCACGCCGACTCCTTCGCCGCGTAGGCCACCAATCTGGGGTGCACTCGGATTAACAGTTGTGACGGTCGGCCGGGACACGCCAAGACGGGCGAACTACCCGAACGGCGGATCAACCCGGACGATAGGGCGATACTGACGGTCATGCCGCCAGCTACCCCGCCCGGTGTGGTGATCGGGATCGACATCGGCACCACGAGCACCAAGACCATGGCGTACGACACCGACGGGCGGCTGATCGCCAGCCACTTCGTCGGCTATCCCCTCGACGACCCGCACCCCGGGTACGCCGAGCAGAACCCGGACGTGATCCTCGCCGCCGTCGTCGAGTCGCTCCGGACCGTGGTGGCCGAGTTGGCCGCACCGATCTCCGGCCTGGCGTTCTGCTCCGCCATGCACAGCCTCATCGGCCTCGACGCGGCCGGCAACCCGCTCACGCCGTCGGTGACCTGGGCCGACTCCCGGGCCACCCGGCAGGCCGAGCGGCTGCGGGCGGTGCCGTCCGGGCTGGCGCTGCACCGGCGCACGGGTACGCCCATGCACCCGATGTCGCCCCTGCCCAAGCTGCTCTGGTTCGCCGAGCAGGAACCCAAGCTCTTCGAACGCGTCACGCACTGGGTCGGCATCAAGGACTGGGTGCTGCTGCGACTCTGCGGAGAACTGGTCACCGACCACTCGATAGCCTCGGCCACCGGCCTGATGGACATCCACACCCTCGAGTGGGACGCCGAGGCGTTGACCATCGCCGGCGTCACCGGGGAGCGGTTGCCCCGACTGGTCGCCACCACCGCCGTCCTGCCCGGCCTCACCGCGCGGGCCGCCGACGCCATCGGCGTGCCGCGGCGCACGCCGGTGGTGGTCGGGGCGGGCGACGGGCCGTTGGCCAACCTGGGTCTGGGCGCGGTGCACCCCGGCATGGTCGCCTGCTCGATCGGCACCAGCGGCGCGATGCGGGTCATGGTCGAGCGCCCCGGCGTCGACCCGCTGGGCGGAGTGTTCTGCTACGCGCTCACCGAGGACCGCTGGGCGGTCGGCGGCGCGATCAACAACGGCGGCATCGTCCTCAAGTGGGCGGGCGCCGCGCTCGCGCCGGAGTTGGGCGAGCACCCCGAGGAGGACCTGGTCGCCCTGGCAGCCCGGGCGCCGGTCGGCTCGGGCGGGCTCATCATGCTGCCCTACCTGCACAGCGAGCGCGCTCCACACTGGAGCGCCCTGCCCCGCGGCGCGTACGTCGGGCTGACCCACGGGCACCGCCGCGAACACCTCGTCCGGGCCGCCATGGAGGGGGTCTGCCAGCAACTCGCACTGGTCCTCACCTCGGTCCGCGCGGCCGGCAACGAGGTCCGCGAGATCCGCGCCGGTGGCGGCTTCGCCCGTAGTGGCCTGTGGCGACAGATGCTCGCCGACGTGCTCGGCATGCCGGTGAGCTTCCCCGCCGGACGCGAGGGGTCGAGCTTCGGCGCGGCGCTGCTCGGCATGCAGGCGCTGGGCCTGATCCCCAGCATCGACGTCGCCGCCGACCTGGTCCAGATGGAGGAGACCATCCGTCCCGACCCGGCCGCCGCCGCCACCTACGCGGCGCTGCTGCCCCTCTTCGCCGAGCTGTACGAGGCGCTGGTGCCGACCTTCACGTCGATGCGTCGCCTGGCACCCGGCCTGCCCGCCGAGCCACCCACCCCGGGACCGCCGATGTAGCCGGCTCGCCCGCCGACCGGCTCGACCGGCTGGCGGCTCGACCGGCTGGCGGCTCGACCGGCGGGCGACGCGACCGGCGGGCGACGCGACCGGCGACCGGCTCGACCGGCGGGCGACGCGACCGGCGACCGGCTCGACCGGCGGGCGACGCGACCGGCGACCGGCTCGACCGGCGGGCGACGCGACCGGCGGCGGGCTCGGCGCGGGGCTGGCCGTTCGGTGTTGAGCGTGATGCCGGTGAGTCATCTTGATGCCACTGAGGCATCACGCTCTCGCGGGCGCGGCCTCCCGGACGGGTGACTCACGCCCCGGCAGCCCCATCCGCCGCCGACGCTTCTTATCGTACAAACGTGAGGAAAAGCGACAAGAAGCGCTCATCTTCCCTGCTTGCGGCGGCGATCGCGCTGGTCGTCGCGGCGACGACCGGCCCGGCCACCGCCGACGGTCCCGGCCCGAACCACCGAACGACCCTGGGGTACGCAGCCGACGGGCCCACCGCCGACACCGGGCCGAAGGACACGGGCGGGCCGAACGACACGGACGGGCCGAACGACACGGACGGGCCGAACGACACGGGCGGGCCGAACGACACGGGCGGGCGGAGCGACGAGCCGGGCGTGGAGCCGACGCCGGAGCGGGCGCCGACCAGCGAGGTGTCCTGGCTGTCGTTCCCTGGCGGGGCGTTCGCGGTGGACTCGCTCGGGCACACCGTGCGGTACCGGGCCTGCGACGGCGACACCGGCCGGGTCGCCGACCCGGACATGCGGGTCGCCGCCGGGGTGGCCAGTGGGGCGGTCGTCGTCGAAGGGACCGCCTACCGCTACCGGGTGCCGCTGGTCGGGCGCAGCGAGGGCACGCTTGAGGTGATCCAGCGGCACCGCCCGCCGACGACGCTCACCGGAGTGGTGGTCACCAGCCCGCAGCCGCCCACCGACCCGGTCGCGGGAGCACGGCTGTTCCCGCTCAGCGGACAGCTCGCCCGGGTGGTCGCCGACGCCAGCCTCAACCCCGCTGGCGCAACCGTCCGGGACCTCTCCGGCCGGTACGGGGACCAGCAGGTCTCGGTCAACGGGTCGCTGCGTCCCAAGGCCGCGAGCGTCATCAAGCTCTGGATCCTGGTCGAACTCCTGCGCCGGGTCGACTGTGGACAGGTGTCTCTCGACGACGGCGTGCTGGTCACGCCGGCCGACGTGGTGGGCGGCACCGGCCAGCTCCAGTTCGAGACGTTCCCGCAGGTGGTCACGCTGTACCGGCTCGCACGCTATCTGATCAAGTACAGCGACAACGTCGCGGCCAATGTGCTGATCACCTACCTGGGTGGGTTCGCCCCGGTCAACGCGCTGATCGACTCGATGAACCAGCGCTCCACCATCCTGGCCCGGCGGATGCTCGACAGCGCGGCAGCGCAGCGCGGCGAGGAGAACTACACCAGCCCGGACGACGTCGTGTCGCTGCTCGGCGCGGTCTGGGACGGCGAGGTCCTCACCCCGGCCTCCCGGGACCTGATGATCGGCTTCATGCGGGAGCAGACCCTGAACACCAAGATCCCGGCGGCGCTGCCACCCGGCGTCCCGGTGGCCCACAAGACCGGTGACCTGCCGGACGCCTCCCACGACGTCGGCTACTACCTGATCCCCGGCACGGAGACCGCCGTCGCGTTCCTCACCGCCGGGCCGATGGTGACCGGGGACGAGACCGTCCGCCGGATGGCCAGGACCGTCTACGACTTCCTGGTCCCGCCATCCGACGGCGCGGTCGAGGAGTGAGCCCCGGTCAGGCCCGGCTGATCGCGTTGGCGTGGATCGCCTCACTGATGTAAGCGGCCAACCCCGGGGCGATCTTCTCGTAGTACGCGGTGAACCGCTCGTCGGCCATGTACATGTCGGCCAACCCGGTCTGCACCTCGTACGAGCACTCGTAGAACCAGCGACTGATGATCTGCCGGTGCTCCTCGGCCAGGTCCATCGCTTCCGGGCCGTCGGCCGGCGCGCCCGAGGCCATCAGCGCGACGATCCGTCGACCCCAGTCCTCGTTCTCCGCCTTGATCCGCAGCCAGTCCTCCTTGCCGTAACGGGAGGCCCGGCGGTTCGACTCCCGGTACGCGTCGGTGCCTCCCCAACGCTGCTCCGCCTCGGCCTCGTACTCCTCCGGCTTGAAGTCACCGAAGACCTCGAACCGCTCTTCCGGGGTGAGTTGGATGTTCAACTTGCTCGCCTCCATCGCGAACTCGATCGCCGTGACCATTTCCTGCAACCGCTTCATCCGTTCCGTCAGCAACTCGTGCTGCCGGCGCAGGTGCGCGGCCGGGTCGGCCGCCGGGTCGTCGATGATCGCGGTGATCTCCTCAAGCGGGAAACCCAGCTCCCGGTAGTACAGGACGAGCTGCAACCGTTGCAGGTCCGCGTCGTCGTAGCGGCGGTAACCCGCCGAGGTACGCCCGCTGGGCGAGAGCAGACCGACCTCGTCGTAGTGGTGCAGCGTCCGTACCGTCACGCCGGCGATCTTCGCCACCTGACCCACCGTGTACGCCATGGTTCCCCTCCCTTCCGGAAACCAGGCTCCTACCTGCCGCTACGTCAGGGTCAAGCCCGATTCTGACCCACCGTGGCGGGGCTGTCCGGACGCCCGTACAGAAAGCCCTGCCCGCGCGGGCAGCCGATGGCGGTGACCGCGTCGTGCTGGCGCTCGGTCTCCACCCCCTCGGCGATCACCGCCAGGTCGTACGCGCCGGCCAGCCGGGTGACCATCTCCACCGTGGCGTACGCCCGGTCGTCCGTGCCGAGGCGGGCCACGAACGAGCGGTCGATCTTCAGTTCGGTGGCCGGGATGCGGTGCAGGTAGCTCAGGGACGAATAGCCCGTGCCGAAGTCGTCGATGGCGATCTGGATGCCCAGTTCCCGGAGCTGGTGCAGCCGTTCCAGCACGGCGTCGGTCCCCTCGATCAACGCCGACTCGGTCAGCTCCAGCGTCAACGCCCGGGGTGCCAGCCCGGCGCCGGCGGTGGCCGCCGTGACCGTGGCGATGAGGTCGGGCCGGCGCAGGTGGGCGGCGGCGATGTTCACCGCGACCGTCGCCTCCGGCGCGCGGGCCCGCCAGGTCGCCGCCGCCCGGCACGCCTCGTGGATCACCCAACGGTCGATCGGGAGGATCAGGCCGGTCTCCTCCGCCAGCGGCAGGAACCGCGCCGGGGGCAACATCCCCAGTCGGGGGTGCCGCCAGCGCACCAGCGCCTCGGCGCTGCGTACCGCACCGGTGGCGAGGTCGACGATCGGCTGGAACTCCAGGTGCAGTTGCTCCTCGTCGACGGCCCGGCGCAGGTCGGCGATCAGCTCCGCCCGGGACACGGCCGACTCACGCAGCGCCGGGGTGCAGGTCCGGTACGCGGACTTGCCGGCGGCCTTCGCCGCGTACATCGCGATGTCGGCGTCGCGCAGCAGGTCGGAGTGGGAGGCGTGCTGCGGCCCGTACTCGGCGATGCCGATGCTCGCCGACGGGTGCACACCCACGTCCTCCTCCCCCTCGGACGGGCGCAGCGCGTCCAGCAGGCGTTCGGCCAGGTGCTCCGGTGACACCGGCCGGTCCCCCTCGACCAGCACCGCGAACTCGTCGCCGCCGAGGCGGGCGATCGTGCCGTCGCCGTCCACGGCAGCCCGCATCCGAGCCGCCAGCCCGGTCAGCAGGGCGTCGCCCGTGGCGTGCCCGAACCGGTCGTTGACCTGCTTGAACCCGTCGAGGTCGAGCAGCAGGACGGCCACCGGCCGACCGTCCCGCAGGGCCAGCCGCAGCAGTCGGTTGAACAGCAGCCGGTTCGGCAGCCCGGTGAGCTGGTCGCCGTACGCAAGCCGGCGCAGTCGCGCCACCAGGCGCAGGTTCTCGTTGGCGGCCAGCCCCTGCCGTACGGCGAGGGCGGCGAGCAGGGTCATCATGGTCACGAAGACCAGCGGTGGAGTCTGGCCGGTCGGCCGGCGGGCCAGCAGCACCGCGATGATCGCCCCGCCGACCGGCAGGTACGGCAGCGCCACCCGCCACCACGGCGGCAGCGGGGATTCGGCGGTCTCGTCGGTGCCGTCGCAGTCCGGCGGCGGCCGGCTGGCGGTGGCCAGCCCGATCAGGAGGTAACTCAGCGGCCAGCACAGGTCGATGGGGTGGCCGGCGGCGTAGTCCCCCCGGGCGACCAGCGAGACGTACACCACGTCGGCCACCACCCGGATGGTCAGGCTCGCCGCGAGCACGCGCATCGGCCGCCACCGGGGCCGCGCCGGACCGGCCACCGCCACCAGGATGGTGAGCTGCATCAGGTCGAACATCGGGTAGAGCAGCCCCAGCGTGCGCGCCGGATCGGCCAACTCGGCGGCGGCAACCCCACGGAACACCAGCACCCAGCCGACCGGCACCAGCGCCAGCGCGACGATCACGCCGTCCAGCAGCGTCCGGGCCCGCCCGACGGCCGTCCGCGGTCCGGACGGGGAGCTGAGCAGCGCGGCGGTGCCGGTGAGGATGCCGGCGCTGAAGACGACCCCGATCAGCGCGTTGTGCGGCAGGTCGTCGCCGACGAGCCGCTGCGCCGTCCAGATTCCCCGACCCAGCGCGGCGAGCGCCATGGTGACGGCGAGCAGCGTCCAGAACCGGCGCAACGGGGCCGGGTGTCGACGGGCCACGCCGGCACAGGCGACTGTCGCCCAGCCGGCGACCAGGAGCGCGCCCACGTCGCTGACCAGCGCCGCGCCGGGCAGCGCGGCGGCCAACCAGCCGGCCTCCACGACCAGGACCGCGATCGCGACGATCGGGCCGATGGGCTTGAGCTGCCCCGCGGCCTGCTTCACGTCCTGTCGCGACACGGTCGCTCCGGCTCTTCGTCGGGTGTGCACAGTCGGGCGGACCGGTCCACGGCAAACCTCGAAAGCCTAGCCAGCGCCCGGGAACGCCGCCAGAGCCGAACATCCAGGCCGATGCGGTCTCCCCGGGCTGTCCTGGCGGTCGGTGTCCGCTGCCGGCGACAGGTCGGGTCAGCGGCCGGCGGAGCGGTTCCAGGGTGAGCGGGGTAAGGCGGTGCCGGCCAGCGGACGGCGGACGGGTCGCCGTCTACGCCGGCCGGGAGTGCACGGCGGGCGGGTGGCGGTGTACACGACGGATCCGGCCGACGGGGGTCGGCCGATCAGCCAGCACAGGAAGCGGGCCATCTGCGGCTCAGCCGACCGGGAGGCGCTGGGCGTCGGACTTGGCGACCTCGTACTCCGCCCCGCAGAACGTGCACTGCTGCGCGTACCGGGTGCGGATCGGGATGAGTGGGATGAAGAAGAGGGTGAATTTCGTCGACCGGCGGGTGATCACCTGTGCGGCGTGGTTGCCGCAGTGACGGCAGACCTCCTGCACGACACCGGACCGGTCGACCTTGGTACGCAGACCAAAGATGAGGAACATCGCACGGCAGTACCCACTCCACCCCGAAAAGTCACCGAACCCGCCCCACGAGCTGCAAGATCCGCACAAGGCGGTATAGCGATTGATATACTCCCCGGATGCCGCAGGATGAGTGGGAGGTCTTCGTCGTCGACGAGGTCCGCGCCTGGATCGACAGCCTGGACCTCAAGGAGCTGCGACCCGGCACCGTCCGCATCCTCTTCGTCTTCGACCCGTGGCGCGCAAGCATTCTGCTGGTCGCGGGCGACAAGGCAGGCCAGTGGCAGAGCTGGTATCAACAGGCCATCCCGCTCGCCGAGCAACGCTACGAGATCTACTTGAAGGAACGCGCGCAGCAGGAGGGGGGCCAACGATGAGTGGGCATGTGCGGTGGTCGGACATTCGGTCGGAGTACGTACAGCGGGCCGGTGGCGAGGAGGCCGTCGAAGCCGGAAAGCAGGAACTGCTCGCGCAGGTCGTCGGGCACCGACTCGCCGAGGTACGACGAGCCCGCGGCTTCACTCAGCAGCAGATCGCCGAGCGCATGGGTGTCACGAAGGGTCGGGTGTCCCAGATCGAGCAGGGCCGGATCTCCGGCCAGGAGGTGGTGGCCCGATACGCCGTCGCCCTCGGCGGTCGACTGCACCAGGCGATCTACTTCGACGACGGTGATATCGCAGCCATCGCGTGAGCGTGCGGGCAGGACCCTCTCCCCACGCACAAGATCGTGCTCGATCCAGGATGTAGTGCCTTCGAGGTGCGAACGAGGCCACTAAATCCTTGATCGAGCACGATCACGGCGGGACGGTCAGAGGGTGGGCTGGGGCTCCAGGCCGGGGACCTCCTCGGCGAGCCAGATCGGCTGCCAGGCCGCCATCTCGTGGAAGCGGCGCAGCTCGAACAGGCCGGCCACCGAGCCGGACCAGGCAGCGTACGGCGGGTTGGTCTCGTCGAAGCCGCTCTGCACGAAGGTCAGCGTGGTGCGGCCACCGGATTCGGCCAGCTCCCAGCTGGTGACGCCGGTCGGTCCCCAGTCGACGGACATCCGCCGGCCGGGCTCCAGGTCGACGATCTTGGCGGCGTAGCCGTGCTCGAAGCCACCCATGGCGTACCGGCCGCCGACCCAGGGCTCGATCCCGATCGGGTAGCCGAACCAGGCGCTGGCCTGCTCGGAGTCGGTCAGGGACTCCCAGACCTTGTCGGCGGGGACCGCGATGACCAGCTCGCCGCGCAGCTCCGCGGAGGTGAAGTCGGTGCGCGGCAGCAGCGGCTTGCCCTCGAGGTGGGAGGCCAGGTTCGCGATGGACAGCGCCCAGTACGTCTGGAGTACGCCCCGAATGCTGGAGCCGTCCATCGCCTCGGCGAAGTCGAAGTGGCTCTGGGTCAGCGTGAGCACCGTGGCGTCCGGGCCGTCGGCGGCGAGCTGGAACTCGGTGGTGGTCTCGACCCCGTCGAGCAGCCAACCGAAGCGCAGCGAGTCGTCGTCGGCGTGCAGGAGCCGCTGGTGCGGGGCGTCACCCTCGGGCGTGTAGCGGCCCCAGAACTCGTACCGCTCGGGCAGCTCGACCTCGGCGTGCTCGGCCAGCCAGAGGCGCAGCTCGGCCGGGTCGGTCAGGGCCTGGCGGACGCGCGCCACGGGGGCGGTCAGGCGGGCCTGCACCTTCAACGGTTCACTCATTGTCGTTCCCTTTCGGATAGCAGGCGACGGCCAGCTTGAAGGCATCTCCCTCGCTGCCGCCGTAGCGGGTGAACAGGTCCTGAAGTGCGGTTTGCAGGTCGTGCAGGAACTCCTGGCGCTGCTCGGCGGGCACCCGGATCTCGCCGGAGACCCCGATCGAGGGCAGCTCGGGCGCCGCCCGGTCCAGGGCGGCGATGTCGGCCTGGACCTCCTCCATCAGGTCGAGCAGGTAGCCCAGGCTCAGCTCGTCGCGGGCCCGGCGCAGCCCGATGCGGCCGACCAGCCGCGGCGAGAGCCAGTAGGACCGGGCGGCGGCCTGGTAGATGCCCTCGGTGATCCCGCGAACCTTGCGCTCGTTGACCAGCTCGACCAGGCCGGCCGCGACGAGCTGCTTGACGTGGTAGTAGACGCGCTGCGGCGTCTGGTCGAGTCGGGCCGCGACCTCGGTGCAGGTGCGCGGCTCGGCCAGTTGCCGCAGCACCTCCACGCGCTGCGGCTTGAGCAGGACCTCGGCCTGCTCGATCTGCTCCAGGTACAGGACGTCTCTCATGGCAAAATCAGTTTGTACGTACAAAACTTGTTTGTCAATCGCTTCGCGAGAAGCCGCGCCGACTTTCTCGACGCGGCTTCCGGCGACGCTCAGCTTCAGGCGACGCTCACCCTCAGGCGACGCTCAGCGGATGATCAGGGCAACCAGTCCGGTCGCAGCGGATAGCCGTTCACGCCGTCCGGGCCGTTGTGGGTGGCCAGCACCTGGTGCAGTTGGATGCCGTTGCGCTCGAACGCCATCCGCGAACCGGCCATGTAGAGACCCCACACCCGGGCCGTCCCGGTGCCGACCTCCGAGACGCAGAAGTCCCAGTGCTCCACCAGGTTGCGGCACCAGGCGGCGAGGGTCAGCGCGTAGTGCTGGCGCAGGTTCTCCTCGTGGTGCACCTCCAACCCGGCGTCGTGCACCTCGCTGATCAGCCGACCCGGGCCGGCCAGCTCGCCGTCCGGGAAGACGTACCTGTCGATGAACGCGCCCGAGCGGTGCGGCGCCCGGTTGTCGGCGCGCGTGATCGTGTGGTTGAGCAGCCGTCCACCCGTGCGCAGGCGCGACCGCAGCGCCCCGAAGTACGACGGGTAGTTGCGCACGCCGATGTGCTCGGTCAGCCCGATCGAGGAGATGGCGTCGAACTGCTCCGCGGGCGCGTCCCGGTAGTCGAGGTGTCGCACCTCGGCCAACTCGCTCAGCCCTTCCCGCTCGATCGCGGCCTGCGCCCACTGCGCCTGCGCCTTCGACAGGGTCACCCCGAGCGCCTTGACCCCGTACTCGCGCGCGGCGTGCCGGACCATGCCGCCCCAACCGCAGCCCACGTCCAGCAGCCGCATGCCCTTCTTGAGTGCCAGCTTGCCGGCGACCAGGTCGTACTTCGCCACCTGGGCCTGCTCCAGGGTGTCGGTCGGGGACCGGAAGACCGCACAGGTGTACGTCATGGACGGGCCGAGCACCTTCTCGTAGAAGGCGTTCGAGACGTCGTAGTGGTGCGAGATCGCCGTGCTGTCGCGGACCCGGGAGTGCCGCAGCCCGTTCATCACCCGCTTCCAGCGCGGCTGGGCCTCCTGCGGAGGCGCCGGCGGCGGCATCAGCCGCTCCCAACCCAACCCCCGCACCAGCGCGACGCCGTCGGCCACCGACGGCGGGCGCAGCCGCAACTCGTCCTTGAGCACCCGCAACGCCTCGTACGGGTCACCCGGGTGCACCCCCTGCAACGCCAGGTCGCCGCTCACGTACGCCCGGGCCATGCCCAGGTCGCCGGGGGCGGTGAGCAGGTACGACAGACCCCGCTCGGTACGGATCGCCAGGGTGATGCCGGCATCGGTCGGGCCGACGGCGCTGCCGTCGTACCCGGTGATGCGGATCGGCAACGGCCCGGCGGTGACCGCGCGGACGACGTCCGCGACGGTCGGGCCGGTGCGCCGGCCCCCCGCCGGCGGGGTGGCGGGGACGCTCGCCGCCCCCTGATCTCGGTCGGTCAGGCTCATGCTCGTGCTACCGCCTTTTCGTACAGTCCCGTCAGCCGGTGGTCCGGGTCGTAGCGGTCTTTCACCGCGCGCCAGGTCTCGCCGCCGTAGAGGCGATCGAAGGCGTCCCGGTCGTAGTACGCGTCGGAGTAGAGCGACTTGTGCCCACCCAGCTCCGACACCCTGCGTTCGATCGTGCGGTTGACGTCGCCGTCGGCGGCGCCGGACGCGATCGGCACGCTCCCCCAGAAACCAATGTTGACGTAGTCCTGCCCCGGGTGGAGCGGATACAGCGGCCACGACCGCGCGGAACCGGGCCCCTCCGGCTCGCGCAACCGCAGCGGGCAGAGCCACACCGGGGTCATCCCCACGTCGGCCGCGAACCAGCGCAGGAAGTCGGCCATGCGGTCGAGCGGGATCTCCACGTCCTGCACGACCCGCTCCCGGGCCGGCTGGCCCCGCAGCCGGTCGATCCGGGCCGCCACCTGGTGCCGGTGTTCGAGGCGGACCAGTCGGTGGTAGACGTCGCTGCGTCGGTAGCGCGCCGGCCAGAGCCGGCGCACGACCGGGTGCTGCGCGCCGAACGCCGCCGAGCACCAGAACCAGTCGGTGTCCCAGCGCCACAGATAGTCGTACGCGGTCAGCACGTCGCGGGTGCGCTGACGCAGCGACCGGTAGTAGATCGCCTGGCCGGTGTAGTCGCTGGGCGGATCGGCGGTGTCGGTGAAGGTCCCCAGCACCAGGTACGCCTCACCGGGGCTGAACATCACGCCGTCCAGCACGTCGACCGGCTGGCCGGCCCACGACCGGGTGGCGCTCACCTCGGCGATCGCGTCGGTGAGCGCCTCCAGTTGGGTGAACCGGATGTTGCGCAACGCCACGTACCGGCCGACCGGCTGCAACTCGATGCGCAGCCTCGTCGCGTAGCCGAGGCTGCCCAGCGAGTTGGGGAACGCGCGGAACAGGTCGGCGTGCTCGGAGTCCGGGCGGGCGGTGACGATCGCGCCGGAGCCGGTGAGGATGTCCATCTCGCGTACCGACTCGTGGGGCAGTCCGTTGCGGAAGGACGTCGACTCGATCCCGAGGCCGGTCACCGCGCCGCCCAGGGTGATGGTGCGCAGTTGCGGCACCACCAGCGGCATCAGCCCGTGCGGCAGCGTCGCGTCGACCAGGTCCTCGTACGTGCACATGCCCTGCACATCGGCCGTACGCCCGGCCGGATCGACCGAGAGCACCCCGTTCAGGCCACTCACGTCGAGGCCCGGGGTGCGGGGAGCGGATCGGGGGCGGAACAGGTTGGAGGTGCGTTTGGCCAGCCGGACAGGCTCGCCCGTGGGCACCGCGGCGTACGACCGCCGCAACGTGTCCACCGCTTGATCATGGTCAATTGGGTGATCCACACGCTCAGCGCGCATGTGATCACCTTACGCCTGCACCCGGGAAATCGTGGGATGTCCTCGCCTGCCGTTTCCCGTCCGACAGCAGGCCCGGCGGTTACCGTGGCGGACATGCCGTCGCCCGCGATCGCCGCCCTGGACTCCGCCGGACTGCCGTACCGGTTGGTCAGTCACGGCGCGGTCGGCAGCCTCGCGGAGGCCGCCGCCGCCCGTGGTGTGGCCATCCCGGACGTGGTCAAGACGATCGTCGTCCGCCGTGGCGCGGACGACCACCTGTTCGTGCTCACCCCTGGTGACCGGGTCATCTCCTGGCCCAAGCTGCGCGCCCTGCTCGGGGTGCAGCGGATCTCCATGCCGGACGCGGCGGGCGCGCTGACCGCCACCGGGTACGAGCGCGGCACCATCACCCCGTTCGGCGCGAGCACGGCCTGGCCGGTGATCGCCGACGAGCGGCTACGGGGCCGGCAGATCACCCTGGGCGCGGGCGAGCGGGGTCTCGCCGTGGCGGTCGACGCCGACGCCGCGATCGCCGCCCTCGACGCCACTGTGGCCGACGTCACCGACCCGCAGCCCACCCGCTGAAACTCCGCCGCTGCCGTCGTCCGGCTGGCTCCGGCCCGCCGCCGTGGGTGAGGATGGCGGCTATGCCCGCCCCCGAGGAACGCCCCGACCCCGTCGGCACCGTCTACGGCGGCCGACGCCGAGCCAACTCGGGCCCGCTGGCCGACCCGCTGCTGCGGGTGGCGTTGGCGGTCGGGCTGGTGGGCGTACTCCTCGGTGTGGTCTTCGCCACCGGCCTGCTCGACGGGGACGACGAGCCGGTGGTGCCGGCGGCCGTCGGCACGCCGTCCAGCGCCGCCGAGCCGACCACCCCGGCGGCCGAGCCGACCCCGACGCCCTCGGTCGAGCCGTCGCCGACCCCGTCGGCCACCCCGGCCGTTCCCACCAGCGGCGCCCACGTGCTGCGGTCGCCCACCGGGCTCTGCCTCGGGCTCGACGGCGACGACGAGAAGGCCGAGGCCGAACTGGCCGCCTGCACCGGCGGCCCGGAGCAGCAGTGGATGGTCAACCCGGTAGCGACGGGAGCGGTGACGATGACCAACGCCGCCCACGGGCAGTGCCTCGATGTCGAGGGCGGCAGCGGTGACGACGGCGCGCGGTTGCAACAGTTCCCGTGCCACGGTCAGGCCAACCAGCAGTGGCGGCTGACCCCCACCGGCGCCGGCCCCGTGCTGCTGGTCGCGGTGCACAGCGGTAAGTGCGCGCAGGCCGACGACGACGGCGTCGAGGCCGGCAACGACATCCGGCAGCGGCCCTGCGACGGCCGGCCCGCCCAACAGTGGACGGTCGGCTAACCGCGGTAGCTCCAGGCGCGGGGTGCGGTCGCGGCGACGAGGACGGCCTCCGGCACCGGTCGACCCGGCCGTCGGCGCAGCAGCAGCGACAGCCCTGCCGCGCCGATCGACAGCGCACCGGCCACGTACCAGGCCACCGCGTAGTCGCCGAGTCGGTCGCGGACCAGCCCCGCGCCGGTGGCCGCGAGCGCCGCCCCGAACTGGTGGGCGGCGAACACCCAGCCGAACACGACCGCGCCCGCGCCACCGAAGTACTCCCGGCACAGCGCAACGGTCGGCGGCACGGTGGCCACCCAGTCCAGGCCGTAGAAGACGATGAACACCAGCATGCTCGGCTCGGCGGTACCCGCGAACAGGCTGGGCAGCACCAGCAGCGACAGCCCGCGCAGCGCGTAGTAGGCACCGAGCAGCAGCCGGCTGTCCACCCGGTCGGTCAGCCAGCCGGAGGCGATCGTGCCGACGATGTCGAAGAGCCCCACCAGCGCGAGCAGTCCCGCCGCCGTGGTCTCGGCCATGCCGTGGTCGTGCGCGGCCGGCACGAAGTGCGTACCGACGAGGCCGTTCGTGGTCGCTCCGCAGATCGCGAACCCGCCGGCCAGCAGCCAGAACGGCCGCGTCCGGGCCGCGGCGGCCAACGCGCCGAGCGCCCGCGTCGCCGCGCCGCCGGCCGGCGGCGGCGCCGCGACGACCTCGGTCGCGCCGTAGGCGGGCAGGTCGAGATCCGCCGGGTGTTCGCGCAGCAGCCACACCACCAGGGGTACGACAGCCAGGGCGGCACCGGCCACGACGAGTGCCGCCGTGCGCCAGCCGTGGTCGCGTACCAGCACGGCGATCAGCGGCAGGAAGATCAGTTGCCCGGCGGCCCCGCCCGCGGTCAGCACGCCGGTGACCAGGCCCCGACGACGGACGAACCAGCGCCCGGTGACGGTCGCCACGAAGGCGAGCGCCATCGAGCCGGTGCCCAGGCCGACGAGGACGCCCCAGCACAGCAGTAACTGCCAGCTCGCGGTCATGAACACCGTCAGACCGCTGCCGGCGGCGACCAGCAGCAGCGCCACCGAGACGACCCGGCGGATGCCGAACCGGTCCATCAGCGCGGCGGCGAACGGCGCGGTGAGCCCGTAGAGGAGCAGGTTGACCGAGACGGCCGCGGAGATGGTGGCCAGCGGCCAGCCGAACTCCGCGTGCAGCGGGTGCAGCAGCACCGACGGCGTGGCGCGGAACCCGGCCGCGCCGACGAGCGCCACGAAGGCGACACCGGCCACGAGCCAGGCGGGGTGCAGGCGACGATTCTTGCTCACGCGACCAGTCTGGGCCGCGCCTCCGGCTAGGACGAGTGGCCGGAAAGCCATCGTACGCAATAATCGGGCCATGAGTAGTGGCCCGCACCGGATCGCCGTCCTCGCCCTCGACCAGGTCGTCGGCCTCGACCTCGGCACCCCGTCCCAGGTCTTCAGCACCGCCCGGGGCGCCGACGACGCGTACCGCTACGACGTCCGGGTGTGCACCCCGGGCGGCCGGCCGGTCCGCAGCACCGCCGGCTTCCAGGTGCTCCCGGACCACGGGTTGGAGCTGCTCGACACCGCCGACACGGTGATCGTCCCGGGCATCCACGCCGGCGCGGCGCTCACCTCGGGCACCGTCGAGCCGGAGGTGGCCGAGGCGCTGCGGTCGGCGTACCAACGGGGCGCCCGGATCATGTCGATCTGCACCGGCGCGTTCGTGCTGGCCGCGGCCGGCCTGCTGGACGGACGCCGGGCGACGACCCACTGGGCGTACGCCGAGCGGTTCCGCCGCCTGCACCCCCGGGTGGACCTCGACCCGGACGTGCTCTTCATCGTCGACGACCGGGTGCTCACCTCGGCCGGAGTGGCCGCCGGCATCGATCTCTGCCTGCACGTCATCCGCCTCGACCACGGCAGCGACATCGCCAACCGGGCGGCCCGACGCTGTGTCATGCCGCCGTGGCGCGACGGCGGGCAGGCGCAGTACATCGAACAGCCGGTCCCCCGGGCCACCGATGCGAGCACCGCCGCCACCCGCGAGTGGGCCCGACAGCGCCTGCACGAGCCGATCGCCCTGCGCGACCTCGCCGAGCAGGCCCGGATGAGCGTCCGCACCTTCACCCGACGTTTCCGGCTGGAGACGGGACTGAGCCCCGCGCAGTGGCTACTGCGGCAACGGACCGACCACGCCCGACTCCTCCTGGAGACGACCGACCTCACCGTCGACCAGATCGCCCGCCGCTGCGGCTTCGGCACGACCGCAGCCCTACGTCAACAACTGCACCAACGCATCGGCGTGGCCCCGTCCACCTACCGCCGCACCTTCCACCCCCGCGAGGAGCTGGCCCGCGCCTGACCCCCCGCGATCTTGCACTTGCTGTCGTCGAGATGCCCGTTACACATGCCTTTGTCGCCGCAGAAAGTGCAAGATCGACGAGGGTCGTGGGGGGCGGTCAGGTCCGGAGCAGGTGGAGCTGGGCCTGGTGTTTGGGGAGGTGGACCCTCGCGTGCAGGTCCAGCGTGCGGGACCAGGGCAGCGGCTCGTCGACGATCAGGTCGAAGCCCTCGCGCAGGTGGGTCTCCACCGGCGCCTCCGCCGCCAGGCCGAGTTGGTCGACCAGCCCGCACAGCCGTTCGCTGGTGCCGTGCAGCAACGCCGCCAGGCCGCGCAGACCGCCCTGCTCGGCGACCAACGCGTCGAGCTGCGGACGGTGGATGTCCTCCTCCAGCTCGTAGTAGGCGAACGGCGACCCCGCGAGCAACGCCTCGCTGGCCTGGATCATCAGTTCGTCGTTCGCCACCAGGTGCGCCACGATCTGCTCGGCGCTCAACTGCCCCCGAGGGGCAGCCCCAAAAGAAACCCCGTCGATCTCGGCAAACACCGAGTCATAAGCCCGCCGCAACCCGCCACTCGCCACCACCACACCCCCACCCCACCGCCCCACCCCGTCGATCATGGCGTTGTGGTGCCCGATTCACCCGGACGAGCGGCATTTGCCACCCACCACAACTCCATGATCGACGGGGTGGTCCGTTCAGCGGCGGGACTGGCGGGAGCGGAGGTAGTCCGACACCACGTACTCGCCCAGGTCGTCGGTGTCGGGGGTGAACATGCGGCCACGGCTGCGTCTCGCCACCGCGTCGATGAAGCGGCGCAGGCCCTCGTCATCGCCGAGCATGAACAGGTTGAGGGTCGCACCGTAGCGGCTGAGCCGGTCCACCTCGCGGACCGTCGCCTCGATCGTCTCCGGCAGCGGCGGCCAGTGGAACAGCGCCTCCCCGTCGTCCGGGTCGAGGTGGGCGGTCGGCTCCCCGTCGGTGACCACCAGCACCACCGGCTCGGCATCCGGATGGCGGCGCAGGTGCCGAGCGGCCAACCGCAGCGCGTGTTGCAAGTTCGTCCCCTGTTGCAGGTCCGGCTCCACGGCCGCCAACTCCTGCTGGGTGAGCGTCGTCGCCTCCCGACCGAAGCCCACGATCTGCAGGGCGTCCTGTGGAAAACGGGTCTCCATCAGGTGCGCCAACGCCAGCGCCGTCTGCTTCATCGGCCCCCAACGACCCTGCGAGATCATCGAGTACGACAGGTCCACGCAGAGCACCACCGCCGCCGAGGCACGCTTCTCGGTCTCCACCACCTCGAAGTCGTCCGCTTCGAGTTGCAGCGGAACCGTCGGCCCGGCCCGGCGCACCGCCCGGGTGAGCGTACGAACCACGTCCAGCGGTTGCTCGTCGCCGTACTCCCACGGGCGGGACGCCCCGCTGACCTCGCCGGCCGCACCCGCCGAACGCAGGTCGTGCTGACCGCGCGGACCGGCCGTCAGGTCGGCGAAGACCCGCCGCAGCGCCGTGCCGCCGAGCCGGCGCAGGGCCTTCGGGCTGAGCGTGAGCCCGTCCGCGTCCCGGCCCACCCAGCCCTGCCGGCGCAGCTCGCGTTCCAGCTCGCGCAGCCGGCGGACGTCGTCGGCCGCGTCCCGGCCCAGCGTCCGGGCCACCGCGTCGACGTCCACGTCGTCAAGCGTGGCCCCGGGGTGTTCCTGGTCGAGCTGATCCAGCAGGTCGTCCAGCTCGCCGATCTCGCCGAGCGCGCCGGCCGCGTCGGCGTAGTCCAACGGCTGGTCGCCCCGGACCCGCTCGCCGCGCCCCCAGCGCAGATCCGGCCGCAGCGCCCGCAGGTTCGCGTCGAGCGCCGACAGCTCACCGGCGAGCCGGTCGCCGAGGGACTGCTGCATCAGACCGGCCAGCTCGGCGCGCTGCCGCTCGGACAGCGAGTTCATCAGCCGCTCACCGGCCGCCGAACGGCGGGCCAGCACGTCGATCAGCTCGTCGACCGTCTCCGGCTGCTCCGGGAAGAAGTCGCCGTGCCGGCGCATGAACTCGGCGAACGCGTCGGTGGTGTCCTCCGCGCGGCCGTGCCGGGCCAGCAGGTCGTTCAGGTCCCGCATCATCTCGGCGAGCCGCTGCTGCGCGGCCGGATCGGCGGACGCGCGCACCGCGTCCCGCAGGCCCGCGAACCGCTGACCGAGCACGTCGTCCCGGAGCTGGTCGAGAATCTGCTGGTACGAACGACGGGCGTCCTCGCTGGCCCACTGGTAGCCGGCCAGCTCCTCGACCGCACGGGCCGTGGAGCGGGGCAGATTGTCCAGCACCGACTCGGCGAACCGCGCGTCGTCGTCGTCGCGGCTCCGCAGCTCGTCACGTTCGGCGGCGAGAGCCTGGTCGAGCAGGGCCTGTGCGCGGGTCACCGCGCCGTCGAGGTCGCCGCGACGAAGCGCCTCGCGGCGCAGCCGTCGCGCCCGAGCCGCCAGGTCGTCCAGCCCGCCCCGCCCCTGCGGGCCACGGCGCAGCAGATCGCGCAGCGCCTGCCGCAGGCTGCCGCCGGCCAGCACCTCGGCGCCGACCGCGTCCACCGCCTCACGCACGTCGTACGGGGGTGCCAGCGGATCGGGGCCGCCGTTCCACTGGCCGTACCGGAACCGGTTGCCGGCCACAGTCAGCCCCGGCCGCCGTAGACGGTGCGCCCGGACTCGGTGACGTCCTTGCCGAGCCGGCGGGTAAGGTGCAGCCCCTCCAGCACGAACTCCACGGCCGCGGCGGCCTCCTCCGGGGTGGGCGCGTCGCCCAGGCCGAGCCGGTCGAGCACCTTGGCCAGACCGGGCACCGTGCCCACCTGGCGCAGCAGCTCGGCGGAGCCGACCAGCTCGCCGGTCTCGATCGCCGTCCCGTCCTCGACGAGAGCGGTGAACCCGGACAGGTCGAGGCCGGCCAGGTGGGCGCGGAACGTCTCGGCGGTCGCGGTCCGCAGCAGGTGGGCCAGGATCTCGACCTCCCGTCCCTCCTCGCCGCTCTCGAACTCCACCTTGCCGCGCAGCGTGCTGGTCACCGACACCGCGTCACCAACGCGAGCCACCGCCGCCTCCGATGCAAGGAAGGGCACCTTGTTATCGCTTGCGGTTGTAGAGGGGGCCCCTCCTAACACGTCGGCGGAGGCGGCGAGCAAGCCGGCACGACGCAGTGCGGCACCGGCCACCGTCTCGGCGGCGGCGATCGCGAACCGGGCGGAGACTCCGGAGCGCGGGTCCACCGACGGGGATTCCCGCACCGCGCGGGCGAAACGGGCCAGCACCTCCAGCACGTGCTCGGGGACGTCCGCGACCAGATCCGCCTCCTGGCGGATCAACGCCAGCTCCAACTCCAGGTCGACCGGGTAGTGGGTGCGGATCTCCGCGCCGAACCGGTCCTTGAGCGGCGTGATGATGCGACCCCGGTTGGTGTAGTCCTCAGGGTTGGCGCTGGCCACCAGGAGCAGGTCCAGCGGTAGCCGGAGTTGGTAGCCGCGGACCTGGATGTCGCGCTCCTCCAACACGTTGAGCAGCGCCACCTGGATGCGCTCGGCCAGGTCGGGCAGCTCGTTGACGGCGAAGATGCCACGGTTGGTACGCGGCACCAGCCCGAAGTGGATGGTCTCCGGGTCGCCGAGGGTGCGGCCCTGGGCGATCCGGATCGGGTCGACGTCACCGATCAGGTCGCCGACGCTGGTGTCCGGGGTGGCGAGCTTCTCGCCGTAGCGCATCGAGCGGTGCAGCCAGCCGATCGGCAGGTCGTCGCCGGCCTCGGCGACCTGGGCGACCGAGGCGGGGGTGAGCGGGCGCATCGGGTGTTCGTTGAGGACCGAGCCCGTGATGACGGGGGTCCACTCGTCGAGCAGCGAGCCCAGGGCGCGGATCAGTCGGGTCTTGCCCTGGCCGCGCTCGCCGAGCAGCACCATGTCGTGCCCGGCGAGCAGAGCACGCTCGACCTCGGGCAGGACGGTGTCGTCGTAGCCGACGATGCCGGGGAAACGGGTCTCGCCGGAGCGCATCCGGGCGAGGAGGTTGTCGCGGAGTTCCTGCTTGACGGTGCGGTACTGGTGACCGGCCGCCCGTAGCGCGCCGAGCGTGCCGGGCAGGTCGGCCGGTGGAACCGGGATTACCGGGGTAGGCGCAGTCACCCGAGTAACGCTAGCTCACATTTTCGGGGGCGCCTCCGGCTTCGGGTGGCACCCCCACGGCCACCCTCAGCCCTGGCCGCAGCGCCGGCAGGCGCCCCGGCGGCGCAGGTGGTACGCGTACGTGGCCGCGCCGAGCGCCACGCCCCACAGCGGCCAGAGCAGCATCGGCGCCCCGGTCAGGCTGGTCCCGCCGGTGAGCTCCCAGAACTGGGGGTTGCTGAGCAGGCCGAGGCTCGCCGCGGTGACGGAGATGGCGACCAGGGTCGCCGGCACCACGGCCAGCTTCACCGGCACCCGACGACCGGCGAGCCCGACCATCCAGCGGGGGAACGTTTCACCCCAACGCTGCACCAGCCCGAGGGTGAGGATCGCGCCGGCGGTGGCGAAGGCGGCCAGCCCGAACCCGGCCCAGACCAGCCCGCTGTCCTGCATCTCGGTCAGGAACTCCCGGGAGATGCCCAGCGGGATGCCCGCCGTCCAGGCGAACCGGATCGCCGCGTACGTCAACGGGATGATCGCCGCGATGCCGGCGGCCCACCGACCCCAGCGGGCGGCGGCGGCCGGGGTGGTCCAGCCACGGTCGGTGCCGTCCCGCCCGCAGGAGACGCAGCTTGCGGCGGTACGGCGTTGCCAGGCGAGCACCGCCCCGGCCAGCAGCAGCCCGCCGAGCAGCGCGGCGAAGCGGCCGAACAGGGCCCAGTTGAAGATGTCGGAGTAGTCGACCGGCGGCCAGCCGAACGGCGCGCCGACGATCAGGATCGGCAGGTAGCCGAGGATGACCAGCACGCGGACGTCCGGCACGACCACGGCGAGCAGGAACGCGACCGCCCAGCCGTAGCCGGCGAGCAGTGCCCGCAGCGGGCCGGGTGGCCGGACCGCCGGCCGGCTCATGGCGAGGGCGGCCACGGCGGCGCTCAGCAGGACTCCGGCGAAGAGCGGGGTGGCCACGTCCACCGGCACCAGGCGCAGCAGGCTGACGTCACCGCCGTGGAGGTCGTTCGGGCCGAACGGGTAGCCGGCGCCGGTGAGCGTGCCGAGCAGGGCGAGTACGCCCCACAGGCCGAGCCAACCGGCGGCGAGCGGGGCGAGCCGGTCGGGCCAGCGGGAGTCGGTACGGGCTCGAAGGTCATTGATCGTCGTCATGCTCTCAGCCTCGACCGATCGGCGACCGGTTCCCTCCCGGGCGGCGGTGAACCCGCTCCCCCGGCCGAGGGATCAGCCGGGAGCCCCTCGGCCGGGGGAACGGCCGGGAGCCCTCGGCCGGGGGATCAGCCGGACGGGGTGACGAAGCCGGACTCGTACGCGGCGATGACCGCCTGGGTACGGTCGCGGACGCCCAGCTTGGCCAGCACGTTGCCAACGTGCGTCTTGACCGTCTCCACCCCGACGACCAGGTGCGCGGCGATCTCCGGGTTGGACCGGCCGGTCGCCATCAGCCGCAGCACCTCGGCCTCCCGCTCGGTGAGGCGGGCGGCTTGCAGGCGGTCCCCGCCCACCGGCCCGTACGCCCCGACGAGCTGGCGGATCGCCGCCGGGAACAGCAGCGACTCCCCGGCCGCCACGACGCGGACCGCCTCGATGACCTCCGCCGGGCGGGCCCGCTTCAGCAGGAAGCCGGACGCGCCGGCGCGCAGCGCCTCGTAGACGTACTCGTCGTTGGCGAACGTGGTGATGACCAGCACCCGGGGCGGGTCGGCGGAGGTGGCCAGCAGGTGGCGGGTGGCCTGGATGCCGTCGATGCCGGGCATCCGCACGTCCATCAGCACCACGTCCGGGCGGTGCCGGGCGACCAGGGGCGGCACCTCGGCCCCGTCGGCGGCCTCGGCGAGCACTCGCAGGTCCGGTTGCGCGTCGATGATGGCTCGCAGGCCGACCCGGATCAGCTCGTCGTCGTCGACGATCAGCACGCCGGTGGTCATCGGGCGTCCTCGTACGGCAGGCGGGCTCGGACGAGCCACCGGTCGCCGTGCGGGCCGACGGTGAGCCGGCCGCCGAGCAGCAGCACCCGTTCCCGGATGCCGTCCAGGCCCCGCCCGCCCCGACCCGGATCGGAGCGGCGCTGTCGGCCGAGGGCATTTTCCATCTCCAACTCCAGGGCATCGCGGTGCAGGTCGAGCCGCAGCGTCACCGGCCCGTGGCCGTGGCGGGCGGCGTTGGTCAGTCCCTCCTGGACGATGCGGTAACCCTCCCGGGAGACGACCGCGGGCACCGCCGCGGGATCGCCGGCGCGGCTGTCGTAGACCGTCAGCCCGGCCGCGCGGGCGTCGGTGACCAGCCGGTCCAGGTCGGCGAGCGTACGCTGTGGCGCCACCGAGGGCCGGCCGCCGCCGGTCTCGCGGAGCAGCCCCAGCACGTGGTCCAGCTCGTCCATCGCGGTCCGGCCGGCGTCCTCGATGGCGGTCAGCGCGCGCCGGACGAACTCCGGGTCGGTGTCCAGCACCTCACGGGCGGCGCCGGCCTGGAGGGTCGCCACGGTCAACGCGTGACCGACGGAGTCGTGCAGTTCGCGGGCCAGCCGGTTGCGTTCGGCGAGCCGGGTGGCCCGCGCCTCCAGGGCGGCGATCCGCTCGGCCTGGGCGGGTCCGAGCAGCACCGGGGCCATCGAGACGGCGAGCGCGCCGAGCCCGGCCACGGCGTAGCCGAGGCCCACCAGCAGGGCGACCCCAGCGAGGGTGAGCCAGCCGCTGTCCCGCCCGTCCAGCGGCCCGAACCGTTCCCGGCTGGTCAGCTCGTCGCCCACACCGAACTGCTGCGCGATGAACGCGAGCGCCATCGGCAGGGCGCTGAACAGCGCGGTCATCACCAGCGCGCCGACGATGAGGTGCGTGGCGATCCAGAGCGCGCTGCGCAGGCGGCTCTCCCGATCGCCCCGGTGTCCCGGCGCCGGGTCGGGCAGGTCGACGCCGAGCAGCGCCCGTACGGCCGCGATCTCCAGGGCCCGGCTGCCGTCCAGCAGCAGCGGCACCACGGCGATCAGCGCCGCGACCACCAGCAGGACGTACACCAGCGGGCGGGGGATCTCCGAGTCGGTGAGCATCTGCGCGAAGGTCACCGCGAGGACCCCGTACGGCAGGGCCAGCACGCCGCCGAGCAGCAGGAACACGCCGCGTCGCCAGGTGCTGCCGGCGACCAGCGGGGCCAGCGCCGCGCGGAGGGTCATCCGGTCATTCTGCTGGCGTGGACCGGGTGCGCGACTCCCCCGCAGCGGGGAGATCTCAGCGGTGGTCGGCCACGTACCCCTGCGGGTCCTTGTCGCGGAACGGCAGGTCGCGGCCGTTCTTGTGCTCGCCGTAGAAGGTCAGCCAGCGCTGCCCCAGTTCGGCCCGCAGCTCGAAGCCGGCGTGCCGGCGGAAGTCGGGCAGCGCCTCGTCCTCCTCCTCGGCCAGGTGCTCGCTGTTCTCCCGGCGGGCCGTACCGACCGCGTCCCACCAGGGCTTCGAGCCGACCGGGTGCAGTTTGGACTCGGCGATGGCGTCCCGGATCTTGTTGTGGTCGCCGATCGCGTCTTCGGTCTCGTCCTCGCCGTCGTCGCCGTGCTTGACCAGGTGCGGGTAGAGGATCGCCTCCTCCGCCTCGGCGTGGATGTCCAGGTGCAGGGCGAGGGCGTCCCAGATGGCCAGCAGTTCCTGCTCGTCGCGGGCGTCGTCGAGGCGGGCGAAGCCGCGCCGGAAGGCGGCGTGGTCGTCCAGGATCAGTGCGGTGATGTCGTCCACGTCGCTCACTTTCCGCGGTGCAGGGCCGGTCGTCGGGTCGAAACTACCCCGATGTCCGGCTTTCCACGCCCGATCTCGGGCAGGCCGGACCGGGGCTAGGCTCATGATCGTGACCTACCTCGCCGCGGAAGACCGCTACGACACCATGACCTACCGGCGCAGCGGACGCAGTGGCCTGCGGCTGCCCGCCGTCTCTCTCGGCCTGTGGCACAACTTCGGCCCGGACCGCCCGTACGAGCGCCAGCGGGACATCGTCCGGCGCGCGTTCGACCTCGGCGTCACCCACTTCGACCTGGCGAACAACTACGGCCCGCCGCCCGGCTCGGCGGAGGAGAACTTCGGCCGGATGCTCGCCACCGACCTGAAGCCGTACCGGGACGAGTTGGTCATCTCCAGCAAGGCCGGATATCTGATGTGGCCCGGCCCGTACGGCGAGTGGGGCTCGCGTAAGAACCTGATCTCGTCGTTGGACCAGTCGCTGGGCCGGATGGGCCTCGACTACGTCGACATCTTCTACTCGCACCGGTTCGACCCGGACACCCCGCTGGAGGAGACGATGGGCGCGCTGGACGCCATCGTCCGCTCCGGCAAGGCCCTCTACGTGGGCATCTCCAACTACAACTCGGAGCAGACCACGAGGGCCGCGGCGATCCTGCGCGACCTGGGCACGCCGCTGCTGATCAACCAGCCGTCGTACTCGATGCTCAACCGCTGGACCGAGGACGACGGCCTGCTCGACACGCTGGAGCAGGTCGGCGCCGGCTGCATCGCGTACAGCCCGCTCGCGCAGGGCCTGCTGACGGACCGCTACCTCAAGGGCATCCCGGCCGACTCGCGGGTGCGGACCAGCGTCTTTCTCAACGAGAGCGACCTCGGCGACGAGAAGATGGCCACCATCCGGGGGCTCGGCGCGGTCGCCGAGCGGCGCGGTCAGTCCCTGGCCCAGCTCGCGCTGGCGTGGGCGCTGCGCGACGCGCGGATGACCAGCCTCATCATCGGGGCGAGCAGCGTCGAGCAGTTGGAGACCAACGTCGCCGCCGTGCACAACCTCGACCTGGGCACCGAGGATCTGGCCGAGATCGACCGCCTGTTGGGCTGACCGCCGGATCGCGGGCGGGCCGGGTCACCAGATCCGGCGCCGCCCGGCCCGGTGGTTGCGCACCTCGCACCGTGGTCCCGTCGGCGCGACGGGGTCGCGTCGCCGCCGACCCACGCCGACCAGTACCGCCAGGACCAGCACGACGGCCGCGCCGGCCAGCACCGGCCACCGGCCGTCGAGGTCGCGCACCGACGCCACCGGCACGCCCGGGTCGGCCGCCGCCGCCACCGCCGACTCGCTGGCGACCGGCCGGCTCGCGGGGGTACGCGCCGACGCCTTCGCCGACGCGCGCGTCCCGGTCCCGCCCGCGGCGGCGAAGACCACGTCGGAGCAGGAGTAGTAGGTGTCCGGGGTGTTGGAGTTCTGCCAGATCGTGTAGATCAGGTGACGGCCGGTACGCCCCGTGGGCAGCCGACCGGCCAGTTGGTACGCGCCGGCCCGCACCGGCGGGTCGGTCCGCGTCAGGAACGGCCGCAGCTCCAGATCTGCCCAGGTCAGCCGTTTACGCGGGTCGTAGTCGGGCGTGGTGACGTAGAGCCGGAAGGTGCCCCGGTGCTCGATGGTGGTCCGGTACCGGAAGGTGAACGTCACGCCGGTGGTCAACCGGGTGCTCGGCCAGTCGGTCCGGGGCAGGTCCAGCCCCTGGTACGCGGAGAGCCCTCCGCTGCACAGCTCCCCGTCCGGGATTCGTTCCCGGTCCCGACCGTTGATGGCCGCGACGCGTACGTTGTCCCATTCGCGCACCGCCGCGCCGGCCGCCACGGCCGCCCGGCAGGCGCTGGTCGACGCGTACCGGCCCTCGGGCCCACAGGCCGCCGCCCGGCTGACCGGGTCGGTGGGGGCGCCGTGCGCCCAGCCGGGCGCCGCGCCCAGCGGTGCCGCCGCCATGACGACGAGCACCACGACGAGCATCCGACGCACCCTCATGGCTTGAACCTCCCGCCACTGGTACGGGCGCGGGAGGTCAAAGGTTCGACGCCCGGGGCCTGGGAATCACGCGGCGGGCAACGGCGTTCCGATAACCGGTACGGATTTCAGGCCAGACCCCCAGGCCGAGGAGGCAGAGATGAAGGTACGTAGCTCGTTGCGTGCGCTCAAGCAGAAGCCCGGTTCGGTGGTGGTCCGTCGTCGCGGCCGGGTGGTCGTGGTGAACCGCGCGAACCCGCAGTGGAAGAGCCGCCAGGGCTGATACGCCTCTTAGCGGACATACAGTCGAGAACGCCCCGACCGGGACCATCCGGTCGGGGCGTTTCGCGTAGCCGTTCTCGACGAGCGGTGCGCGTGACTCGATGGCATCATCCCTCCTGATCAAGCATGTTCATCGATCGAGGGGGCGACGGTGCACGGACCAGACAGAACAGCGACCCGACGGCGTACACGACAGTTCACCGCCGGCGTGGTCGGCGTGTTGGCGGCCCTGGCGGCCGTGCCGGCACCCGCGTGGGCGGCCACCTGGTCGCCGATCCAGGTCGTGTCGGAGCCCGGCTGGAGCGGGCTGGACCAGCCCTTCGTGGCGGTCGACCGGCAGGGCGACTCGCTGCTCGCCTGGGCGGGCTGCGACAACAACGCGAGTAGCTGCAACGACCAGGTGAAGGCGCAGCTCGTCTCGGTCGACGGCACAGCCGGCCCGGTCCAGACGCTCTCGCCGCTCGGCGCGTCCGCCTTCTGGCCCAAGGTCGCGTCCGACGACGACGGCGACTCGGCCGTGGTGTGGACGCAGGACGGCCTCGTGGCCGGCCGGCGGGTGTCCGCCACCGGCGAGCTGGGTCCGCTGCAGATGATCGCCACGTGGCACGGGGTGAGTCCGGCCGTCGCGGTCGACCCGTCAGGGCTGGCGCTGGTCACCTGGACCGAGATCCGCGACGGCGCGTACACGACGAAGGCCCGCTACTTCGGCGCGGACAGCTCCCTCGGCCCCGAGCTGACCCTCGGTGTCGGCGTGGACCAGCCGGTAGTGGGCGTCGACCGCGCCGGGACCGCCGTCGTCGCCTGGACGGAGAGCTACGAGCGCGTCGTCGCGCGTCGGGTCCGCCCGGAGGGGGTCGCGCCGCTGCGCGTCATCGCCGGACGGGCCACCGATGTTAGGTACGCCAGCGTCTCGCTCGCCGTGGACCGGGACGGCGATGCGGTGATCAGCTACCGGTGGTCCAAGGCGGGTGAGCCGCCCCGCCTGCGGGCCCGGCACTACAGCCACGCCGACACGTTGGGCAGCGTCCTCAGCGTCTCGCCGGCCGCCCACGAGCTGAGCCTCTTCGACGAACTCGCCGGCGATCTCGACGGCGACGCGGTGCTGACCTGGGGCCGCTGGACTCCCGAGGGTATCCAGGTCTTCGCCCGCTCGATCTCCTCCACCGGAGTGCTCGGCACGGTCACCCGGCTCGGCGTCGGCGACTGGCCGAAGGTCGCCCTGGACGACGACGGCGACGGCCTGGTCACCTGGCAGGCTTGGGGTCCGGACGTCTCCACCACGCAGGTGCACGCCCGGACGATCGGCCAGGACGGCACGTTCGGGGCGGACGAGATCATCGCCCCCGACGGGCGGTACGCGCAGCCGGCGTCCAGCCCGACCGGCCGCTTCTCGGTGATCTGGCAGAAGGCGTCCTACGAGTACGACATCCGGGCGCGCTTCGGCCAGTAGCCCGACGGCGAGACGCCCTGACCGCCGCCTCGGTCAGGGCGTCTCGCGCAACTCCGCTACCGGAGCTGTCGGAGTTGACTCTTGTCGGGTTTGCCGCTGGCGGCGAGCGGGACCCGGTCGATGACCGTGACGGTGCGCGGCACCGCGAGGTCGCCCACCTGTGCGGCCACGAGCTTGCGCAGCAGGTCCGGATCGGGTGTCCTCCCGGCCGCCGGCACCACGAACGCGTGCACGGCCTCGCCGGTCGCCTCGTCCGAATCGCCGACGACGTACGCCTCGGCGATCGTGGGGTCAGCGGCGAGCGCCCGCTCCACCGCTCCGGCATGGACCAACTGCGCGTTGATGATGATCACGTCCCGGGTGCGCCCGAGCAGCCGCAGGTAACCGTCGGCGTCGAGTTCACCCAGGTCACGGGTCCGCACCCAGCCGTCCACGAACACCTCGGCCGACTCGTCCGGGTCCTGCCAGTACGACGATGCCTGCGCGGGTGTGCGGACGTAGATCTCCCCGTCGCGAAGAGCGACCTCCACGGCCGGGCGGCCGACCGTGGCGAGGGTGGCGGGGTCGGTCAGCATCTCGGCGGGGGTCACCATCGCGATCATCGACGTCTCGGTCTGGCCGTAGCCGTGGAAGAGCACCGGACCCAGCACGTCGAGCGCCTCGGCCAGTCGGCCCGGCGCGAGGGGCGAGCCGGAGACCATCAGCGCCCGCAGGTGACGCAGGTCCACCGGGTGGGAGCGCTGGTCCCGGATCAACTGGTGCAGCTTGCCGACCGTGATCACGCTCGCCGTGGCCCGGTGTTCGACCAGGGCGTCCGGGAAGACCGGCCGGGGCGCCACGACGAGGGTGCCGCCCGCCACGAGGGAGAGGATGCCGTACTCCAGCATCACCTGACTGGCCAGCGAGCCGAAGACCAGGTAGCGCTGCATCCGGGTGGCCAGTTCGGCGACGGCCGGGGGCCACCGGTCCGGGTACGGGACCCAGGACGCCGACATGGCGGCGTAGGTCTGGACCACGCCCTTCGGTGTTCCCGTGCTCCCACTGGTCCAGATGATCCGTGCGGGATCCTCGGCCCGTCCCGCCGCGACGAGTGCCAGCCCGTCGTCAGGCTGCTCGGTGAACGAGGCCAGCCGAGTCGGGTCGACCACGAGGGAGCCGGACAGTTGTGCCGGGCTCAGGTCCGCACGCCACCCGGACACCCGCGCGCCCACGGCGAAGGCGGCAACCGTGGCGGCGAAGGCCGCGGCGGTGACCGGCAGGTCGAGCGTGACACCCACGCCCGGCCCCGCGCCGCACGAGCGCAGCCCGGCCGCGATACGCCGGATCAGCCCCGCCATCTCCGACGCGGTCGTGACGACCGGCCCGTCCTCGAAGACCGGCCGGTCCCCGCCGGCGCTCAGGAGGTCCAGGACTGGTTGCGGCCAGACGTCAGCGGGCATCGGCGAGGACACCCTTGACGAAGACCTCAAGGGGCTGCTGATGCACGGTCGGCAGGTCCCAGGTGTTCTCCAGGTTCTCCGCCAGGTGGTGCTCGGCGACGACCTGCCCGTCGCGCCACACCCGCACCACCGGGTGGAGGTAGGTGGCGTCCTGGGCGGCCGTCGCGTCGTTCTCGGCCGGGCGCGGCACGGTGATGTCGAACGGGTCGACGTGGTCGTGGTCGGGGCCGTACTCGAGGGTGATCACGAGCGCGAACACGTCCGGCTCCGCGTCCCGCAGATAGGCGACCGGCACCTCCTGCCGGTAGCGGGCGGCCTCGCCCTCGACCGTGATCACGTCGCCGAGCACCGAGAACTGCTGCCACAGCGCCGAGGTCACGTTGATCCGGGCGATGATCGAGGCGGCGATCGCCTCCGGCGTCAGCGCGACCTGCCGGGACGGCCAGGGCTCACCGTGGTGCCGCTCGCGGATGATGTGGTGCAGTGCCCGGGTGGCGTAGCGGAAGCCGTGGATGAAGCCGTTCGTGGACTTCTTGAAGTCACGCTGCTGACTGAGGGTGCCGGCGAAGTAGAGGCCGGGAACGTTCACCGACTCGAAGGCCGGGGTCTGCGCCGGGAACCGATCGTTGATGACCAACTCCGGCCGGGCCGACTCGGCGAAGAGGGACGCGTCGAAGCGGAACCCGGTGCAGAGGATGATCCGGTCGTACTCGAGTTCGCGCAGATTCTCGACCGTCCGGGCGTACCGGAAGAGCACCCGGTACCCGCCGCCCTCCCGCTGACTGATCCGCTCCACCGTGCCGTCCAGGACGGCGTTCTGCGACTTCAACTGATAGGTGTCCAGGAAGTTGTTGTTCACCGCGCGCAGGTGACCGACGTAATGGGTCTGCCAGGCCAGCCTGATGGAGTGCGGTCCGGCGACATGAATCGTCGCGGCGGTCTCGATCAGCGCGTCAGCGGTCTCGAATGCCGAGTTTCCCTTACCGACGATCAACACCCGCTGGTTGACGAAATCGGCGGGGTCGACGCTCACCGTGTCGTAGCGTTCGACCAGTTCCACGCCCTCGATCGGCGGCACGTAGAGCTGGGAGACGCCGGTGGCGACGACGACTCTGCGGGCCTTGAAGACCTGGTCGCCGGCCTGCACCGTGAACACGTCACCGGTCTTCGACACCGCCGTTACCCGGGTGTCGTAACGGACGCGCAGACCTCGCGCGAAGTCGGCGAGATAACGCACCAGATCCTCAGCGGCGGGGAAGTAACGCGTGCTGTAGTTCTTGAACAGCAGCGCCGGATCGTCGGACAGCAGCGAGTTCCAGTCCGACCGTAGATTGAACTCGGGGTCCGCCGAGCCGGTCCACACCTTGTTGATCGAGATCAACTGGCGGTGCCGGGGATAGGTCTCGAAGAACATGCCCGGACGGGGGCCGCCCTCCAGCACCACATAGTCGTGACCGTCGCGCTCGAGCAGGGCCGCGAGCTGCAAACCCGCCGGTCCGGCTCCGATGATCAGGCAATCGTGCGTCATGCGGCGAAATGTACTGAGGCGATTTCAGAGCGCTCTGAGAAACTGTTTCTAGCATCCGGTTCCATGACGATTCAGGTGGATCTGGCAGCACCGCTGCGCCCCGCCGACCTGCGCCTCGCGGCCGGCCCGGTCACGCTCGTGATCAGCGACGAGGTGCGCGGCCGGGTGACGAGCGGCCGGACGTTCCTCGGCAAGGCACTCGGCGACGACCGGGCCATCTACGGCGCCACCACCGGCTTCGGGGCGCTGGTGGGGTACGCGGGCCGAGCCGACCAACGCGACCAGGCCGACAACACCCTCGCCCACCTCGGCGCGGGTCAGGGACCCGACCTCGCCCCGGATGTCGTACGCGCGACGCTGCTGGTCCGCGCCTGGTCCCTGGCCCGGGGCGCGTCCGGGGTCTCGCCGCACGTGATCGACGCGCTCGCGGCCATGCTCGGCACGACGTTCACGCCGGCGATGCCCCGGCTCGGCTCGGTGGGCGCCAGCGGCGATCTGATCCCGCTCGGTGCCGCCGCCCAGGCGCTGCGCGGCCGTGGACACGCCTATGTGGACGGCGTCCGGATGCCTGCCGGGGACGCGCTGACGAAGGCCGGGCTGGAGCCGCTGCCGCTCGACGGCCGGGACGCGCTCGCGCTCGTCAACGGCACGTCGCTGACCACCGCGGCGCTGACCCTCGCCCTGGCCCGGGTCCGCACCGCGCACCGTGTGGTCCAGACGCTGACGTGCCTCCTCGCGGACCTGCTCGGCAGCGACCCGCAGTTCCTCGACCCCGCCCTGCTGGCCGCCTACGGCCACTCCGGCGCCATCGACGTCGGCGCCGCGATGCGGGCGACCTGTGCCGGGCTGCGGCCGTCCGGCAGCAGACCCCTGCAGGAGCCGTACAGCATCCGCTGCGCGCCGCAGTTGCTCGGAGCGGCCGAGGACGCCCTGCGCTACGTGGACGGCGTCGTGGCGGCCGACCTCGGCGGGGTGAGCGACAACCCGCTGTTCTTTCCGGACGACGACAAGGTCGTGCACGGCGGTAACTTCTTCGGTCAGCCCGCCGCCTTCGCCGCCGACGTCCTGTCCATGGTGATCGCCCAGATCGGCAACCTCGCGGAGCGCCAGCTCGACCTGCTGGTGGATCCGGGTCGCAACGGCGGGCTGCCGCCGATGCTCGCGGCGGGGCCGGGGCAGCAGCACGGGTTACAGGGCGTCCAGCTCGCGTCGACGGCGCTCATCACCGAGATCAGACGGGACACCGTGCCCGCGAGCGCGCAGAGCCTCCCCACCAACCTGCACAACCAGGACGTCATCCCGCTCGGCACCCAGGCCGCGCTCCGCGCCCTGGACCAGGCGGAACTCCTGCGCCTGATCACCGGTTCGCTCGGACTGGGTCTGCGCCAGGCGGTGCATGTCGGAGCGCGCCGCCCGACGGCGGTGGGCTGCGACCGTGCTCTGCGGGCCCTGGAGGAGGCGATACCCCCGGTCGACCCGGACCGACCACTCGACGGGGACGTACGAACGGCGGTCGCGATTCTGGAAGAGCTTGAAAAATCTCTGATTTCCGACTCGTACGGTGAGCGCCGTGATGCTTGATTACCTGATCATCGGGGCCGGTCCGGCCGGTCTTCAGCTCGCCGCCCTGCTCGAAGCCGACGGCACGCGCGACTATCTGGTGCTGGAGGGCGCCGACGGGCCGGGGGCGTTCTTCGCCACCTATCCGCGGCACCGGACACTCATCTCGATCAACAAGCCGCACACCGGCACGGACGATCCTGAGCTGAATCTGCGGCTCGACTGGAACTCCCTGCTCACCGACGATCCGGCGCTGCTGTTCACGCAGTACACCGAGCGGTACTTCCCGGATGCCGACGTGATGGTGCGCTACCTCGCGGACTTCGCCGCGAAGACGGGCGTCAAGGTCAGGTACGGCACCCGGGTGACCCGGGTGTCCAAGCAGGACGACGTCTTCACGGTCGAGGCCGGCGAGCGGCGCTGGGAGGCCCGCGCGGTGATCGTCGCCACCGGCGTCTCGAAGACCTACGAGCCGGACATCGCCGGATTCGAGCTGGCCGAGGGGTACGACGTGATGAGCGTCGAGCCGCGTGACTATCTCGACCAGAAGGTTCTCATCATCGGCAAGGGCAACTCCGCCTTCGAGACCGCCGACAGCCTCATGGAGACCACGACACTGATCCACGTCGCAGGGCCCAGCTCGGTCCGGATGGCGTGGCGTACCCACTACGTCGGGCACCTGCGCGCGGTGAACAACAACTTCCTGGACACCTATCAGCTCAAGTCCGCGAACGCGATCCTCGACGGCACGATCAAGAGCATCGAGCGCGACGGTACGGGGTACAAAGTCACGTTCAGCTTCTCCCGGGCCAACGAGGTCGTGAAGGAACTGCACTACGACCGGGTGCTGGCGTGTACCGGATTCCGGTTCGATGCCTCGATCTTCGATTCCTCGGCCCGACCCCAGCTCGCCATCAGGGACCGATTCCCGGCCCAGACCGAAGCGTGGGAGTCGGTGAACGTGCCGGGGCTGTTCTTCGCCGGGACGATCTCGCAGGTACGCGACTTCAAGAAGTCCACGAGCGGTTTCGTGCACGGCTTCCGCTACGCCGTACGCGCTCTGCACCGGATCCTCTCCCGCCGGTACGACGCCACGGACTGGCCGTCGGACAGGCTCGCCGCCGAGCCGGCGGCCATGACCGCGGCCGTCATCGCAAGGGTCAACCGCAGCTCGGCCCTGTGGCAGCAGTTCGGGTTCCTCGCCGACGTGCTCACCGTCGCCGGAGACGAGGCCCGGTACCACGAGGAGGTGCCGGTGGACTACCTCGTGTCGACGGGCCTGCACACCGCCGACCACGAGTACGACCAGGCATTCGTCGTCACGCTGGAGTACGGGCCCGACCACGACCAGGTCGACCCGTTCGACATCACCGTGTCCCGGGTCGCCCAGGATGTCGTGGGGCAGGCGCACGACGCGGCGTACCTGCACCCGGTGGTCCGTTACCACCGCGATGGCCAGTTGATCAGCACCCACCACCTTGCCGAGAACCTGGAGAACCGGTGGGATCGGCCGGACGTCCACGTTGGGCCACTCGAGGAGTTTCTCCGCCGTTGCCTGTCCGGTGCCGAGGGCTGACATGGACCCCGTCCACCAGGACTTCTTCGAGGGCGGCGCCGGGCGGGAGCGCACCCTGGCCGGCAACGAGGAGGCCTTCGCGCGACGGTGGCTCGTGCCCCGGGTGCTCCGGGCGACCGGCGAGCGCGACCTGCGGACCACGGTGGCCGGTACGTCGCTGGCCGCACCGGTGCTGGTCGCTCCGACGGCCTTCCATCGGCTCGCGCATCCCGAGGGCGAGGTGGCCACCGCGCGGGGGGCTGCGGCGGCCGGCACGGCGATGGTGGTGAGCATGGCCGCCACCCAACCGGTCGAGAAGATCGCGGCGGCCGGCGGGACGCTGTGGTTCCAGCTGTACCCGCAACCCGACCTCGACTTCACGGAGTACGTGGTCAAGCGCGCCGAATCGGCGGGCTGCCAGGCGCTGGTGGTGACCGTGGACTCTCCGGTGTTCGGAAGGCGCGAGCGTGACCAACGCAACGGCTTCACGGACCTGCCGCCCGGCTACGCCTGCGAGAACATGCGCGACGCGACAGGGCGGGTGCGTTCGATCGCGATGGACGCGACGGCGGGGTGGGACCGGATCGGGTGGCTGCGCGGTGTCACGGGACTACCGATCCTGCTCAAAGGAATCCTGCATCCCGCGGACGCCCGCCTCGCGGTCCAGCACGGTGCCGCCGGTGTGATCGTGTCCAACCACGGCGGACGACAGCTCGACGGGACGGTTCCCACGCTCGACGCGCTGCCCGCGGTGGTGGCAGCCGTGCAGGGGCAGCTTCCGGTGCTGCTCGACGGGGGTGTGCGCGGCGGCACCGACGTGGTGGTCGCGCTGGCGCTCGGAGCGCGGGCGGTGCTGGTGGGGCGGCCGGTGGTGCGGGGGCTCGCGGCGGCCGGGTCGGTGGGCGTACGGGAGGTGCTCGAACGGATCACAGGCGAGCTGGATCATGCCCTCGCCCTGGCCGGAGCGCGGCGACCGGCCGACCTGACGCCGGATGTGGTGGTGACCCGGTGAAGGCCGTGGTCGACCTCCGAGAGTGGATCTTCCAACGGGTCAATGGGACCGAGGGCGTTCCCATCCCCGGGCCGCTGGTGGGGCCGGAGGACTTCGAGCGGGTCTACGGCGACCCGGCCGCCGACGGGCGCAGCCGCGGGGCGGGCCTGTCGGACCTGTTCTGGTACTGGCTCGCGCCCGGCCCGCACATGCATCAGGAGCACCTTGAGCCCGGTGAGCGGTACAAGACGGTCGCGCGGACGACACGTCAGGTGCTGGCCGTCCCCCACCCGCGCTCCGACGAACTGGCGACGGCCGCGACCCGGCGGATCCTCGACGCTCTTCCGACCGACCGGATCAGCCACGTACGGCTCCGGGACCTGATGATGCCGATCTGGGCCGAGGTCTCGTACGAGCTGGTGTTCGGCGCGGCCTGCCCGCGCGAGGTGCGGGACCTCGTCGTGGCGAACGCGGACGACGTGGTCACCGCGCTGAAGGGGATGGGTCTGCGGCACATGTCCCGGCGGGATCGGCTGACCCGCTACCTGCTGGACCGGATCGACGCGGGGACGTGCCCGGTCGTGCTGCCGCCGCCCTTCACCGCCCTGGAGACCGCCTGGTACCTGCAGGGCGCATTCTTCAACACGGCCGTGGTGCAGATGTCGGAGGCCATGACACACATCCTGCTGTGCGCCCGGTCCGTCGAGGACACGTCGGACGACTCCCTCGACCGGATCATCGACGAGACGCTCCGCGTGTATCCGCTGTTCGGTATCGCACACCGGATCACCTCCGGACCGATCACCGTGGGAGATCACGCCCTCCCCACCGGGTCGGTGCTGCTCTTCAACTACCCGGCGTACCAACGCACCGGTCCCGCCGCCGACGACGAGTTCGACCCGGACCGCTGGCTGTCGTTGCGTCGGCAGGACGCGCACTTCATCCCGTACGGCGTGAACGCCAACCGGGCCTGTCCAGCGCGCGGCGCGGCACCGGTCCAGCTCCGCGCGGCGACCCGGGAGGTGCTACGGCGCTTCTCGGTCAGCTCGTCGGCAGCGCACACCCGGTCGCTGCCCAGTCGCGGTCCGGCGTACCTGACGCCCCGGGGCCTTCCGGGGCCCGGCCGCAAGCGGCTCGCTCTCATGCGGCAGCGCGACCGGCTCTTCGACGTGGGCCGCTCGGTGAAGCAACTGGTCTGCGGGACGTGGATGGTCGTCGACGCCCGACGACAGAAATTGTGCACCCGATTCTTCGAGGAGGTCGGCTCGTGACGCCCACTCAACTCGCCCCGCGGTTCTTCATCGCGGTCGCGGTCATCCTGCTCTTCTGCAAGCTGGTCGCCTGGCTCCTCGGCAAGGTGGGCCAGCCCGCCGTCGTGAGCGAGATGCTCGCCGGGGTGCTGCTCGGCCCGTCGCTGCTCGGCCTGCTCTGGCCGGGCGCGCAGGCCGCGCTCTTTCCCGCGCCGCTGCTGCCGATCCTGTACGTGGTCGGCCAGGTCGGCCTGGTGCTGTTCATGTTCCAGGCCGGATACGCCTTCACCTCCCACCGGCTGAACAATCTCGCCGGCACGGCGGGAGCGGTGTCGCTCGCGGGTGTCACCGCGCCGCTGGTGTTGGGCATCCTGCTGGTCCTGGGCGTGGCGGGCTTCGTACCGATCCGTGCGGACGACGTGTCGCTCGGCGTGTCCGCGGCGTTCGTCGGCGTGGCACTGGCGATCACGGCCTTTCCGATGCTTGCCCGGATAATCACCGAGCGCGGCCAGACCGGTACCCGGCATGGGATGCTCGCCCTGGCCAGCGGCGCGATCGACGACATGGTCGCGTGGATCATGCTGGCGGTGGTGCTGGCGTTCGCCTCGGGCGAAGCCGGCCCGGCCCTGGTCACCGCGGGTGGCGCGGTGCTGTTCGGGGTGGCGCTGTGGCTGGGTGGGCGGCGGGTGACCGGCTACGTGATGGGGTTCCCGGGCGACCGCGCGCGGCTGCTCGGCACGGTGGCGCTGCTCTTCCTGGTCGCCTGGTACACCGACGAGATCGGGCTCTACGCGGTCTTCGGCGCCTTCGCGGTCGGCGTGGTGATGCCGCGCTCCGAGCAGACCGACAAGGTGGTCGACACGCTGTCGCCGATCGCCGCGACGGTGTTCCTGCCGCTGTTCTTCACCTACTCCGGGCTGCGCACCGAGTTCGCGCTGCTGGGCAATCCCGCCGTCCTCGGATTCGCCGCCGCGTGTGTGGCCGTGGCGATCGCCGGCAAGTACGGCGCCTGCTGGGCCGCGGCCCGGATGCGCGGTGAGCCGAACGGGGTCGCCCTGCGCGTCGGCGCCCTGATGAACGCCCGTGGCCTGATGCAGCTGATCGCGCTCAACGTGGGTCTGGAGGCGGGCATCGTCAACCCGTCGCTCTTCACGGTGTTGGTGCTGGTCGCGCTCATCACGACGCTGATGACGACACCGCTGCTGAGCTGGATCGAGCGGCGCGAGGCCCGCACTCGCGCCGCTGCGCCCTCGCTCGTCACCGCCGGAACCCCGTAGATTGTTGTTTGCGACGACAAGTTTTCCGAGACATAGAGACATCTCGATCTGCCGGTGTCACTATCTATACATGAATCGACTCCTGCTCGTCGAGGACGACTCGGAGCTACGCGGGATGGTGGCCGAGACGCTGACCGGCGAGGGATACGTCGTCGACCAGGCCCCCGACGGCCAGCGCGGTCTGCACCTGGGGCTCACCCGGCCGTACGACGTGATGGTGATCGACCGACGCCTACCCGCCCTCGACGGGCTGGACCTGGTCGTGCGGCTGCGCTCCCGGGCGGTGGCCGCCCGGGCGCTGCTGCTGACCGCGCTCGGCACCATCGAGGACCGGGTCGCCGGCCTCGACGCGGGCGCCGACGACTACCTCACGAAGCCCTTCGACCTGGACGAGCTGAGCGCCCGAATCCGGGCACTCTGCCGCCGGACCACCGACTCCACCGAGGTGCTGCGATTCGGGTCGGGCCAGCTCGACCTCTCCGCCCGCGACGCCGTCCTGCCCGACGGCACCCGGGTCGCCCTCTCCGCACGCGAGTTCGAGTTGCTCCGGGTGCTCGCGGCCCGGCCGCTCACCGTCCACTCCCGCTCCGAGTTGCGCAGCCGGGTCTTCGACGAGGCCGCCGCGGCGTCCCTGGTCGACACGTACGTCTACTACCTGCGCCGCAAGCTCGGCCGCTCGGTGATCCGGACCGTCCACGGTCTCGGCTACAAGCTGGGGACCCTGTGAGTTTCGAGGACACCATGCTGCGCCGGGCCAGGGCTCGGGTCAGCCTGCTCGTCGGACTCACGATGACGGCGCTACTCGCCCTGGGCGCCGCCATCTCCTACGTCGCTCTGCTGCACAACCAGCACGAACAGATCGAACGCGAGCTCAGCTACGGCGTGGTCCACGGCACCATCAACGGACCGCCGGCCTGCAGCTGGATCATCCTGTCCGACGGCGGCCGCATCGACCTGGGCCGGAACCCGCCCCCGCCGGGCTTCCCCCTGCGGTCCGCCATCGACGCGGCGGCCCTCGACGGCCAGGTCCACAGCGACAAGGTCGACCGCAACGGCACGACCTACTACGTCCGCACCCAGCCCCGCGGCACGGGAGTCGTGCAAGCGGTGTTCGACGCGCGTTTCCAGCTCTCCGACCGGCGTCACCTGCTCGCCGCCTTCCTCCTCGCCGCGATCGTCGGCCTCGCCGCGGCAGCGCTCACGGGCATCGCCGTGGGCCGCCGAGCCGTGGCGCCGCTCGCCGAGGCGCTCGGCCGGCAACGCCGGTTCGTCGCCGACGCCAGCCACGAGTTGCGCACCCCCATCGCTCAGGTACACACCCGCGCCCAGATCCTGGCCCGCCGCGCCGGCGCCGACCGTGCCGACTACGACCGCCTGATCGAGACCACCGGCCGGCTCGGTGAGATCGTCGACGAGCTCCTACTCTCTGCCCGCCTCGCCGCCACCCCGGTCGACCGGCACCCCGCCGAGCCCGTCAACCTGGCCCTCCTCACCGCCCAGGCCGTCGACTGCGAGGCCGACCGCGCCGGGGAGCAGGGCGTCCAGCTGCACATGACCGTCCCGGACACCCCGGTTCTCGTCTGCGGCATCGCCTCGGCCCTGCGCCGCGTGGTCGGCGAACTGCTCGCCAACGCCCTCACCCACACCCCGACCGGCGGTCGCATCGACGTCGCACTGCACACCTCGCGCCGGGGCGCGGACCTGGTGGTCATGGACAGCGGAGCCGGCTTCGACCCCGCCGACGCGTCACACCTCTTCGACCGTTTCCACCGCGGCGCCGGGGCCGCGGACCGCCGCTTCGGTCTGGGCCTGGCCCTGGTGAAGGAGGTGGTCACCAGCCACGGCGGGACGATCTCCACCGACAGCCGGCCCGGCGCCGGGGCGACCTTCATCGTCCGGCTACCGACAGTTCCGCCGCAGACTCCCCTGAGCGCCCCGATCGGGCGAGGTACCACGCGAAACAGCTCAGCGGCCTGATCGGTATCCCCGACCAAGCCGCTGAGCTGCACAAACAAGGGTGGAGCCGAGGGGACTCGAACCCCTGACCCCCACACTGCCAGTGTGGTGCGCTACCAGCTGCGCCACGGCCCCTTGCCTCGCCCCGGTCGCCCGGGCACTGGGAAACTATACACAGACCCGCCCGCATGGTCATCTCGCGGGGTCCCCACCGGGGCGGGGTCAGTTCAGCGCCACGTCCGGCGGGAAGTGGGCGACGGCGGCCATCATCCCGCCCTGCCGGCGCAGCACCATCGGCCACAGGTCGTCGGGGCGGTCGACGAAGGCGTCGCCGGGCAGGGCGTCCAGCACAAACCAGGACCCGTCGGCGATCTCCTGCTCCAACTGGCCGCTGCCCCAGCCGGAGTAGCCGGCGAACACCCGGATGCCTCCGATGCTCTCGCGCAGCTTCTCCGGGTCGACGGAGAGGTCGATCGTGCCGACCGCCCCGGACACCTGGTGGAAGCCCTTGAGTCGCCGTAGCGGCTGCCGCATCCGGGCCAGGCAGATCGCCGAGTCGGGTTGCACCGGGCCGCCCTCGAAGAGCACCGCCGGGTGGCGAGCCAGGTCGCTCCAGTCGCCCAGCACCTCGGCCACCGGCACCTCGGTCGCCCGGTTCAGGACGACGCCGAGCGCGCCGCCCGGCTCGTGGGCGACCAGCAGCACCACCGTACGGTCGAAGTTCGGGTCCTTGAGCGCCGGAGTCGCGACCAGCAGCCGCCCGGTCATCAACTCCATCGCTCGTCCGCCGATCGCCTGGCCCTCTCCCTGCATCCCACCTACCCGTCAGCCGTGAGCCCGCACCCGGGATCCGTCATCCGCCGCCTCCGCACGGTGCATCGGTATCAGCCGCGCTGTCAACGCCATGCCTGGCACCATAGCCTGCGTCCCGGGCGCTGGCTAAGGTCTGAGCGGCGGGTGATCGGACAGTTGCGACGGAGGTTCTATGGCACCGACGGCGGACCTCGCGGTGATCGGCGGCTCGGGGCTGTACGCGCTCCTCGACGGCACCCCCCATGAGCTGGGCACCCCTTACGGCCCACCGTCGGACGCGGTGACCATCGCGGAGGTGGCCGGGCGACGGGTCGCGTTCCTGCCCCGGCACGGTTCCGACCACCGGTTCCCACCGCACCGAATCCCGTACCGGGCCAACCTGTGGGCGCTGCGCTCGCTCGGCGTACGACAGGTGTTGGCGCCGTGCGCGGTCGGCGGGCTACGCCCGGAGCTGGGCCCGGGCACGTTCGTGGTGCCGGACCAACTCGTCGACCGCACCAGCAGACGGGTGCAGACCTACTACGACGAGGGCGCGGTGCACGTGCCGTTCGCCGACCCGTACTGCCCGAAGGGCCGGCACGCCCTGCTCACGGCGGCGGCCGGGCGGGACGTCACGGCGGTGGACGGCGGGACCGTGGTGGTGGTCGAGGGCCCCCGGTTCTCCACCCGTGCCGAGTCCCGCTGGTACGCGTCGATCGGCGGCACTGTCGTCAACATGACTGGCCACCCGGAGGCGGTGCTCGCCCGGGAGATGGCGCTCTGCTACTCCTCCATCGCGCTGATCACCGACCTGGACGCCGGGGTGCAGGCGGGCGAGACGGTGACCCAGGAGGAGGTGTTCCGGGTGTTCGCGGCCAACACCGACCGGCTGCGGGACGTGCTGCTGGACGCGTTGGCCGCGCTCCCCGCCGAGCAGGACTGCGCGTGTGGTCGGGCGTTGGACGGCATCAAACTGCCCTTCACGCTCCCCTGAGCGCTCCCGGACGACCTCCCCGGACGCCGGAAAAGCCCGAAAGGTCTGTCACATCCCGATAGATTCGGCTGATCGGGAGGGCGGCCCACGGTCGCCCCTGCGCGCGAGCGGAGGCAGGCGACGATGGCAACGGTCCGGGACGCGACGTACGACGTGCTCCGCACCCTGGGCATGACCACCGTCTTCGGCAACCCCGGCTCCACCGAGGAGCCGTTCCTGCAGGACTTCCCGGCCGACTTCCACTACGTCCACGCGCTGCACGAGGCCACGGCCGTGGCGATGGCCGACGGGTACGCCCAGGCCGCCGGCCGGCCCGCGCACGTCAACCTGCACACCGCGCCGGGCATGGGCAACGGGATGGGCAACCTGGTGACCGCCTGGCACAACAAGACGCCACTGATCGTCACCGCCGGTCAGCAGACCCGGGAGATGCTGCTGCTGGAGCCCCGGCTGACCAACCGACGGGCCGTCGAGCTGCCCGAGCCGTACGTCAAGTGGAGCTACGAGCCGGTCCGCGCGCAGGACATCCCGGCGGCGCTGCTGCGGGCGTACGCGACCGCCGTACAGCCCCCGGTCGGTCCGGTCTTCCTCTCCCTGCCGATGGACGACTGGGCCAAGCCCGCCGAGACGCCGCCCGCGGCGCGCTCGGTGGCGACCCGCTTCGGGCCGGACCCGCAGCGGTTGGAGATGTTCGCCCGGGTGCTGGCCGACAGCCGCGACCCGGTCCTGGTGTTCGGCCCCGGCGTGGACCGCTCCGGCAGTTGGCCGGCGGCCGTCGCGCTGGCCGAGCGACTTGCCGCACCGGTCTGGTCGGCACCGGCACCGGAGCGGGGCGTCTTTCCGGAGGACCACCCACAGTTCCGGGGCGTCCTGCCGTTCGCCATCGGGCCGCTCGCCGAGGCGCTGCACGGGCACGACACCGTCCTGGTCGTCGGCGCCCCGGTGTTCCGCTACTACCCGCACGTGCCGGGCAACCACCTGCCGGAGGGCGCCCGGCTGCTGCACGTCACGGACGACCCGGACGAGGCCGCCCGAGCCCCGGTCGGGGACAGCCTGCTCAGCGACCCCGGACTGGCCCTCACCGCCCTGCTCGACCTGGTGCCGGCCGCCGGCCGGCAGCCGCCGGCACCCCGGGCCGTCCCGCCGCCGCCGGCGGTCACCGTGCCGCTGAGCGCCGACGCGATGTTCGCCGCGCTGGCCGCGCACTGGCCGGCCGACGGCGTGCTGGTCCAGGAGTCACCGTCCAACCTGGCCGCGCTGCGCCGCAACCTGCGCATCACCCGACCGGCGTCGTACTTCACGATGGCCAGCGGCGGCCTCGGCTACGGCCTGCCGGCCGCGATCGGGGTGGCCCTGGCCGAACGGGACACCGGGCGCGGCCGGCCGGTGGTCGCGGTGATCGGCGACGGCTCGTTCCACTACTCCGTACAGGCGCTCTGGACCGCCGCGCGCCTGTCCCTGCCCGTCGTGGTCGTCGTGCCGATCAATCAGCAGTACGCGATCCTCAAGGCGTTCGCCGAGCTGAAGGACACACCGGGGGTGCCCGGGCTGGACCTGCCGGGCTTGGACGTCACGGCCATCGCGGCCGGCTACGGCTGCGCCACCGAGGTGGTGCGAACCCCCGACGAGTTCGGCGCGGCCCTCGCGGCCGGGCTGCGCGCCGGGGGTCCCACCGTACTGCCGGTGCCGATCAGCACCGACGTGCCCACGATCCTCTGACCGGCGTACGGGGCGTCGTCACCGCGGGGCGATCGACAGCGGAGCGCCGTTGACGACATCCAGCACGGGCCGTGCCCCCAGCGGCGCGTCCAGGGTGACGGTGACCGGCTGCAGCTTGAGCATGGCGTTGCAGACGCCGGTGGAGCGGGTGACCGTGCCGCCGACCACCACCACGTCCGGCCGTTCCGACACCAGCGGGCTGATGCCCGTGTCACAGGAGCCGACGCCGAGGCGGACGGTCAGTCGTGCGCCGTCCACCGCCACGAGGTCCTGTGCGGCGACCACCCCGTCCGGTGGCGGCTGCGTCGGTGGGGACACCGAGGGGACCGGTGTGACCGCCGTCGGCGCGACGGCGAGCTGGGCCACCGGGGTGGCCAACTCCTCCACCGTGAACAGCCACGCCGGGACCTGCGCCTCGCCCCGACTCGTACGGACGGGCACGGTGCCGAGGGTCACCCCGGTGACGGTCAGCGGGAGGCAGGCCGTCTGCGTCGTGCTGGTGGCCCAACCGTCCGGCCCAGGCTCGACCGTGGGACCGCCGGGGGTCGGTAGTCCGGGCCGCTTCGGCCGACCCGGGCAGGGCAGCGGGTCGCCCTGGGCGAGCTGCCGGTACGCCTCGGCGGCGCTGATGAGCGGCAGGGTCAACCGGCCGTCCGGAAAACGGATCTCGCCACTGACACCGGTCGACGGGATGGCGACCTGCGCGCGGTACCAGCCGGATCGGAAGGCCGTCTCGGTGTCCGGGGTGAAACGCGGATCGCCGGTGAGCACGGTCGGGGCCTGGAGAGGGACGTACCCGTCAATCCAACCGGGACCGGGCCGCCAGGCCGCAGCGACCGCGGCGGCCCGGTCGTCGAACGCACGGTGGGTCGACGCGGTGGGGCCGACGGCGGAATCGGCGGCGGGGCCGAGGCCGGGCGTGGCGCAGGCCACCATGGACAGCAGGGGCAGAACGAGCAGCAGGACCGGTCGACGCATGCCGGGTTCGACGGTGCCGCCGCGGCGTCGGTTCCGGCGTCGGCTCAGGTCTCGCCACCCAGATCCGTCTGGTACGCCTGCCACAGCAGGTTCGCGCCACGACGCCGGTGCCGGGCGAGCGCCCCCAGCAGGTGACCCGTGAAGTGGCGTAGCTCGTCGGGGCTGGCCTCGGGCCGTTCCGCGACCCGCTGCACGGCCAGGATCGCGGCGACGATCGCGGCGTGCTCCCGGGTCAGCAGCCGGATGCCGTGGTCGAGGCGGGGCGAGTGGGTGAGCAGTTCCCGATAGAGGCCGGCCGACCCCTCGGTGACCCGCACGTGCTCGGCGAAGTCCCGCCGGACCGGACGCAGGCGCAGGCGCACGGTATCGCGCCAACGAGGTTCGGTCGTCACGACGGCAACGGCCCGGGTCAGGGCGTGCAGGTCGGCGGCGAGCCCGGCGGAAATCGGCCCGGCGGCGAGGTCGGACGGATGCGGACGGGTCGCGCCCGACGGCTGCTGGACTCCACCGGTGACCATGGCACCTCCCGCGCCGCTACCCCATACCGTGATGGTGAACCCGCCCGTTCGCCCTGTCCAGGGTCCTTCTGGTGCTCATCCACCTCATCAGTCACAAGGCCCACTCGTGGCCCAGGGGTCGCGGATGTCGCAGCGCCGGCACCGGTCGCGGCAGCTCAGGCGTCCGCCAGTCGGCACAGTTGGGCGGCGACGGCGCGAGCGTCGGGTGCAGCCTCGGGCCCACCCGCGACGAACGCGTCGGCCAGCGCGCGCAGCTCGGGCGGCGGCAGGACCGGCAGACCCATGCCCCGAAGCGGGATCGTAGCCCGCTGCCCGCTGACCCGATCGGTGACGACGATGGCCGAAGGACCACCACGGCCCTCCGGGTCGCGGTACGGCCCGGGGTCGACGCGTACGTTGGCGAGATCGACGGTTCGGCTGCGCAGCGCACCTCGCACGTGCACCCGGCTCCCGTCCAACCACGCGGCCGTCCGCAGCACCCGCAGCACCAGGTAGACACCGAGCAGGACGAACGGGAGCCCACACAGCCCGAGGAACAGCCCCCGCCCCGACCCGCCTCCGGATTCCCGCAGCGCGGGCGGCAGCATGCCGGGCGGCAGATCGCGGGCCTCCTCGTAGGTGGCGAACCCGTCCCCGGGGCCGGTGAGGCGACGCAGCAGCCCGCCGGCGATCACCGGCCCCAGCACGAATGCCACCCCGACCGCCGCGACGAGCACCCCCGTCACCACCGCGAGCGTGCGTTGACCGGCTGACGCGCCGACCGACAGACGCAGTCCCTGGTTCGCCACAGCCGCAGCGTAGGCGGCGAAGCCCCACTCGTCACATACGACGATGCGCCCCGGCCGGTGGGCCGGGGCGCATCGTTTCGAGGTGGTGGAGGTGCCGGGAATCGAACCCGGGTCCTTCGCCGGTTTGTCAGGGCTTCTCCGAGCGCAGCTCGCTGTGCCTCTACTCGGCCCCACCGCTCACGCGAGCAAGTTGGTGTGACGGGCCCAGTCGCTGATTGATCTCGCCGCACGGACCCCGCGACCGGGTCCGATTGGCCAGCCTTCTAGCTGATGCCGGCTACTGGGACGAAGGCGTTCCCAGGCCGACAGACTTAGCTACTCGCCTCAGGCGGCGAGAGCGAAGTCAGCGCGAGTGTTCTTGGCGCTTATAAGTTTCCGACGACCGATTCTCGAGACGACGTCGGCTTCCTCGGCTCGCTTCCCCTGTCGCTGCGTACGAAGTCGAAACCAGTCACCCCCTCGACAGGCCACCGATGTGGTGGCACTGACAAGCCTAACGCCTGCCGCAACCGCTTTCATCCCGAGCCCCGGGGCGGCACGCCGACCCGGACAAACAGGATGAACTAGTCGTCCATTCCCTTGCCGCGTCGACCGGACACCCGGGCGATCTCCCGGTCCGCGTCCCGCTTGGCGAGGTCCTGCCGCTTGTCGTACGACTTCTTGCCCTTGGCCAGGGCGATCTCCACCTTGGCCCAACCGTCGGAGAAGTAGACCTGCAACGGGACGATGGTCAGACCGCCCTCCCGGGTCTTGCCGACCAGCTTGTCGATCTCGCCACGGTTGAGCAGCAGCTTGCGGGTACGCCGTGGCTCGTGGTTGGTCCAGGTGCCCTGGGTGTACTCCGGGATGTGCATCGCGTGCAGGTACAGCTCGCCGTCGCGCTCCTGGGCGAACGCGTCCACCAGCGACGCCCGCCCGGCCCGCAGCGACTTGACCTCAGTGCCGGTCAGTGCCATGCCCGCCTCGTACGTGTCGAGGATCGCGTAGTCGTGGCGCGCCTTCTTGTTGGAGGCGACCACCTTGCGCCCCTTCTCCCGTGGCATCGGCGCCACCCCCTTCCCTGGTTCGTCCGACCGCGGGTCACCCCGGCCGGACAACCGATCATGCTACCGGAGTAACAAGGACCCTCCCGCGCCGTTTATTTCCGGCGGCGGGAGGGTCCTTGTCAGACGACGAACCCGACTAGGTCCTGTTTCATAAGGGCGGTCGAGCCGAGGCGGAGTCCGGGCGGCGATCCGGCAAGGCGCGGGGGTGTCCGGATACCGGTGTTGTATCCGGACACCCCCGCAACGCCGCCGGTCGTCGTCCAGGTCCGCCGCAGGCCGACCAGTTCTTGTGAAACAGGACCTAGACCCGCAGGTAGAAGCGCAGGGTGATCCAGGCGGTGGCGGCGCTGACCAGGCCACCGACGAAGGCCATCAGCGGGAAGATGACCAGGATGTCGCCCCAGCTGATCGGCGACAGCAGACCCTGCAACGCCTTGAGTGACCCGTCGAAGAGCAGATATTTCGCTGCCACCAGCGCCACCAGACCGAGCAGTGCGCCGATCAGACCGGCTACCACGGCCTCCAACACGAACGGCGCCTGGATGAACCAGTTGGACGCGCCGACCAGCTTCATGACCGCCACCTCGCGCCGCTTGCTGTACGCGGCGACCTGGATGGTGTTGGCCACCAGGAGCAGCGCGGCGATCGCCATCACGACCGCGGCGGCCAGGGCGATGTTCTGGATCGCGGTGAGCACGTCGAAGATCTTGTCCAGGAGCCGGCTCTGGTCGACGATCTCGTCGACGCCCTCGGTCTCCTTGTACTGGTCGTAGATGTTCTTGTACTGCTCCGGGTTCTTCAGCTTGAGCCGGAACGACTCCGGAAGCTGATCCGGCTTGACCGCGTTCACCAGGTCCGGCGCGTCCTGGTACATCTCCTGGAACTTCTTGTACGCCTCGTCCTTGTTGACGTAGATGACGTCCTTGACCAGGGGGTCGTTCTTCAGCTTGTCGTTCAGGTCGGTGCGCTGCTGCTCGCTCACCTCCTGGGTCAGGAAGATCGAGACCTCGATGTTCTTGTAGTAGAGGTCCTTCATGTCGTCAACCTGGCGGTACATCAGACCGCTGGCACCGAGCATGGTCAGCGAGACCGCCATCGTGATGATCATCGCGACGGTCATGGTCACGTTGCGCCACAGTCCGACCAGTACCTCGGACAGGACGTATTTCACGCGCATCGGGATTTCCTCCGGGTCTCCGGCATGAGGTGTTCGTCGTCAGGCTGCGAAAGGGGTGAAGCGCCGGCTCACCCGTAGACGCCGCGGGCCTGGTCACGCACGATGCGGCCGCTCTCGATCTCGATGACGCGGCGGCGCATCTGGTTCACGATGTTGGAGTCGTGCGTGACCATCACGACGGTCGTGCCGGTGCGGTTGATCCGGTCCAGCAGACGCATGATCTCGATCGAGGTGTCCGGGTCCAGGTTTCCGGTCGGCTCGTCCGCCAGCAGGATCAGCGGACGGTTCACGAACGCCCGGGCGACGGCGACCCGCTGCTGCTCACCACCGGAGAGCTCGTGCGGATAGCGATGCTCCTTGCCACCGAGCCCGACCAGCTCCAGCACCTCCGGCACGACCCGGCGGGCGACCGCCTTGGTCTTGCCGATCACCTCGAGAGCGAACGCCACGTTCTCGTAGGCGGTGCGGTTCGGCAGCAGCCGGAAGTCCTGGAAGACGCAGCCGATCGAACGCCGGAAGTGGGGTCGCTTCCAGGAGCGCATCGACGTGACGTCCTTGCTGTTGACGATGACGCGTCCCTTGTTGGGGGTCACCTCGTGCAGCAGCATCTTGATGATGGTGGACTTGCCGGAGCCGGATGGACCGATGAAGAAGACGAACTCGCCCTTCTCGATCGAGACGGACACGTTGTCGAGCGAAGGCCGGGACGCCTTCGGGTACGTCTTCGTCACTTGCTCAAGCTGAATCACGGGTGGTGAGTCTACGCGGTGTAACAACTGAGCCAAGCCCCACGCCCCGCAGTTGGGGCGCGCGTCGTCGAATCAGGCTCTCACCTGGAGATCGATGACGCGCTCCGCCCACGCATCGTTACGCACTGTCGCTGGCGAGCTGCCGCTGCTTACGCCAACGGATACCGGCCTCGATGAAACCGTCCAGCTCGCCATCGAAGACGGCGCTCGGATTGCCGGTCTCCTGCTCGGTTCGGAGATCCTTCACCATCTGATACGGGTGCAGGACGTACGAGCGCATCTGGTCGCCCCACGAGCCGGCGGCGTTCTCCTTGAGGCCCTCCAGCTTGGCCTGTTCCTCCTGGCGCTTGCGCTCCAGCAGCCGTGCCTGGAGCACCCGCAACGCGGAGGCCTTGTTCTGCAGCTGGGACTTCTCGTTCTGGCAGGTCACCACGATGCCGGTCGGGATGTGGGTGAGCCGGACCGCCGAGTCGGTGGTGTTGACGCTCTGCCCACCCGGGCCGGAGGAACGGTAGACGTCGACGCGTACCTCGTTCTCCGGGATGTCGATGTGGTCGGTCTGCTCGGTCACCGGCAGCACCTCGACGCCCGCGAAGCTGGTCTGCCGGCGGCCCTGGTTGTCGAACGGGCTGATGCGGACCAGCCGGTGGGTGCCCGACTCGACGCTGAGGGTGCCGTACGCGTAGGGCACCTTGACCGCGAAGGTGGCCGACTTGAGGCCCGCCTCCTCCGCGTACGAGGTCTCGTAGACCTCGGTCGGGTAGCCGTGCCGCTCGGCCCAGCGCAGGTACATCCGCAGCAGCATCTCGGCGAAGTCCGCCGCGTCCACGCCACCGGCGCCGGCCCGGATGGCGACCAGCGCCTCCCGGGAGTCGTACTCGCCGGAGAGCAGCGTGCGGACCTCCATCTCCTGGATGGATTTGGTCAGGCCGGTGATCTCCACCTCGACCTCGGTCAGCACGCCGGGGTCGGACTCGGCCTCGGCCAACTCCAGCAGCACCCGGGCGTCGTCGAGCTGGGAGCGCAGACTGCCCAGCTTGCTGATCTCGCCGTTGACGTACGACAGCTGAGAGGTCACCTGCTGCGCCTTGGCCTGGTCGTCCCACAGGTCAGGGGCGGACGCCTCCTGCTCCAGGCGGGCCTTGTCCTCGTGCAGCCGGTCCAGATTGAGGACGGCCTCGATGTTGCGCAGGGTCGCGTCGAGTTCCTTGAGCTGTTCGGCGTAATCGGCAGCGGTCACGACAGACAAGCGTACTGCGCGGACGAGGAGTGAGCTTGCGAGCCCCGCAGGTCCGCGCCAAATAAACTCCGCGCGGACGAGGAGTGAGCTTGCGAGCCCCGCAGGTCCGCGCCAAATAAATTCCGCGTTCCGGAAGCCGCAGCCCGTTCGGTGTCCGTGAAACCGCCGACGGTCACCCGGCGGGGGCGGACTTCAGCCAGGACAGGGCCGCCCGGTGATAGGCGACGGCGAACTCCAGCGCGCTGGCGTCGTACGTCTCGCCGTCCCGTTTGGCGTTCTTGACCTGCTCCCGGACCTGGGCGAGGGCCTCGGTGTGGTATTCGTTGGCCGAGGCGTACAGGCTCTTGAGCTGGCTGGACGAGTGGAGGTTGCCGAAGGCCATCCGGAGCGCGATCGGGTTGCGGATGGTGTCCCGCCCCGGGTTCTCCGCCAGCCAACGGGAGAACGTCCGTTTCCCGCTGGCGGTGAGCGCGTACGGCTGGCTCATTCGGGGGCCCGGCTTGCCGAGCCGTACGTAGCCCCGCTCGGCCAGAACCGGCAACTCGCGGTAGACCTGACTACGGGTCATCGACCAGTAGGGCGCCAGCCGGCGCTCTGCGGCGGCCATCAACTGGCCGCCTGTCATGGGACCCTCGTGGAGCAGCCCGAGAAGGGCCGCCGCCGTGGGGTTGACTCCGGATTCCGCCATGCCCGTTACGCTGCCACTTTGCGCTGCCGGCGTCCAGGATTTGGCGGTTTGCCACCCAAGAAGGACTTCCTAAGTGCACTGTCGGCGACAGACTGTCCGTAGAGGACTATCGATGGACCGCCGGTGAAAGGAAGGGCCCCTTGTTATGCACCAGGCGTTAACAAGGGGCCCTTCCTTTCAGCCCATGTGGGGGTACGTGTGGTCGGTCGGCGGCACGAAGGTCTCCTTGATCGTGCGCGGCGACACCCAGCGCACCAGGTTGAGCCAGGAGCCCGCCTTGTCGTTGGTACCGCTGGCGCGGGCCCCACCGAAGGGCTGCTGCCCGACGACCGCGCCGGTCGGCTTGTCGTTGATGTAGAAGTTGCCGGCCGCGTACCGCATGCGCTCGCCGACCGCGTCGACGACCCGGCGGTCGGTGGCGAACACCGACCCGGTCAGCGCGTACGGGGCGATCGACTCGGCCTGCGCGACCACTTCGTCGAAGCGGGCGTCGTCGAACACGTGGACGCCGAGGATCGGCCCGAAGTACTCGGTGGTGAACGTCTCGTGCGCGGCGTCGGAGCACTCGAAGAGCGTCGGCCGGACGAAGTAGCCGACCGAGTCGTCCGCCGTGCCACCGGCCAGCACCCGGCAGCTGTCGTCACCGTTGATCAGCTCCAGCGCCGCAGTGTGCCGGGCGAACGCCTTGTCGTCGATCACCGCGCCACCGAAGTTGCCGAAGTCGGCCACGTCGCCGTAGGTCAGCGAGTCGGCGGTCGCGGCCAGACGGTCACGCAGGCCACCTTCCCAGATCGAGCGCGGCACGTACGCCCGCGAGGCGGCCGAGCACTTCTGACCCTGGTACTCGTACGCGCCGCGGATCAGCGCGGTGTGCAGGGCGTCCACGTCGGCGCTGGTGTGCGCGACCACGAAGTCCTTGCCGCCGGTCTCGCCGACCAACCGCGGGTAGCCCCGGTAGCGCGCGATGTTGTCGCCGACGGTCTTCCACAGGTGCTGGAACACCTTCGTCGAACCGGTGAAGTGGATACCGGCCAGGTCCGGGTCGGCGAGCACGACATCGGACACCTCCTCGCCCCGGCCGGTCACCATGTTGATCACGCCGGGCGGCAGGCCGGCGGCCTCGAAGAGCCGCATGGTGAAGTGCGCGGCGAACTGCTGGGTCGGGCCCGGCTTCCAGATCACGGTGTTACCCAGCAGCGCCGGCGCGGAAGGCAGGTTGCCGGCGATGGCGGTGAAGTTGAACGGGGTGACCGCGTAGACGAAGCCCTCCAGGGGCCGGTGGTCGAAGCGGTTCCACACGCCGGGCGACGACGCCGGCTGCTCCTCGAGCAGACGCCGTGCGAAGTGCACGTTGAAGCGCAGGAAGTCGATGAACTCGCAGGCCGAGTCGATCTCCGCCTGGATCGCGGTCTTCGACTGGCCGAGCATGGTGGCGGCGTTGAGGGTGTCCCGCCACGGGCCGGCGAGCAGTTCGGCGGCGCGCAGGAAGATCGCGGCGCGCTCCTCGAACGGCAGCGCCCGCCACATCGGCGCGGCGTCCTTGGCCGCCTTGATCGCGGCTCGGGCGTCGTCGTGGGAGGCGTGCGCGGTCACGCCCAGCACGTGCGCGTGCTTGTGCGGCTGCACCACGTTGATCGGGTCGCCCGCCGCCATCCGCTGCTGCCCGCCGATGGTCATCGGCAGGTCGATGCGCTCGGCGGCCAGCTCGGTCAGCCGCCGCCGCAGCCGCTCCCGGTCTGCGCTGCCCGGCTCGTAGTTGCGGACCGGCTCGTTGCGCGGCTCGGGAACGGAGAACACGGCATCCATCAAGGCTCCTGGCGATCTCGACAGCGGTGGCGAAACCGGACCCGCGGGCACCGACCGGATAGTCGGACACCGGACGCCGCGCGGGGTAGCCGAGCAGCGGCGGGACCTCCCGCGATTGTTTCACGCGTCGGTGCTGGCCCTGCCGCCGCCGTCACTGCCTGGCTCAGGACCGACTGGCCCTTCTCTCCTTACCGGTCGCGGCTCGCTGTGCGGCTCGCCGTGCGGCTCGCCGTGGTGGGGCTGGGGCGACCGTCCCCGGCTCCGGGCGGTCAGGCTTGATCCCTCCGCCGGGGACGCTCGCCCCAGCCCCGACGTTGGTTGCCGTCCGCGCGCCCGTCGCTGTTCTTCGGGGGTACGCCTTGACGCGCCCTGGGGTACGCCTTGACGAGCCCTGGGGTACGCCTTGACGCGCTGCCCATCCTGCGAACTCGACGCGCCGCCCGTCCTGCGGAGCTGCAGCCGTGCCCTACCCCTGGGGCGTTCGACGGCGCTCGACTTGTCCTGATGGCTCGACTGGTCCCAATGGTCGGCTGTGGCGGGCCGGCGTACCCCGGGGGTGTGGCTCGTACTCTGCGGGGCGCGGGGGTCCGCGTACCCTGAATGGTCGGTGACCTGGCGCCTCGAAGGGGAGACGATGACCAAGCAGCCCGGCCGCGACTCAGCCGCGGAGTCGGACCAGCCGGCGGTCGACGCGACCAGCCCGACCGGCCGGTCCCTCCCGGCGCCCGGAGCGGCGGTCCTCGCGCTGCTGGCGCTCGGCTGGCTGGCCGCCATGCTCTGGTCGACCCGGCAGGCCATCACCTCGGCGGCGGCAGGCATCACCGCGATCAGCCTGTCCGCGTTCGCCCTGCCCGGCGTGATCTCGGCCGCGCTCGTGGCCGGCGCGGCCACCGCGCTGGCCTTCGGCAACCTGCTGTCCCGCCGGTACGGCGACGGGACCACCCTGCGTTTCGTCGGCGCGATCGGGGCCGGGATGGTGGTCGGGCTGCTCGCCGCGCTGGCGATCAACCTCACCTACTTCGACACCTCGACCACCAACGTGATCGCCGGCACCACCGCGGCCGCCGCGATCATCGGCGGGGCGATCGCGGGCGCCCGGACCGCCCCGGCGGTCGGTGCGGTGGTGACCGCCGCGCTGGGCACGCTGGTCTTCGTAGTGGCGTTCAGCCGTGCCCGGGACCCGCTGTTCGACCTCTTCGGCGCGGGCGACACCCAGCAGTCGCTCGTCGACGCGGCCAAGTGGGTGTCCCGCACCGAGTCGCTCCTCGGCGGCCTGGTCGCCGGACTACTCGCCTTCGGTTACCTCACCTGGGCGCGGCGTCGAGCCCTGCGGCGTGATCCGCAGACGCGCGCGCTGCGCTGGCCGGCGTACCTGCTCGCGGGCGCCGGACCGGGCCTGCTCCTGCTGCTCGCCGAAGTGATCATCCGGATCGGCGGCCGCTCACTGCTCGACCTGGCCAGCGCGCTCAGCGAGGCGGACGCGGTGGCGCAGACGTCGCTGGGCACCTCGCGGGTGGACAACGGCATCTGGGTGCTGTTCGTGGGGGCGCTGACCGCGCTCGTCGCGTTCGGCCGAACGCTCGGCCCAGCACAGATCGACGACGAGCCGGCCCCGACCGGCCGACCCGGCACCGGGCAGGCGACCACCGCGAGCGCCACCGGCGACGTCGACGAGGACGAGCCGGACACGGCGGTCCGGGAGGCGGACGCCGACCCGGCCCGCTGAGACGCGTGCGGCTGCTCAGCCGGCGGCGCGCAGCAGGATGTCCAACTCCGTCACGTCGTACCACTCAAGCTCGTGATCCTCGGCGCCGTCGACGGTGAACTGCGCGTCCGGGTCACCGGCGGCGGCCTCGGTCACCACGTCGGCCGCTGCGGCGACCTCTTCGACGGCGTCCGTGCCGTCCACGTGGATCGCCGCGACAGCCCCCACCGGCACGGTGTCGGTCAACGTCACCAGGCTGGAGCCCAGCTCGCCGTCGCCACGACCGAGCGCGGCGGGCGACAGATCGACCGAGACGACCACGCGGCGGCGTGGCGCGGCCGGATCCTCCCGGAGCAGGTGCAGCGCGTCCTGGGCGGCCCGGGTGAACGCGACGTACTCCAACTCCTCCTCGTCGCCCTCGGCGTACCACTCGCGCAGCGCGGGCGTCACCGCGTGCGCGGTGTCGGCGGTCAGCCCCTCCTCGCGCAGGCGGGCCAGCATGGGTACGGTCGCCGGCACGTACACCCGGACAAGCTCGTCGGTCACCGGTCGTCTCCCCGCTCGATTCCGTGCCGGCGGTAGCCGGCACGGGCGCAGATCATGCCGCACGCCGTGACCGTCATACACCTCGCCTCCGGCCGGTGGAAGTTTCCCGCCGGTGTGTCCGCCACCGATGGCCGCAGCGATGTTGGGTGGTGAGCCCTGTCGGTGGCAAACTGAGGCAAACGACGTCAACCCCGGGAGTTCCTGTGGAGCCGAGGTTCCTGCTGCTCTCCGACGTGGCCGCCGAGCTGAACGTGTCGGACTCGCAGGTCTACCACATGGTCCGCAGCGGGGAGCTGCCGGCGATCAAGGTCGGTGGGCGCGGTCAGTGGCGGGTCGAGCGGGCCCGACTGGAGGAGTACATCGCGCAGAAGTACGCCGAGACCGCCGACTGGGTACGCGAGAACCCCCTCGTCGACCGCGACCCCGAGTAGCCACGCCCGGCCCTCCGCTCGGTGATCCACTCCAGATCACCGATGTCGCGCCGTTCGATCGGCCCGGATACCACCACCTCCGCGAACCCGAGTCGATCATGCAGATGCGCGGCCCATTCGCCGCAGGCGCCATTGACCGGGGCCACTCCATGTCCGAGAATCTAGTTAGTCGGAGGCAAACGAAGGCAAACGCAAGATCACGGGAGGCAGCGATGAGCGAGCGGCGACCCGGAGTCTCCCGACCACCCGTGCGCCTGCGTCCCGTCCCGCCCATCGACCCGCCGTACCAGGACGAGACGTACTGGCCGGGGCCGACCCACGGTCAGCTCGCCCTCGACCTCTTCGCCTCGACACGACCGGATCCCGTCCGGCCCGCGGTGCGCCGCACGGCCCCACGCCGTACGCCCGCGCATCCGGCCAACCAGCCGGGCACTCCCCTGCCCCCGACGACGGCGCCCGAGGCCACCCGGGCCGCGCACCGCTTCGTCGGCACCTGCCTTGAGGTGGTCAACGGCTACCGCTCGCCGGCACAGGTACGCCCTCTGCTCGACCCGGGCCGGGCGACCGACCTGCTCACCGAACTCGCTCGGGCCAGCGGGCGGGCCGGGCCGGCGCGGCGTCGGGCGACCCGGCCGGCACTGCGGCTCACCCGGCTGCGGGTCTGCGAACCTCGCGAGGCAGCCGTGGAGGCAGCCGCCGTGGTGAGTGGCCCTGGTGGCCGCAGCTGGGCCATGGCGGTACGCCTGGAGCACCGGCGGGGCCGCTGGCTGTGCACCGCCCTGCAGGTCCTCTGACCGCGTTGATCAGCTCGACGTCCAGGAAAGCGCGGCATCAACCGGCCGCTGACACACCGACTTCCCGGAAGCGGAGTCGATCTCACTCCCGGGCCAGACGCCGACCGGGGCCGGAGACGCCGATGGGCCCCGGCCTTGTCGGCCGGGGCCCATCGGGACGCGGTGTCGGTCAGTTGCCGCCGTTGGGTGCGCCGTGGCAGCGCTTGTACTTGCGACCCGAACCGCACGGGCACGGCGCGTTGCGGGACGGGCCGTTGCCGGCGTCGGCCTGGTTGGCGGCCGGACGCCGGGACCCCGCCGACGGGAGCGTCGGGCCGCGCAGCCCCGAGGCCGGCCGCTGCGGGGCGGACGGTGCGCCCTGCCCGGGTGCCGCCGGAGCGCCCTGGGCCGGGCGGCCCACGCCGAGCGCCGGCGCCTGCTGCTGCTCCTGTTCGAAGGCGACAGCACCGGGGCTGGCCTCGCCGTCGATGGTCGGAGCGGAGTACTGCAGACCCTGCCGCTGCGGCGCACGGTTCAGACCCTTGGCCCGGATCTCCACCGGCTTGTCGAGCAGCGTGACCTCTTCCGAGTCGGCTTCGGGCTCCGGCTCGGTGACCTGGACGTCCACGTTGTAGAGGAAACCGACGGTCTCCTCCTTGATGCCTTCCATCATGGTGGCGAACATGTCGAAGCCCTCGCGCTGGTACTCCACCACCGGGTCGCGCTGGGCGTACGCCCGGAGGTTGATGCCCTCCTGGAGGTAGTCCATCTCGTACAGGTGCTCGCGCCACTTGCGGTCGATCACCTGGAGCAGCACCATCCGCTCGAGCTGGCGCACCCCTTCGGTGCCGAGCTGCTCCTCGCGGCGGTCGTACGCGGCGTTGGCGTCATCCTTGAGGCGGGCGACGAGGAAGTCGGCGTCCATGCCGGCCCGCGAGCCGCCGGCCTCCTCCTCCAACTCCTCGATCGTCACGCCGACCGGGTAGAGCTGCTTGAGGCTGGACCAGAGCTGCTCAAGGTCCCAGTCCTCGCCGTAGCCGTCCGAGGTGGCACCCCGCACGTACGCCTCGACGGTGTCGTCGATCATGTTGCGGACCTGGTCGGACAGGTCCTCGCCGTTGAGCACCCGCAGCCGCTCGGCGTAGACGACCTGGCGCTGCTTGTTGAGCACCTCGTCGTACTTCAGAACGTTCTTGCGGATCTCGGCGTTCTGGCCCTCGATCTGGGCCTGGGCGCTCTTGATCTGGCGGGTGACCATCTTCGACTCGATGGGCACGTCCTCCGGGATGTTGAAGCGCTCCATCACGGCCTCGACCGCGCCGGCCCGGAAGCGGCGCATCAGCTCGTCCTGCAGGGACAGGTAGAACCGGGACTCGCCCGGGTCGCCCTGCCGGCCGGCACGACCGCGCAGCTGGTTGTCGATCCGCCGGGACTCGTGCCGCTCGGTGCCCAGCACGTACAGGCCACCGGCGGCGGCGACCTCGTCCGCCTCGGCGTCGCAGGCCTGCTTCCAGGTAGGCAGGACCTCCTCCATCGCCTTGGCGTAGTCCTCCTCGTTCTCCAGCGGGTCGAGACCGCGCTGGCGCAGCTCGTTGGCCGCCAGGAACTCGGGGTTGCCGCCGAGCAGGATGTCGGTGCCGCGGCCGGCCATGTTGGTGGCGACGGTGACCGCGCCCTTGCGCCCGGCCTGGGCGACGATCTCCGCCTCGCGGGCGTGGAACTTGGCGTTCAGCACGTTGTGCGGGATGCCCCGGCGGCGCAGCAGCTGGGAGAGGATCTCCGAGTTTTCCACCGAGACGGTGCCGACCAGCACCGGCTGGCCCATCTGGTGCCGCTCGGCGATGTCCTCGATGACGGCGTTGAACTTGGCCTTCTCCGTCTTGTAGATGACGTCCGGCCGGTCCTCACGGACCATCGGGCGGTGCGTCGGAATGCTCACGACGCCGACCTTGTAGACCTTGTTGAACTCGCTCGCCTCGGTCTGCGCCGTACCGGTCATCCCGGACAGCTTGTTGTAGAGGCGGAAGTAGTTCTGGAGGGTGATGGTGGCCAGGGTCTGGTTCTCCTGCTTGATCTCCACCCCCTCCTTGGCCTCGATCGCCTGGTGCATGCCCTCGTTGTACCGACGGCCGTGCAGGATGCGACCGGTGAACTCGTCGACGATCAGGACCTCACCGTCGCTGACGATGTAGTCCTTGTCGCGCTTGTAGAGCTCCTTGGCCTTGATGGCGTTGTTGAGGTAGCCGACCAGCGGGGTGTTCACCGACTCGTACAGGTTGTCGATGCCGAGCCGGTCCTCGACCTTGGCGACGCCGCGCTCGGTGACCGCGATGGTGCGCTTGGAGTGGTCGACCTCGTAGTCGCCCTCGCCATCCGTGCCGGGCTGGAGCCGGGCCACCACGCCCGCGAACTCGCCGTACCAGCGGGCCGAGTGCTCGGCCGGGCCGGAGATGATCAGCGGGGTGCGCGCCTCGTCGATCAGGATCGAGTCGACCTCGTCGACGACCGCGAAGTTGTGGCCCCGCTGCACCAGCTCGTCCTTCGACCAGGCCATGTTGTCGCGCAGGTAGTCGAAGCCGAACTCGTTGTTGGTGCCGTAGGTGATGTCGCACTCGTAGGCGGCCTTGTGCTCGGCGGCCGGCCGGTTGGGCAGCACGACGCCGACGGTCAGCCCGAGGAACTCGTGCACGCGACCCATCCAGGCCGCGTCGCGCTGGGCGAGGTAGTCGTTGACGGTGACCACGTGCACACCGTCGCCGGAGAGCGCGTTGAGGTAGACGGCCATGACCGAGGTCAGCGTCTTACCCTCACCGGTCTTCATCTCGGCGATGTTGCCGAAGTGCAGCGCCGCGCCGCCCATCACCTGGACGTCGTACGGCCGCTGGCCGAGCACCCGGGCGGCCGCCTCACGGGCCACCGCGAACGCCTCCGGCAGCAGGTCGTCGAGGGTTTCACCGTCGGCGAGCCGCTCGCGGAACTGCTCGGTCATGCCGCGCAGCTCCTCGTCGGTGAGGTTGACGTAGTCGTCCTCGATCGAGCTGACGGCGGCGGCGATGGCCTTGAGCCGGCGCACCATGCGGCCCTCGCCCGCGTTAAGGACCTTTTCCAGAATCGACACGGATCAACGCTCCCCTAGACAGTCTCGAACCATCGTAGGCGCAACATCGGCGCGATGGTCACTGGTGGCGGTGGTCCGCTCCGCCGAACCCGACATAACACGCGCACGGGCCGCGCCCGGGACGTTATCCGGTTACGCCCAGGGCGAACGTTCCGGCACGATGCACGGGTGGAGCCTGTGGAGATCATCGAGGACGGCGTCCTGCTGCGGCCCTGGCGGGAGGCGGACGCCGACGACGTGTACCGCGCCTGCCAGGACCGGGACATTCAGCGTTGGACCACCGTACCGCGCCCGTACCTTCGCGAACACGCCCACGATTTCGTCACGCGGCTGAGCCCGCGAGCATGGGCGGACGGCATCAGGGCGCCGTTCGCCGTCTGCGACGCGGCCAACGGCGACCTGCTCGGCTCGTGCGGGCTGATCTCCATCGACGACGCCGGCACCGGCGAGATCGGCTACTGGACGGCCCCGTGGGCGCGCGGCCGGGGGGTGACCGTGCGGGCCACCCGGGCGGTGTCCCGCTGGTCCTTCGAGAAGCTGGGGCTGCGCCGGCTGCTGTGGCAGGCGGAGGTGGGCAACCACGCCTCCCGGCTGGTCGCGCTGCGGGCCGGGTTCCGGATCGACGGCCGGGTACGGCGGGCGAACCCGGCGCCGGAGGGCGGCGTGGACGGCTGGATCGGCACACTGCTGCCCGGCGAGGTACCCGAAGCAGGGTCGACCGGGCCGGCCGCCCGAGGCACCCTGGCGGCACGCCGGGCCGCTGTCTTCGGTCGCCCACAGCCGACGCTGTTCGCCACCTCGGCCGGCAACGAGCTACGACTCCGACCGATGGAGGAGCGCGATCTCGACGCCGTGGTGCAGACCTGCCGGGACCCGGAGACGATCCGATGGACCACGGTCCCGGACCCGTACGACCTCTCCGACGCGCAGGGCTACCGGGGTTACGCCCAGGATGCCTGGGCACGGGGAGATTCCGCCTGCTTCGTGATCGCCGACCCGGACGACACCTACGTCGGCACTCTGGACCTGCGGCTCTCCCCCGCCGACCCGCTACTCGGGGACGTGGGCTTCATGGTCGCCCCGGCGGCACGCGGGCGGGGGTACCTGCCGGCCGCGCTCCTCGCGCTCAGCGCCTGGGGCTTCACGGCCCTCGGCCTGGCGCGCATCGAATGGAAGGCGAACGTGGGCAACACCTCCTCCCGGCGGGCCGCCGAAAAGGCGGGCTTCACCTTCGAGGGGACCGCCCGGGGCGGGGTCCAGCACCGAGGTGAACGAATCGACGCCTGGGTGGCCGCGCTGCTCGCCGAGGACCTGACGTGACGGTCCCGCCGCCGATCGTCGAGGCACACGGGGTACGGCTGCGGCCGTTCCGCGCCGACGACATCGCGGACCTGGTCGACGGGTGTGCGGACCCGCTCAGCCAGCGGTTCGTGTCCACCATGCCGTCCCCGTACACCGAGGTCGACGCCCGCTCGTGGGTGAAGGCCGGCGCGCCGGCGGTCTGGGCCGGCGGCGGCGCCGCGTACGCCATCGCGGACCCGGCCACCGACCGGCTGCTCGGCGCTACCGGGTTGAGCAACCCGATGCCCGCCCGGAGTCAGGCGGACATCGGCTACTGGCTGCGGCCGGCCGCGCGGGGACGCGGACTGGCCACCGCCGCGACCCGCGCGCTGAGCGAGCACGCCTTCGACATCGGAACGCGGCGGCTGGAGCTGCACACCGAGCCGGAGAACGCGGCCAGCCAGCGCGTCGCGCTGGCCGCCGGCTTCCGCTACGAGGGCCTGCGGCGGTCCGCCGGTCAGGACCGGAACGGCAGACGGTACGACCTGCTGACGTGGGTACGCCTCGCCGAGGATCCGCCCGGCCCGACCCCTCGGCTGCTGCCGGACCTGCCCGACGGGATGCTCACCGACCAGGTGGTGGCGCTGCGCCGGCTCGCGCCGCAGGACGCGGAGATGATGTACGGGCTGCACAGCCGGCCGGAGGTGGTCGCCAACCAGGCGCCGCCGGTGCCGCCGACGCGGGAGTCGATCGAGCGGCGCTGCCGGCTGGCCGAGAGCGCGTGGCTGACCGGCGACATCGCCCGGCTCCTCATCGTCGACGTGGCCACCGGCGAGCCGGCGGGCAGCTGCGGACTGTCGTACACCGAGGTGACCAGCGGGGAGGGGTCGATCGGCTACGCGCTGCTCCCCCGGTGGCGGGGGCACGGCTACGCCACCCGGGCGGTCCGGCTGCTCGCGGCCTGGGCGTTCGGGCCGGCCGGCCTCGCCCGGCTGACGGCCGGCACGGTGCCGGAGAACACCGCCTCGCACCGCGTGCTGGAGCGGGTCGGCTTCCAGCGCGAGGGCCTGCAACGGGGGCGTCTGCCCGGCCTGGCGGGCACTCGCCTCGACGACCTGACCTTCGCCCTGCTCCCCGCCGACCTGGGCTGACGGAGCACGGGGGCCGTGACGGACGACCGCCACGACCCCCGCGCTCGACGGGTCGAACCGCCTCAGGTGTCGAGGGAGATGATGCCGTAGTCGTAGGCGTGACGTCGGTAGACGACGCTGGGGCGGCCGGTCTCCTTGTCCTGGAAGAGGTAGAAGTCGTGGCCGACGAGTTCCATCTGGAACAACGCGTCGTCGATGGTCATGGGCTCGGCCGGGTGAACCTTCTCCCGGGCGAGGTGCCACGGCTGGTCGTACTCCTCCTCGACGCGCTCCGCGACGGCGGTGCCGGCGCGGGCGTTCGACGCGGACAGCGGGGCGGCCACCAGGTCGGTGACCGGCAGGTCGGCGGTGGCGGCGGCCACGGAGATCGGCGCGTGCCGACCACGGTGTACGCGCCGGCGGTCCGCCGCGCGGCGTAGCCGGGTGTCGAGTTTCGCGATGGCGGCGTCGAGCGCGCTGTAGAAGTCGTTCGTGCAGGCCTCGGCCCGGATTACCGGACCACGCGAGACGCAGGTGATCTCCACCCGCTGGCAGTGGTCGGCCTGGCGCGGATTGCGCTCGTGAAACAGCTCGACATCGATGCGAATAATCTTGTGGTCGTAACGTTCGACCTTTGCGAGTTTCTCGGCTACGTGTACCCGGTAATGGTCCGGCACTTCGACGTTGCGGCCCTTGACCACGATGTCCACGTGACCTCCTTTGTTCGGACGTCTTCGATCCGGTTTCTCCCGGTCGTGCGCCTCAGGAAGACCCGCTGGCGTCGACCGGTCAGTACGGCTACGCCTCCTCTCACCGCCCGGGGCGGGATGGAACGACCTCCTACCCCCGACAGCGAAACGCTAACTCCTGTTCGCCCGGCAGTCACCCCTTGTTGCCAAGACCGCCCGGTATTTTTCGCACCTCATACACCAACGGGTGAAACGGAAACACGGTCTGTTACAAACGGAGTCTTTTCTCGGTTGCGGCGAGAACCGCGGCGACACCCGGTCGCCATCCGGTCGCGGTCAGCACCCGGGCCGCCGCGGCCAGTGTCACGCCGGTCGTGACGATGTCGTCGAGCAGCACCACGGCGGGCCCACCGTCCGACGGGCGCGGCCCATCCGACGCGCCGGAACGGGGGCGGAACGCCGCCTCGGCGGCCGCCGCACGGCCCGCGCTGTCCAGGGTCACCGAGTCGGGCCGGGGCAGGGCACGCAATGGCCGGTGCACCCGTACGGGCCAGCCGCACCGGCCCAGCCGGGCCGCGCAGTGCCGGGCCAGCCGGTCCAGGTGGTCGCCGTAGCGGCCACGCGCCGCAGCCGCGGTGTCCGGCACCGGCACCAGCGCCAGCGGACGCACCTCGCCGACCGCCGCCGCGACCACCTCGGCCAGCAGCGCGCCGAGCGGACGGGCCAGACCGTGCCGGCCGTGTTCCTTGTACGCCAGCAGCGCCTCCCGTAGCGGACCGTCGTACGGGCCGAGGGCGACGCAGCGCGGCAGGCCGGCCGGGGCGGGGGTGGGGCGGGTCACCCGGGGACGCAGCGCGCTCAGCGCCGCGACGCAGGAGGGGCAGACCCCCTGCCGCATCCGTTGGCGACGCTCCCGGCAGCCGGCGCAGTCAGCGGGGAGGACCAGGTCGGCGAGGTCCGCCCAGAGCCCGCGCACGACGTCAGTAGAGGAAGAACGGAGCCGACGGGTTGCTCGGGCGGACTCCGGCCGGCGGCGTGGGAACGTCGCGGACCTGCTCGGGCGCGATCCGTTCGAACGGGCTGCTGCGGTACGCGACCTTGTTGGCCTCGTACATGTACGACCCGGTGGGCACGCGCACACTGCGGTTGGTGGGGTACGCCGTCAAATGGTTGACCTTGGCGCCGACATCGGTGCGCAGCGGCGTCTCCAGGGCGCCGTCCACGCTGATCTCGTAGATCGCCGGCTGGCCCGCCGAGCCGGCTACCACCAGCCGGTCCTCCCCGATCCAGTCCACCGCGGTCAGGTTCGTCAACGAGGTGACCAGCGCCCGGGGCGGGCCGATGGACACCCCGCTGCCGGAGCCGTCGAGGTTCAGCGCCGCGACGTAGAGCCGCCCACCGGCGATCAACGCGACCCGCTGACCGTCCAGCGCGGAGGCGACCGCGGTGACCTCCGGCGAGGGCAGGTTGAGCGGCACCTCGGCCATCCCGGCGGCCTCGTCGAAGCGGTAGAGGCGACCGTCGGCCACCACCAGCCCCTGCGCGGGACGCGTGTCGACGGTACGCAGCCAGACCGGGCGCCCGATCGAGGCGTACTCCCCGGCGCTGCGGCCGAGGGTGGCCACCGTGTCCGCCCCCGTGCCCACCGCGAGTCGCTGCCGGTCCTTGCCCCCGGTCACCACCAGCGCGGCGAGCACCCGGTTGACGCCCCGCGCGAGACCGGCCGACACGATGCCGCGGTTGACCTCCGGCGTGAGGGGCACCGCGCCGCTGGGCTCGCCGGCGAAGTCGAGCGGGCGGATCGCGCCCTCGTAGACGCCGTACCGCTGCGGCTCCTCCCGGACGGGGTAGAGCTGCTGGGCCGTCCGAAGCTCGTCGAGGTCCCGCACGGGCTGGGAGTTGTTCCTGATCTTCAGCTCCAGCTCGCCCGGCAGGTCACCCAGCGACCAGGCGAGCTGCGTCATCACCTGGTCGATCCGGCTCTGGTCGTCGCCGGACATGTCCAGGTTGACTTCCCACCGGTTGTTCGCGCCGGTGGCGTTGTTGATCAGCTCGGTGCCGTCCGGCAGACCGACGACACCCGGCCGCAGCCAGTCGGACGGGCCGCCGACCAGCCACCGCACGACCTCGTTGACACGGCGCTCGTCTGGCACCGCGTACGGCAGGTAGCGCTGGTCGGGCACGAGCCGGGTGCGGTCGGAGCTCCAGAAGTAGATCGACTCGTCCTGGTAGTACTGCTGGAGGGCGACGTCGCTGAGCAGCAGCACGCTCGGCGGGTCGAGCAGGTACTGGCCGGCGCGCTCGTCGCTGCCGGCGCCGCCGAGGGCCGCGCTGCGCAGCCGGAACTCGTACTGGGTCTCGGTCGCGACCGGGGGCGCCAGGGTGCCGTTGGTCCGCAGCACGCCGATCTGCTGCACCGTGATCTTGACGGTCGTGGTGGAGTCGCTGTTGAAGGTGAAGACGGTCTCGCGCAGCCGCACCACGTTCAGCGCGACCTCGCTGCCCTTCTTGTCCTGCAGGCGGGGCCGGTGTTCGGGGGCGATGAACGCCTTCACCCGCTCGTACGCCCGGTCCGGCTCGCCAGCGGCGGCGGACAGGAAGTTGCGCACGAAGGCCGCGTTGTCGCTGCCGCTGGCGGCCCGCGACGGGGGCTCGCTGCTGCGGCCGTTGCTCGATCCGGCCTCGGTCGCGGTGCCGGCCTTGCCGTCGACCCGCACGTCGGAAGAGGCCGGGATGCCGCAACCGGCACTGAGGAGCAGCGCCGCGCCGAAAGCGCCGAGCAGTGGTCGAGCCCTCACGATCGCACCTCCTCCCGCTCGCCGCTGTCGGTCGGCGCCGGGCCGATCGCCAACGCTCCGCCGCTGCCCGGTCCGATGGCCAGGGGGCCGCCGTCGCGTGGGCCGCCGAACGGCAGCGCCGCGTCGGCGGGCACCAGCCGCAGCGGCGAGGTGGTGAGCCGGTCGCCGGCGCGGGCCGGCAGGGTGAGCCGGAACTGGGCGCCCTGACCGGGCGCTCCCCAGGCCTCCAGCCAACCACCGTGCAGACGGGCGTCCTCCAAGCTGATCGACAGGCCCAGCCCGGTGCCGCCGGTCTGGCGGGCCCGCGACGGGTCCGCCCGCCAGAACCGGTTGAACACCAGCTTCTCCTCGCCCACCTTCAGCCCCACCCCGTGGTCGCGGACGGTGATCGCCACGGCGGTCTCGTCGATGCCGAGGGTGATCAGCACCGGCCGGGCCTCGCCGTGCTCGACGGCGTTGCCGACCAGGTTGCGCAGCACCCGCTCCACCCGGCGGGGGTCGACCTCGGCGATCACCGGGGTGCTGGGCAGGTCCAGCTCGATCTCCACGCCCACCCGCTCGGCCAGCCCGGCCAACCGGTCGACGACCCGGTGCACCACCGGCACGAGGTCGGTCGGCTCGGCGTCCAGCATGGCGAAGCCCGCGTCGAACCGGCTGATCTCCAACAGGTCGGTGAGCAGTTCCTCGAAACGGTCCAGCTCGGCCTGGAGCAGCTCGGCGCTGCGCGCCACCGCGGGATCGAACTCGTCGCGCTCCGCGAAGATCAGGTCGGCGGCCATCCGGACCGTGGTCAACGGAGTCCGCAGCTCGTGCGACACGTCGGAGGTGAAGCGGCGCTGCAACCGGGACATCTCCTCCAGGCGCAGGATCTGCCGCTGCAGGTTGGTCGCCATCTGGTTGAACGAGGCGGCCAGCAACGCGAGGTCGTCCTCGCCGTTGACCACCATCCGCTGGTCGAGGAGGCCGGCGGAGAGCCGCTGGGCGGTCCGCGCGGCGACCCGGACCGGGTTGACCACCAGCCGGGTGACCAGTGCGGCGAGCAGCCCCAGCAGGATCACCAGGGCGATGCCGGTGCCGACCACGGTCGCCCGGGCGTCGGCGGCGGTGTCGTCCTGACGGGTCAGCGGCACCAGGTAGTAGAGCTCGATCTGCCCGAAGCGGGTCGGCACCGGCGAGCCGTAGACCAGGTACTTCGTCGGCTCGCCGGTGAGCCGCCCGGTCTGGATCTGGCTGGCCACCTTGCCGCTGGCGACCGCGGCCCGCAACTCCTTGCTGATCAGGGGCTGGACGTTGGCCGCCGGCGCGGTGCGGGTCTGGATCATCGTCGGGTAGTCGGCGGCGGTGATGGCCACCACCACGCCACTGGTCTGCTGGGGGTCACCCCCGGCCAGGTAGTTGACCGTGCCCTCGATGGTCTCCTGGAGCTGCGCCTCCTGCGGCTGGCCGTAGAGGGAGACCTGCTTGGCCGCGTACCCGGCGCCGCCCTTGAGACGCAGCTGGACGTCGGTGCGCGCGTTGTCGAGCAGGATCGTCGTGATCTTGTCAGCGATCAGGTACGCGAATCCGCCCACCAGCAGGCTGGAGGCGACCAACGTGATGGTGACCACCCGGACCTGGAGTGAACGCCGCCAGGTCTGGTGCACCCGGGCCAGCAGCCGCGCGACCCGGCCGCTCAGCACACGCCAGACCTCCCGACCGGCAGCGAGCCGGCGGGCTGTGGTGTTCTGCGGGGGCGGCGAGGTCGACACAGTGCGACCAGGCTATCCGGTGCCCGCCTTGTAACCCACGCCCCGCACGGTGAGGATGATTTCCGGTCGCTCCGGATCTGGCTCGATCTTGGCGCGCAGCCGTTGCACGTGCACGTTGACCAGTCGGGTGTCGGCCGCGTGCCGGTAGCCCCAGACCTGCTCCAGCAGCACCTCGCGGGTGAAGACCTGACGCGGCTTGCGGGCGAGCGCGACCAGCAGGTCGAACTCCAGCGGCGTCAGCTTCACCTCCTCGTCGTTGCGGCTGACGGTGTGGGCGGGCACGTCGATGCTGATCTGGTTGCCGGGCGGCCCGATGGTCAGCATCTCCGGTGCGACGTCCTCGCCACGGCGCAGCCGGGCCCGCATCCGGGCCACCAGCTCCTTGGGCTTGAACGGCTTGACCACGTAGTCGTCGGCGCCGGATTCGAGCCCGAGGACGACGTCCACGGTGTCGCTCTTGGCGGTCAGCATCACGATCGGCACGCCGGACTCGGCACGAATCGACCGGGCCACGTCGATACCACTCATTCCGGGCAACATGAGGTCGAGCAGGACGATGTCCGGACGACTGTCACGAAACGCGGCCAACGCCCGCTCGCCGTCGGCCACGAACGAGGGCAGGAAACCCTCACTGCGCAGCACGATGCCGAGCATCTCGGCGAGTGCGGGGTCGTCGTCGACCACCAGGACCCGGGCTCTCATGGGATTAATATTGCATCCCCGTTCAGTTCGGTGGGACCGGTGTCACCCGGCACGGACAGCCTCATGATCCCCCCTCGACGCGGTCCGCCGCCACCACAGCTCGGACGGGTCGCGTCGCCGGTCAGCCGAAGAGCACCCGGCCCCAGTGGTCGCCACCGTCGCGTACGCCGGGCGGGCAGGCGAACAGGCCGCTGGAGACGTGCCGCAGGTACTCGTTCATCACGTCGTGGCGGGCCAACTGGGTCTGGATCGGCACGAACTGCTTGCGCGGGTCCCGCTGGTACGCGATGAAGAAGAGACCGGCGTCGAGCCGGCCGAGACCGTCCGAGCCGTCGACGAAGTTGTAGCCCCGGCGCAGCAGGTGCGCGCCGTTGTTGCGGCTCGGATGGGCGAGGGCGACGTGGGCGTGCTCGGCGATCAGCGGCTTGCCGTCGTCACCGCGCGCCGCGAAGTCCGGCTCGTCGAACTCCTTGCTGCGCCCCAGCGGGGCGCCGCTGCCCTTGGTCCGGCCGACGATCTCCTCCTGCTCGACCAGGGAGGTCCGGTCCCAGGTCTCCACGAGCATCCGGATCTTGCGGGTGACCAGGTACGACCCGCCCGTCATCCAGTCCGGCCCGTCGCCGGGCTGCACCCACAACTGGTCGCGCAGCAGGTCGGTCTCCTCGGCCTTGAGGTTGGCCGTGCCGTCCTTGAAGCCGAACAGGTTGCGGGCGGTCGCCTGGTCCCGGGAGGTCGACGACGTACGACCGAAACCGAGCTGCGACCAGCGGACGCTGACCACCCCCATGCCGATGCGCGCGAGGTTGCGGATCGCGTGCACCGCCACCTGGGGATCGTTGGCGCACGCCTGCACGCACAGATCGCCACCGGAGATCGGGGCCTGCAACGCGTCGCCGGGGAACTTCGGCAGCTCCGCCAGCGCGGCCGGGCGGCGGTCGGCGATGCCGAACCGGTCCCGCCCGTCGGCGTCGCGGAACAGCGTGGGCCCGAAACCGATGGTCAGGGTGAGCTGCGACGGCGGGAGGCCGAGCGCCTCGCCGGTGTCGTCCGGCGGGGCCTCGGGCATCCCGCCGACCGCCCCGAGGACCCCGGCGTCCCGGCCGGCGGTCATCCGGGCGGCGGCGGCCGTCCACTCCTCCAGCATCGCGACCAGGCGGGCCCGGTCCTTCGTGATGACGTCGAAGGCGACGAAGTGCAGCCGATCCTGCGCGGGGGTGACGATGCCGGCCTGGTGCTCGCCGAAGAACGGCACCGCGCCCGCCGGGTGGTCGCTGGCCGCCGCCGGACCACGCGAGTCGCCGACCAGCGCGCCCGCGCCGGCGGCGACGCCCGCGACTCCGGCCACCCCGGCGCCGGCGAGCGTGATAGCCCGCCGACGGGTCAACCTGCGTACGCTCATCGACTCGACTCCCCCTGCGTCCCGGTCACTTCGCGACGACTGCGGCGACCTTGCTGATCGGCTCGGCGAGCGCGTTGATGCCGTCCGAGAGTTCCTTGAGCTCGGCCTTGCTCAACGCGGTGTGCAGCTTCCACCCGTCGCCGTCGCGGTGCTTGCCGAGCTGCGCCTCGACGTTCGCGAACTCGGTGTCGAGCTGCTTGACCAGCTCCGGCGCACGCTGCTCCAGCGCGGGCCGAAGGGCCGACAGGGCCGCCTTGGAACCTTCCAGGTTGGCGGCGAAGTCCCACAGGTCGGTGTGCGAGTAGCGGTCCTCCTCGCCAGTGATCTTGCCGCTGGCAACCTCGTCGAGCAGCTCCTTCGCGCCGTTGGCGAGCTGGAGCGGGGAGAGCTTCTCGGCGTTGGCCTTCGCCACGATCTCCTTGACGTCGGCCAGCAGCCGGTCGGCGATCGGACCGTCCTTGCTGATGTCGCCGGACTGCCAGAGGTCCTTCTCGATCCGGTGGAAGCCGGTGAACTCCATCCCCTCCTCGATGACCTCCTCGCGGCCGTCGATCTTGGGGTCGAGGTCGCCGAAGATCTCCGCCACCGGCTCGATCCGCTCCCAGTAGGTGCGCGCGACCGGGTACAGCGTCTTGGCCTTCGCCACGTCGCCGGCCTTCACGGCGGCGACGAAATCCTCGGTCTTCTCCAGCAGCGCCCCGGTCTGGCTCTTGACGTAGCGCTGGTAGTTGTCGGTGGCGCCGGCCAGGGCGGCGTCGGCGGTAAGCGGCTGCGCGGACCCGCTGACCTTGAGCGCGCCCCGGATGCCCTTGCCGCTCATGCCCGGCTTGCAGGCCGTCTCGTACGTGCCGGCGGGCAGCTCGACGTGCAGCTCACGGCTCAACCCGGGCGCGATGTTCTCCACCTCGCCCATGACCCGGTCGCCGGAGGCGTACACGTAGAACTCGGTGACCTTCGCGCCCGAGTTGGTGATCTTGAAGGTGGCCGTTCCGGCGCCGAGGTCGGTCGTGGCGACGTCGCAGGCCGTGTCGGTGGCCTTGACCACGATCGGGCCGCCCGCCGCGTCGGACTTATCGCTGTCGGCCTTGGAACAGGCGGCGACGCCGGCCGTCGCCAGCACGCCGGCAGCGGCCAGCGCGAAGAATCGGGTGGTACGCATCTGTGCTGTCTCTCCTCGTGGGGTCAGGCACGCTGCGGCGCGGATGCCGCCTCTGCCTCGGCGCCGGTGTCGGCCCCGCGTTCGGTGACGGTGGTGGTGGACGGCGACGTGCGCTCGGACGCCTCGACACCGGGCCCCGAGGCCGCGGCCGGCGCCGGCGTGGCGGGCGCCGCCGGGCCCGTCGTGGCCGCGCCCGATGCCGGGGTACGGCGGGTCGGGCGCAGGAAGAGCAGCAGGACGGGTACGGCGTACCCGATCCAGGCGATGGTCTCGAGCACGGTGGGCGCGGGGGTCACGTTGAACATGCCGGCCAGCAGCGCCGCGTACCAGGTGGTCGGGTCGAGCACGGCGGTGATGTCGAACGCCAGGTCGCCGAGGCCGGGCAGGACACCGGCCTCCTGGAAGTCGTGCACGCCGTACTTGAGGATGCCGGCGGCGACCAGGATCAGCAGCGCGCCGGTCCAGGTAAAGAACTTGCTGAGGTTGATCTTGAGGGCGCTGGCGTAGAGCAGCACGCCGAGGACCACGGCGGTCACGATGCCGCCGATGAGCGCGAGCAGCGGCCCACTGTCCCCGGCCGCGCCCTGAGCCGCGGAGTAGAAGATCAGCGCGGTCTCCAGGCCCTCGCGGATCACGGCGAGGAAGGCCATCCCGGCGACGGCGAGCGACCCGACGGCGAGCGCCTCGGTCAACTTGCCGCGGAGTTCACCCGCGATGGTGCGGGCCGCCTTGCGCATCCAGAAAATCATCCAGGTGACGAACACCACGGCGGCGACGGAGGTGATCGCCTCGAACAGCTCGCGATCCTCGGAACGCGCCAGCAGCGAGGTCGAGGTGTACTCGATGAGCCAGCCGAACAGCACGGAGAGCGCGACGGCCAGGCCGACGCCCGCCCACACCTGGGGCAACCGGTCCCGGCGCTGCGACTTCACCAGGAAGGCGACCAGGATGCTGACCACCAGGGTCGCTTCCAGGCCCTCCCGCAGGCCGATCAGGTAGGTGGCGAACATCCCCGCTCCGTGTTCATTAGGCACGCCTTCACTAACTTAGGGCAGCCATACCTTCCTCCAGTTCAGCAGCCTCGTCAAGTTGTTCATGGCAAGCTCACTCTTCCCGTGACCTGGCCTTCGACGCCCCGCCGCACGCCGTACACCGACCGGCCGTGCGAGGATCCCCGTCGTGAAAGCCTTCCTGCCGTGGCTGGCGGTGCTGGCCGTGGTGATGCTGCTCAGCGCGCTACGCCAGCGAACCCTGGCCACCGTCGTGTCGCTGGCCTGGCTGGCCTGGTGCGCCTGGACCTGGCTACGCCCCACCCGCCGCCGCAACTAACCCGCGCCCCGCGCCCCGCGCCCCGCGCCCCGCGCCCCGCGCCCCGCGCCCCGCGCCCCGCGCCCAAGATCGTCGCAGTTTCGGGGATGTTGCTGCATCCGCCACGCGGGAGGCAGCAACATCCCCGAGGTTGCTGCCATCCCCCGCCCCGCCCGCCCACAGCCCGCGCGATCTTGCACTTTCGGTGGTGACATAGCGGTTCAGAAGGCGCAAATCCCCAACCGAAACTGCAAGATCGCGGGGCGAGGCGGGGCGGGGCCGGACGGAGTGGGTGGGGTGGAGACGACGAACCGGGCCGGCTGTTCGCAGCCGGCCCGGTTCAGGAGAGGTTGATCAGTAGCGGTAGTGGTCCGGCTTGAACGGGCCCTCGGGGGACACGCCCAGGTACGCGGCCTGCTCCTTGGTGAGCGTGCTCAGCTTCGCGCCCAGCGCACCGAGGTGCAGGCGGGCCACCTTCTCGTCCAGGTGCTTGGGCAGCACGTAGACGCCGACCGGGTACTCCTCGGTCTTGGTGAACAGCTCGATCTGGGCGATCGTCTGGTTGGCGAACGAGTTCGACATGACGAAGCTCGGGTGCCCGGTGGCGTTGCCCAGGTTCAGCAGGCGCCCCTCGGACAGCACGATGACGGCGTGCCCGTCGGCGAAGCGCCACAGGTCGACCTGCGGCTTGATGTTGACCCGCTCCACGTCGGAGCGCTTCGCCAGGCCGGCCATGTCGATCTCGTTGTCGAAGTGGCCGATGTTGCCGACGATGGCCTGGTGCTTCATCCGGGCCATGTGCTCGTTGGTGATGACGTCGAAGCAGCCGGTGGCGGTGATGAAGATGTCCGCCTGCTCGACCACGTCGTCCAGGGTGGCGACCTGGTAGCCGTCCATCGCCGCCTGCAGGGCGCAGATCGGGTCGACCTCGGTCACCACGACCCGGGCGCCCTGACCGCGCAGCGACTCGGCGCAGCCCTTGCCCACGTCGCCGTAGCCCATCACCACGGCCATCTTGCCGCCGATCAGCACGTCGGTGGCCCGGTTGATGCCGTCGATCAGGGAGTGCCGGCAGCCGTACTTGTTGTCGAACTTGCTCTTGGTCACCGAGTCGTTGACGTTGATGGCCGGGAAGAGCAGCGTGCCGGCGCGGTGCATCTCGTAGAGGCGGTGCACGCCGGTGGTGGTCTCCTCGGTCACGCCCTTGATGCCGGCCGCGATCTGAGTCCAGCGCTGGCCGTCCTCGCCCAGCGAGCGGTGCAGCAGCTCGAGGATGACCGCGTACTCCTCGGAGTCGGCGGACTCGACCGGCGGCACGACGCCGGCCTTCTCGAACTCGGCGCCCTTGTGCACGAGCAGGGTGGCGTCACCGCCGTCGTCGAGGATCATGTTGGGGCCCTGCCCGTCCGGCCAGAGGAGCACCTGCTCGGTGCACCACCAGTACTCGGGCAGCGTCTCGCCCTTCCAGGCGTACACCGGGACGCCGGCGGGGGCGTCGGGGGTGCCGTCCGGGCCGACGACGATCGCGGCGGCGGCGTGGTCCTGGGTGGAGAAGATGTTGCAGGACGCCCAGCGAACCTGCGCCCCGAGGGCGACCAGCGTCTCGATCAGGACGGCGGTCTGGATGGTCATGTGCAGCGAGCCGGTGATCCGCGCGCCGGCGAGCGGCTGCGCCTCGGCGAACTCCCGCCGGATCGCCATCAGACCGGGCATCTCGTGCTCGGCGAGCTGGATCTCCTTGCGCCCGAACTCGGCGAGCGACAGATCCGCCACCTTGAAGTCGCCCTCGGCGAGCGTGCTCGGCCGGGCCTCGGACGGCGTACCGCTGGCGGCCGCCGGGAGGGTGCTGGTCATGAAAGCTCCTGTCGAACGATGTCTGCGCCGATCCTCCACCTTACGCGCGCCAGCGACGTCCGCCGGGGGACGGGCGGCGGACAGCGCACGGGGCGGTCGGTGGTGGACAGACCCGCTGCCCACCTCCGCCCGCCCCGCGCATCCCCCCGGTTTGGTTCCCCGCACGTTGCCGGACCGTCGTCGCGATAACGCTGCGTACTCATAGAGTCACACTCAGGCAAAGCTGAGTCAAGCTATTCCGGGAAAGTCGGACTTGTGTCGAGTCAGCGTAGGCCCGACGTCGCCACGTACGCCTCGCCGTCGCCGCTGATCCGCAGCGGCTCGCCGGCCGCCGTGCCGATCGCCGCCGTGCCGGACGTCAACGTCAGAGCGCCCGCCCCGTCATCGACCGTCACCGAGCCCGCGCCGCAGAGCACCACCCGGGGACCGGGCAGGGCCAGCGTGGCCTCCGGCACGTCCGCGCCGACCCGCACCCGGTGCAGCGCGAAGTCGTCCACCGGCACCGCCCAGCAGTCCACCCCCGGGGCGACGTGCCGGGCGGCGCGCACCGGATCGTCGAGCACCTCGAAGCGCAACACCCGCACCAACTCGTCCACGTCGACGCGCTTCGGCGTGAGACCGCCGCGCAGCACGTTGTCGCTGGCCGCCATGATCTCGACGCCACAGCCGCTGAGGTACGCGTGCAGGTTGCCCGCGGGCATCCAGATCGCCTCGCCCGGCACCAGCCGCACATGGTGCAGCAGTAGCGCCACCAGCACGCCCGGGTCGCCCGGATAGGCCTTCGCCAGCCGGCGGGCCAACTCGGCGTCCGGGCCGTCGGCCGCCGACGCCAGGACGGCCCGCAGCAGCCCGTCGCGCTCCGCGACCGGCCAGCCGAGCAGCGTGGCCACCGCCGTGCGCAGGCCCGCCGGCCCGATCCGCAGCGCGTCGACCACGGGCCCCAACTCGGGTACGCCGAACGCGGCGAGCGCCTCGGCCGACTCCACCGGATCGCGGAAGCCGCACAGCGCCTCGAACGGGGTGAGCGCGACCAACAACTCCGGCTTGTGATGCGGGTCGGAGTAGTTGCGCTCCCCCGCCGGAAGGTCCGCCTCCGCCGCGAACCCCGCCCGGGCCTGCTCGGCATCCGGGTGGGCCTGCAGGCTCAGCGGCGAGTCGGCGGCGAGGACCTTGAGCAGGAACGGCAGCCGGCTGCCGAAACGGCCGGCCACCCGTTGGCCCAGCCACTGCCCCGGCTCGTCGCGTACTAGGTCACAGAGGCTCACCCGGGCTCCGGCGCGCTCCACGCTGGCCGGGGCGCCCGGGTGGGCGCCCAACCACAGCTCCGCCTCCGGGCCGGGGCTGGGCACCGGTCGCCCCTGCAACAGCGCGAGGGCGGAGCGGGACCCCCAGGCGTAGTCCCGGATCGGTCCGTACAGCGGTTCCACCGTGTCAGACCCCGGGCCGCCCGACCGCCTCGCCCGCGGACTCCTCCGGCTGCGGTACGGCGGTGTCGGCAGCGGCGCCGGTGCCCGCCTTGGCGGCGGCGACGCTGTAGATGTCCGGCTCCAGGTAGATCACCCGGGCGATCGGCACGGCGGTACGGATACGCGCCTCGACCGCGTTGATGCCGCGGGCCAGGTCGTGCGCGCTCTCGCAGGCCGGTACGCCGATCTTCGCGGCCACCATCAGCTCTTCCGGGCCCAGGTAGAGCGTCTTCATGTGGATGATCCGCTCCACCTCGGGGCCCTCGGTGATGGCCCGCTCGATGGCCGCCAGGTCCTGCTGTTCGGCACCCTCACCGAGGAGCAGGCTCTTGGTCTCGATGGCCAGCACGATGGCGATGACCACCAGCAGGACGCCGATCATCGCGGTGCCGGCGGCGTCCCACCGACCGTCGCCGGTGGCCAGGGTCATGCCGACGCCGAACAGCGCGAAGACCAGACCGACCAGGGCGCCGAAGTCCTCCAGCAGCACCACCGGCAACTCCGGCGCCTTGGCCCGCCGGATGAAACGCACCCAGGACTGCTTGCCCCGGATGTGGTTGGACTCCTTGATCGCCGTCCGGAAGGAGAACGACTCCATGGCGATCGCCGCCAGCAGCACCGCCACCGGAAGCCACTGCCACTCGGTGATGCCGTGCGGATCCGACCACTTGTGGTACGCCTCGTAGAGGGCGAACAGGCCACCGATGCTGAACAGCACGATCGACACGATGAACGCGTAGATGTAGCGCTCCCGGCCGTACCCGAACGGGTGTTCCGGCGTGGCCGCGCGCTTCGCCCGCTTGCCACCGAGCAGCAGCAGACCCTGGTTGCCGGAGTCGGCCACCGAGTGGACCGCCTCGGCCAGCATCGACGAGGACCCGGAGAGCAGGAACGCGATGAACTTGGTGACGGCGATGCCGACATTGGCCAGCAGGGCGGCGACGATCGCCTTCGTCCCGCCGTTCGCGCTCACGCCGCCACTCCGCTTCGCGTCGTGGTGACGTTCGTGCCGCGCCGCCCCCTGCTTTCGTTCACTGGTTCGACAGCTCCTTCATCTCGGTGATGGCCGGTACGGCCATCGGGTCCAACCCATGTGCCAGAGCAAGATAGATCGAGGCGAAGTCCGGTACGGCGATCAGCGAGGCCAGCCGCTCCAGAGCCGACCCGCCCTCGGCGGTCACCACGTCACACCGCACGCCACGACGCTCGGCGAGGGTCTGCACCGCGTCCGCGCGGCGCTCCTCGACGGCGAGCGGCTCGTCCGTGTCGTCGTCGGCGTTGAGCCCACCGTCGCGCAGCAGCACCAGCCGCAGCCGGGTGCCCTCGCCGTCGTCCTCCGACGGGTCGGCGAAGATGTCCCGCTCCCCCTCGGCCAGGCCGCCGAAGACGCCGTCCAGCAGCCCGACCCGCCCCCGCCCGGCCTCGCCCAGCGCCCCGGTGACCACCGGGTAGCGGGCGTTCGCGGACAGGGTGTCGCCGAACCGGCGGGCCGCCACGGTCGCCAGCGGCGACGAGCCCCACACGATCGGGATCGAGCCGGCCAGGCCCAGCGCCAACGACTTGGCCGGGTTGACGAACGACTCGGCGGTGGACCGGCAGCGGTCGGCGTCCGCGTCGAGCCGGGCCGCCGTCTCCGCCAGGTCCGCCTCGTTGACCTTCACCAGGCCGAGCGACCGCGCCGCCAGCAGGACCGGCACGGTGAGCGCCCAGAGGCTGGCCCGGGCCGGTGCCCGTCGGGGCACCGGAATGAACGGCGCGCGGGCCCGCTCGGCCACCGACTGCAACTGCGAGTCCGGCGCGCCCACCGCGACCAGTCGAGCGCCGCGCCGGTGCGCGGCCTCGGCGGCGCCGAGCGCCTCCGGGCTGCGACCCGACGCGCTCACCGCGATCACCACGTCGGCGGCGCCCACCCAACCGGGTACGCCCGAGCTGCGGTGCCCGATGATCGGGACCGGGCAGCGCGGCCCGGCGACCGTGGCCAGCACGTCACCGGTACGCCCGGCCGTGCCGATGCCGGCGATCACCACGGCCCGGGGCCGCCCGTCGTCGGCGAGCACCGCGAGGTTCGCCTCGGCGGCCAGCGCCGCGCTCTCGCGTACCTGGGCGCCACCCGAGGCGGTGTGTCGCAGCATGTCGCCCGGGTCGTGCTCGGCCAGCGCGTTCGGGTTGTCGAGCAGGGCCTCGTCGGCGTCGCGCCGACCGCTCACCCCGGCCGTACCGTCGATCATGACTGCTGCCCGGGGCCGCCACGCGCCTCGTCGAGGAGCAGCACCGGCACATCGTCGCGGACCTCGAAGATCCGACCGCACTCCGTGCAGGTCAACGTCTGCGCCTCCGCGTCGTAGGTCAGCGGGGCGTGGTGCGTGTCCGGGCAGGCGAGGATCTCGAGCAACTGCGGATCCAGGGCCATGGCACGGCTCCTTCCACGAGTGCGGGTCACCGACGGCGGTGCCGACCGGCGCAGGCGATCTTATCGGCGAACGCGGTCGAGCACCTCGTCCCGGAGCGAGACCATCCGCTCGCGGGTGGGCGCCTCGACGTTGAGCCGCAGCAGCGGCTCGGTGTTGGAGGCACGCAGGTTGAACCACGCGCCGTCTTCGAAGCGCAGCGTCAGCCCGTCCATCTCGTCGGTCGTCGCGTCCGGGTACGCGGCCCGCACGTCGGCCACCGCCGCGGCCTGGTCGGCGACCGTCGAGTTGATCTCGCCGGAGGCGACGTAGCGCTCGTACTCGCCGGCCAGCACGGACAGCGGCAGCGACTGCTCGCCCAGGGCGGCCAGCGTGTGCATCGCGGCGAGCATCCCGGTGTCGGCGAACCAGAAGTCCCGGAAGTAGTAGTGGGCGGAGTGCTCCCCGCCGAAGACGGCGTTGGTGCGGGCCATCTCCGCCTTGATGAAGGAGTGCCCGACCCGGGCCACCACCGGCTCCCCACCATGCTCACGGATGATCTCCGCGACCGCGCTGGAGGTGATCAGACCGTGGATCACGGTGGAGCCTGGATGCTTGGCCAGCTCCCGCGCCGCCACCAGCGCGGTGATCGCCGACGGCGAGACCGGCTCGCCGCGCTCGTCAACCACGAAGCACCGGTCGGCGTCGCCGTCGAAGGCCAAACCGATGTCGGCGCCGTGCTCGACCACGGCACGCTGGAGGTCGACCAGGTTCGCCGGGTCCAGCGGGTTCGCCTCGTGGTTGGGGAAACTACCGTCCAGCTCGAAGTAGAGCGGCACGATCTCCAGCGGCAGGGCCGACAGGGCGGCCTCGCCGAGCACGGTGGGGACGGTGTAGCCACCCATCCCGTTTCCGGCGTCGACAACCACCTTCAGCGGCCGGATGCCGGAGAGGTCGACCAGCTTGCGCAGGTACGCGGCGTAGTCGGGGAGCAGGTCGCGCCGCTCGGCCGGCCGGGTCGGCTCGCCCGCCGGGCGGGACGCCCCCGAGTCCAGCATCGCCTGCGCCCGGTCACGGATCTCCGCCAAGCCGCTGTCCTGGCCGATCGGCCGCGCGCCGGAGCGGCACATCTTGATGCCGTTGTACTGCGCCGGGTTGTGACTGGCCGTGAACATCGCCCCGGGCAGGCCGAGCGAGCCGGAGGCGAAGTAGAGCAGGTCGGTGGAGGCGAGCCCGATCTCGATCACCGAGCGCCCCTCGGCCCGTACCCCGGCGGCGAAGGCGGCCGCCAGGCCGGGCGAGCTGGCCCGCATGTCGTACCCGACGACGACGGCGTCACCGGGCTCGTCAGTGGCGTTGAGCAGCTGGGTGAAGGCGGCCCCGAGCGCCTCGGCGACCCGTTCGTCCCACTGGTCCGGCACCGTCCCTCGGACGTCGTACGCCTTCACGATCTGGGACAGATCAGACACTAGTTCCGCTCCTTGGCCGCAGGTTTCCAACGAACCTGAGCGTATCGGAGCGACCGGGCCGCGCCCCGCTCAGCCGGGGAGCCGGGGCATGAACACGGTGTGGTCGCCGCCGTCCGGGTCGTCCGGCCGGGGCCGAGCACCCGGATCGGCGGGTGCGCCCGGCATGACCTGGGTGGCGTCCGGCATGACCTGAGTGGCGTCCGGCGCGGGCGTGGCGGGTCGTGCCCCGTAGACGCCGCCGGGAGCGGGTCGCGGGACGGGTACCGCCGGCGGCTGCTGGCCGTACACCGGGCCGGGGTGACCGGGCGCGGCCGGCGACCCACCACCGGCGCGGTAGGTGGTCCCACCGGGGTTGCCCGGCAGCGGGCCGGGCTCGTCGGTCGGCGTGCGGTCCTGCCGGGAGCGGCGGACCAGCAGCACGATCAGCAGCACACCCACCGCCACCATCGCGATGCCGAAGAACATGATCAGCGAACCACCACCACCGGCCTTGGCGGCCACCGCCGTCGTCGAGGGCGCGACGGAGGCCGGGCCCAGTGCGGCCGGGTCGACCACCTCGCCCGCCGTCGCGGCCTCGGTCGGGGTCGGGGTCGGGGTCGGGGTGGGCTTCTTCGATGGCGTCGGCGTCGGCGACGGGGAGAGCCGCCCGGCGACCTTGGCCGTATCGGTGCCCTGCCCCAACTGCTGACCGGCGGCGGTGAGACCCACACCGGTCACGGAGAGCCGACCACCCGGCGTACCGGCGGCGAACGCCACCCGGTACCGCACGGTGATGCCCTTGCCCTTGCACAGCGTCGGCTTGGCCGGCGAGGTCTGCGCGGTCGTCACGCTGCCACCACCGCCGGACACGCCCACCGGAAACCAGCGCCCGCCCGCGTTGACCTGGACCGCCACCTGATCCGGCTGAAGACCCTCAAGGCTCAGGCCCAGAGCCGTACGCAGCAGGACGCATCCCTCGGAACGCTTGCGCACCGCGACGTTCACTCCCTGAGGGGAACCTCCGGCGGCGAAGCTGCTGGCCGCACCCACACGGACCGAGTCCTCGTCGGCCAGCGCGGGTGACGCACCGAGCATCACCAGGCCGACCAACAGACCGCAGACCGTCGCGAGCCGTGCGGCACGTCGACGCAGCGTCATGATCACCTCACCGTTCCTCCCCGGGTGGGGTCCGCCGGACAGGCTACTACCGGGCCACTCCCACCACCGGTCATAGAGCGGTCGGTATGTGTGCGGCGTTACGGTCTACGCCCCGCGTCCGCCGCCGTCTCCGGCCCGGGCGAGAGCGTCGCGGCAGAGCCGGTCGGCGGTGCGCGTCGTCTCGGGAAGGCGATAGCGCGGAGTCAACGCGAGCACCCGGGCAGTGGCGTTCTCCAGACTCATCCGGTGCCCGACGCTCACGAAGACCGGCTTGACGCCGTCCCGGGTACGCACCACCCGACCGAGCACCTCACCCCCGTCGCGCAGCGCCGACCAGGCGCCCCGCTCGGCGGCCGGGGCTTCCCACTCGCCGACCAGCGGCGTCTTCCCCACTCCGATGGCGGGCAGGCCGGTGACCACCCCGAGGTGACAGGCCAGCCCGAACCGGCGCGGATGCGCCAGCCCGTGCCCGTCACAGACCAGCAGGTCCGGGACGGTCTTCACCGCGTCGAGGGCGGCGAGCAGAGCCGGTGCCTCGCGGAAGGCGAACAACCCCGGCACGTAGTCGAACGCGGGCCGGCCGACGCTGACCGCCGAATCCACCACGGTCAGCGTCCGAGCATCCAACACGGTCACGGCCGCCGCGAGGAGGTCACCGCTCTCGGCGTACGCCACGTCCAGGCCGGCCACCGTGTCCGGCGCGAGCGGGCCGGGCCCGACCAGGTCGACCAGCGGCCGCAACTCCTCCTGTACGGCCACCGCCTCGGCGACCGAACGTGGAGTCCGGGTGAGCGCCGCCCTTGATCCACTCGATTTCGGCGACGTCGCGGTATCCCGCGCCCCCGGACAGCCCGACATCGGCGATGTCGAGTCGATCACGCTCGGCGACTCCATACCGGTCACCTTGACGCCCGACCTGCTCTAGCGGGAGGACCGGCTCGCATCGCCGTCCTCGGCTGGAGTCGACGCCTCGACAGGTTCCCCATCGGCGCCGTCGTCGACCCGCCTCCGGGTAGCACCGAACGCGACACCGACGACGACGGCCATGGCGACACCGAACGCCACCCCTCCCTTCGGGCCGAACGAAGGGATACCGATCGCCAGGCCGAACAGGAGGCCGACCGCCCACGCCCAGAAACCGGAGCTGCTGCTGCCCGTAGTGGATCTCGCCATGGAGCGATGTTAATAAACACGGTCAACCGCCGTTCGGCGCTACGGAGCGGGCCGCGCCGCGCACCGGTGCGCCCACAGGATGCTCAGGCGAGCTTCAGCTCGTCGCGGGCCTCGTCGATCCACCGGACGATGCCGTACGCGCCGCTGCCGGTAGCCAGTGACGTGGCCTCGTCGAGCAAGCCACGGGCGGCGTCCCGGTCACCGTCGCTCGCCGCCAGGTCCGCCAGACCGATCAGATTCGCCGCCACCCCCGGCGTGAAGGACACCTTCCGGCGCAACCGCGTCGACTCCTCCAGCAACTCCCGCGCCGCCTCGACCCGGCCGGCGGCCTGCTCGCCGAAGCAGAGGTGCCGCAACACGTACGAGAGGGTCAGCTCGTCCCCCGCCTCCGTCGCCAGCTCACGCGCCCGCGCGAAGGCCGGGTCGGCGGCGGCCTGGTCCTGCCGGATCACCTGGTGGACCGTGCCCACCCAGAACAGCGCCTCACCCTCGCCACGGGCGTCGCCCACCTCGCGGTAGAGCTGCGCCGCCCGCTCGAAGAGCGGCAGCTCGGCCGCGTCCTCCGTGCCGGTCTCGAGGAAACGGGCGTGCAACAGCCGTCCACGAGCCAGGGCCGTGTCCGCCTCCACCGCGACGAGATCCCGCTCGGCCTCGTCCAACGACGTCGAGTCACCACCGAAGACCGCCTGCTCGTAGCGCTCCTGCGCCCGCGTCAACCGGACGTCGAACCCCTCGGCCATCACTGACCCACCCTTCCGTCAATACGCTCGCGTAGGAGATCGGCGTGGCCATTGTGCCGCGCGTACTCCTCGATCATGTGCACCAGAAGCCTGCGCAGAACGATGACGTTGCCGTCGCGTTGCCGCCCCTGCACGTCGAGATCCGCAGCCTCGCTCACGAACTGTTCGGCGAACGCCACCTCCGCACGCCAGGCCCGGTACGCCTCGTCGACCACCGTCGGATCGGCGACCGCGCCGTCGAAGTCGCCGTCCGGATCGTCGTCCGAGCAGTACCGCTGGGGCGCGACCTGGCCGGCCATCGTCCTGCGGAACCAGCCGCGCTCCACCTCGGCCAGGTGACGGATCAACCCGAGCAGCGACATCGTCGACGGTGGCACCGACCGCCGGGCCAACTGCTCGGCGTTCAGGCCGTCGCACTTCAACTCGAAGGTGAGGCGTTGGTCGCGCAGGTACTCGACGAGAACGGCCCGCTCGTCGGCGAAGTTACCGTCCGAGCGTGGGTCGTCGTCCGGATGGACGAACAGGTACGACCAACCGAAGGTCCGCGTGGGTTCGCCGTCGGAGGTCGCCGCCTCGTCGCGTGAATCAGCCATACGGCGACTCTCGTCGATACCCGCCCACACCGGCAACCGGGAACCCACTCGGTCGCCCGCGCCGGTCAGCGGGACACCGTGACAGGAGAGCCGGCGGCGCACCCCCGTGCGGGCCCGCGACGAGCGCGATGATCCGCAACTAGCGGGCAGCCAGATCGGGATCGGCACCCGGATCGCCGGCCGCACGAAGTTGCTCCTCGAACATCACGAACGACCGCTGCCGGATCCCCCGGATGAGAGCCTGCTCGCGCGGCGTCAGGTGCCGCCCCTCGGCGGCTGCCAGATCCTCAATCGATCGCACCGTTTCGTACAGCGCGAAGATCGGCCCGTCGCCCTCCAGGTAGTAGGCCCGGAACGCCTCTACCTCCTGAACGAAGTCCGCCTCGGAACGGCGAAAGATGTCCCCGCCGACCGCAAGCATGATCTCGGTGAAGAGGCTGGGCTTGGCCTGCCATCCCCCCGTGTCGATGGCAACTCGCCAGACCCGGGCACCACCATCGGGTGTCTCCACGATCTTCACCGGTGCCTGGTGGTAGAGGTAGTAGGACGGGAGCACCAGACCCTCAGCCATTAGGCGCACACCGGAGCGCTTTTCGCATCGCTAGACACTTGCCGTCAGCGCGGCACATGCTCCAATCAGCGATCATCGGCGCCACCGACAAACATGGCACGGATCGAACTCTCGTCCGGCAACTCGCCGTTGCCCGTCACCGTGGGCGCAACCGCCTCAGCGGCAGCACGGCTTACGTTCCTGTAGCGGTCCGCGTTCCGGTAGTCGTCGAGAAAGCGCACCACGAGGTCGGGGTTATACGTCCACTCTCCAGCGCGGTGATCCCACAGAACGGCATCGCCGATGCCCGCATCCACGACAAAGAGACCCGACGGCTCATTGTGTTCGTCATTCCGGTAGATCACGTAGTAGCTCAACAAACCCCTGCTCCAACTCTCCGACAACCTGTGGCGTTACGGGGAAGTCCCGACGCGCCAGCCCCAACTCTCGCACTACGCCCGCGAAATCCTCTCCTTCGCGAGCCAGCCAAGCCAAGTACTCGTGCCACACTCCGCTGTTCCGACTCACCCACTTCGCGAACGTCGCGTCCTTGGGTGGGAAACGTAGATCGAGCTCCGCTGGCAGCGCCTCCGGCAGGCCTCTGGCCCGATTCGCAGCCAGCATTCTCAAGAGCGCCCCCACTCGTCGCTGTGGACTGTTCGAGGGGCGCCGGACAACCTCGTAATCCTCATGAGTCGCTAACCACACTTCTCGAGATGCGGGAGTGTGGAGCTGCAACTCGATCAACATCCCGTCCGTTGATCGGAGGGTGCAGTTAACTCCGTAGAAGCGGTTACCCTGCCGCCAGAAGTTCTTGCAGGCCGAGGGTGCGACCGAGTAGCCGGCGTCGACCAATCCCGCAAGAACCAAGTCAACGGCCTGGCTGTACTGCTGCCCCGATGGAAGCTCGAAGCAAAAGCGGAGGACGTCGTTGACGCTCGCCGCAAAATCGGTCACGTCCTTGCCGTCGATGCTTGCCTCGTCGAGATACTTCCGCATCAGCGAATCGAGCGGCTTGACGCGAGACTCGCGCTCCCGCAACTCGATCGGCGCGCTGAGGCCGAGTGTGTTGGTCACGCGTCGCGCGACCTGAACCAGGGAGCCCTCGGTTCGGTCCGCGTTTGCCAGCGCGCTCTCGTGCAACTCGGTCAGCGTAGCCAACTCCGCTGGTGTGAGCCGGGCGGTGACTGGGAGCGCTGGTTGCCTTGGTGTTGACGGAGTTCCGCCGCTCGCATCCGTCGAGCCGGGGCCGTCCAGCAACAGGTACATGCGGTTGACGTACGGGTCGCCGTGGCCGCCGTCGTCGTACCCGGGTGGGTGGGTCGGCAGGTCGGGGCGTTCACTGAACCGGCCCCGGGGCAGTCCGCCCAGCGGCATCGGCCGGCCGTCTCCGCCCAGGACGAGCGCGTCGATGCCGACCACGTCGGGATACAGCGGATGGTCGCGGACGAGGCCGGTCTGCGGGTCGACGTAGAGGACGGTGCCGTTCTGGTTGAGTGCCACCCAGGCGTGCGAGCCACCACCGGCCCACTCGGTGATCAGGAACGCGTAGCTGCCGTGGCCGCCCAGCAGCAGTTGGTCGTGCAGATTGGCATACCCCTGCCGGGCCTGCGCCGGGTCTGACGGCTGACCGGGGGTGAGTACGCGTTGGAAGCGGCCGCCGGTGGCGTCCTCCACCCGGCCGGGGCCACCGGCCTCACCACGGATCGGGCGTCGGATGTCGCCGTCGAGGTAGCCGTCGAAGGTACGCGGCGCGGACACCCGCGGTCGCCCGTGCACCCACGTCTCGAAAAGCGACAGGGTGCAGTCCAGGCAGTTGATGCCACGGGTGGCGTCGGCCTGGGGGCCGCCGTCGTTCAGGAGGCGGAACCAGCCGCCCCGGCGCGGATCGGCGGTGCGTCGGACGGTGCCGTCGCGTTCGCGCGGCATCTGTCGTTCGACGTCGACCTGGTGCAGCGCCAGTGGTGGCCGGAGCCCGCCCGGCTGCCCGTACGGGCGGGAGTCGTCGATCGGCGGGGGGACGTCGTCGCCGGTGAGCCGGGACGGGCCGCCGGTCTCCACCGCGCCGAGCGCCAGAGCGCCCACGTCGCTGTTGGCGTGCGCGAAGGCCCCGTCGGCCAGGTCGACGACCGGCGGCGCCGTGATGCCCGCCAGTACGTCGTTGGCCAGGTCACGCCAGTGGGCGTACGCGCGCGTCTCGTCGTTCGCCGCCCGCTGCCAGCCGTCGGCCCACTGCCGGTGGCCGGTCTGGTGCAACTGTCGGGCGTAGTTGGCGTACTCGACAGCCCGGCGGTCGTGCTCCGCCGCCCGCGCCCGCAGGCGGACGGCCTCGGCCTGCCTGCGGTTGTTCTCGAAGCCGATCCGCTGTGCCTCGAAGTGGCCCTGGTAGCGCCGCCGCTCGGCGGCCTCCGCCTCGGCGAGCCACTGGGCCGCGTACCAGTCGTCGACGTCGGCCGTGGACTCCATCGGATCGCCGAACGCCACCACGTCGACCGGCGCCGACGTGCGACCGGCGGTCCTCTGCCGGGGTACGCGGGGTGGCGCGATCGACTCCCGCGTCGCGGTCGACTCGGGTGCGGAGTGCCGGCCCGTCGGCGCGACCACCGTGCTCCCGTCTGCCGGGGTCAGGGCTGCGCCGTGCCGGCCGGCGACGTCGGGGGACGCGCCGGCCGTCGGCCCGGTGGACGTGAACGGGGACGCCAGCGGAGGCGCGATGGCCGGGGCGGGGACGGCGGAAGCGGTCGGCGTCGGAAGCCCGGCAGTGCTCGCCGCCGGGCCGACCGGAGGCACCGCCCCCACGGCCGGCACCGGCCCGGTCGTCGGGGTCACGGAAGTAGACGAGGACCCGACCGACGAAGGCAGCGGGCCCGACGACGGCCCGAGCGCTGTGGGCGGGGATGCTGCCGAAACCGGCGACGACACGGCCGCGGCGGACCCGGGCAGACCGGTCGACGAGGGTACGGGGCCGCTGACGCCCGGGGCGACGCCGGCCGGCTCGACCGCCGGGGCGACCGCCGGGGCGACCGCCGGGGCGACGCCGACCCCTGGGCCGCCGGCCGGGTCGACGACACCGGCGACGGGCGCGGTGACCCCCGGGAGCGGGGGCGCAGCCGCGTGAGGTCCCGGCTCCGCGACGCCCGCGAGCCCGACATCACCCCCCACCGCCGGCCGGGCTGCACTCGCCCCGGGCCCGTCGGCTGGCAGCCCAGGCGCGCCGGCTGCTGCCGACACCGACGAATCGGCGACGTCCGCGCCATTCCCCGTCAGACCCGACGAAGAAGACACCGCCCCGGAGCCCGCCGGCCCGGAAGACACCGTCCCAGTGGCCGGCCCTGGCGAAACCGGCCCAGACGACACGGGCGTGGACGTCGCGAGTTCCGGTGGTGGGGGCGGGATCGGAAGCGACGGGCCGGCGAGGGACGCTCCGGCCAGAGCGTCGGCCTGTGCGCGAAGGCGTGCCTGCAGAGCGTGGTCGGTCTGCGCGGTCGTCGAGCCGGTGACGCCGGACGCGGCGGCGCGTACCACGTCGTCGACCGAGGCCATGCCCTGCCCGGTGGCGACGCTGGCGGCGCTCTCGGCCAGCATCTCGCCGGTCATCTCCCGACCGAGGTGCTCGCCGATACGTGCCGCGCGGCCGGTCACGTGGCGGCCCAGGGCGGCCAGCGGCGCGACCGCACCGCCGGCGAGCCCGCCGACCGCCGAAGCGCCCAGATCGGTCAGGTCGACGCCGTGTGCCCGGCCCGTCGAGTTCTGGTACGTCTGCGTGGCGAGGCTGATCCCGGACTCCTCGGCCGCCTCCTCCAACCCTTCCCGGGTGGCGCGCTTGGCGAGCCCACGTACGCCGCCCTTGGCGACCTCCTTGGCCGCGCGTTCGCCGGCCTCCTTGAGCCCGCGCCGCAGCGCCTTACTGGCCAGTTGCCCCATGAGGCGTTTGAAGATCTGCTGGATGAGTAGCCGGGTCGCGGTGACGGCCGCGCCGGCCGCCGGAGACGCCGCCCCGGCGGTGAGCAACGCCGCCACCGCCACCGAGATCAGTTCGACGACCAGGATCCCCAGCTCGATCCAGACTTCGATCTTGGCACCCTCGATGTCGCAGCCGCACTCCTCGACCAGGCGGCCGAGGTCGGCGGTGACCGCGAGCAGCACCGGCAGGGGTGCGTCGGCGCCCTCGGCGATGCCGCGCCAGGCCGCCTCGAACGCGGCGTCGACAGCTCCCACGCCGCCGTATCCGCCGCGTACCTCGGTGGCGGCCGCCGCGGCGTCGGCGTGCGGGCCGGCGAGGACGGAGGCGACCGCGTACCACTGGTCCGCGACGTCCCAGACGGCCCGTTCGTTGCCCTCCGGCCACTGCACACCGACGGCCCAGTCGAGGGCCTCGTAGATCCAGCCCGGTACGTCCCAGGGCGCGTAGTCGAGTGGGTGCGGGATCGGGCTGGGCAGCACGCTCATCGGGATCGCCCCGCCGTCAGCGCTGGTCGGCGGCGCGGTCGAGCCGGGCGGCGCTGCTCTGGTCGGTCTGCACGCTGGCGTCGACCGCGCTGACCACGTCGACGCCCAACTCGGTGAGCCGCTGACCGACGCCCGCCCAGGCGCGCAGCACGGTCTGCTCGATGCCGCGGTAGCTCCGCTCGAACGCCGCGCCGATGTCGTCGCGCCCCCACGGACGGGCGCCGCTGGCGGCCTCGATCTCGCCGCCCTCCGCCGCGCGACGGGCCGTCACCGCCTCGCCGGACAGGGCCAGGTCGGCGCCGCCACGCCGCGCACGGGACGCGTCCAGCCAGAGCTGCCCGTCGGTCATGCCGACCCCTCGCGGCGGCCGAGCACGGCGTCGGCGCGGCCGAGCAACGCGCCGAAGTCGCCGGTACGCAGGAAGTCCGCCGAGCCGGAGCCGGCCGGCATGGTCTCGGCGACCAGGGCCTGGGTGGCCTGGCTGGCGGCGGCCACGGCGGCCCGGATCGTCTCGGTGATCTTCCGGCTCAGCGCCTCGGCGTCCCGGGCCCGGTAGGCGGCCGGCGCCAGGACGACCTCGATGACCTGGCCCTGCGCGTCGACCGTCGCCGTGACGTGCCCATCGGCGCAGCGGCGGGTCACCCGCAGCTCGGCGAGCCGTGCCGTCAGAGTGTCCAAACCGGACCTGAGCTGCTGGTACTGGCCGTACACGTCGTCGAATCGGGCTCGTAGCTCGCGATTGGCGTCCCGGTCCGCGCGTTCGCTCACCGCCACTCCTCCCGTCACCGTCGGTATCCAGGACCATACCGGCCGCCATCGATCCGCGTAGTCCGGTAGTTTCGGTGTGTGATCGACCGTCAGCAGGCTGAGCAGCTCGCGTCCGCCTGGGCTCGGCGCGACTCACAGCGCCTCGGCCACGAGTGCACCCCGCTGGTCGACGAGTTCGACCTGGGCTTCGTCGTCACCTCGATCGTGTCGAGCGGAGTGCGGGCGATCCCCGGCGACCTGCCGACGACCGTCATCGACAAACGCACCGGAAAGGTCACCACCTGGCCCCGGGTGCCGAGCGCCGTCGTGGCGGACCTGTACCGGCGTAGTCAGCCCAGCGGGCCGACCGCGCCGCGCACGATCGACGCGTCGAGCCTGCTGATCCGGGAGATCCACCGGGGTCCGACGCCGAACACGGTGGCGCACCTGACCCTCGACGGTCGCATCTGGACGGCCCAGGGCACGAGAGGCCCCGCGACCCTGAACCACCATCCGCTCGTGCGCGCCTACCTGGACGAGAGGCAGCCGGGCGAGCTGGTACGCGGCGTCGAATGTCACGCCGAGCTGATCGTGGTCTCCGACGTGCTGCACGAGTACGACCACCGACGGGCCGCCGAGGGTATCGAGCCGATGGGTCGGGCCGAGGCGGCGGCCCTGCTGGACGCCGCCCGCTTCGAGATCTTCCGGATCCGTGAGCCGGGTGATCCGGCCGGCGGCGTCGCCGAGCTGCCCTGCGACTCGTGCATCACGTTCCTGGTGCGCGCCAACGTCCTGCCGGAGGCGGCGCGGGCCTACACCGAGACGTGGCGGGCACCGGCCGCGCCCGACCCCGACCCGGGGCGCTTTCCGCCCGAGGTGACGAACGCGCTGGTGGCGGCGGGATGGCGTCCGCACATCGGCGACCAGATCATGGCGGCGGCCGGGGTACGGGACGTCACCGCCGTGCCCGGGAGGACGCATCGACACGAGGCCTTCCCCGCCGCCGTGGAGGCGTTGACGGCGTTCCCGAGCCTGGTGGGCGCCCGGCGCGGCCCGGGCGAGCAGGTGTGGATCTCCCGCTTCGACATCCGTCCGCACCTGATCGCGCACACCGCCGACACGCTCGCCGACTTCGGCGCGGTCCTCGGCGTCCGGCTCTTTCCGATCGGCACCGAGCAGCAGGACAGCATCCTCGCCGTCGACGAGCGGGGCCGGGTCTTCGCCCTCGACCAGGCCGGCGACTGGTTCCTCGGCGATAGCGTCGACGCGGCGCTCACCACGTTGCTGCTCGGCCGCGCCCCCGCCCGGGTTCGCGACGACGGCACCTGGTCCTAGAGCGCCAGCCCGGTCAGCACCATCACACGCGGTTCGGTGTAGTCGTCCATCGCGCTGCGCAGCCCTTCCCGGCCGACGCCGCTGCCCTTCACCCCGCCGTACGGCATCTGGTCCGCCCGGTACGACGGCACGTCGCCGACGATCACGCCGCCCACCTCCAGGACTCGCGCGGCGGCGAAGGCCACGTCCAGCCGCCGGGTGAACACGCCCGCCTGCAACCCGTACGCCGAATCGTTGACCGCGGCGAACGCGGCCTGGTCGTCGGCGACCGGGGTGACCACCAGCACCGGCCCGAACACCTCCTCGGCGACGACCTTGGCGTCCGCCGGCACGCCGGTGAGGACCGTCGGGGGGTACGTAGCACCGTTGCGGACGCCGCCCACCTCGACCGTGGCGCCGGCCGCGACCGCCTCGGACACCCACGTCTCGACCCGGCGGGCCGCGTCCTCGGACACCATCGGTCCGACGTCGGTCAGCTCCGACGTGGGGTCGCCGGTGCGCAGCGCGCGTACCGCCGCCACCAGCCGGGGCAGGAAGCCGGCGTGCAGCGCGTGGTGCACGTACACCCGTTGCACGGCGATGCACGACTGGCCGGCCTGGTAGTTGGCGAACGTGGCGATGCGCTGCGCGGCGAAGTCCAGGTCCTCGTCGGCGGTCCAGTCCGCGCAGAGCACCGCCGCCGCGTTGCCGCCCAGTTCCAGCGTCACGTGCTTCTCCGGTATTTGCCGCCGGATCGCCGCGCCGACCGGCCCCGACCCGGTGAACGACACGACCGGCAGCCGGGGGTCGGCGACCAGTTCGGCGGCGCGGTCGTTGGGCAGCGGCAGCACCGAGAACATGCCGGCCGGGAGGTCCGTCTCGGCCAGCAGTTCGCCGAGCAGCAGCGCGGACAGCGGCGTCGCCGGGGCCGGCTTGACGATGATCGGCGCGCCGACCGCGATGGCCGGGGCGACCTTGTGCGCGACCAGGTTGAGCGGGAAGTTGAACGGCGCGATGCCGAGCACCGGCCCTCGGGGCGCCCGTCGGACCAGGGCGATCCGGCCGGTGGCGGCCGGATCGGTGTCGAGTCGTTGCAGCTCACCGGAGAAGCGCCGGGCCTCCTCGGCGGCCCACCGGAAGGTGGACACCGCCCGTCCGACCTCGGCGCGCGCCCACTTCACGGGCTTGCCGTTCTCGGCGGTGATGAGCGCCGCGACCTCGTCGGCACGCTCGGCGAGCCGCCGGGACACGTGGTCCAGGGCCGCCGCGCGGGCGTGCGCGGGCAGGGCCGCGGCCTGCGCGGACACCCCGGCCGCTGCCGCGACAGCGGCCTCGACCTGGTCACTGGTGGCAAAGGTGGTACGCCCCACCGCGCGACCGTCGTACGGGTGGTGGACGGTCAACTCGCCCGTGCCGGAGGCGGGACGGGAGGCGACGAAGAAGGGTGCGGGCTCCACGCCGTGCAGCGTAGACGAGTCAGCAGTCGACGGAAACAGTCGCCGCAGCCCTTGTCTGCTGCGGATTCAGTAGCGAAGATGGCAGGAAGATTGCGATAACCGCCGCAGACCTCACCCCCGGCCCCCTCGGAGTGATCCCGTCATGAGTGACCAGCAGCAGCTGCGCAACTTCGTCAACGGCTCCTACGTCGACCCGGCCGACGGCGGCTACGCCGACCTGGTCGACCCCTGCACCGGGGAGGTGTTCGCGCAGGCGCCGGTCTCCGGCCCCGCCGACGTCGACGCGGCGATGAACGCCGCCGCCACCGCCTTCGAGAGCTGGCGGGAGGTCACCCCCGCCGAGCGGCAGCGGGCACTGCTCAAGCTCGCCGACGCCGTGGAGGCACGGGCCGCCGAGCTGGTCGACGCCGAGGTACGCAACACCGGCAAGCCCCGCCAACTGACCGCCGAGGAGGAGTTGCCCCCGGCGGTGGACGAGTTCCGGTTCTTCGCCGGGGCCGCCCGGATGTTGGAGGGGCGCTCGGCCGGGGAGTACCTGGCCGGGCACACCTCGTACGTGCGGCGCGAGCCGATCGGGGTCTGCGCCCAGGTGACCCCCTGGAACTACCCGCTGATGATGGCGATCTGGAAGATCGCCCCGGCGCTCGCCGCCGGCAACACGGTCGTGCTGAAGCCGTCGGACACCACTCCGGTGTCGACGCTGCTGCTCGCCGAGATCGCCGCCGAGTTCTTCCCGCCGGGGGTGTTCAACGTGGTCTGCGGCGACCGCGACACCGGTCGTACCCTCGTGTCGCATCCGACCCCACAGCTCGTGTCGATCACCGGCTCGACCCGCGCGGGCATGGAGGTGGCCGCCGCGGCGGCCCCGGACCTGAAGCGCACCCACCTGGAGCTGGGCGGCAAGGCCCCGGTGGTGATCTTCGACGACGCGGACGTGGCGGCGGCGGCCGAGGCCATCGCCGTCGGCGGCTACTTCAACGCCGGGCAGGACTGCACGGCGGCGACCCGGGTACTGGCCGGTCCCGGCGTCCACGACGACTTCGTGGCGGCGCTCACCGAGCAGGCCCGCGCCACGAAGACCGGCGCGCCGGACGACGCCGACGTGCTCTACGGCCCGCTGAACAACGCCAACCAGCTCGCCCGGGTCAGCGGTTTCGTCGACCGGTTGCCCGACCACGCGGCGATCCAGACCGGCGGCTCCCGGCAGGGCGAGCGCGGCTACTTCTACACGCCCACCGTCGTGTCCGGGCTGCGGCAGGCCGACGAGATCATCCAGGACGAGGTGTTCGGTCCGGTCATCACCGTGCAGCGCTTCTCCGACGAGGACGAGGCGGTGCGCTGGGCCAACGGCGTCGACTACGGCCTGTCGGCGTCGGTCTGGACCCGCGACCACGGCCGGGCGATGCGGATGACGCGACGGCTCGACTTCGGCTGCGTCTGGGTCAACACGCACATCCCGTTCGTCTCCGAGATGCCGCACGGCGGCTTCAAGCACTCCGGGCACGGCAAGGACCTGTCGGTCTACAGCCTGGAGGACTACACCCGGATCAAGCACGTCATGCACAACATCGAGGGCTGACCCTTGCCGTCCTCGGAAGAACTGCACAAGCGCCGCAGTGGTGCCGTCGCCCGTGGCGTGGGCAGCGTCATCAGCTCCTATGTGGACGCCGCGTCGGGCGGCACGCTCACCGACGTCGACGGACGGGAGTGGATCGACTTCGCCGCCGGCATCGCCGTCACCAGCGTCGGCAACTCCGCGCCGAGGGTGGTCGAGGCCGTCCGCGCCCAGGTCGAACGGTTCACCCACACCTGCTTCATGGTCGCGCCCTACGAGTCGTACGTGACGGTGTGTGAACAGCTCAACGCGTTGACGCCGGGCGCATTCGAGAAGCGCTCGGCGCTGTTCAACTCCGGTGCCGAGGCGGTGGAGAACGCCGTCAAGATCGCGCGGCACGCCACCGGACGACCGGCGGTGGTGGTGTTCGACCACGCGTACCACGGCCGGACCAACCTGACCATGGCGTTGACCGCGAAGAACATGCCGTACAAGCACCGGTTCGGGCCGTTCGCCGGGGAGATCTACCGGGTGCCGATGTCGTACCCGCTGCGCGACGGCGGGCTCACCGGCGCGGAGGCGGCGGCGCGGGCCATCGAGGTGGTCGAGAAGCAGGTGGGTGCCGAGAACGTCGCCGCGCTGCTCATCGAGCCGATCCAGGGTGAGGGCGGTTTCGTCGTACCCGCGCCGGGTTTCCTGCCGGCGCTGCGGGAGTGGGCGACGGCGGCCGGGGTGGTCTTCGTCGCCGACGAGATCCAGACCGGCTTCTGCCGGACCGGCGACTGGTTCGCCTGCCAGCACGAGGGCGTCGAACCCGACCTGGTCACCCTCGCCAAGGGCATCGCCGGCGGGCTGCCCCTCGCGGCGGTCACCGGTCGGGCGGAGCTGATGGACGCGGTGCACGTCGGCGGGCTCGGCGGCACGTACGGCGGCAACCCGATCGCCTGCGCCGCCGCGCTGGCCACCATCGAGACCATGCACGAACTGGACCTGGCCGGTGCGGCCCGCCGGATCGAATCCGTGCTGGCACCCCGCCTCCGGGCCATCGCCGAGCGGGATCCCCGGATCGCCGAGGTACGCGGCCGGGGCGCGATGCTCGCCGTCGAACTGGTCCAGCCCGGGTCGCTCGTCCCCGACCCGAGCGCCACGGCCGCCATCTCGGCGGCCTGCCACGCCGCCGGCCTGCTCACCCTGACCTGCGGCACGTACGGCAACGTGCTGCGCTTTCTACCGCCGCTGGTCATCTCCGACACGCAGCTCACCCGGGGCGCCGACATCCTCGACGCGGCGTTCGCCTGACGTGGGTGCAGGGGCCCGCGTCGGGCCCCTGCACCTTCCGTCAGCGCAGCACCTCGACCGTGTTGTTGCGCACGAGGTTCTTGCCCGGCTCGCGGATCTGGTCCATCGCGGCGGTGTTGAGCAGCACACAGCTCCCGGACGGGCCGGTCACCGTCACCGTGGTCGCCCGGTTGTTGTCCAGATTCGTCACCCGCAGCCGCGTGCCGACGGGGAACTTCCCGCTGGTCGCCGCCGGCGCGGCGTTCTCGGCGAAGAAGGTGATCGCGCCGGAGCAGGCCGAGCCGGGCACCGGGCGCGGCGCGGCGGGCGAGGCGGCACCGGGGCGTACGCCACCGGGGGCGGGCTGGGCTGCCACGCCGTCCAGCCGCTCCACCACGTTGCGGCGGATCACGTTCTTGCCCGGCTCCCGCACCAACTCCATGGCGGCGGCGTTGAGCAGCACACAACTCCCCGACGGGCCGGTCACCGTCACCGTGGCCGCGCGGTTGTTGTCCAGATTGGTCACCCGCAGCCGCGTACCCACCGGGAACCGGTCGCTGGTCGCCGCCGGCGCACCGGCCTCCGCGGAGAACGTCACCGAGCCGGAGCAGACGGACGACCGTGCCGGGGCGGTGTCGGCGAACCCGAACCCGGTCCCCACCGCCACCCCTGCGGCGGCAACCACCGCCACGGTAGCCGCCAGCACATGCTTCCGCTGCACCCTCATCGCCGAAACTCCCGCCCTAGCCAATGTCCGTCAGCCCCTGATACGGAAACCACCCCCCAACCGTTCACCCGCGCCCCCCGCGCCTCACCCCAGACCCCGTCGATCATGGAGTCATGGTGGGCGTTACACGCTGGTTTGCACTTCTTCAGGAGCACCACAACTTCATGATCGACGGGGCCTGGGGTCTGGGGTCTGGGGCCTGGGGCCTGGGGTCAGGGGCCTGGGGGGCGGGGACGCTAGGGGTGGAGGAGGGGGGCCAGGGTTTGGATGATGTGGGCGGGGCGACGGTAGAGGTCAAGATCGGTGAAATAGCGCATTTGCCACCCGTTGTCGGCGAGCCAGTTCATTCGAGAGCGATCGCCCTGGAGGCGGGCGCGGTCCAGATGGGACACGCCGTCGTACTCAACACCGACCCGGTGTTGCCGGTAGCCAAGGTCCAGGCGGTAGAGCGGTATCCCGTTGTTGTCCGACACCCACAGCTGAGGCTCCGGCGGTGGCAGGCCGCCGTCGATCAACACAAGGCGAAGCTGACTTTCCTGTCGGCACTCCGCCCGGGGATCGGCGTGGCTGACGAGTTCGCGCGCCTGACAGATCCCCCGCAGGCGCTCGTGCCGAGCGACTTCGACCAGGAGTTCGTCAGGTTGGCAAGCGCCGACCCCGAATGTGTGGCACGCGCTCCCCCGCTGGAACGATGACGTGCACGTCGGGGCTGCGGAGGTCGCCGAAACCGTGTAGTTGTGCGCCGGTGTGATATCCGACCACAGCAGTGTCGGGCAGACGCCGGAAGATCGCCGGCAGGTGCCCACTCCGGTCGGCCGATGGCGCGTAGATACTCCGCGACAGCCGGTGCAGCTGGGATAGCCCAACGATCCTGCGCACCTGCTCGCGACTGAGGCCGGCACTGAGTAGCTCCGAGTATCGATAAAGACGCTCCGCCATACCGCGGAATCTGCGTCACGGAGCCCCGACCCTCCACCCCACCCCAGCCCCCTGTGGATAAAGTCCAGCCCTGTGCAAAACCCCCAAAAAAGCGTCCAACGTGCTATGCCCTGACTCGCCAACGGGGCCGATCATGGAGTTGTGGTGCCGCCAGAAAGCCTCGAATCGGCTTCTTCTGCCCACCACAACTCCATGATCGACGCGACTGGGCGGGGCGCGACTGGGCGGGGCGCGACTGGGCGGGGCGCGACTGGGCGGGGCGGGGGTTAGTCGCAGCCGTAGCCGTCGTTGTCGCGATCCAGGTCGTAGACGTCTTCGCCGATCACCTTGACTACTCCGCTGACGTAGGCCGGGCCGTTGCCGCGGCCGCCGGCGCAGTCGACGTCGCTGGCGATCGGGACGCAGGGGCGCGGGGCGGGCAGCTCACGCTGCTGAGCGCTCCTGTGTCCCCCATGGTGAGCCGTAGGCGGTGAGGAGGTCGAGGAACGGCACCGGGGGCAGCGCCTCCGGCCCGAGCACCCCCACGCCGGTCCACGCGCCAGTGGCGAGCAGTTCGAGCGCCACCACCGGGTTGACGGCGGTCTGCCAGACAACCGCCTGGTGGCCGTACTCGCTCATCGACCACTCGTTGTCGACCACGTGGTAGAGGTAGACCTCCCGGGGTTGGCCGTCCGGGCCCAGGCCACGGACCCAGGTGCCGGCGCAGGTCTTGCCGCGCATCCGCGCGCCGAGGGTGGCCGGGTCGGGCAGGCAGGCCGCCACCACGTCGCGCGGGGACACGTCGACCCCGCGTATCCGGACCGGGGAGACGCCGTCCAGGCCGAGCTTGTGCAGCGTCTTCAGGACGTCGATGAACTCCTCGCCGAGCCCGTACTTGAAGGTGACCCGGCGGGCCTTCACCCAGCGCGGGATGAGCAGCACCTCCTCGTGCTCCACGTTGACGCACTCGACCGGCCCGATCCCCTCCGGGAAGTCGAAGACCTCGGGCTCGCTGAACGGCTCGGTGGTGTACCAGCCGCGGTCGGCCTCCCAGATCACCGGCGGGTTGAGGCATTCCTCGATCGTGGTCCAGATGGAGAACGAGGGAGCGAAGTCGTAGCCGTCGACGGTGAGGTTCGCGCCGTCCCGCACGCCGATTTCGTCGATCTCGCTGAACAGCTCGTCGGCGGCGTACCGGGCGAACACATCGGACAGTCCCGGTTCGACGCCGATGCCGGCGAGCGCCAACCTACCGGCCGCCGACCAGGCGTCGGCCTGCGCGAACTGTTCGTCGCCGAGCCGCACGCCCGTGTCGGCGTGCGAGAGCGACATCGCCATGTCCAGGTAGTCCGCGCCGGCCGCGAACGCGCCGTCGAAGATGGGCATGACGAAGCGCGGGTCGACGGCGTTGAGCACGTGGGTGATCCGGTGTTCCCGGCACAGCGCGGTGATCGCGTCGGCCGAGGAGGCGTCGACCTGGGCGGCGACGAAACGGCCGCCGTGCGCGGCCACCGCGCGGGCCGCGCGCTGCGGGTCGTGGTCGGCCACGACCATCGTCTCGAAGAAGGCCCGTCGGGCGGCGATGGCTACGGCGGCGGAGCCGACGCCACCGGCGCCGACGAGCAGGACACGCATCAGGAATCAAACCCCAAACCAAGACGATCGAGAGTACGGAGCCACAGGTCACGCCGGCCCCCACGCGCATCGGCACGGGCCATCGACCGGCGGGTGAGATTGATGCCGACCGCGCGGACGGGTTCCGGCGGGAACGGCAGGGGCTTGCGGCGGACGAGGTCGAGCCGGGTCAGCGGGGTGTTTCCGCCGGCCAGCAGGTCGAGGAGGACCCGGGCGGAGAAGCGGGTCGCGCCGACGCCGAGACCGGTGTACCCGGCCGCGTACGCCAGCCGACCGCCGAAGGCGGTGCCGTAGAACGGGCAGAACCGGGTGCAGGTGTCGATGACGCCGCCCCAGCGGTGGCTGAAGCGCACGTCCGCGAGCTGCGGGAACGTGGTGAAGAAGTGCTGCGCGAGGGTGGTGAAGGTGGCTGGGCGCTGTTCCAGCTTCGGGGCGACCCGGTTGCCGTAGTGGTAGACGGCGTCGTAGCCGCCGAAGAGGATCCGCCCGTCGCGGGTGATCCGGTAGTAGTGGAACTGGTTGCCGGTGTCGGCGAGCCCCTGCCGGTTGCGCCAGCCGATCGCGTCGCGCTGCGCCGGGCTGAGCGGTTCGGTCATCAGCACGTGGTCGTAGACGGGCACCACGTACGCGCGCAGCCGGCGCAGCAGCGGCGGGAACGCGTTGGTGGCGAGCACGACCCGTCGGGCGCGGATCACGCCGGGGCGGCCCGGGGCGGCTACGGCAGAGCCGGCCAGGCCGGCAGGTGCGGCAGTGCGGGCCAGGCCGGCGGGTGCGGCAGAGCGGGCCAGGCCAGCAGGTGCGGCAGAGCGGGCCAGGCCGGCAGGTGCGGCAGAGCGGGCCAGGTCGGCGGGATCGCTGCCGAGGGTGTCCGCCCGTAACGCGACGCCGTCGGCGCGCAGCCCGGTGACCCGGGTGTGCTCGTGCACGCGTACGCCCAGGGCGAGGCAGGCGCGGCGCAGTCCCCAGGCCAGCTTCGCCGGGTCCACCATGGCGACCCGGTCGGCGTCAACCATCCCGCCCAGGTAGGTCGGCGAGTTGACCTCGGCGCGGACCTCGGCGGCGTCGAGCAACCGCACCCGGTGGCCGTACCGGCGGGCCAGCTCCGCGTCGGCGACCAGCCCGTCGAGCTGGTACGGCTCGACGGCGACGGCCAGCTCACCGGTGCGCTCGAAGTCGCAGTCGATGTCGAACTCGGCGACGGTGGCGGCGATCGCGTCCAGGTTCTCCCGGCCCAGGCGTTCCAGCTCGCCGACCTCGTCGGGGAACCGGTCGACGCCGTTGGCGAGACCATGGGTGAGCGAGGCGGCGCAGAACCCGCCGTTGCGCCCGGAGGCGGCCCACCCGCAGGTGCCCGCGTCGACGAGCAGCACGTCCCGCTCCGGGTCGGCGCGCTTGGCCTCCAGGGCGGCCCAGAGCCCGCCGTACCCGCCGCCGATGACGAGCAGGTCGGCGGTCTGCGCGCCGGTGAGCGGCGGCAGCGGGTCGGGGCGCTCCCTGCGGTCGAGCCAGTACGGCACGGGTGCCGCGTCGGCCAGCGCCCGGCCGACGTGCGCGGGCGTCATGACGGCCGCCGCGCCTGCGGTGTCGGAACGGCCAGCAGGTTGGCGCGGCGCTCCCGCCGCCCGCGCAGCGAGCTGAGCCCCACCAGCAGCAACGCGATCGCGAACATCGCGGTGCCGATGACGTTGACCTGCGGCGGGATGCCCCGCTGGGCGGCGCCCCAGACGTACATGGGGAACGTGACCGTCGTGCCGGCGTTGAAGTTCGTGATGATGAAGTCGTCGAAGCTCAACGAGAACGCCAGCAGCGCGGCGGCCACGATGCCGGGCAGCACCAGCGGCAGGGTGATCCGCCGGAAGGTCTGCCACTCGCTGGCGTAGAGGTCCATGGCGGCCTCCTCCAGCCGCCGGTCCATCCCGGCGAGCCGCGCCTTCACGGTGACCACCACGAACGACACGCAGAACATGACGTGCGCGATGACGATGGTCCAGAAGCCCTGCGGCACCCCGGCCGAGACGAACAGGGCCAGCAGCGACGTGCCCATCACCAGCTCGGGCGTCGCCATCGGCAGGAAGATCAGCACGTTGACGCCGGCCCGACCCCGGAAGCGGTGCCGGACCAGCGCGAACGCCATCAGCGTGCCAAGTACGGTAGCCACGACCGTGGCGATGAAGCCGATCTGCACGCTGCGGACGACCGCGTCGCACATGTCCGAGGTGGCGCAGGGCTGCCGCCAGTTGTCGAGGGTGAACTCGTTGAAGTCGTACGACAGTCGGCTCGACGGGCGGTTGAACGACAGCCCGGCCACCACCAGGATCGGCAGCGACAGGTAGCCGAGCACCAGCAGCGCCACGATCATCACCCAGCGGTCCGCCAGCCAGCGCGAGATCCTCACAGCACCTCCTCCGTGCCAGCCCGCCGCAGGTAGCCGAAGACCACCGCGAGGATCGCCGCCATCAGCAGGAACGACAGCGCGGCGCCCTGCGGGTAGTCCAGCCGGACCAGGAACGCCGAGTCGATGACGTTGCCGACCATGTACTCGTTGGGGGTGCCGAGCAGTTCGGCGTTGATGTAGTCGCCGCTGGCCGGGATGAAGAACAGCAGCGTGCCGGCGACCAGGCCGGGCATCGACAGCGGCAGGGTCACCCGGCGGAATGCCTGCGCCGGGCTCGCGTACAGGTCGCCGGCCGCCTCCAGCAGCCGCCCGTCGAGCCGCTCCAGGCTCGCGTACAGCGGCAGCACGAGAAACGGCAGGAAGTTGTACGTCAGGCCGAGCACCACCGCGAACGGCGTGGCCAACAGTCGGCCGTCGGGGGCGAGCAGGTGCACGTCGCGCAGCAGCCCGACGAGCGCGCCGTTGTCCGACAGGATCGTCTTCCAGGCCAACGTACGGACCAGGAAGCTGGTGAACATCGGCGCGACGACGCACACCAGCAGCAGGTTCTTCCACCGGCCCGCCTTCTGCGCGATGGCGTACGCCAACGGGTAGCCCAGCAGCAGCGCCACCACCAGGGCCAGCCCGGCGTAGCCGAACGAGCGCAGAAGCTGCGGCCAGTACGCCTGCACCACGTCCGGGTAGTTGCCGAACGCCCAGGTCATCGCGTACCCGGTGGAGAGCGAGCCGCCGGGGTCGTACAGGCTCGCGGCGGCGAGCTGCAGCAGCGGCACACCGAAGAAGACGAGCAGCCAGGCCGCGCCGGGCAACAGCAGCAGGTACGGCAGGAGGCGGTACCGCCCGGACCGGGCTGCCGGTGCCGTGGGCGGCGGCTGACCCGCCTTGGTGGGCGCCAGGAGGGTCACGAGGACGCACCCACCGGCTCGTCGAGCACCGGCGATGTCCGGTCGGTGTCGGCGGCGTCGCGCGGCAGCAGGAACGCGTGCCGTGGATCCCAGTACGCCACGGCCTCGCCGCCGACCGGGACCTGGGTCGCGGCACCGCTGTTGGCGGCGAAGACCGACAACTCGGTGCCCCAGCCGGTGCGCAGCAGGTACTGCGTGCTGACGCCCACGTAGGAGGCGTCGGTGACCACACCGGTGACCAGTTGGTGTCCGTGGGGGACCTGGTCGGCGGAGCCGACCAGTTGCAGCTTCTCCGGGCGTACCCCCAGGTGGACCGGACCCCGGTCGGCGCGTGAGCGGCCGGCGGGCACGGTGAAGCGCGAACCGTGCGCCGTCACCGCGACCTCGCCGCCGCTGGTGCCGGCGGCCTCGCCGGCGAGGAGGTTGGACTGGCCGAGGAAGTTCGCCACGAACGCGGTGGCCGGGAACTCGTAGATGTCCGCCGGGGCGCCCTGCTGCTCGATGCGGCCGGCGTTCATCACCGCGACGGTGTCGGCCATGGTCATGGCCTCCTCCTGGTCGTGGGTGACGTGCACGAAGGTGATGCCCACCTCGGTCTGGATGCGCTTCAGCTCGATCTGCATCTGCCGGCGCAGCTTCAGGTCGAGCGCGCCCAGCGGCTCGTCGAGCAGCAGCACCTGCGGCTTGTTGATCAGCGCGCGGGCCAGCGCGACCCGCTGCTGCTGGCCGCCGGAGAGCTGGGCCGGGCGGCGCGGGCCGAAGCCGTCGAGCTGCACCAGCGACAGCATCCGCCGCACCTCGTCGTCGACCGAGCGGATGCCGCGTCGGCGCAGCCCGAAGGCCACGTTCTCGAAGATGGTGAGGTGCGGAAAGAGCGCGTAGCTCTGAAAGACCGTGTTGACCGGCCGCTTGTACGGCCGCAGCCGGGCGATGTCGGTGTCGCCGAGCAGCACCTGACCGCTGGTCGGCTCCTCCAGCCCGGCGATCATCCGAAGGGTGGTGGTCTTGCCGCAGCCGGACGCGCCGAGCAGCGCGAAGAACGAGCCCTGCGGAATCGTCAGGCTGAGGTCGTCGACGGCGGTGAAGATGCCGAACCGCTTGGTGAGGTCGGCCAGGCGCAGATCGCCGGCGGGTGTCTCGCGCGTCATCGGAGTCACGCCCCGATGACCTGTTGGAACTTGCCCTCGTACTCCTTCTCCTGCTTCTCGTCCAGGGCCATGAAGACCTTGGACTTCGCCAGCAGCGCGTCGTCCGGGAAGATCAGCGGGTTGGCGGCCAGATCCGGGTCGATCTTCTCCATCTCGGCCTGGGCGCCCTTGACCGGGCAGATGTAGTTGACGTACGCGGCGAGCTTCGCGGCGACGGCCGGCTCGTAGTAGTAGTTGATCAGCGCCTCGGCGTTGCCCCGGTGGGCGGCCTTGTTCGGCACCATCATGTTGTCGCTGTAGAGCATCACGCCGGAGTCGGGCGCGACGAACTGCACCTTTTCGTTCTCACTGGCGAGCTGGATGACGTCCCCGGACCAGCCGATACACGCGGCGATGTCGCCCTTGGCCAGGTCGGGCGCGTAGTCGTTGCCGGTGAACTTGCGGATCTGCCCGGAGTCGACGGCCTTCTTGAGCTTGTTGAGCGCGTCGTCGAACTGGGCCGCCGTGAAGTTGGACGGGTCGTGACCGTTGGAGCCGAGCAGCAGACCCATCGTGTCGCGCATCTCACTCAGCGCCGTCACCTTGCCCTTGAGGTCGGGGCGGGTCAGCAGCTCGTCGACGGTCCGCAGCTCCTTGGTGACGCTGCCGTTGTACGCCAGCCCGGCCAGGCCGGACTGCCACGGGATCGAGATCCGGTTCTCGGTGTCGAAGGGGCGCTTGAGCAGCGACGGCAGCAGGTTCGCCGCCACGTTCGGGATCTTCGCCGGGTCGAGCTTCTGGATCCAGCCGAGCCGGATCATCCGGGCCGCCATCCAGTCGGTCAGCACGATGATGTCGCGGTCGGTGCTCTGACAGGCGGCCAACTGGTTCTGCACCTTGCCGAAGAACTCGTTGTTGTCGTTGATGTCCTCGGTGTAGGTCACCTGGATGCCGGTCTTCGTGATGAACTCGTCCAGGCTCGGCCGCTTGGACTCGTCCTTCTCGTCGACGTCCATGTACTGCGGCCAGTTGGAGAAGGCGAGCTTCTTCTCCGTAGCGGACAGGTCCTCGCTGACGCAGCCGGCCTCGGTCTGCTGGGCGCCCTTGGTGCCACAGCCGGCGAGGCTGCCGCCCGCGGCGAGGAGAGCGGCCGAACCGAGGGTGCCGGTGAGCAGTCCACGCCGGGAGAGGGGCCGGAGGGGAGTACGCATGACGACTCCTAGGGGGTCATCGTCGGCGGCGGGACGGGGGAGGCACGCCGGCGGGAATGTCGGGAGGGTCGAGTGCCAGGGAGCACTGATCCTGACATGAGGAAACCTCCCTTACAAGGGATTCCGTTGCGGGATTAGCAGTTGACGACGAAATACGCCAGACTGCGCGGGGACACACGCGCGACATCACGATTCGGGACATGGGGAGCGCACGATGACGAACCGGCAGCACGAGAGCGGCGGCGGCGGTCGCCGTGTCGCTGTGCGTGAAGGTGCCAACCACGCTCTGCTGGACGACGTGGCCAAGCAGATCATCGAGCAGCTTCAGGAGGACGGCCGCCGGCCGTACGCCACCATCGGCAAGGCGGTCGGCCTGTCCGAGGCGGCGGTCCGCCAGCGGGTACAGCGACTGCTCGACTCCGGCGTCATGCAGATCGTCGCCGTGACCGATCCCCTCCAGCTCGGCTTCCCCCGCCAGGCGATGATCGGGCTGCGTACCGACGGCGACCTGGAGGCGGTCGCCGACCGGCTCGCCGAACTGGACGAGGTCGACTACGTCGTCATCACCGCCGGGTCGTTCGACCTGCTCACCGAGGTCGTCTGCCGCAACGACGACCACCTGCTGGAGATCCTGCAACGGCTACGCGCGGTGCCCGGGGTGCTCTCCACCGAGGCGTTCGTCTACCTCAAGCTCCGCAAACAGACCTACACCTGGGGTACGGCCTGACGACTCTCGGTTGATCGACCCGGGTTGCAGGAAGTCGGGGTGTCCGCGCCGCTCTGATGGCCCCGGCTTCCGGGAACCCGAGTGCCCTGATCCGACCCCGCGCGTCGATGCGGAATCCGTTGCCCAGACTGCCGTCACTCGCTGATTCCGTCGCACTCGGGCATCTAGGCCACTGATAACACTTGCCGAAGGGCACCGGACTGTGCGATAACCGTGGGCAGAGCGGCCGGCTTCACCCCTTGACCGGCCCGACGATCGATGGGGCTGACATGGCCGACGCCACCGACCACCTCTGGATGCACTTCACCCGGATGGCGAGCTACTCCGCCGGCGAGGTGCCGACCATCGTGCGCGGCGAGGGCGCGTACATCTGGGACGCGCAGGGTCGCCGCTACCTCGACGGGCTCGCCGGACTGTTCGTCGTCAACGCCGGTCACGGCCGCACCGAGCTGGCCGAGGCCGCCGCCAAGCAGGCCGGTGAGCTGGCGTACTTCCCGCTCTGGTCGTACGCCCATCCGACGGCCGTCGAGCTGGCCGAGAAGATCGCCTCGCTCACCCCGGGCGACCTGAACCGGGTCTTCTTCACCACCGGCGGCTCCGAGGCCGTCGAGGCGGCGTGGAAGCTGGCCAGGGCGTACTTCAAGCGCACCGGCCAGCCCAACAAGTACAAGGTTGTCAGCCGCTACATCGCCTACCACGGCACCTCGATGGGCGCGCTGTCGATCACCGGTCTGCCGGGCATCAAGAGCGACTTCGAGCCGCTGGTGCCGGGCGGGATCAAGGTGCCGAACACCAACTTCTACCGGGCCCCGGAGCACGGCGACGATCCCGAGGCGTTCGGCCGTTGGGCCGCCGACGAGATCGGCCGGGCCATCGAGCGCGAGGGGCCGGACACCGTCGCCGCCGTCTTCCTGGAGCCGGTGCAGAACTCCGGCGGCTGCTTCCCGCCCCCTCCCGGCTACTTCGAGCGGGTCCGGGAGATCTGCGATGCGTACGACGTGCTGCTCGTCTCCGACGAGGTGATCTGCTCGTGGGGTCGGCTCGGCGAGTACTTCGGGGCGGTCCGCTACGGCTACCAGCCGGACATCATCACCACCGCCAAGGGCATCACCTCCGGGTACGCCCCGCTCGGCGCGATGATCGCCAGCGACCGGCTCATGGAACCGTTCCTGACCGAGACCGGCATGTTCGCCCACGGGGTGACCTTCGGCGGGCACCCGGTGTCCTGCGCGGTGGCGCTGGCCAACCTCGAGGTGTTCGCCCGCGAGGACCTCGTCGGGCACGTACGCGCCAACGAGGACGCGTTCCGCGCCACCCTGGAGAAGCTGCACGACCTGCCGATCGTCGGCGACGTCCGGGGCGACGGCTACTTCTACGGCATCGAGCTGGTCAAGGACAAGACCACCCGGGAGACCTTCGACGAAGCCGAGTCGGAGCGGCTGCTGCGCGGCTTCCTGTCCACCGCGCTGTTCCAGGCAGGCCTCTACTGCCGGGCCGACGACCGGGGTGACCCGGTCATCCAGCTCGCCCCGCCGCTGATCGCCGAGCAGCGACACTTCGACGAGATCGAGCAGATCCTCCGCACGGTGCTGACCGAGGCGTGGACACGGCTCTGACCGTGCGCTACCAGGAGCTGTCGTACTGGCTGTCCAGCCTGGACGAGCCGCTGACGCCTCGGCCCCCGTTGCCCGGCGACGCGGACGCCGACGTGGCGATCGTGGGCGGCGGCTACACCGGGCTGTGGACGGCGTACCACCTGGCTCGGGCCGACCCGACGCTGCGGGTCGTCGTCCTGGAGAAGGAGATCGCGGGGTACGGGGCGTCCGGGCGCAACGGCGGCTGGTGCTCCGCGCTCCTGCCCACGTCGCTGACCGGGTTGGCCCGCCGGCACGGCCGCGACGCCGCGGTCGCCATGCAGCGGGCGCTGCATGACACCGTCCGCGCGGTGGGCCGGGTGGTCGCGGCCGAGGGCATCGACTGCGACTGGGCGGACGGCGGCACCGTCACGCTCGCCCGGACCGGTCCGCAGCTCGTCCGGGCCCGGGCCGCCGTGGACGAGGCCCGCGCGTTCGGCTTCGGCGACGACCACCTGACGCTCCTCGGCCCCGGCGAGGCCGCCGCCCGTTGCGCCGCCGAGGGGGTACGCGGTGGGACGTACACCCCGCACTGCGCGACCGTGCACCCGGCGAAGCTGGTGCGTGGTCTCGCGCGGGCGGTGGAACGCCTCGGGGTGAGGATCCACGAGCGGACCACGGTGACCGCGATCCGGGCCGGTGCGGCGGTCGCCGAGGCGGGCAGCGTGCGGGCGTCGGTGGTGGTCCGGGCCACCGAGGGGTACACGCCCATGCTGCCTGGCCTGCGTCGCACGGTGGCACCGGTGTACTCGCTGATGGTGGCCACCGAGCCGCTGCCGGAGCACGCCTGGGAACGGATCGGCCTGGCGGAGCGGGAAACGTTCTCCGACCACCGGCACGTGATCATCTACGGCCAGCGGACGGCCGACGGGCGGTTGGCCTTCGGCGGGCGCGGAGCGCCGTACCATTTCGGGTCCCGGATCTCTCCCGGCCACGACCGGGAGCCACGGGTCTTCGCGGCGCTGCGGCGGACCCTGGGCGAGCTGTTCCCGGTGCTCGGGCCGGACGTTCCGGTGGCGTACACCTGGGGTGGACCGCTCGGGGTGGCCCGGGACTGGACCGCCTCGGTCGGGTTCGACCGGGCCAACGGGCTGGCCTGGGCGGGGGGCTACGTCGGGGACGGCGTGGGTGCCAGCAACCTCGCCGGCCGCACCCTGGCCGACCTGATCCGCGGCGAGCGCACCGAGCTGACCAGCCTGCCCTGGGTAGGCCACCGCTCCCCGAACTGGGAACCGGAACCCCTGCGCTGGCTGGCGATGAACGCGGCCCTGCGCCTCATGACCAGCGCCGACGCCAAGGAAACCCGAACCGACCGCCCCTGCCGAAGCGCCAAAACCCTCGCCCGCCTCCTGGGCCAGTAACCGCTGCGGCTCAATGGTTGGGGGGGATTACCCGGAGGTGGCCTCGGCGGCCGGTCTGGTGGGGGTTTTCCGGGCGGGGCTGGTCGGGCTCCGGGGGGCGGGGCGCCGGGCGGGCCGCCTCCCGGACCGCCTCGGCCAGCGCGACCAGGTCGTCCGTGGTGGGCGGGGGCGGCTCGAACTCACCCTCGTGCCGGACCACGTCCCAGCCGCGCGGCGCGGTGAGGCTGCGGGCGTGCTGCTCACACAGGTCGTACGTGTGTGGCTCGGCGAACGCCGCCAACGGGCCGACCACGGCGGTGGACTCGTTGTAGACATAGGTCAATGTGGCGACCGCTTGCCGGGGGCAGCCGTTACGGGAGCAGCGCCGTGGTGACCTCACGTGCGGCAGGGTATCCCCATTACCGGGTCCGGCGCACCGGTTCGCGTTGCGACACGCCCGTCGCGGTGATCACAATTCGCGGTTCGGGTCGCGCCGCGCCACGCTGGCGGCGGTGCCGCTGGCCGACCCGGCACGGGGGCTACCCTTTGCCTCATGACGAGCCCGGAACACCGCCGCCCCGACCCCGGCCGGCGTGCGCACCGCGACCGGCACGGGCGTGGCCTGCGCGGGCGCCTGGTGCCGGCGACGGTGCCGCTGGCGCGGACCAAGGCGGAGGTCTTCGACGACCTGGTGTTGGACACCGTCGAGACGTTGGAGCGACGCTTCGCCAAGGAGTTGGCCGGCGTCGAGTTCGCGGTCGAGGACGTCCCGCCGGACCTGAACGTCTACGACTCGGATGTGCTGGAGGACGGCGAGGTGCCGCTGGCCCGGCTGCTGCCGGGTCGCCCCGGCCGCCAGGAGGTGCCGCCCCGGATCGTGCTGTACCGCCGACCCCTGGAGTTCCGGGCGATGGACCGCGAAGATCTCGCCGACCTCGTCCATGACGTGATCATCGAGCAGGTGGCGAACCTGCTCGGGGTCGACCCCGACGAGCTGGCCTGAGCCGGGCGGCCCCCACCGCCTCGACTCCGCACCACCCCCGACGCCGTACCGATCAGGCGGCGCGCCGCTTCAACTTGCGCCGTTCCCGCTCCGAGAGCCCACCCCAGATACCGAACCGCTCGTCGTGGCCGAGAGCGTATTCGAGGCATTCGGTCTTGACCTCGCAGCGCGAGCAGATTCGCTTCGCCTCGCGGGTCGAGCCGCCCTTCTCGGGAAAGAACGCCTCGGGGTCGGTCTGCGAGCACAAGGCCCGCTCCTGCCACTCCGGCGCGTTTCCGAGCAGGTCGGCCACCTCAAGCTGGCCGTCCATCAAATGCCTCCTTGTCGCGCACCGGCGTCATCGCCGCTGCAACCCCCCACGCGAAAGGCGTGCGTGTCCGTCCGGTCCCGTTTTGTTGCGTTCCGTGCGAACAACCCCATTCAAATTACACGCGTGTAATGCGTGCGCCGTCAAGCCAAACTTGATAATGGAGTCGCCCTCCCGACAACCCTGGCCGGCCACCAGGACCGTCCAGCCTCGCAACCTGCCCTATCGATTCAGACCCCGGCCGAGTAACGCCCTCTCCGGCGAGTTGCCCGACTTTTCTGCCGTGGCGCTCCCCCGGACGGCCCGCCGACCGTGGAGCACGGGTACCCCCTCCGCAAAGCTGATCTTGGTGGGGGACAGGTTAACGCGGCGCGACGCAGACCGCCCGTCCAGCCGTGGACAGCGTTCGCACCCCGCCCACAATGTGGACGGGGTGCGAGGGGAAACAGGGTCCGTCGAGGTCAGCCGGTAGCCCCAAAACCGCTGCTCGGCCAGGCGAACTCGGCTATTGCTCCACCATGGACAGAAACCGTCCCCGCTGACGTGTTTTCATCCCACCAGACGGTATACATGCCCTCGGGCAGATCGGGGTAGACCGCACTGTGGAACGAGCCGTCCCGGACCCGGCGCTCCCGGACCGCCGAGTGGACCCGCCGATCGTCACCGCGGCTGATCTCGATCTCCCGGCCGTGCAGATCCCGACCGGTGTAGATGATCAGGGCGCCGGTGTCGCCGCCCAGGTCGAGGACGACACTCCCCGTCTCCGACGGACCGTACGTGTGTTCGTGCATCGCCACTCCCCCGCCCGACGTCAGGACGACGCCGGCGGGTTGTTGAACCCGTCGTACGGCGTACCCAGGTAGGGGAAGTTCGCCAGGAACGGCGCCGTCACGTCGGCGGCGCTGAGCCCCGGGGTGACCGCGCCGGCCGCCGCGTCCGGGCGGAACGTCTTGTCCACCAACGGTACGGTCACCCCGGCGATCGCCCGCAGCGCGATGCTGACCACGTCGTCACCGACCCGCCGCCCGTTCGGGAAGCCGGCCAGGTCGCCGCCGAGCACCCCGAACCGGTCCGGCCGCCGGTTCGGCGCGATGGCCGTGTTCAACCGCAGCATGTCGGCCTGCACCTCGCCGGTGGCGTTCGTGAAGCCGTCGATCAGACCAGCGGGTACGCCGGTGAGCAGGATCGCCACCAGGTCGGCCCGCGCCTTCTTGGACTTGTTGAGCTTGTCCAGGTTGGGGAAGACGTCCGGGTAGAGGGCCGGCAGCAGGGCGGCCAACTCGGGCTGCTCGACGAAGCGGGCGAACCGCTTGTCCTCCGACGGTGGCAGCGAGTTCCACAGGTCCTTCTTGGACATCGGCACGATGACCTCGTTGAACAGCGGATTGCCCAGCCGGGAGACCTGGGTGAACGGACCGGTGGAGGTGTCCGCCCCACCCCGGTCGCCGAGCACCCGGACCTGCCGGCGCGACGCGGACGTCCACACCCCCAGCACCGACGCGGCGTCCGCCGGACCGTACCGGTTGGCGCGACGACGTACCTGCTTCAGCGGCACCTGCAGGGCGATGCTGTGCACGTTCATCCGGTCGGTGGCGTTGACCGGCTCCCCCTCGGCCTTGAAGATCTTCTTGCCGGCCACGTGCAACTGCTGGAACGGCCGCAGCGTACCGAGATCGAAGATCGCTCCCAGGTCGACGAAGAAGCCGTCCGCGCGTTGCCCGGCGAAAACCCGCTCCCCCGTCGACAGGGTGTACGTGGCCTGGCGTACGAGGTCGGCGTACTTCGGCGTGGACAGCGGTCCGACGTTGCACGGCGGGCAGGGGAGCTTGTGCGCGAGCCGGTGCTCCTTGCCGTCGGTGATCCGGGTCAGGCTGTAGAACTGCCGGCGGTTCCAGTTCTTGCTGTCGAGCGACTCGATCGGCCCGGTGTTGTAGAGGAAGCTGTTCGGGTTGGTGATCTCGGTCGTGAACTCGAACCGGTAGGTGACGTCGGGATGACCGTCACCGTTGTTGTCGATGTGGATCTCGTAACGCACGTCGTCGCCGAACTCGAAGAAGTTCGGCCCCCCGGACGGAAGCTGCAACGGCACGTAGTTGGCGATCAGCGTGACCGTGTCGGGCTTGTCGGGGCTCACGAACGCGTAAAGGTCGGAGCTGTCGGCGACCGGATCCTTGGCTATCTCCGGGGCCTCGCGGTGGGAAGACATGGCGGACCAACCTCACTGGGCGGGGACTGTTGGCGGACGGGGCGCTGGTCAGCGCCGGGCGAAGGCGCTGGTCAGCGCTTGGCGGCGCGGCGCAGCCGGTCCGCGAGGCCGCGGTCGCGTACCTCGATCCGGGACTCACCGACGAAGACGTCCATCGTTCCCGACGCGGCGTCGCGCAGGTGCACGACGATCGGCTCGTCGGCCCGACCCGCCGCGCCCGGCGCGTTCTGGGCGGCCGACAGGCCCGGCACGGTGAGCGCGGCGGCGCCGAGGGTGGCGCTGGCCGCGGCGGTCAACGTCTGCCGGCGGGTCAGTCGCGGCCAGGGCCGCTTCCGCTGATCAGTGGTCATGGGGAACCTTTCCGGCGGCGGCGCGCACGCGCCCGCGGTGACGGGTCCGGTGCCGCCGACCGACGTCGCCGGGCCCCTGGGGGAACACCGGCGGCGGCCCTCGCCGCGACCGCCGCCGGCACCGCTTGGTACGGCCGACGGCGGGAAAAGGTTCGACCTCAGCGCCGAGCGTGACCGTATGCGGTCGTCCGCTTGCGCGCCGGCCGCCCGGCCGCCGTCGCGATGGCCCGCAACTGCTCCTCGGTACGCGCCGAACCGTTGCCGGACCCCGCCATCCGGGAGATGGTCTCCTCCATGAGCGTGCCGCCCAGGTCGTTGCAGCCGCCCTGGAGCATCGCCACCGTGCCCTCGTCGCCGAGCTTCACCCAGGAGCACTGGATGTTGTCGATCCGGCCGTGCAGCAGCAGCCGGGACATCGCGTGCACCACCCGGTTCTCCCGCCAGGTCGGTCCGGGACGGGCGATGCCGGCCAGGTAGATCGGCGCGTTGGTGTGCACGAACGGTAGCGCCACGAACTCGGTGAACCCACCGGTACGGTCCTGCACGCCGGCCAGCACCCTAAAGTGCGCCAGCCACTGCCCCGGGTGGTCGACGTGGCCGTACATCATCGTGGAGCTGGACCGGATGCCCAGCTCGTGGGCCGTGCTGACCACGTCGACCCAGGCGGCGGCCGGCAGTTTGCCCTTGGTGAGCACCCAGCGCACGTCGTCGTCGAGGATCTCCGCGGCGGTGCCCGGGATGGTGTCCAGCCCGGCCTCGCGGAGCTGGGTCAGCCACTCGCGGACCGGCACGCCCGCCTTGGCGGCGGCGGTGACGATCTCCATCGGGGAGAAGGCGTGCACGTGCATCTCGGGCACCCGGGCCTTGATGGCGCGGACGATGTCGGCGTACCCGGTGACCGGCATCTTCGGGTCGATCCCGCCCTGGAGGCAGACCTCGCTGGCACCGGCCGCCCATGCCTCCTCGGCCCGGTCGGCGACCTGGTCGACGGAGAGCCGGTAGGCGTCGGCGTCCCGCTCACGCTGCGCGAACGCGCAGAACCGGCAGCCCACGTAGCAGACGTTGCTGAAGTTGATGTTGCGGTTGACCACGTAGGTCACGTCGTCGCCGACCGCGTCCCGGCGCACGTCGTCGGCGAGCCGGCACAGCTCGTCCAGCGCCGGCCCGTCCGCGGCGAACAGCGCCAACGCCGCGTCGGTGTGGGCCGGGTCGAGCAGCGCCGCCGGGTCGTCGGCCGCGAGCCGCAACCCGGCCGTAAGGTCGCGGTCCGCGCCACTGCCGGCCGTCATCGGGGGTACGGCGACCCGTTGCGCTGCCGCCTCCGGGGTCACCTTGCCGGCGACCTCGGCCCAGTCGCCGTAGACGCTGTCGAAGTCACCGCGCCGGTCGTCAGTGCGGCCGGTGGTGTCGATGGTGGCGTGCAGATCGGTCCGCCCGCCGAACACCTCCTCCGGCTCCTGCCAGGGCCGGCCCTGCGGGAGGGCCGACTCGACCGCCATGCCGGTCGCCGGGTCGGCGAGGGCGGACACGTGCGGCAGCAGCCTCGGGTCGAGCCACGGGTCACCCGCCCGCACGTACTCGGGGTAGATCGTCAACCGCTCCCGCAGCGTGAACCCGGCCAACTCGGTGTGCCGGGCCAGCTCCTCGATCTGCGGCCACGGGCGCTCCGGATTCACGTGGTCCGGGGTGAGCGGCGAGACGCCGCCCCAGTCGTCGATACCGGCCCGCAGCAACAGGTCGTACTCGCCGGCGATGAGGTTCGGCGGGGCCTGGATGCGGGCCTTCGGGCCGAGCAGCAGCCGGGCCACGGCCACCGTGGCGGCCAGGTCGTGCAGCTCCGCGTCGGGCATCCCCCGCATCGCCGTGTCCGGCTTGGCGCGGAAGTTCTGCACGATCACCTCCTGGAGGTGGCCGTACTCGCGGTGGGCGCGACGGATCGCGAACAGCGCGTCCACCCGCTCGGCCGGCGTCTCGCCGATGCCGATGAGCAGCCCGGTGGTGAACGGCACCCCGACCCGCCCGGCGTCGTCGAGCACCCGCAGCCGGACCGCCGGCTCCTTGTCGGGTGAGCCGTAGTGCGGGCCGCCCGGCTCGGACCACAGGCGGGTCGCGGTGGTCTCCAACATCATGCCCATGCTCGGCGCGACCGGCTTGAGCCGTTGCAGCTCCGACCAGGACAGCACCCCCGGGTTGAGGTGCGGCAACAGGCCCGTCTCCTCCAGCACGGCCACCGCGCAGGCGCGCAGGTAGTCCAGGGTGGAGTCGTAGCCGCGCTCGTCCAGCCACGTACGGGCCGCCGGCCACCGCTCCTCCGGCCGGTCACCGAGAGTGAACAGGGCCTCCTTGCAGCCCTGCGCGGCGCCCTCGCGGGCGATGGCCAGCACCTCGTCGCGGTCCAGGAACGGCGCCGGCAGGCGGTGCGGCACAGTGGCGAAGGTGCAGTAGTGGCAGCGGTCCCGACAGAGCCGGGTCAGCGGGATGAAGACCTTCTTCGAGTACGTGACGACACCCGGCCGCCCCGCCTCCCGCAGCCCGGCGTCGCGGATCTGACCGGCCACCCGGAGCAGCTCGTCCAGCGCCTCACCACGGGCGGCGAGCAGCGCGGTCGCCTCGTCAAGGTCCAGCGCCCGGCCGGCGGCGGCCCGACCCAGGGCCCGCCGCACGCTCGCCTCGCTGGGGCCGGATTGGGTGCGATCAACCATCCGCTCACCCTATGCGCCCCAAACCCCCACCCAACCCACCCCCGCCCCGACAGCCCGCGACCCCGGCCCTCGCCGATCTTGCAGTTGCTGTGGCGACACGAGGGGCATCGCACTCATAACGACAACAGAAAGTGCAAGATCGGCACCCGCTCGCCGATCTTGCACTTTCTGTGGTGGCACCTGGGGTATTTCACGCGAACCGACAACCGAAAGTGCAAGATCGGCGCGAGGTTGGCGGTGTGCAGGTCAGCGCGGGCCTTCGGGGTTGATGTGCTGGGTGCGGTCGTTGTCCTCGTTCGCGGGACGCGGGATCGCCTGGGTCGGGTCGGCAGGGCTCGGCTCGGCCGACTGACGCGGGATCGCCTGGGTCGGGTCGGCCGACGGCGGCTGCCCGAACGGTGGCGCGGGCTGCGCGAACTGCGGTCCCGGGTTGCCCGGCGGGGCGGACTGCGGGCTGGTGTGGGCCGGCGGCGCGGACTGCGGGCCCGGGTTGGCCGGCGACGCGGACTGCGGGAACGGCGGTGCTGACTGCGGGTGCGGCGGCGCGGACTGGGGGAACGGCGGCGCGGACTGCGGGGCCTGGAACGGCGGCGACGGCTGGCCGTACTGGCCCGGGAACTGCGCCGGCGGGTAGCCGCCCGGCTGACCCGCCTGCGGGTAGCCGCCCGGCTGGCCGGGGGCGGCCCAACCGGCCTGCGGCTGACCACCGGGCTGACCGGGGGCCGGCCAACCACCGGGCTGCTGCGGCCAGCCCTGCGGCGGCTGCCCGTAGACGCCCTGCTGCGGCTTGGGCTTGGGCACGTAGTAGAACGCCCGCCAGATCGTGAACACCACCCAGGCGGCCACCGCGAAGATCACCAGCCAGGCGAAGCGGGTCAGCACGCCGAGCAGCGCGTCGAGGATCTCCGCCTCGGCGAGCCGGCCGACCGTCCAGATCAGCATGGTGAGCGTGCCGAACAGCGCGCTGACCGCGTACTCGCCGAGCGCCACCTGCGTGATGAGCTTCGCCTTCGGCAGCACCGGCGCGACGTGGGTCGCCAGCAGCACGGCCAGCAACGGCAGGACCACCGCCTCCACCCCGATGAACGAGAAGAAGGAACTGCCCGCCCGACCGGTGAAGTCGGTGTAGTCGGCCGGAATGAGCAACCGGAGCAGCCCCACGAAAAGGAACACGGCGTTCGCGCCGAGCAGGGCGAGCGCACCCAGTTCGCGCAGTGGCTTGGTCAGCTGGCGGGCCTGCGTCGCGTCGGCGGACGCGGGCTCGGCGGGGCTGGTCACGAGCTCCCCCTCGGGGCATTGACGGACAGGGCGCACGTGAGCCTAGTCTCCCCGGGCACCGGCGGACCGGAGGCGTCACGTACGCGAGGATGGTCGACATGCGCATCGTGGTTCTGGCCGGCGGCATCGGGGGCGCCCGGTTCCTGCTCGGCGTCCGGGCGTACGCCCGCGAGGTCGACGCCGAGGTGACCGCCGTGGTCAACGTCGGCGACGACCTGTGGCTGCACGGGTTGAAGATCTGCCCCGATCTGGACAGCGTCATGTACACCCTCGGCGGCGGCGCCGACCCGGAGCGGGGCTGGGGCCGGGTCGGTGAGAGCTGGACGGTCAAGGAGGAGCTGGCCGGGTACGGCGTCGAGCCCACCTGGTTCGGCCTCGGCGACAAGGACATCGCCACCCACCTGGTCCGCAGCACCATGCTCAACGGTGGTTACCCGCTCAGCGCGGTCACCGAGGCGCTGGCGAGCCGCTGGCAACCGGGCGTACGCCTGCTCCCGGCGACCGACGACCGGCTGGAGACCCACGCCATCGTCAGCGGCGGCGGTGAGCCCGCTGCCGAGGACGACCAGGGCCAGCGGGCCATCCACTTCCAGGAGTGGTGGGTGCGGTACCGGGCGAACATCCCGACCCACCGTTTCGTGTTCGTGGGCGCGGAGACGGCGAAGCCGGCACCGGGTGTGCTGGACGCCATCGGGGCGGCCGACCTGGTGCTGGTCGCCCCGAGCAATCCGGTGGTGAGCGTCGCGCCCGTGCTCGCCGTACCCGGGATGCGTGAGGCCGTGGTGGACGGCCCGGCGCCGGTGGTGGGGGTCTCGCCGATCATCGGCGGCGCGCCGGTACGCGGGATGGCCGACCGCTGTCTCGAGGTGCTCGGGGTTGAGTGCAGCGCCGCGGGGGTGGGCCGCCTGTACGGTGGCCGGTCGGCCGGCGGCCTGCTGGACGGCTGGCTGGTCGCCGAGGAGGACGCCGACACGCTGGTGCCGGAGGTGACGGTCCGCGCGGTGCCGCTGCGGATGACCGACGAGGCGGCGACGGCGGCGATGGTCCGCGCCGCGGTGGAGTTGACGTGAGGCTGGAGATCCTGCCGGTGCTGGGCATCGGCCACGTGACCGAGGGCGACGACCTGGCGGCGTTGATCGCCACCGCCGCGCCGTGGCTGCGCGACGGCGACGTGCTGGTGGTGACCAGCAAGATCGTCTCCAAGGCGGAGGGGCGCCTGGTCGACGTCCCGGCGGACGGGCCCGAGCGGCTCGCCGCACGCGAGGAGGTGCTGGCGGCCGAGACCGCGCGGGTCGTGGCCAGCCGGGGCGCGACCCGGATCGTGCAGACCCACCACGGGTTCGTGATGGCGTCCGCCGGGATCGACGCGTCGAACGTCGACAAGACCCGGCTGGTGCTGTTACCCGTGGACCCGGACGCGTCGGCACGGGAGCTGCGCGCCGCGCTCCGGGAACGGTACGACCTCGACGTCGCGGTGATCGTCAGCGACACCATGGGCCGGCCCTGGCGGAACGGGCTGACCGACGTCGCGCTCGGGGTCGCCGGCATGCCGGCCATCCGCGACCACCGGGGCGAGGTCGACCCGTACGGCAACGAGCTCCAGCTCACCCAGATGGCCGTGGTGGACGAGCTGGCGGGCGCCGGCGAGTTGATCAAGGGTAAGTGTGACCAGGTCCCGGTGGCAGTGGTGCGGGGCTACCTCACCGCCACCGGCGCGGACGACTCCGGTGGCGCGCGTGCGCTGGTCCGGGACGCCGCGCAGGACCTCTTCTCGTTGGGCACCGCCGAGGCCCGGGCCGCCGGGCTGGCCGACGCCGCGACCCTCGTCGAGACCGTCGGCCCCGAGCCGATCGACCCCGCCACGGTGCGGCGGGCGCTCGACGCGGTGGCCGAGGTGGTCACCCCGGGCACGGTCTTCACGCTCGTCGACGAGGCAGAGGTACGCGCCGGCCTGGTCGCCGAGGTGCCCGGCTGGCCCACCGACGCCACCGCGCTGGTACTCGGCACCGCCCCGGCGCCGGTCGACCCGATGGACCTGGTCCGCTTCGGCGCCGACCTGCACCGGCTGCGCATCGCCCTGGCCGCCGAGGGCGTCGGCTCGACGCTGCTGCCCCCACCCGCCGGCAGCCCAGCAAGCGCCGCCCTAGCCCTGTAATCCCGCCACCCGGCCGCCCGGCCCCGCCCGGCCCGGCCGACCTCGGCATTGATCATGAAGTTATTACCCGCTGCCTCGGCGTGTCCGGGCAATAACTTCATGATGAATCGGGTGGGGTGGGGTTAGGCCTCCAGGACGGCTCGGCCCAGCGGGGTCAGCGTGTGCAGCACGGTGTTGCGGTCGCGGTGGCTGACGAGCAGGCCGGCGTTGCGCAGCACGGTGGCGTGCTGGCTCGCCGCCGCCGGGGAGATGTCGAGCCGACGGGCCATCTCACCCGTCGTACAGCCGTCGTCGCTGGCCTGTAGCACCGCGGCCCTGGTCCGGCCGAGAAGCGCGGCCAGCGAGTCACGGCCGGTACCGGTCGCGGCCGACGCCTCGCCGTCGGCGGCGGCGAGGCCGCCCAGCCGGTCCACGGGATAGACCAGGACGGGCGGCAGCGCCGGGTCGAGCAGGGCGACCGGCGTGGGTGCGCAGAAGAACGACGGCACCAGCAGCAGCCCTCGCCCGTCCAGGTGCAACTCGCGGCTGTGCGGGTAGTCACGCACCTCGAGCACCCCGCCCGACCAGCGCATGGTCGGGCGCAGGCTGGTCAGGAGGGCCTCGACGCCGCCGTCGAGGAGGGCGCGCGCACGACGGTTACGGTCCGCCGCGACGGCGGCCTGGATCCGGCTCCAGTACGGGCCGATCGCCAACGCCCGGTACTGCTCCATCGAATCCGCGAGGTGCCGCAGTGTCGCCACGTCGCCACGGGCCAGCGCGGCGGCCGAGGCGGGCAGCGGGTTCTCGGCGGCCACCAGGGTCAGGTCCCGCTGGAGCACCTCGATCGGCGTGCTGCGAACCGCTTCCAAGCCTGCCTCGAAACCTTCCACACTGGCGTACGGGGTGAGGAAGTCGGGAAAGTAGCCGCGCGGCGGATTCAGGGCGAAGAGCAGTCGGAGCTGGTCGGAGGCGATGTCCCGGCGTAGCCCGCGGGTCACGGTGTGCCGCCACGCCGACGTCAGCGGGTCGCGGTTGCGGCTCTGCAACGCGTGCAGGCTGAGGACCAACTCCCAGACCGGGTCGGCCGCCGGTGCCACCCGGGTCCGGAGGATGTCCTCGCCGGAAAAGTGGATCTTCAGCATGGAGCACTCCCGTGCCGCCGGCAGAGGGATGCCGGACGGCCATTTCGACTCTACCTGGCCGGCAGTTATCTCCATCTTTAAGCCTGGACTGAAAAACCTCGACGCCCTCGGGGACGGTTAGGCATGCTTCCAGTGCCCGCGCACGGCACCGACGCGTCCTTGACGCGTTCGACGCCGGGGCACCGGGACTGGGGAGGACCGGTGATCGGGCGGCACCACGAGGGTCTGCGGCCCTTGCTCCGCAGAGGTGTCGTCCGGTCACCCCGCCGCCGTGGTACGCGTCGCCGGCCAGGCCGAGAGCCGACCGCTCGTAGAGTGACGGGATGCCCGACACCGCGATGACCGGACCCACCGTCGACCCCATCGATCCCACGACGTTCGCGGCACTGCACGCCGACGCGGTCGCGCTGCTCGAAGGTTGGCAGCCGACCAGCTCGGCGTCGGCCGAGGCACGGGATCGCACCCTCGCATTGCTCGCCGCCGGGCCGATCGCGATGAGCCGACAACACCGCCCCGGCCACGTCACCGCGAGCGCGCTGGTGCTGGACCCGACCGGGGCGCGGGTACTGCTCTGCCTACACGCCAAGTTCAGCCGGTGGGTGCAGCTCGGCGGGCACTGTGAGCCGGTCGACCGGACCCTTGTCGGGGCCGCGCTGCGCGAGGCCACCGAGGAATCCGGCATCACCGGGCTGCGCATCGACCCGGTGCCGATCGACATCGACGTGCACGAGGTGCAGTGCCAGGGCGGCTCGCGCCACTACGACATCCGGTTCGCCGTGGTCGCCCCGGCCGACGCGGTCGAGCAGGTCAGCGACGAGTCCGAGGCGCTGGGGTGGTTCCCGCCCGACCGGCTGCCCGAGCCGCTGGCCGGCGGGACCGCACAACTCGTCGAGCCGGCCCTCACCGCCCTCCAAAGGTGGTGACGCAGCGCTGGCGACGGGAGTTCCCGTCGCCAGCGTCACGCACCGGACGTCAGATGTAGCCCTCTTCGCCGCGCTCCTTGAGCTCGTCGACCAGCAGCTTGACGTCCTGGGCCCGCTCGCGCGGACAGACCAGCACCGCGTCCGGGGTGTCCACCACGATCAGGTCACGCACACCGATGACCGCCACCAGCCGACCCGACTGTGGCACCACGACCAGGTCGGCGGTGTCCCGCAGCAGCACGCCCGGCTTGGCGTCCGTACCGAGCACCACGTTGCCCGCGTCATCCGCGGGGAGCACGTCGCCGAGGGTGTGGAAGTCGCCGACGTCGTTCCAGCCGAAGTCACCCGGCACGGTGGCCACCCGGCCCGCGGTGGCCGCGCCCTCCATCACCGCGTAGTCGACGGAGATCTTCGGCAGCGTCGGCCACACCGTGCCGAGGACATCGTCCTGCTCCGGCGTGCCCCAGGCAGCGGCGATCGCGGTGACCCCAGCGTGCAGCGCCGGCTGCTGACGGGCCAGCTCGGCGAGGAACACGTCCACCCGCCAGACGAACATGCTGGCGTTCCAGAGGTGTCGACCCGATCGGACGTACGCCTCGGCGACCTCGGCTGCCGGCTTCTCCTTGAACTCGGCCACCTGCCGCCACGGGGCGCCGTCGGTGGCCTCGTCGGTCTCCAGATAGCCGTACCCGGTCTCCGGCCTGGTCGGGGTGATCCCGACGGTCATCAGCATGCCCTGCTCGGCGCCCCGGACCGCCTCCTGGACCGTACGCACCCAGCTGTCCGGGTCACGGATCAGGTGGTCGGCCGCGAAGCTGCCCATCACCGCCTCCGGATCGCGGACCGCGATCACCGCCGCGGCCAGCGCGATCGCCGCGCAGGAGTCCCGGGGGGACGGCTCGACCAGGATGTTCTCCTCCGGCAGCCCGGTGAGCTGCCGGGCGACCGCCGCGACGTGCGCGGCGCCGGTGACCACAAGGGTCCGATCCGGCGTGGTCAGCGGCGCGAGCCGCTCCACGGTCGCCTGCAACAGCGAGGAACTGGTGCCGGTCAGCGGGTGGAGGAACTTGGGGTGGCCGGCGCGGGACAACGGCCACAACCTTGTGCCGCTGCCACCTGCCGGGATGACCGCATAAAGCATCCGCACATCATGCCCGACGCATCGTCCCGCAGTGGCACGGGTCACCACGAGGGCGCCCGAACGGTCACGAACGGGCACGACTCCACGCAGCGATGTGCACCTCGGCGCTGGACTCCCAGGTGAACTCCTTGGCCCGGTCGAAGCCGGCCTTCGCCAGCGACAACCGGCGCTGCTCGTCGTCCAGCAGGGCGGCCAGGTCGGTGGCGATCTGGTCCGGGTCCTCCGAGGTGTACGCGACCGCGTCGCCACCCACCTCGGGCAGCGACAGGCGGGGCGTGGTCAGCACCGGGGCGGCGCACGCCATCGCCTCCAGGATCGGCAGGCCGAACCCCTCGCCGTACGACGGGTAGGCGGCGACCAGCGCACCGCCGAGGAAGCCGGGCAGGTCGGCGTACCGCAGATAACCGGGACGCAGCAGGCGCAGGTGCGACGGCACCTCGGCCACCGCGCGGTCGATGTCGTCGTCGTGCCCCTGCCCGCCGGCGATCACCAGCGCCGGCGGGTCGGTCCGCTCGGACACCGCGCGAGCCCAACCCCGGATCAGATTGGGTACGTTCTTGCGCGGCTCCTTGGCGCCGAGGAAGGCGACGTAGCTGCTGTTGCCCAGCCCCAGCCGAGCACGTACGCGGGCCTTCTCATCCTCGCTCGGCGCGTGGAAGGCGGCGTGGTCGACGCCGTGGTAGGCCACGTCGATGCGGGTCGGGTCGGCGTCGAGCAGCCGGATCAACTCGTCACGGGTGGCCTTGCTGGGCACGATCACCCGGTCGGCGCGGCGCATCGACGTCTTGATGGCGCTGCGGAAGAACGTCCGGCGAGACTTGTCGTAGTGCTCCGGCTCGGTGAAGAACGTCGCGTCGTGCACGGTGACCGTCACCGGGCACCCGGCCCGCAGCGGGCAGGTGTAGAAGGGCGAGTGCAGCACGTGCGCGCCGACCTGCTGGGCGAGCAGCGGCAGGCCGGTCTGCTCCCAGGCGAGGCGGGCCGGGCGGTGCGCCACCGCCGCCGGGGCGGGGATGATCTCCGCGCCGGGCAGCATCCGGGTGTAACGCTCCTGGTCGGTGCGGAGGCTCACCACGGCCAGCTCCACCCCCGACCCGCACACCTTGCCGAGGGCGCCGAGCAGACCGTCGACGTATCGACCGACACCACCACGGTCGGCGGGGACACTCGTGGCGTCGATGAGCACGCGGGGCGGGCGACCGGCGGTCACGGGGCGACTCCTTGCGGGTGGGTCTGTGGGGAACAACACTCCGGGGGTAAAGCCTACGCCGGAGTACGGGGCGGACGCTGACTGCGACCCGACCGTACGCCGACTTGTCATCGTCATCGAGTACGGGGCGCGGAGGCGTATCGTTCGCGCCGATGGCCGACAACATTGCCCGGGTCTTCGCCGACGCGATCGCGACCGACCCGACTCGACCGCTGCTGACCTGGTACGACGACTCCACCGGAGACCGCACCGAACTCTCCGGCGCGACCCTGGCGAACTGGGTGTCGAAGACCGCCAATCTCCTCGTCGACGAGGTCGGCCTCGCGCCGGGCACACCGGCCGGCGTCCTGCTCCCTCCGCACTGGCAGACCGCCGCCGTGCTGCTGGGCTGCTGGTCGGCCAAGCTGAGCGTCCTCGACACGCCGGGAAACGTGGACGTCCTCTTCGCCGCCGCCGACCGGTTCGACGAGGCGCAGTCCTGGCCGGCGGACGAGCGCTACGCCCTGGGCCTCGCCCCGCTCGCCGCCCCACTGCGGCAGGCGCCGCCCGGTTTCGCCGACTATGTGGTCGAGGTACGCGGGCACGGCGACCACTTCACCCCACAGCCGGGTCCGGGCCCCACCGACGCGCACCTGCTGAGCCGAGCCGAGGCCCGCGCCGGCGAGCTGGGCATCGAGCGGGGCGCGCGTCTCCTGGTCGACGCCGCCCGCTACCCCGACCCGGTCGACTGGCTCCTCGCGCCGCTGACCCGGGCCGCCACGGTGGTCCTCTGCGCCAACCTGGACCCAACCCGTCTGGCTACCCGACTGTCCAGCGAAAAGGTCACCCACTCCCTCCCGTAGCCCGCACCCGCACCCCGCCCCCACACCCCCCGCACCCGCACCCGCACCCGCACCCGCACCCGCACCCGCGATCTTGCAGTTTCGGTTGCCGATACGCGTGGAATGCCCCTTAGGCGGCGACAGAAAGTGCAAGATCGCGGGGCTCCAGGGCCAGGCCGGGTCGATCATGGAGTCGTGGTGGCCGAATGGCAGGGATATGCACCCCTTACGGGGCACCACAACTCCATGATCGACGCGTGCGGGGGCGGGAGCCCTGCGCGGAGCCGGGGCCTGTGGGGGTGGGGGCGATGTGGGGGCGGGGGTCGGGCGTCCGGAGCCCCGGGTCAGGGGTGGGGGCGGGACTGGGCGAAGGTGGCGAAGGCGGTCAGGGACTCGGGGTTGGCCAGGGCACCCTTCGCCGCTGCGTCGTCGACCGGGGTGCCGGTGAGGATCTTCTTGACCGGTACCTCAAGCTTCTTGGCCGAGAGGGTTCGGGGTACCGCGCGCACCTGGTGGATCTCGTCGGGGACGTGCCGGGGGGAGAGCGCCGTACGCAGCTCACGGCTGATCTTCGTGCGCAGCGCGTCGTCCAGTTCCAGGCCGTCGGCCAGCACGACGAAGAGCAGCAGCTCACCTGCGCCGCCCTCGTCGTCCTCCAGGTGCACGACGACCGAGTCGACGACCTCGTCGAGCCCTTCGACCACCGAGTAGAACTCGGCGGTGCCGAGTCGTACGCCGCCGCGGTTGAGGGTGGCGTCGGAGCGTCCGGTGATCACGCAGCCGCCTCGGTCGTTGATGGTGATCCAGTCGCCGTGCCGCCACACACCGGGGTAGACCGAGAAGTACGCCTCGGAGTAGCGGACGCCGTCCGGGTCGTTCCAGAAGCCCACCGGCATGCTCGGCATCGGCTCGGTGATCACCAACTCGCCCAGTTCACCGATCACCGGGGTGCCGTCGGCCGAGCGGGCCTCCACCTTGGCGCCCAACGCACGGCAGGCGATCTCTCCGGCGTACACGGGCAGCAGCGGCACTCCGCCGACGAAGCCCGTGCACACGTCGGTGCCGCCGGACAGCGACTGGAGCTGCACCTGGTCGCCGACCGTGTCGTACACCCATTGGAAGCCCTCGGCGGGCAGCGGCGCGCCGGTGGAACCGACGCCGCGCAGCGCGGACAGGTCCGCGATCTCGCGCGGCACCACGCCGGCCTTGCGGCAGGCCAGCAGGTACGGCGCCGAGGTGCCGAAGTAGGTGGTGCCGGTCTCGGCGGCCAGTCGCCACAGCCCGCCGAGGTCGGGGTGGCCGGGGTTGCCGTCGAAGAGCACGATGGCCGCGCCCACCGCCGGCCCGGAGACCAGGAAGTTCCACATCATCCAGCCGGTGGTGGTGAACCAGAAGAACCGGTCGGACGGGCCGAGGTCGTGGTGCAGGGCGAGCATCTTCAGGTGTTCCAGCAGGATGCCACCGTGGCCGTGGACGATCGGCTTGGGCAGCCCGGTGGTGCCTGAGGAGTAGAGCACGTACAGCGGGTGGTCGAACGGGACCGGCGTGAACGTCAACGGCTCGTCGGTGGGCGCGGCCAGGTCCGCCCAGTCGAGGACGCCGTCGGGCGTCGGGCCGTTCGGGTCGAGGTACGCGATGCCGACGGTGTGCCGTACCGACGGAAGGGCGGCCCGGATGGCCTTGACCTCGGCCCGCCGGTCGACGGGCTTGTCGCCGTACCGGTAGCCGTCCACGGCGACCAGCACCGTCGGCTCGATCTGCTGCCACCGGTCGGTGACGCTGCGGGTGCCGAACTCGGGCGCGCAGGACGAGAAGACTGCGCCCAGGCTGGCGGTGGCGAGCAGCAGGACGTACGTCTCGGCGATGTTCGGCGCGTACGCCGCCACCCGGTCCCCGGCGGTGACGCCGAGCCGGCGCAGACCGGCCGACACCCGGCGGACCTGCTCGCGCAGCTCGGCGGCGGTGAGGGTGACCGGCGGTCGGGTCTGGCTGTGCGCGATGACGACCGGGTCGTCGTCGGCGCGGCCCGGCATGCGCAGCACGTTCTCGGCGTAGTTGAGGGTGGCGTCGGGGAACCAGTGGGCGCCGGGCATGGTCCGCTCGGCCAGGGTGGCCGTCGGCGGGGTGTGCGCGATGACCTCGAAGTGGTCCCAGATCGAGCGCCAGAACCCGTCCAGGTCGGTGACGGACCAGCGCCACAGCGCGTCGTAGTCGGCGAAGTCCAGCCCGCGGTGCTCCCGCAGCCAGCGCAGGTAGCCGCCGATCCGGGACCGCTCGAGCACGTCCGCCGGCGGCGTCCACAGCACGTCACCCACTGCTCCACCCTCCCCCCGGCCGCACGACACTGTGCATGGGCCGTGGCGCCATCTTGCCCTACCTCGAAGCGCCATTCTGCGCACCGGGTGGGCCGATCGACGCGTGCCCGGCCCACACTCCACCGCGCCAACCCATGTGGGTGAAGGAAGGGCCCCTTCCTAACGCTTAGCGTTAGGAAGGGGCCCTTCCTTCGAGCTCAGCCGGCCCGGTGCGCCTGGATGGCCCGTCGGCGGGCCAGGCGGTGCTCGCGGCGGATCTCCGCCTCCCGGTACCGGCGTTCGTCGTCCGGCGTCTCCGGCAGCACCGGGCGGACCGTGCGCGGCGCGCCGCCGACGTCCACCCCGACGAAGACCAGGTACGCCGTGGCGACCCGGACCGGCGCGTCCTCGGCCGAGTCCCACCGCTCGGCGACCACCCGCACCCCCACCTCCATCGAGGTCTGCCCGGTCCAGTTGACCTGGGCGTGCGCGTGCACCAGGTCACCGACCCGGACGGCCTCGGAGAAGACGATCTCGTCGATCGCCGCGGTGACCGCCGTCCCGCCGCTGTGCCGGGCGGCAGCGGCACCGGCCACGTCGTCGACGAACTTCATCAGGACCCCGCCGTGGACGGTTCCGTAGAGGTTGACGTCCACCGCAGTCATGATCTTGCTGAGGGTGACCCGGGAGTACGACGTCGGCTTGCCGGTCGGAGCGGCGGAGAGGTGCTCGGTCATGCCGGAAACGGTACGGTGCGCGGATGCGACATCTCTGGAGCTTCCTCGCCGGGTTGGTGGTGGCACCCATCACGTGGGTGCTTGTCACGCTCGGGCAGGACGGGTCGAGCCGGACGGTCGACCGCTGGGTGGAGATCGGCACCTTCAACACCGCCAACCTGATCGAACCGGCCGTGTACCTCGGTGTCGGCGGTGTCCTGCTCGGGCTGCTCGGCACACTGCGTTTCTCGCCGGCGGGGCCACTGCTGGCCGGGCTGCTGCTGGTCACCCCGTACATCGGGATGTTCGTGGCACCGTTCGAGGTGCGCGACGCCATCCCGCACGAGTGGAAGGTGTTCGGTGACCCGCTGCCGCTGCGGCTGCCGGTCGAGAACGGCACGCTCTTCCTGATCGGTCTGCTGCTGCTGATGGCGACGTTCAGCGGTCAACGCTGGCGGCGGTGGCCGCAGCCGGTGACCGTGCCGGCCGCCGCCCCGGCCCCGGTGGACGCACCGCGCGGCGACGACTTCACCCTGACCGACTGGTCGTCGTCCGAACCGGCGGAGCGCGAAACCGCGCCGCTGACCCTGGGCTACCCGGCCGATCCGACGCCGACCGAGCCGCTGCCGCGCCGGGTGGGCGGCGAATCGCCGTGGTCCGCGCCGCCGCGCGGTCAGTCGCGGCCCGAGGACACCACCGAGATCCGCTGACCGTCGGGGGGGGGGGGGGCCCCCCCCCCCCCCCCCCCCCCCCCCCCCCCCCCCCCGGGGCGGGGGGGGGTGGGGGGGGGGCCCCCCCCCCGGCCCCCCCCGCGCGCGGCGGCGGGGCCGGCCCCCCCGACGGACGTCAGAAGACCTG